>BJHF01000009.1 GCA_014191855.1 Deltaproteobacteria bacterium
CCCGGGCGCTGGTATGCGCCGAAAGCCAGGGCGCCGCCCACCCCGCGAGGAGGAACGCCACCAACGCCGCCGCGACCGCGGCCACCACCGGGTCCATCCTCGCGCCGCCGACGTTCACCGCGCGGGTTCGCACCCTCACGGCATGGCCTCCGGGCGGAAGTCGTACCCGTTCTTTTGCAGCTCCTCGATGTAGGCCGGGTCGAGGTCGAGTTGTTTGGCGTCCTGACCGCGGGCGACGCGGAACTTGTCCCAGCGGCCCTGAAGATCGGCCACGATGTCGGGCTTCTGGGAGGCGAGGTTCCGGGTCTGGTTCGGGTCGGCCACCAGGTCGTACAGGCAGGTGGCAGGCTGGCCGGGTTTTCGCAGATCGCCGCCATCGCAGCCCGTGTCCTGGCGCAGCAGAGCGTAGGGCGGCGAGATCACGGCTCCACGCGCCACCCCGTCGTCGTGCCATACGACGCCGCCCTCGATGATCGCGGTCGTACGTACGGTTTCGGACTCCCCCGCAAACAGGGGCACCATCGAGGCGCCGTCGATCCCCGCGGGCGGAACCGCGCCGACGAGCTGGAGGATGGTCGGCAGTACGTCCACCTGGCTCACCAACGAGGGGATCGGGCGGCCCTTCATCCCCGGCACGCGCACCAGCATCGGGATGTGCACGACACCGTCGTAGTAGGCATCCCCGTGGAGTAATTCTCGATGATCGTCGATCGACTCGCCGTGGTCGGCCATCACGATCAGGATGGTCTTGTCGAGCCGCCCCCGGGCTTCCAGGGCCTCAGCCAACACCGCGAAGTCGCGATCCAGGCGCTGCACCCCCTCCGCGTACCGCTGCCGCCACATCGCCACGCCGGGCTCGCCCGCCTCGCGAACACCCGCTTGAACCGGGTCTTGCGTGTAGAACGCCACGACGCCCCGCTGCTGGGTGCCACCCGCCGCCCCCGGCATCGCCTGCGCCTTGCCGGTGTTGAGCTTGTCGGAGGCGTACAGCAGGTGGGTCACGCCGGTCGGATCCGTCGGGTCGTCGTCGATCACGAAGGGGTAATGCGCGGTGCGCGTGTGAAACATCGCGAAGATCGGGGCATCTTTCGGTTGGTCCGCGATCCACGCGGCCGCTGGCTTCGCCGCCGCTCCACCGGGCCCCGGGTCTCCCCCCTGGGTGCGGCCGTCGGGATTGTCCCGCGGCGGCCGGATGATCTCCATGCGCTGGAAACCACGGTCCAAGCCGTAGTCCGGCCGGAAGCCGCTCGGCGCGTCCGTCGTGAACGCGCCCGTGCGGTATCCGTAGTACCCGAGGACCTCCGGCATCGTCGGGATGTCGGCAACCAACCCCTTGTCCCAGCCGGTTACGCCGGTGGAGCTGCCAAATCGGCCGGTGAGCGTGGCGGTGAGGCTGGCCAACGTGAAATTGGAAGCGGACCACGCCTGGTCCATCCGGAACGCGCCCTTCGTGAGCTTGTCCAGCGCGGGAGTGAGCGTTTCATCGCGGTACGCCCCCGTGTGGTCGCGACGCAGTGAACACACGGTAACCAGCACGATGTCGCAGCCTGCGCACGCAGCCGCCGCTGAGGCCAGCTCGGCCTTCGTCGGCGCGTCGTGATCCCACGTTCCGGACCCCCGCGCCTGAACCGCCGCGGCGCGCGCAGGGGTCGGCTCGTTCGGCTGGCCCGCCGCTAGCCCACCGGACGTGGCCGCGACATCGGGCTCCACCGAGGCGGGACGCAGCAACAACCACGCGCCCCACACGATGCTCCCCGCAGCGAGCGCGCCGGCGGCGAGGAGAGCGGGCGGCATCGGGCGGGACCGTTCACGCATCGCCGCCATCTTACTGTATCGAGAAGAACTCGGTCGCGGTTCGGCCGACCGCGTCGGACCGCGCAGCGATGGTGTACGTGCTCCGCTCCAGGATGCCCCACCCGGCGGTAACCGAGGTGCCTTCGAGCGCTTCGAGCGTCCACGTGGTGGCGGCATCGACGCAGTTCCCCGAGAACGTCACATCCGCACCCGTGCCGTCCGTAAGCGTCCACTGGTCGACGACGCAGGAGGTCGCCGTCGTGAACTGCAGGCGTCCATTGCAGGGGTTGGTGAACACGGCGCGGGTCGTCACGTCCACAGGATACGAGAAAGCCGTCGCGACCGTGCCCGCCGAATCTTCCACGACCACCGAGAACTCGAGGTCGCTGGCGCCGCAGATCGCCTCGGCCGTGTCCCCCGCCGCGGTGTCGCCCGCGGTGTCGCCCGTGTCGACCGTGTCGCCGTTCCCGTTCGGAGAACCCGCCACATCGTCCTTGTCGTTACGAATACCCCCGGGGTCGAAGCCGGGGTCGGAGTCGGCACACGCGATCACGAGGGCGAGCAGCATGCCGCATCATAGCCACGCCGCCGGCCGCGCCCGGGGGATTGTGCTAACGATCGAGCATGTGGTTGTTGTTCACCCTCGCGTGCACCCCGGAGGCCGGCACCTACCTCGTGGAAACGGCGACGTGGTCCACGACGTGCAGCCTGGGCGGCGGCGGCTTCGTGGAGCCTGCCCCGCAGTACGAAGTACAGGCGTACATCGAGAGTGAAACCGAGCTGTGGCTCGACGACAACGAGTGTACCCGTGAGGGCCTGAGCTACCACTGCGCGGACAGCCCGGTGGTTCAGGACTTCGGGGGCGCCACGGTCGCGGTCACGCGGGTGTGGACCGGCGCCTGGACCGACTCCCAGCACTTCACGGGGGATGTGGCCTGGGCGACGACGTGCTCGGGCGAGGCCTGTGTGGACAGCTCGGTGGAGCTGTGCGACGCTGCTTGGACCTTCACCGCGATCAACGTTGAGGTTTCGGAGTAGCTTCGCGGCTCAGGCTGCCGATCTGGCGCTCAGATCACGGTGAACGCGAGCGAAGCCGACCCCGCCGGGATGTCCGCGGTGACCGTGAGATCGTAGGTATCGGCGCGCATTCCGCCCCAGGCCTGGCCCTCTTCGAGCACTCCACCTGCCGCCACGGTCCACGACGTCACCACCCCGGCGCACGCCACGGCCACTCCCGTGCCCATCCCGCGGCTGTCGGTGACGCTCCAGCCGGTGAACAAGCAGCTTGAGGGCGTGGTGAACGTGACGTCCATCGGGCACAAGTTGGTGATCACGCCGTACATCACCAGCTTGTCGCCGGTGGTCCACGAGGTGCTGGCGGTGCCAGAGCCATCCCGCACCTCGGCGCTCAGGATCAGGTCGGCTTCGGTGCAACCGGAGGTGGTGCTGGTGTCGGCGGTGTCCGCCGTGTCGGCGGTGTCGGCGCCCGTGTCGGCGGTGTCGGGCGGCTCGCTGGTGTCCGCGGTGTCGGTTCCGGAGTCGGCGGTGTCCGAGGTGTCTGCAGTGTCGCCGGTTTCTCCGCCCGTTTCTGCGGTGTCCGCGCTGTCGGCCGTGTCTCCCGTGTCGGAGGTATCTCCAGTGTCGCCCGTCTCAGACGTGTCCTGGGTATCGCCCGTATCCGCAGCGTCGCCGGTGTCGGCGGTGTCCTTTCCCGCAGTGTCCGCATCCACGGGACAGGCGGTGAGCGACAGCAGGGCAAACGGGAGAATCAGACGCATGGCAGCCTCAAGAGCGGGCGCACCCTACACGCGGATCCGTGAGCTTGCAAGGAGAAGGGCGATGCTGCGGCCAGGCGGCTGGGTCAGAATTGGGTAGGAACGCATCGCGGGGGGGCCCGCCACCGAATCAACGCCGCCCAAGAATCCGTATCCGGGTCTTCAAGGTAGTTCTCCAAGGCAACCACAACCTCAAAACCCTGGTTGATCTGAAAGCTCAGCGTGGGGTCGTACAATTCGCCGCGCACCACCGCCTCGATGTACGCTGGCGCCGACATGTGGGCTTTGTGCGCGTGGAACCCCGCCAGGTTCGCACCCGCGAGGATCCCCTCTTTCCCGAGGCGCCGCACCAGATCCTTGCGTAGATCGTACAACATCTGCCCGATCCCCCGGCGCCTCCACCCCGGGTGAACCGCGATGTCCGTGCCGTAGTACCAGGCCCCGGCCGGATTGTGGCTGCCACATCCGTCCTTCCCGACGAGATCCACGATTCGGTGCTGGGGATGAGCAAAGTCGAAGTCGAGCAGGATGCCGGCGCCCTGCCCAACCACGGTTTCCCCGTCCAGGACCACGAAGAAGCCTTCGGGAAACACCTTCGCGTAGGCGCGCACGTCGGTGGCGGTGACGAGATGATCCGGGTTCGCGTGCGGGAAACACATCGTCTCCAAGGCGCCGCACTGTTCGGCAAGCGCTTCAGTCACCTGCACGACGCGCAAATCCCCGTCAACCCGACGCTCAGCCACCCCCCACCTCGAAGCGCTCCCACGGCGACACATCCGGCGGCCCCCAGGTGGCCCAAAGCTCGCGTGTACCGGGCCGAATCACCGCGGCGCCGCTGGTTTCGATGTGGCTCGGCGGGCCGCCGTGGCGGCAGATGCACGTGCCCTCGGCCATGAGCGCCATCAGGCGGGCGACGTCGATCTCGCCCGACACCAGCGCCTCTTGCGCCGTTCGGAGCCGATTCCGCGACGATGCGAGCAGGCCCGCGTCGCGTTTCGCTTCGTGAATCCGGGTGGCCTCGTGTACGCAATGATTCGTGTGCACAATCGGCGTTTCCCCAAGCACCTCGACCACCTGCACCCGCGCCGACGCCTCGATGTTCACCGCCCGCCCCGTCGCATCCATCACCAGATAGTCGTGCCCACCCGCCAGCTTCGCGTCGCGAATGCAGGCCACCGCGCCTTCCAGGGTGATCTGCGCGAGCGCCTGCCGCACCACGAAATTCCACGTCACCCCAATGCGCCCATCCGTGCACACGAGGTTGTTGATGCCAACGGTCAGCCCTGCTTCGTTCACGCCGATCTGGCCGAGGCAGCCCACGGTCGAAAACACCATCGCCGCGGGCGCATCGCCGGGCCGGATATCCAATAAAACGACAAAGGGCGTGGCGGAGTCGTGCATGTCCCAGGTCTGGGCGAACAAGCCGCCGAGTCCGGGCGTGCGCGAGGGCGGAACGAGCACGGCCGTACAATCGTCCTCCTCGATCTCAGGGCCTCCCGACGCGCGTACGGTATCGACAAAATCGGTGAAGCCGCCGACGATCAGCGCGGCTTCGGGCGAGATCCCCGCGGCCTCGGCCATCGCGACCATTTCGGCGTACAAGTCGGCGTCGTACCGTTCGTGCGCGGGCAACATGCGCCGCCCGAGCGCGAGCACGTCCGCCTCGGTCACCGACCTGCCACCCGCCCAGGCCCCCGCCGCCGCGAGGTGAACGCGCTCCGCCGCATACTCTCGAATCTCGGCGGCGAACGCTTCGCCGTGCGCGCGCCCCCGCGCCACCGGCCCGCCCTCCAGGCGAAGCACCCGCAGCGGCTGGCTCACGCGCCCCCCAAACGCTGGGCCACCTCGGCCACCGAGGCGTCGACGACGTCCATCGCTTCGTCCACTTCCGCGTCCGTGAGCGTGAGCGGCGGCAAGAAGCGCACACAGTTGGAGTAGAGGCCGGCGCGAATGGTGACGAGCCCACGTTGCAGCGTCGCCGCGTTGACGGCCTGCGTGGCCTCCATCCAGGGCTCGCGCGTAGTCGGGTCTTTCACCAGCTCGATCGCCAACATCGGGCCGAGGCCCCGCACATCCCCCACGAAGCGGGGGAAGCGCGCCTGGAGCGCGAGCAGTCGCGACCGCATCCGCTCGCCGATCTCGTTCGCGCGGGCCAGAAACGCCGGATCGGTGATCGTGTCCAGCGCGGCCAGCGCCGCCACACAGGCGAGCGGGCTGCCCGAGTACGTGCCGCCGAGGCCGCCCGGGTGCGGCGCCTCCATCACGTCGGCGCGCCCGATGATCGCGGAGATCGGCGTGCCCGCGCCCAGCGACTTCGCGGTGGTCACGATGTCCGGCACCACGCCGGAGTGGTCGATCGCCCACAGTTTTCCGGTGCGCCCCATGCCGCACTGCACCTCGTCGGCAACCAAGAGCATGCCGTGCTGGTCGCACAACTCACGGAGCCGCTGGAGCCAACGCGCCGGGGCGGTCAAGAACCCGCCTTCGCCCTGTACGGGCTCAATCACCACGCAGGCCACGTGCGTCGGATCCACGAAGGCGGTGAAGCCGTGGTCGAGCTGGGCGATGTGCCAGTCTACGTACGCTTCCTCGGTCATCCCCGGCGGGCACCGGTAGAGATTCGGGAACGCGAGCCGGTACACCTCGGGCGCGAAGGGGCCAAAACCCTTCTTGAACAGGTTGAACTTCGAGGTCATGGCCAGCGTGAGGTTGGTGCGCCCGTGGTAGCTGCCCTCGAATACGACCACGCCTTGGCGCTTCGTGAACGCACGGCTGATGTGAACGGCGGTTTCCAGCGCTTCCGCACCGCTGTTCATCAGCGCCGTGCGCTTCTTGGCCGGGCCCGGAGCCAGCGCGTTGAGCCGCTCCGCGAGCGCCACCGAGGACTCGTGCGAGGCGACGATCGCGCACATGTGCACCAGCTCGGCGGCCTGCGCCTGGAGGGCGGCAACCACGTTGTCCGGCGTGTGCCCCACCGCCAACATGCCGATTCCCCCTGCGAAGTCGAGGAAGGTGTTGCCGTCGAGATCGGTCATCGTGGCGCCGTGGGCGTGGGCGATGCCGAGGGAGGTCAGCTTCGCGGCGCCCGGGGGCATGGCGGCTTCGCGGCGGGCAACGAGCGCGCGCGACTTCGGGCCGGGGATCTCGGTAACGAGGCGGATGGCGGGCACGGGGGGCTCCTGGGGCGCGGGGAGCCTATCGCGCCGCCGGATCCGAGCCGAGGGGAGCCGCGATTCGCGCGGGCCACGCCTTCCACCGCTCCGAGCCGACGGACACAATCCTCCTGCTCCTCCGAGGCGGGGTGCCGGTTGGGAGCGGAATGTCAGCGCGGATCGACGAACCCGAGGCGCACCGGCCCCCCCGCCTGGGGCGCCGTCCGGCACAACCGAATGTTGCCCCAGGCTCACCCCTCCAAAGCCCACGTCAGTGGCGAACAACGGGCGGCGGCGGGAGGCGACGGGAGGCGGCCGGGAGCTGCCGCCGAGGCACCCGGCGCCCTCTCGGTGACCACGAGCGAGGCTTCCCGCGATACCTGTTGGCGATGCTCCTCCTTGCAGCGCTCGCTTGCGTCGCCCCGCCGACGTGCTTCCTGCTCGATGGCGGCGCCCCCGGGATGGACGAAGCGGACCTGGCCGCGATCGAGTCGGAATGTGAACGAGCGGGAGCCGGCGATTGCGACACGGACACATTCATCGGCGTCGATGCGGCGCTCTGTATCGCGAGCAGCCACGAGCTCGACGACGGAATATCTGGGTTGAACGCCAGCCTCAAGTTCCATGCCCTGTATGAGCGGCCGGTGTGGTACGTCACCAACGTTGAGGAAGAGGACACAACCACCGGCGCGGCCGCTGGCTCGGGTGTGGTGATCGACGCGGTTTCGGGCGCCCTGCTCGAAGAAACCGGGTGGGGTGCCTCACCCTGAACGCGTCGGCCCTCACCCACACCCCTCGCAAGCGACGAGCTGCACCGTTTCCTGGGCGATGTAACAGTAATGTCCGCATTCTTGGGAGTCGTAGGGTGCGGTCCACGCCGGCGCGATGTCGCCCGAGAAGTAGGGTGCGTCCTCCCCCTTGGCGAGGCTCACGGTAAGGGTTTCCCCGTACACCCAGAGCGTCACCGATCCGTCCTCATTGCAGATCCCCTCGTCGAACCAGCTTTGGGTGCCGGAGCAGGCAAAGTCGATCGGCGTAGCATCGGCCAGGGTGACCGTGCCGGAGAACGACAACGCAGGACTGCCATCGACGTCGAGCACGAAGATGGAGATTGCATCCCGGCAATCGAGCTCGGCGCACTGCGTCTGATCGATCGGGGCGGAGTCGTCGGTGCCGGTGCAGGCGAGCGCGGTGAGGAGCGAAGCGAGGGGGAAACGGTTCATCGGCCCACCATAGCCGAAGCCGACGCCGCAGCCGGGATACCAGCCGATCCATGACCCCCCCTCCCCAGGCCAGCGGCTCGCTGATCGGCCAGATCCGCTCGTTCGACTATGTGTTCTGGGTCTGCATCTTCATGGAGCTCATGGAGCGCATGGCCTACTACGGCGTGCGGCTCGTGGCGCCCGTGTTCATGGTGCTCGCCGTCAGCGAGGGCGGCGCCGGCCTGGAGCACAGCGAAAAGGGCCTGATCTACGGCGCCTGGGCAGCGATGCAGAGCTGGTTGCCCACCTTCGCGGGCGGGTTTTCGGATCGCTACGGCTACAAGCGCACCATCGCGGTTTCGGTGTTCCTAAAGGCCGCCGGGTACGCGCTCATGTCGCAGGCCGGCGCCGCCGATGCGCCCTTCTGGGTGATGCTCGGCGGCACCCAGTTGTTGGCGGCGGGAACCGGACTGTTCAAGCCGGGAATTCAGGGCACGATGGCGCACTCCATCGCGAAGTCGGCCGGCTCCGAGTCGATGGGCTGGGGTTTGTTCTACCAGTCCGTGAACATCGGCGCGGCGGTGGCAGCATTCGTGCCCGCCTTCGCACGCGACACGATGGGCTGGGGGTGGTCTGGCGTGTTCGCCACGTGCTCGGTGCTCGTGTTCTCCAACCTGATCCCGCTGTTCTTCTACGAGGACCCGGTGGATGAACGACAGACCACCAAATCCACGGGGTCGCCCTTCGCCCTGGTGCAGGACAGCCTGCGCGAGCTGTTCTCCAGCCCCTCGCTACTCGCGTTCATCCTCATCTCCTCGGGGTTCTGGTTCGCCTTCCACCAGCTCTTCGACCTGCTCCCCAACTTCGTAGACGACTGGACCGACTCCAGCGGCTTGCTGGCGCACCTCGGCCAGTGGTTCGGAAACGACGAATGGGTGAAAGAAGCGGCCGCCGGCGTCAACATCCCCCAGGAGAAGCTGCTCAACATCAACGCGATCCTGATCATGTTCACGATGTTCGTGTTCGCCTGGTTGTCCTCGAAGGTGAGCACGCTGGCCAGCACGTTCCTCGGCATGGCCATCGCCAGCCTCGCGCTGATCTCGTTTGTGTATACGGCAAACGTCTACTTCATCCTCGGAGGGGTGGTGGCGTTCACGGTCGGCGAGATGCTGGCCTCGCCCAAGCGGCAGGAGTACATGGCCTCGCTCGCGCCCCCGGGGAAGCGGGCGCTGTACCTTGGGTATGCCAACATGCCCGACGGCGTGGGCTGGGTGCTGGGCAGCCTGATCGCGGGGGCCGCCTACGAGGAGTCGGGAGACAAGGTGAACCTCACCCGCGGGCTCGTGGCCGAGTACGGCGAGCCGGCGGAGGTCGTGCGCTGGCTGGACGAAGCTCGGGCCGGGAAGCTTGAGCCGAAGCTGCTCGATGAGCTGGCGAAGAACACCGAGGTAACAACGGGTGCCCTCGCGATCGCCACGTTCGACGGGGTGAACGGCCGCGAATTGGCCACGCGCTTTGCCGAGGTGATGCCTCGCGGAGCGGTGACGGAGTTCGCGGTGAAGGCCGTTCCAACCTTGCCAAACGGCGAGTCCACGACCCCGGCGGCGCTGCGAACCTACCTGTTCGCCGCCAAGCACCCGGGCGCGGTGTGGTGGCCGTTCGTGGCCACCGGCCTTGGTAGCGCGCTTTTGATGATCGGCTACGACCGTTGGGCGAGGAAGCCCGCGAATCGCGACCTGCGGGTGAACCCGTTCTACGCCGGGAGCGTGTTCGCAGCCGGCGTGCTCGCGGTCATCGCTTCCCTGGTCTTTGGATAGGCGGGGGCACCTGCACCTCGAAGGCGTCGGTCGCGAGGCGGCGGAGCGTCACGCCGCTGCGGCTGGCCAGGCCCCGGGCGCGGGCGAGCAGGCTCGCGTCGCCCAGCACGCGGATCTTCCAGTAATCCCGCGTCATCTTCGTGGGGGCCACGCCGCGGGCGGCCAGGATGGCGGAGCCCGTGGCGGCGAGGAGCGCACCCACAGCCGCGCCGCCGAGCAGGCCGCATAGGGCGGGCACCCACGCGATGAGCCCCATCCAGCCGGCCACGAGGAGCAGCCCCAGCGCGGCCCCGACGCCCGCGCCGAACAGCGTCACGCGCCGGTTCACGAGCACCGGAACCGTACGATCGGGCGTTGTTTCTCGCTCAACCCGCACCGCAGCCACCTCGACCTGCCCGGTGCGGATCCCCGCATCCCGCAGCCGCGCGCGCACATCTTCCATCGCCTTCGGCGTCGCGACGATTGCGACGGTGGACTTGAGGGGGTCAGCCATGCCCCGCGGATCGGCGCCAACGCCGCCGGACATGAGGGCTACCGCGTAGGCGCCGGGTTCCACGGGGCGACCTCGCCTTCGGCCACCGCCCGGCCAACCTTGACGTCGGCCACGAGCGTGATCCTTGCTTGAAGGCCTGGATCATCGGAGTGATGGAGCTCCCGAATGTCGAGCAGACGCGCCTTGCCAAGCACCCACGGCGCCCCGTCTGCCGAGCCCAACTGCATGGGAATGTGCACACGCACTTCGTCGTCCGCGCGGCGGTCGCGATGGGGCAGCAATTCGGCGCCGGGGGCCAGCGCGAGCACGCCGAACACCGTGATCTCGGGGTGCCGGGCGAGCAGGGCGGCCGCTTCGGGGAAGCGCTCCAGGTTCGCAGCGAGGTCTACGCCGGGGAATTCCTGCGCCCACGGCCCCGCCGAGAACAACAACGCCAACCAGTCCCCTTTGTACATGGTCGCCGCCGGCATCGGCACCCACGCCGACCGGGGCGTGGCCAGGACCTCGGGCAACATCCTCGCCGCCAGCGCCTCCAGCTCGGGAACCGCGGCGATGTCGTTCGGCGTCAGCATCGGCGCGACCTATCCGCGGCGGTTACCCCCCGCCCGTGCCCCCGGCCCATGAAGACGCCGCCATCCATGCGTTCCTCCGGGGCAACCCGTCCGAGCAGTTGGCGTGGCTTCGCGCCCGAGGGCTCCCCGCGGCCACCCTGCTCGCGCTGCACAACCCCTGCGCCCAACGATGCTTCTTTTGCGCCGGCCCAGGCACGGTGTCGGTACCCGAGGCCGAGCGCACCTCCCGAAACGCGGCCTTCGCCCAGCTCCAGGCCCGCCCGCCCGGCGTGACCCGCCTGATGATCGGCGGGAATGAGCCGACGCTCCACCCCGACTTCGCGGTGCTCCTGCAGGCCGCGCGCCCCGCCGGCTTCACGACCCTCGAGTTGATGACGAACGGCGCCGATCTCGGCGTTCATGCCGCCACCTGGGCCGGGCTCGGCGTCACCGAGGTGATCGTGCCGCTCTACGCAGCGAGCGCGCCCCTCCACGACGGCGTGTGCGGGGCCGTGTGCTTCGATCGGGTGGTCTCCGGCCTAGACGCGGCCTTTGCCGCCGGGATTCGCGTGAGCATCCACACGCTGCTGCTGCGTCGAACCCTCGGGGAGCTTCCCGCTCTGGCCGCGTTTGTCCATCAGCGCTGGGGCACCCGACTTGGCGTGGCCCTGCTGCGTGACAAGGGGAGCTTCGATTTTGCCGGGGAAGCGCCAGCGTTTGCCGATGCGCGTCAGGCGGTGAACGCCGTCCCGGAGCCGCTGCGGCCATTCGGCATCGGCACACCACGATGTCTCGATGCAGCCGTTGTCGAAGCCCCGCTCGTGGCCGAACTCTACTTCCGTTCGCAGGTGCGATCGTACGGCCCTGGCTGCTTCGGGTGCCGGCTCCGCGAGGGGTGCGGCGGCGTGGTCGATGCGTACGTGGGTGAGGTTCATCCCGGCGATGCGCGCGGCCCGATCTCCCCGGTCAGAGGCGGGTAGGGCGCACCGCGGCGCCGATCGCGACGCCGGTCGCGAGGAGCAGCACACCCGCCCACCTCGGAAAGCGCCAAACCCCGCCCGGGAACGGCACCGCGCTGCCGTCTCCGACCACCATGAAGCCAGCCCACGCCGCGTACGGCGCACCCTCGGCCGCGAGGCTGTCCTGCGCGCGGGCCAGGGCGACGTCCACGGCGAGCCCCTCGCCGAGGCCCGTCGTGAGTCGCGACACGAGCGCCTCCGATTCGGTGTCACGCATCGGCCATCGGCTCCCCACCACCACCCGCGCGCCCCCGGCCAGAAAGGACCGTGCGAGGCCGAGGACGCCCTCCCCGTCCACCACCCGCCCGGCGGTACCGCTGCAGGCCGAGAGGATCACCACCTGGCCGTTGAGGCCGAGCGTCGCAAGGTCTCGCGGTCGCAGGGCCCCACCAAACGAGGAGAAGCGCACCTCGCTCCGATCGGGGTGGGCGATGTCTGCGACCGCGTGGGTGGCGAAGTGGAGCACGCGCCAGGACGCCGGATTCATGGCGCGCAGGGCAGCCGGGGTGGCCTCGCGCGGCTCAAGGGCCCGGCCACCGAGCCTGAACACCGAACTGCGAACCTCCGCTTCCGCGCGGGGTAGCCCAGCGTCGGCGATCCCGAGCACCGCACCGGAAGGGCTCACGCTGGCCGCGCGGAGCCGGAGCCAAACCGCCGCCGAAGGCACCACGGAAACGGCCCTCGACCCCGAAACGCCTCGTCCGAACGCGCCCGCTAGCGGCGCGCGATGAAGGGGCCCGTCGGGCACCACCACCACCCGCGTGAAGCCTGCAGGGATCGCCTGAACCACCTGGCGAATCCACGGATCCACCGGCTTGAGGGTTGGGCCGGAGCCATCCCTCCGCGCGAGCAGGCCGGTCCACGCGTCGAGACTCGCCGAGAGCCCCGCGGTGGCGGGCAAATCCACCACCGTGGCCGAACCACTCGTCACCACCACGGCCCACCGCCGCGCGGGAGAATCGGGGGCCAGCGTTTGGCCGGGCGGGAGCTCGAAGCTGACAAACACCTCGGAAGGGCCAAGGGCGGCCTGCAGGGTGGAGAGCGAGGTCGGGCCGGGCTCCTGGCCGAACGCCTTCCCCAGGATCCCGGCCGTGCCCCCGATCTCCGCCAAGCGGTCCCGCAGCTCCCGAGCGCGGAGGCGCTCCAAAACGCCGAATGCTCCCGCCACATCGTCGCGCTCCAAGAAGCCCGTCGCGAGCAGATCGTAGGCGTACCGGCCCATCGCGCCTACGCTCGCTCGGCCCTCCTCGCTCATCTGCCGGTCTCGGGTGAGCTCCGTTTCCGCGATGGCCGCCTCGGTAACCGCCTCCGCGTCGCGGCTCGCAGACTGCCAGCGCAGCGCGGCCGCGACGAGCCGCGCGTTGAGCGCAGCGTCCTCTTGACCACCCAACCCCGCTTGGGCGACGGCCGCGTCTGCCTTGGCGATCGCGCCCAACCAGTCACTGCGGAACATCGCCGTTGCGAGGCCGGACATGCCGTAGAGCGCGGCCTCCGGCGCCCCGACGGCGCCGTAGCCTTCGACGCACCGCTGCCACTCTGCAGCCGCCGCCGGGTTGCCCGGCCCCAACGCCCGGCCGAGCGTGCAGTGCGCGCCTGCGACGCTGTACCCGTTCCCGGCCCGCTCGGCCGCCGCGAGCGCCGACCGCGCCTCGGTTTCGGCGGCTCCCGCGGGCGCGTCGTCCGGCTCCGCCAGATACCGCTGCGCGAGGTTCAGCCGGGATGTGGCCTCGACGTACGCGTCCCCCTCCGAAACGGCCAGAAGCACCATTCTCCGGCGCAGATCCAGCTCTTCTTCGGGGCGAGCGGTGAGCCCTGCTAGCCCGCCGAGCACATGCAGCACGAGGAGTCGAAGCTGGTACGGGCCGTCGGGAAACGCGGCGGCCTCGGCGCCGCGCGCGAGCGTCCAGGCGCGGTCATAGTCGCCGCCAGTGCGCCAGAGGTGGCGGGCAAGCTGCGCTTGTGCGGTGGCGACCAGGATCGGCGACGACGCCTCACGCGCGTTCGCCAGCGCCTCGTCGAGGAGCGCCTGCACCTCCGCCGGTGACGCGCCCTTGTTCCAGCGGAAATTCGCGAGCCCGAAGCGGGATTGCGCCTCGCCATCCGGTGCGTGCATCGAGGCGAATACCTCGATCGCGTGCAGATAGGTGGCCTCCGCGCGCGGATCCGCCTGATCCGAACGGACGTGCGCCAGCACCACTTCCGCCCACGGATCGCCCGTCGCGACGCCGGCTGCGAGGCGCTCCGTAGCAGTTTCCCAGCTCGCGCCCCTCCGCGCCGCCATGTAGTAGCAGCGCCAGCCCTCGTAGCGGCTCGACGCCGCCGACAACGCGGCGTCGCAGGCCTCGAACGCGTCCGCCGCCCGCGCTGGGGCGGGGAGGAGGAACAGCGCAAGCAATGCGGCGATCAATTCAGCGCAGGCGCACGTCGAAGGTAGCGGAGCGTGTGCGATCCCCGCTCGCGGCGAGGGTTTCCACCTGCCAGTAGAGCGTGGCGCCGGAGGCCACCCCCGCGAGCGCCTCGACCGGCACCGTGTACGTTGGCCCAGACCGCGGCTCCGACTCGTGCACCTTGGCCAGCGACGCGTCCGAGATCCGGATGATGTACCGGTCATCTGCCGCACCGCCCGTCCACGACAGCGTGAACGCCTCACGAGGCAGCTCGCTCCCGTTCGGCACGGCCGCCGCCACCTCGCCCAGCGAGGCGGCCGCGCGCCAGGGATCCTCGGCCGGTGAGAAGGGCTGGACGTAGAACAACAATGCCGCGGCCAGCGCGAGTCCTGCAGCCAGCGGCGCCGCCCACCAGCGCGCCGGGCCCGGCACAACCACCCCTGCGCCCGCACCGGGAGCCGATCCCGCCGCCGCGTTCACAACGCTCGCCTGCACGTCCATCGCCATCCGCCAGGCCTCGCTGCACGGGCCACAAACGCGGATGTGATCCACGACGGCTTCGCGCTCTGCGACTGGGGTCGTTCCCGCCAACGCGTCGTAGATCGCCCCGGATTCGGGGCACGGGGATCGGGGCGGCTCGTCGGCCAACCGCGCCCAGGCCTGCCGCAAGTCCGCGTCGTCGCTCATGGCGACACCCCTTTGCCTG
Organism: Deltaproteobacteria bacterium; assembly: GCA_014191855.1. Taxonomy (GTDB): domain Bacteria; phylum Myxococcota_A; class UBA796; order UBA796; family SXON01; genus SXON01. The sequence goes on from BJHF01000009.1 coordinate 14,897, forward strand.
CGAGGCAGCTTCGGAGCCCCTCCAATCCACGGTATACCAGGTTCTCGGCGTTCTTGAGCGCCGTGTCCAGCACGCGGGCGATCTCGGGGACGGTGTTGCCCTCAAGATAAAGCCCCACCGCACGGCACCTCGCCTCGTTCAGGCCCGCGAGGCAATCCCGGATCGCCTCGCCCACCTGACGCCCCTCCGCGATCCTGCCGGGGTTGTCGGCCGGGGCAGCGCTCGGCGCGTCGGGAACTTCCTCGCCGGAGTCCATCTTTCTAGCGCGCCGACGCCGAATTTCATCGATAGTGGCGCAGTACGCCACCCGGTTGAGGTAGGTGGCGTTCACGACGGTGGCGCCGCCTTCCACCACGCGCAGCATCGCGTGCTGCACGATGTCGTCCGCGTCGCTGCGCAGCCAGGCCGGGCAGTGCCGGGCCACCGCGCCCACGAGGCGTCGACGCACCTCGGCGTGATCGTCGGCGCGAACGTCGCGGCGGGGGATCGGGGTTCCTAGCATCCGCGAGCGGAGTGTCCCAGAAGCGCGCGAACGCGTCAACGTCCGTGGTGTTGCGGCGCGCGAGTACGGGCGGGGAACGCCCCTTCCTCGCCACCCCGACCGCACCGCACCGCGCTCCACCTAGTACCCCGGATCGATGATGAACCCCGGATCGATGATGAACCCCGGATCGATGATGCAGCCCCCGCAGCTCGCAGGAAGGCTCGCAGCCTGGCTGCCGCCCACGTTCACGCTTCCCGACAGCGATCCCCCCGCCGCGCTTACGACGTCGGCCCACGGCACGTAGTTCGCCCCGTCGATCGTCGTTACTCCGGTGGAAATCGTCCCACCGGACGTCGTGAGCTTGTTGCCGTCGACGCGCACCGAGAGCCCGTTTCGGGACGACGCCAGCGCGCTTTTGAGCGTTTCGACCTTGACGTAGGCCACGCCCCGCGAGATTCGCGCCGCCGACGTGACCTGCCGCCCGTTGACCGTGAGGCGCTCGGAGTCGATGGAGCCGCGGTCGCCCGCGTGAGAGACACTGACGATGAAGGAGATGACGAGAGACAGAAGCATGGACACCCTCCGCCACCTCAACGGGGGGCGGGCCGCGATCCCCTCACCGCTCCGCGAGGCCGCGCTCAACCAGCCCCTCGACGACCCCACGGACATAGCGCACCAGGGCGGGCTCGTGCTCGATGCCAAGGTGTAAAGTCCCATCCAACCTACGAACCAGCGACGCGAGGTCGTGGTTTCCATCGAGCCAGGCGAAGAGCGGCGCCATCGACCGGGGAACGAACAGTCTCCGTACGAGCGCATCGCCGCCGTGCGCGGCCGGCGTGTGGACCTCTACTCGAAGCGCGGGGATCATCCGACCGGATCCGTCCACCGGCACGGCGCTCGCGCGCAGCTCGGCACGGCCGAGGAGCCTTGGGCGGTCGCTGCTTTTCAGGCGAGGGCGGCTTGGAGGGGGTGGCGCGGCTGCAGGGTTCACCAGCCGCCGGAACGCGTCCTCGAAAAACGGCTCGCCGAACATCCCGTTGGGTTCACGGAAAACGGAGCGACGCGCGGCGAAACCCGTCGCGAAGGCGGTGAACGCGTGGCGGTCATGGGCCTGCGAGGGGAAGCCCGCGTCGGCCACCTGCCGGCGGGCCTCACCCCACCAGGCGTCCGGGCGCTCGTTGAACCGATAGAAGAACCAGGTGACCTCGCGAAACGCCCTGAGGGTATCGAGCACGTGGTCGGCGTAGGCGCCGAGCACGGTCGCTTCGTCGAGCCGCGGGTCGCCGCCGAGCAAGGTACGCAGGCCATACGCCAAGATCCGCGCGCCCGACTGCCCGAGGAAGCACCCGACCGAGAGGATCGGGTCCACGAATCCGGCGGCGTCGCCCACTCGCGCGAAGCCGGGACGAACGATGGAGCTTGACAGGTAGGAATAGTCGCGGATGACGTGGACGAGCGGCGCGCCTTCCGCGTAGGGGACAAGCGTCGCATCGTGCAGCAGTCGCGACAGCTCCGGACACGACTGGATCGCGGCGGCGAACCGGGCGTCGGGCCGGTCACCCTGCAGGTCGTCGCGATGCATCACCACGCCCACGGAGACCAGATCCGGCCGGATTGGAAAATACCAGGACCACCCGTACTCATGCGCGACGATGAACGCGCGGGAGCTCTCCCACGTGCCGTTGAGCTCCGGCTCGAAGTGGAAGCCCCGGAAGTAGCCCCACGCGGCGATGTTCTGGAGGTGGGGGTCCACCACGCGGTCGGCGAGGCTCCCGCACAAGCCGGCTTGCCCCGTCGCGTCCACCACGAAGCGCGCGTGGTGCTCGGTGCCGTCCTCCATCCGCACGCCGACCACGCGGCCTTCGGCCTCAAGCAGGGAACGCACGGCGCCCACCACCACCTCGGCACCCAGCGCCCGCGCATTGTCGAGGAGGATCGTGTCGTACACGGCGCGGTCAACGTGCCACGTGAACGCGGTTTGTACGCCCTTGGCGTCAACCGGCCGAAGCTCGTCGAGGCTCGCGAAGATCATGTGCCACGGCTCGGGGCTCAGCCCCCAACGGAACGTCGCTCCGTACTTCTTCACGAAGCCCGCCGCGGCCACCGCCTCGTACGCGCCCATCTCGTCCAGTACGAGGTTGATGTCGGATACCAGCGTTTCGCCGACGTGGAAGCGGGGGAAGGTTTCCCGCTCCACGATGCGGACGCGGGATTGTGGACGATGGCGCAGGAGGATCGAGGCGAGCGTGGCGCCAGCAGGGCCGCCGCCGATGACGAGCACGTCGAGGGGGGTGGGGCTGGGGGTCTGGAGCGGCATGGCGCGAGGAGGGTAACCGACACGCGTTGCCGCCCTGTAGCGGCCGGTCCCCGTGCCGGCCGCCCCGCGGTTGGCGAGTTGATGCCGCGTCACGACGATCCGCTCTCCTTGCGCAGTGGGTGGCGCTGCAGCCCTCCCGCAACGGGAATCCGTTGGCCGACTGCGCGCGGCCGGCACAAAGGCGCTCCGCACCCGGCAGAACCGCAGCGCGTTGCTCGCCGACGAAGCGCGACTTCGATTCCTGGACGAGGCGTACCGACACATGAAAGCCGGGCATGATCCAAGCCACTTCCGGCCGGCCGGCAGCGCCGCGGCAACCGAGGCTGCCGAGGAACTTCAAGCGCCGCCGGGGGCCCGCCCCTCCAACCGATAATACCCCGTCCCAATCAAGCCCTCCCCCGGCCTCCAAAGCCGTGAAACATAGGTCGGGCGCAGCCTGAGCCCCAGGCGCGCCGCCGCCCGGAAGTGGTCCGCGAGTCGCGACGCGAGCTGCGCGCCCGCGAGCTCGGCCAGCCGTTCGGGCGCGCGGTCCACCTTCACGTGGAGAGTAACGTCGCGAAGCACGCCCGCCTGCCCCCGCTCGCTCACGACGAATTCGCCCGGGGGGGTGCTGAGGTCATCGGGGAGCGACTCGCCCCAGGCGACGAGCGGGTCGGCGCCGAGGGTGCGGAGGTGGGCGAGGGCTTGGGCGTGGGGGAGCTGGAAGTAGTGTTTGATCGGGGGTGGTCCGCCACGGGGGGCCGCCCCAAGATCCAACGCCGCGAAGTCCGCCACGAGCCCCCCTCTCCCGCTCCGCGGCACCCCAACCCGCGCTTCCTGGAACCGAGAGCGGGGGGAGCAGGCAAGCGCGGCCTCTACGACTGCCACCCCCTCCCCATACACATACAGCTTCGCCCGGTCGCCATCCCGCCCCACCTGGAGATGCACCCCCTGCAAGGCCGCTTCCAACGCCCGCACCTCCGACGGAAGCGCGCCCCACCGCTCCAACACCGCAAACACCGCCCCCACCGGCGCCCGCTGCTCGTCCACGTTCCACGCGAACCGCAGCGCCTCCGAACCCTCCCGCACGCTCCACTCCGCCGCCTGGATCGCGGGGGTTATTCCGGGTCCACTGGCGTACGGGTCGCGACCGGGGATCGTTTCAAGCGCGTCGGCGATGGCGGCGCCGCCCACGGGATCGAGCCGCCCCAACCAGCGGCGAACTAACTCCACAACGGGAGGCCGGGCTGAAGGACACCGTCCGGGTCGAGCTGGCGACGCAGCGCGCGGAGCGCCTCCCGCCCAGCGCCGAGCCCCTCCAGCATCGAGGGCGACCACGAACGCCCGAGGCGGTAAGGCACCACAGGGAGGGCGGCGAAGCGCTCGAACCAGGGGGCCGATCGCTCCGCTGGCCACGGGTCTGCGTTCAGCGGCACCGAAGCATGAACGCCGACGTTCACGAAGTCCGGCGCCAGATACCAGGCGAGGCGGCTCTCGGGCACTCCCGCCGCCCGCTGCGCCTCGACCAGCGCCTCTGCAGCCGGAAGCAGGGCATCGAACGCCTCGTACGCCGCGTTCACGTCCAGCCCCCTCATCCTCGCCCGCGCCGTGAACAGGTCGAGCCCGCCGAGCGGGCCCGTCCACCTCGCGTCGTACTCCGGCGACTTGCCCGCCCGCGCCCTCGCGCTCTCGGCGGCCCTCGACTCCACCATCGCCCCCGCCTCGACCAACCGCCGCTCCACCTCCACCGCGCGCTCCGCAGCTTCACGCGCCGAGAACGCCGAGATCACCCAGACATCCAGCGCGTAGCCTTCGCCCCAACGGCCCAAACTCCGGGTCAAGCGGAAGGTGTCGTACGCCGCGGCAAGCGCACGTCCCAACCCAACCACGGCACCCAACCGTTCCGCGAGTACCCGGCCGCGCAAGTGAATCCGCCACGGCGCCGGCCGATGCTTGAGCGCCACGCGGGTGACGACGCCAAGCCCGCCCTCCGCGCCAAGAAAACAGCCGGTCAGGTCGGGAACTCCCTCGCGCAGGAAGGGCGGAACGCCCGTGCGGGCCGCCGAGCCGGTGAACAACACCTCCCCGGCGCCTGTCACCACCTCCACGCCGCAGATCGCCTCGCCAATCGTGGTCACGCCCATGCCGATCCCCGACGTGCACGCCGTCGCGACCATCGCGCCCAGCGTCGTGTCGCCGAACGCATCGGGGTGCAGCGCGAGGTGCCCGCCGGCCGCGCGAAGCTGCTGGTCCAGCGGGCGCACGGCCGCCCCCGCGCCGGCAACGGCGACGCGCCCCTCCCACTCCAACCCTTCCAACCTCGACAGATCGAGCGCTACGGCGCCGCTCTCCGGCAACGGCGCCCAGTACGCCGTGCCGCTCCCCACCGGCGCGATCCCCGCCCGGTGCTCCCGGCACACGCGTACGACCGCTGCGACCTCGGCCGTATCGGCGGGGCGAACCCACCAGGAAAAGTTGCACTCGCGGCCCGAAACATCACGCAGCCCCCCGCGGGGCTCCACGTGATCGGCCCCCACCGCGGCGCCCAACGCGGCTCCGAGCGCCATCTACTTCGTGAGCGTCGTGCGGCCCGTGGACAGCGAGCCCGCGGTGAGCGTGGTCGAATCCGCGTTCTGGGCGAGGCCGGCGTTGTCGGCGCGGATCGCCTTCACGTCGATCTTCGTGTCCGAGGTCTGCACGCCGAGCGCATCGAGCAGGAGCTTCGAGAAGTTCACGGTCATCGCGCGATCCCCGTCCTTGTTCACGCTCGCGACGTTGGCTCCCGCGCCTTGTCCGAGCGTCGCCGAAACCACCGGGCCGCCGGGCGCCGGCGCCGTGCCCGCGTGGGAGGCCAGCTCTTTCACGCTCAGCGGGAGCTGCTCTCCCGTTGCGCCGACCGCCTTGTTCACGCTCTCACTCAGGTTGATGTCCCACAATCCATCCACGCTGGCGTAGAGCTTGCCCTCCTTCGAGAGGTACACCCCCGGCACGCTCGTCCACCCCCAGGTGTCCAGCGGCTTGGAGAAGCTCGCCTTCGTCGCCGAAGGCACGAGCTTCCCGCCCACCACCTGCACCTCCACGTACGCGGTGGTGCCCTCTTTCGTCGTCACCCGCTTCGTTCCGGAGCCTACCGTCCCCGCCTTGAGCGGAACCGAGCCCTTCAGGTTCGCGTTGTCCACGAGGCCCGCCGCCTGCTGCGCCAGGGGCTTGTCGCCGGCGCCGCCGGTGTGGATGCTTCCGCCTTTCAGGCCCACCGTTCCCGACACATTGAGCTGGCTCATGTCGGCCATTCCGTTCGGCGCGCTGGGGCCCAGGCCCCCTGGTGTGCTGATCTTTACGCCTTGGGCGTTGATCCCCGCCGTATCCACCGAGCTCCCCTTGGGCCCAGAGGTCACCTTCGTGGCCCCCGCCGCGATCTTGTCAGCCTTCGCCTTCGTCGCCCCGGTCTTGAAGGCGAGCCCCGTTCCGGTAGCGCTCGTCATCGAAGCGTTCGTCTGGGTGCCACCCGCGACCGTCGTCATCGAGGCATCCAGCCCTTTGGCGTCGAGCTGCGCGGCGTCGAGGCCGCCGGCCTTGAGTTTGCTCACCGAGGCGCTGCCGGCGGTCGCCGTCGTGCTCTTCTCCGTACGCTTCACCGCCACCTTCGAGGCCTTTGCGCTGCCGGCCGTCGCCGAGGGGGTGCTGATTCCGGTCGCCCCAAGCGAGGCCGCGTTCGCCGTGGTGGTTCCGTTCGAACCAACGTCCACGTTGCCGCCCGTCACGCTCCCCTCCGCGACCTTCACGTCGCCCACCTTGACTCCCGTGGCCGAGGCGCCGCCCACGCCGACCCGAACGCCTTTGTCGTCTTTCGCGAAGTCCACGCCGTTGGCGTGAGCGCTACCAATGGAGCTGTCCCCAAACGCCAGCTTCTTCGCGTCCACGGTGTTGGCTCCCGCCGTGACCGCGCCGCCGCCCACCGACACGTTCGCCCCGGTGGCGCCGAGCTCCCCTACCCGGGTGGAACCGGCCGCGAGATCGTGAATGTTCGCGGTGCCGGCTCCGATGTCCACCTTGCCGCCCCCGACCTCCACCTTCGCGTCGGTCGCACTCCCACTTGCGATGCTTACGTCGCCGGTCTTCACGCCGGTCACGCCGAGCTTCTTCGCCTTGGTCGCTGTCTTCCCATCTTTCACGTTCACGCCAAGCCCGCTTGCCGTAGCCCCCCCGATCGACGTTCCGCCGACCTGGAGCTGGTCCACCGTGGCCCCCCCCGCGTTGAACCCGACGCCGCCGGTCGTGGGCACAGCCAACGCCGCGTCCGTCACCTGGGCGCCCTTGACGTTCACGCCATGGCCGGAGATCCCGGCGCCCGAAGCGCTCTTTGCGCCAACTGTCGTGCCCGTACCATCGTTGCGCATCGTCCCGCCCTTCAGGCCGAGGCGATCCACGCTCATCCCGCCGGCGCCGAAGCCCTGCACGTCGATGTCTCCGACCCCCACTGTCGCAACCCCATTCGTGTGCGAGCCCGATACACCGTTCGCAACCGCGGATTTCGCGGTAACCGCCCCGCTCACATCGTTCGCCGTCAACGACTTCGCGGCCACGCTCACGCCGCTTGCGTCGATCTTCGTGCTCGGCGCGACCGCGCCCAACTTCTGCGCGTTCACGCCCCCCGCGGACACACCGCTTGCGTCGATCGAAGCCGCCCCGAGGTTGGTGACACCCTGGTGGTTGTTGAGAGCGAACGAGTCCACGGTCGCGGTCTGCATGGAGGTGCCGCCAGCCCGCGTGTCCGACAAGGTTGCCCTGCCCGCCGACAACGACGTTCCCGCCTGCCCCTGCGAGAAGTTCACGTTGTCCGCCTGAGCCCCGGCCACGGTCGCGCCCGCCGCCGAGATGTTGCTCGCCTTCACCGAACCGGCACCCGCAGTGAGAATGTCGGCGTTGTTCGCCATCGTCAGGTTCACCGCCCCGATCTCGCCGAGCGACATCCCGCCCTTCTTCATGTCCTTGGCGTTGGCCGCGGCCACCGAGGCCGAAACCCCGCTCTTGTCGTGCTTCGCCTTGAAGCCGGTGGCGCTGAGCGAGGCCGCCGACGCATCGCCAGCGGCAACGTTCGAGGCGCCCATCGAGTCGATCGACAACGCGCTGCCGTCCACCCCTGCCGTTCCGTGAAGGCCAGAGGCCGCCACCGTGTCCGCATGCACGGCCCCTGCCGACACCCCCGTTCCCGACATGCTCTTCGTCGAAAGCTGATGATTCGCGCCGTCCGTCGTAGCGGCGATTCCCTGAGCCCGCGCCGAGTCGAGCGAAACCGCCCCAACCTTCAGCCCCTTCACCGAAGCGCTGCCGACCTCCACCCGCGTGGGGCCCGGCTTGCTGAACACGTCGGCAACCGCGCGTTTGCCCTCGAATTCCCGGTGCACCTTCACCGCGCTCAGATCGATCCCCGCGGCTTCGAGCGCCGGACTCGCGGACGCGACCTTCTTCGCGCTCGCCGAGTCCAAGGTGATCTCAGCCACCAACTTGCCATCCTTCGCCTTGTCTTTCTCGTTCACCTTCACGTTGTCGGCGTGGATGTCGGTCGCGGAAGCCGAGGCGGTGTTGAGGCTGGCGATCCGAAGCTTCGGAACTCGAACCTCATCTTTCCCCCAAACATCCACCTCCATCCTGTTCGCGCCCTTCTCCTTGTCGTCCCACTTCACCCCCTTTCCGGACGGCCCGAGCATCGTGCCGAGGTGCTTCGACCCCATCACCGCGCCCATCCAGTCCAACATTCCGGGGGCTTCCGGCGTGGGCTCCTCTTTGGCGGCCCCGGGGGGCCCCGACAACGAAGCCGCGTAGGCGTTTCCGCCGCCGCCAACGGCCTGCGCCTGCGACGCCTTTCCCTTGGAGGAAGCTGCCGCATTTTGGGTGGGCTCCACGGCCGGCGTCGCGGTAGCGGGGGGACGGAAAGTCTGGTCAGCGCCCATCCGATCACTCTACCACCCGGTCGGGGCGATGCGGCGGCCCGGTCCCTTTTTCACAGGGCTTTTGGTCGCATCGCGGCGCCGCCGACGCGATACCCTCACCGTCGAGGCCCACCCCCATGCGAAAGCTGCTCGTTCCCGCGTTCCTGGCGGTGTCCGGTTGCCACATCACCATCCCGATCACCACGGGGATCGAGGAGGACGACACGGGCGCGGACACGGCGTCGGATACCGGAGATTCCGCCGGGGAAACCGGGCAGGACTCCGGCCCGGGGCCCACGCTCAACGACTTCGTCGACCTCTCGGTGAATCAAGCCAGCGCCGTCACGGGCAGCGGCGGGCTCCGGCTGCGAACGGAGGCTGGCACCAACGAGCCGGGCGGATTCAACGGAGGTGGAACCGGCAACAAGTCCATCGCGGCGCTCCCGGGGGTGGACAGCACGCCGCTCGCGAGCCTGACCACCCTGGCGTTCGAAACAACCTTGGTCGCCGGCGCGCTCACGCCCTACTTCAACGTGATCGTCGACCTCGACTGCGGCAACGGCGACACTCCGCTCGTTCTGGTGGTCGCCGACACCACCGCCGCCACCGGCCCGCTCGACCTTGGGGAAGGCGTCTCGCGCTATGAATGGGCCGCCACCGGAGCACAATGGCGCGCCGTCGGCGGCCTCGACGACCTTCTTCCGAGCCACACAGCGATGGAGGCCGGGAAGCTCTCCGACGTCGTCGCCGCCTACCCCGCAGCCTGCTTGCGCGACGCGGCCACGGGCGATGGCGGCCTCCCCGCCGGCGTCGTTACCCCCGCCATGCTGGTAATCCTGGGGGACTCGAACAACACCGCGGAGCTGGAGCATCTGCTCGGTGCCATTGAGATTTTGGGCACCCGCTACAGTTGGCTGTAGGGCCCCGGGCTACGCCCTACATACAATCGACCACCCACCCCACGCCGCTCAAGGCGAGATCGTTCGCGCGGCCCGAGAGGTCGGCCCCGGTGGTGCCGCTCCCCTCGTCGAAGCGCCACCAGCCAACCAAGCCCGGGTAGTCGCTCGCCAACGAAGTTCCGGCCGCCAGATCAGCGAGGTTCGAGCCGCTCAGCTCGCTTGCCCACACGGTCACGTCGTCGTAGTCGCCCAACGAGGGCTCGCCGGCCCCCGGGTAGTTGCCAATCGTGAGCGACGTGCTCGTGTCGATGGCGCCGAGGCTGTCCACCCCGCCGTCTCCCGTCGCGACGCCATCCACGTACCACTGGCTGTTCCCGTTGAAGTACGTCACCGCGTAGTCGTGGAAGTCCCCCGTCGTCACCTCGATGCACACGAGCGGCGCGACGCCGGACTGGTTCAGGCACAGGTTAAGGTTTCCGGCGGTCTCGGCGGTCGTCGCCGTGATCGACCATTCCTCGCTCGACGTGGTGCCTTTCACGGCCACAAAGCCGTAGTCCGCCTCGGTGTCGATGAGGTTGGCCCGGAAGCGCACCGTGAACGCATCCGCCGCGCCGAACCCGAAGTCCGCGCCCGAGGCCGTTGCATTGTCGGTGTCATCTTCCCAGGCCCCGGCGCTGCACACGATGTCCGCAGCGGCAGCAACCCCGGAAACGTAGTCCACGGGCTGATCGCAGGTGAGCATCGTCATCGAGGAGGTGCCGAACCCGTTCGCGTCGCTGTCTTCGTACCAGGTGGTCAACGTTGCCGCGTCGACGCTGTCATCGGCGTCTTCGCTGAGGGTGTCACAATCCTCGTCCACGTTGGCGTCGTCACACACCTCGGTGGCCGCGGGGTTGATGGCGATGTCCGCATCGTTGCAGTCGGTGCTGTCGAGCACCGAGCCGGCCGGGGCGTCGCATTGAACCACGCTGTTTGCGGCGTCGCCGAAGGTGTCGAGATCCACGTCGGCATACCAGGTGGAGGCATCGAGGGCGCCGATGTCGATGGTTCCGTCGCAATCGTCGTCGACCGTATTGCACACCTCAAGCGCGCCGGGGTTCACCTCCGCAACCTCATCGTCGCAATCGGTGTTGTCCAGCACGAAGCCTTCCACCACCCCACAGGCGTTGGCCGACTTCCGGGGGCTCCCGTAGGTGTCCTCGTCGCCGTCGAGGTAGATCGTCACCCCGTCCACCGGGTCGTTGTCCGCCGTGCCGTCGCAGTTCTCGTCCACGTTGTCGCAGTGCTCGTCGGAGGCGGGGCTGATCAAGTTGTCGGCGTCGTCACAGTCGCCGCCGAGGGATACCGTCGTATCCGGCTGATCGCATGCCTCGACCGCGGTCGCATCGTCGCCGTACCCGTCCGCGTCCGCATCGATGTACCAGGTGCCCATGTCGTTGGCGCCGCCGTCGATGTCGTCGTCGCAATCGTTGTCCTTGCCATCGCAGAGCTCTTCAGCGTCTGGATTGATCTCTTCGTCCTCGTCGTCGCAGTCCTGGCTCTTGATGTACCCGTCCCCGTCCCCGTCGACGTCGGTGTCCACCGGGTCGCCGGTCTCTTTGTCGTCCGCGCTGCTCAGCTTGATGGGCTCGCAGCCCGGGAGCACGAGGAGGCTGAGGCTGAACAGGGCGAAGGCGCGCATGGGTAGGCTCGGGGTCAACCGAGCATAACCGAGCTACGAACCGCCGCTACTCCGCCAAGGCGCGCTCGATCGCGGCGACCAGCTCCTTGCTGTCGGGGCCCGTGAACGAACGCCAGCGAGCGAGCACACGACCATCCCGGGCCACGAGGAACTTCTCGAAGTTCCACTTCACGGAGGAGCCGCCGCCAACGCCGCTTCCCTCCAGCCACGCATAGAGCTTCGACTTGCCGGGGCCCTTCACCTCCTGCTTCGCGAGCAGCGGAAAGGTCACCCCGTAGTTGAGCTTGCAGAAGCTCGCGATCTCGGCCGGCGCGCCCGGCTCCTGTCCGCCAAACTGGTTGCTGGGGGCGCCGAGCACGGTGAAGCCGCGATCCTTGTAGGTCTGGTGCAGCTTCTCCAGGCCCTCGTACTGCGGCGTGAACCCGCACTTGCTGGCGACGTTCACGATGAGCACGACCTTGCCGGCCACCGCGTCGCTTGCAAGCGGGGCCCCGTCGAGCGCGGGGAGATCGGCGTACCAGGCAGGGTTTGCGGCTGCCGAAGCGGGAGGGGACATGGTTCCACCGGGGAGGACGGGGCTGAGGCAGGCGAGGAGCAGCGGGATCAGCATTCGGGCGGGGCAGTCTAAGCACGATCGCGGCCGAAGCGAGCGCGAGCCAAGATCACGGCTGGGGTCAGACCCCTCTCGCGATCGTCGTCACGACGCGCTGCACGCCTCGCCGCAGGGCGTCTCCCCATCGGCGCGCTCGATTCGCCGCATCGCAGCCACGATCTCGGCTTCGCTTCGCAACCCGAACAGGCCGTTGATCCCGTGGCGGCTCGCCGAGATGAGCCCGAAGGCCTGCCGCGCGAGCGGGCGCAGCGTCGGCGTTGCGAACCGCTCCGACCAGGGGCGCCACGCCTGCAGCGACCACATCGCCATGAGCCAGGCGCTGTCGCCGAAGTAGACGCCGCCTTGATCGTCGAGGACGGTCAGCTCGGCGCGGGGCAGCGCGGGCAGGTCGCGCTGGAGCTCGCCGATCCGCGGGTCGCTCTGCGCGATGCACTCGACGTGGACGAGCTTGGGTTGCGCCGCGAGCCAGCGCGCGCACTGGCAACAGAACCCGCACCGATCGTCGTACACCACGCAGATCTGTCGGATCACGAGGGGCTCCCGGCGGGCACCGGCGCCGTCGTGCGCACGGGGAGGTAGGCGTTCGGCGCGACCGGGGGAGGCGCCACGGCGCGGAGGCCGTTCTTACGCATGCGGGATAGGATGAACAGGTTGAAGAAGTGCATGCCGCCGATCACCAACATCGCCCAGCCGACGTTGTCCGCCGCGTAGCGCACGACAGAGGGCCAGTCGGAAACCTCCGAGTAGCCGATGTTGCGGGCTACCATGCCGAGGTTGATGAGGTAGAAGCCGACCGCGAGCAGCTTGTTCACCGCGTCGGCGAGGTCGGCGTTCTGGGCGAAGGCATCGAGCAGGAAGATCCGGCCGTTCTTGACGAGGGTACGGCCGACCCACACCGTGAGCGGCACGGTGATGCCGAGGTACGCGCCGTAGGCGTAGAGCGTGAGGTCGGGGAGGGTGGCGGTGGCGATGTTGGTGAGGATGGGGTCCATGTTCGTTCCGTTGGTGGGGTGGTTGGCGAGCGTTCGTGCCCGTCACTCTCCACATCCGGAACGGGCTGCGGCGGTTGCACCAGCGCCCGGAAAAACCCGAAGATTCTTTGCCTCGGCCCCTATGGCCGCCACTCCGAGAGCCAACTCCACAGGGCGAACGCCGGAGGGAGCGTGGCCACGCCAAACCACGCGAACAGCGGCCACTCCACCAGGAGCGAGCGCCCGCGCCGCGCCGCCTCCAGCGCGCCCATCCAAAAGAACGCGAGGCACAGGACCTCCAGGCCGCCGCCCAGCACCGGCACGAACGGGCCGAACGCGCCGTCGGCCGTCGTGACCAGGCGGCGCAGGATGGCCCAGATCAGCGCGAGGCTGGCGAGGAGCGCGAGCGTGCGAACCTGGGGAACCCGGCCGCCGTGGGTGAGGTAGCCCGAGCGACGCCAGTGCCCGATCAACAGCGCCCACACCAGCGTGGCGAAAGCCGCCGCGCCGACCGCGCCGAGCACGGCGCCTTCTTCAAAACGCGCGCGCGACACGAAGCGCCCGTCGGGGAGCTGCTCCAGTCCGTTCATCACCAGCGGCTGCGCCTCGGTCGCGGCGATCACCTTGGGGGTGACGCAGCGCAGCGCCGCCCCGATCACGACGCCGCTCGCCGCGGTGATCACGCCCGCCGCCGCCCGCTGGAGGGTGACCTCCTCCGGCGGAAGCGACTGGGTGTTCACGAGGCGTGCCGCCTCCCGAAGCGCCGTGAGGAACGCCGCCATGTCCGGAAACCGGGCGGCGTGCGGGGCCATCGCCCGGCGCACCAGGGGGTCGAGCGCGCCGGGCAGCTCGGGGAGCGTGCCGACGGGCGGCTGCCCGGTGAGGGCCTGAACCAGCACGCCGCCGAGCGCGTACACGTCTGCGCGGGCGTCGGCGGCGCCGCCGGCGAGGACTTCTGGAGGGAGAAAGGCGGGCGTTCCGAGGAGCGCGCCGGCGCGGGTGAGCGTTCCGGGGGCTTCGTCGGGAGCGGACGCGATGCCGAAGTCGACGAGGACCACCCGCCCATCCGACGCGAGGAGCAGGTTGTCGGGCTTCACGTCGCGATGGATCACCCCGGCGGCGTGGGCGGCGACGAGCGCTTCGGCGGCGGCAATCACGACGCGGAGGGCCTCGGGCGCGGGCAACGGCAAGCGTGCCGTGAGCGGGCCGCCCTCGATCAGCTCCATCACCAGGAACGGTACGCCCTCCTCCTCCCCCGCATCGAACACCGCCACCACGCCGGGATGCCGCACGCGGGCCAGGAGCCGCGCCTCACGGAGAAAGCGCCCGACGAAGCCTGGACGTGCCAGCAGCTCCTCGGCGATGTACTTCACCGCCACGTCGCGACCGAGCCGCCGATGCCGCCCGCGCCACACCTCCCCCATGCCGCCCTTCCCGAGGCGCTCCAGGAGCTCGATCTCGTCGTCGCCGCCGAGGCAGTGGGCGCAGAGGCCCGCGCTCAGCTTCGCGCCGCACCGCACGCACAGCGTCGCGCTCACTGGAGCGCCTGAAATAACGCCGACACTTCCGCCTCGCCGGCCGCGGCCGAGCCGACCGTGTCGCGCACTTCCTCCGCCACCAGCTCCCGAAACCGGACGCGCCCCCGGTGCACGAAGGCTTTGAGCTGCGGGAGGCTCATGCCGCTCTCGGCGGCCGCCACGCGATAGGAAGGGGCCTCGCCCGCGCCGAAGAACCGCTCCAAAAGCGCAAAGCCGCCTACACGGTCGCCTGCATCGTACTCGGCGCGCAGTCGCGACAACGCGCGTTCCATCACGGTGGCGGCCCAGGCCTGATCGAGCGCGGCTTCGGGATCTGTGGCGTCGGCGGCAACACGCTCCAAAAGCGCGGTATCCATCGCGACGAACCGCGCTCCCCCCCCGCGTTTGAGCGCGCGGCCCGACTCCAGCCAGCGCAGGTGATGGTGCGTGGCGCAGGCCTTGATCCAGCTCCGAAAACGCCCCCGCTCGCCACTCACATCCGGTGAGGCGCCCCCGGCAAACAGCTCCGCAAACAGCTCCTGCGTGAGCTCTTCGGCATCCTCCGCGCTCGCGCCCCTCGCCCGCAGGTACACCCAAACCGGCCGCCAGTACAGGGAAAGCAGCTCTTCCAACGCGCGTGGTTCGCGCGCCCCGGCTCGGCCGGCGCGGAGAACGAGGGTCCAGCGGGTTTCGGGGAACATGAACGGAAGGAAACGGAAGGGGTCAGGACGGTGCCATTGCGATTGAGTCAATCGCAATGGCACCGTCCTGACCCCTGTATACTCCACCCATGTCCTACGCCCGCCTGGCCCCCGCGCTCCTGCTCCTCGCTTGCACCGAGAACAACCTGAGTTCGAACAAGGAGCCCGACGGCCTGGACACCTCTGGCGATCCCAGTCCGGACATCGCCGTTTCGCCCGCCGCCGTGCGCTTCGGGGAGGTGGCGTGGGGCAGCGAGAACACCGCCACGGTGACGATTACCAACGAAGGACAAGGGATTCTGCTGCTCGACTCGCCGTCGCTTGAGAACGGCGGCGCGGCGCTCACGGTTTCGCGCCTCGCCTCCCCGAGCCTCGCCGCCGGGGAGAGTACGGAGCTCGTCGTGACGTGGCTGGCGACGGACGGCGGCAGTCTCGACGACGTGCTCGACATCGGCTCGAACGACCCGGACGAGCCCGTCGTCGGCGTGCCAATCGGTGGCTCGCTTCCTCCCGGTGACATCGTTGTCACCCCCACGGCCTACGACTTCGGGACGATCCCCGTGGCCGCAACCGACAGCACCGTCGTGACCGTCTCCAACGTCGGCGCCGGACCGCTCACGGTCAGCTCCATGACGTTCTCCGCGACCGACGCCGACCTCGCCGTCTTCGACGCCGGCGCGCTCGCCACCACACCCGTAGTGCTCGATCCGGGAGGGTCCACCGAGATGATCGTCACCTACACCCCGACGGACGGCACCGGGGACGAAGGCACGCTCGCGATCTTCTCGGACGATCCCGACACTTACGAGGCCGGAACGGTGTTCACTGGCAAGGGCGAAGACCCCGACCCCTGCCTCGGCCTCACCCAGCACGTAAAGGTGACCTTGACGGCCGATGATGCCTGGCAAGGGTGGATGGACAGCGTCGCGTTCTCCGCGCCCGGCCAGAACGCCTGGAACCAGATTGACGCCGTAGAATGGGACCTTCCCTGCGGCGACCACGCGCTGGCCCTCTACGCCACCGACACCGCTCAGGTGATCGCCGGGGTGCTCGCCGCCGTGGAGATCGAGGGCACCGTGAAGTTCGTCAGCGGGCCGACGGACTGGACCATGTTCGATTCCGCCCCGCCCGCCGACTGGACGGACGCGGCGTTCGATGACTCCGCCTGGCACATCCCCGAGCAATGCTCCGATCCTTCGCCCTGGGGTAGCCAACCGCAGCCGCTGTACGATCTCGGTGCCACGTGGATCTGGTGGACCGCAAACTGTCGCGACCTTGGCGAAGCGTGGGTGCGGCTGAACTTCACGGTGCCGTGACCTCTCTCGCCCATTCCCACCAGGAACCGTCGTAGTTGGCCACGCTGTAGCCGCGATCCGTGAGCCACAACCACGCCATCGCGCTCCGCACTCCCCCGGTGCAGTACACGGTGAGGGGCACTCGAGGCTCCGCCGCCGGCATGTCCCCGGCCAGCAGGCCCCGCCACGGCAAGCTCACAGCACCGGGGATGTGTCCGCCACGAGCCTCCCCGTACGGCGTGGCACCCTCGAATTCGGCCCGTTCGCGCACATCGATGACCGTGCTCCCTCCCCCCTGGATGCTCGCCACGGTCGCGCGCAGGCCCGGCTTGGGTTGCGCGGGGAACCGACCGCGGGTCGGAGCCGGCAAGCTCAACGTCGTCGCCCCGACCCACGCCGCCATCCCGCCCTCAAGCACGGAGATCGCCGGGTGCCCCAGATAGGCGAGGTCCCAGGCGATGCGGCCTTCTTCGCCCCAGCCCCGGTCCCACTCTCCCACCACGAGCACCGGCCGGTCCACGTCGACGCCAATCGACTCGAACGCCGCCGCCGCCGCCGATGGATTTCCCAGCTTGCCCGACAGGAAGCCCCCCGTGACCCCGATCCGCCAGTCCACGCGCACCGCGCCCGGAATGTGCCCCGAAAAATACGCCAATCGACCTCGTGTATCGAGCACGGTCGCATGCGCCTCGACCAGCGCCGCCGCTTGCGTGGAGGAGACGATCCACGGCGCGGCGGCAGCGCTACCCACACCGACGGTCAACGCGCATACCAGCCCGCTACCGACCACAGCGACACTCCGCCGGCGGCGCCCAAGGCGCCAGGTCATGCTCCAACCCCCAGAGCTCCCACCCGGCGGACGACGCGGTCAGGTGGGCCGCTCCCTCAAGCGCGGTTCGGAAACTACAGTGATCGTCGCTCGGATCCATGCGCAGCAGCACATAGTCCAGTTCGCGGCTGCCGTGCGCGGCGAGGGTGCACCACCCCTCCCCTTCCTGACCCGGGCGCAGGTGCTCGGGCGCGCCCGGCTCACGGTATCGCAGGGGCGAAGACTGGAAGAGGGCGAACGAGAACGCGTTTTCCCCGCCGCGCTCCACGGTGTAGTACGAGGCGGCGTGGCGGGTCGGGCGCACGCCGATATGGGGAGAGCCAGGCTTGAACACGACGCCGAGCATCCGGCGGCCCGGTTCGGCCTGCGCCAACACCGTCTCCAGCCCCTGCAGCTCTGTGGAATATGCGCCCCACGCGTGCACGGTAGCGGCGACCAAAGCTGCGAAGCCGCAGGCGCCCAGACTCCCCGACAACGCGCCGAGCCGGCCCGCGGGGGCGGTAACCAGCACGATCAACATCATCGCCGGGGCGAGCATCCGACTGGCGATGAAGTACTGGTTGGGCGCAAACTCGGGGAGGGCGAAGCTGGCGATGAAGCAGAGCAGGCCGGGAAGCAACCACGCAAGTCGCGACCGGTCGGGCTGCCGCCACGCGCTCCATAGACCGACGACGACGGCCGCGATCCACAATCCCATCGCGACCGCCTGGAACGGCTCATCTCGCAACGTCCAAAATTGGCGGCCGAAGAAGCAGGCGAACCAGCCGCCGCTGCCGCCCCACTGCAGCGCTTGCGCGCCGGTGTCGCCCCAGTCGCCAACGCCCCCGTCGGCGCGGCTCGCGCGGGCGGCCCACCACGCCACCGCGGCCGCCGAAGGGACGAGCGCCCCGACCGTGGCAAACGCGGCCCTCATTCCGCGCTGAATCCCCACGACGACGGGGACACTGATGACGAGGAACCCCCACACCTGGAGGTGCGCCGTCCACACCAGGAACGCGACGCCGACCAGCGCCAGATTTCGGAGCCACCCTCCGCGGGCGGCGAGCGCGAACGCCAACAGGAAGAGCGGCCACGCCAGCCAGAAGTTCAGGAAGCCCCAGGCGAACGGCAGGCTGAAGATGTACGGCAGCGCAACCGTGGCCGCGAGCGGTCGTGCGCCAAGCGCCTGTGCAAACGCCCCGGAGGCGAGCGCGTAGCTGACAGCGCCGAAGCTGAGCACGACGCGAACTGCGTTGACGACGCCGAGGTGCCCCACCAGCGGCAACGCCATCGCGTGGAGCAGCACGTTGGTGGCCGGGAGCTCGGTCAGCGCGTACCGCGCCTGGAGCGCTGGCGACCCTGGAAAGCGAGCGAGATCGGCGAGGATCGCGAGGTGCTGGGGGAGGTCGACGAGCGGCAACCAGGTCGTGCTCCAGAGCGGCACACACGCCAGCGCGCCCAGCAGCGCCAGCGCCAGCCACTCCCAAGCGCGTCCGCGTCGCATCGTGAGCGAAGATAGGCGATCGCCGCCGCGTGCGCCAACCCGGGAGGCGCGAGGCGCCGCCGCGGTGATACGTCCGGGGGATGCGACAGATCTGGATTCCGAAGGCGGGCCCACCCTCCGTGCTTGAAGTGCGAGAGGCCCCAGACCCGGAGCCCGCGGCAGGCGAGGTGCGGGTGGCGGTGGAGGCCGCTGGCGTGAACTTCGCAGACTGCGCGGCCCGCCTGGGGAACTACCCAGACGCACCGCCGTTTCCCATGGTGATGGGCTACGAGGTGGCGGGCACGATCAACGCGGTGGGCGCGGGGGTGGACCCCGCCCGGATCGGCGAGCCCGTGCTCGCGATGCTGCGCTTTGGCGGGTACAGCACCGTGGTGTGCGTGCCCTCGGAGGCCGTGTTGCGGCGCCCGCCCGGGATGAGCGCCGAGATCGGCGCGGCGATCCCTGTGAACTACCTCACCGCGTGGATGATGCTGCGCGTCATGGGCCGGGTGGAAGCCGGAGACCGCGTGTTGATCCACAGCGCCGCCGGCGGTGTCGGCCTGGCCGCCATCGATCTCTGCGTGGCTGCGGGTGCAGAGATCTGGGGCTCGGCCAGCCCCGGAAAACACAAGTTCATCGCCGACCGGGGCGTGCAGCACCCGCTCGACTCCCGCGCCGACCAGTGGCCCGACACGAAGATGGACCTCATCCTCGACCCCATCGGCGGGCCAAGCTGGGCGCGCGGCCTCAACACGCTGCGCGCCGGCGGTCGGCTCGTCGGCTTCGGGCTGAGCTCGGGCTCAAGCTCGGACACCCCATCGAAGTGGGCGGTGCTCAAGGCTGCGATGGCGATTCCCTGGCTGGCCTCAAACCCAGTGGCGCTGATCAACGCGAACAAGGGGTTCCTGGGGGTGAACATGGGGCATCTATGGGACGATGGCGACCGCGTGATCGCGTGGACCCACACGCTCCTGGAGTGGTGGACGCGCGGCGCAATCAGGCCCCACATCCACGCCACGATTCCGTTCGCGAACGCGGCGGAAGCCCATGCCATCCTGCATCGGCGCGAGAACATCGGGAAGGTGCTCCTGGTGCCGTGATGCCTCGCCCTCCCGCCCACCTCCTCGGGCTGCTCATCCTCGTCGCGCTGCTCACCGTCGCACCTTTCCTCACGGGAACGCTCGCGACGGGCGATATGCTGGTGTTCTTTCCCACCCTCTACCAGCCCGTCGGCACCACCTGGATCGACGGTGTGATGTGCGGCACCCCGTGGCTGGCCAACCCGCAAACGGCGGCGTACTACCCGCCGGCCTGGCTGCTCGGCTGGAACTACTGGCGTTGGTTGCCGCTGTACTTGGCAGGCCACGTGTTCTGGGGCGGCCTGGGAACCTGGCTCTGGGTGCGCGCTACGCGACTTTCTGGCAGCGGTGCGCTGCTCGCGGCGGTGGCCTGGATGGTCTGCGGCCCTACGTTCTCCCTGTTCACCAAGCTAGACAAGCTCCCGGGTCACGCGTGGCTGCCTTGGGTGTTGTTGGGGGCCACCCTCCCACGTGGCGCCGCGCTCGTGGCCGTCGGGATCGCGAGCATCTGGCTGGGCGGGAGCGTCGAAGGGCTGGTCATCGCGTTGGCGGCGGGGGGGGCATGGGCGGCGCTCACCGGCGGACGGGCGCGCGTCGCGACAACCCTGCTCGGCATCGCGGTGGGTCTGCTCATCGCATGCGCGACGCTCGTGCCGGCGCTTCGCCTGTTGGCCTCGACAACCCGGGCGGGAGGACTGGAACCCGAGGCAGCGATGGACTTCTCGCTCCCCACCTCGCGCTGGCCCTATGTGCTGGTACCAGGCCCGGTAGACGGCCGCGCCTGGCTTGGCTCGCTGTACGCGGGTGCTGCGGCCGCCGTGCTGGGGATGCTGGGGCTGCGCGACCGGCGCGCGTGGGTTCCAGCGCTCGGCGTCGTGGGCTTCGCAGCGTTGGCGATGGGGAGTCAGAACCCGCTTTACCCATATCTCCTGAAGCTCCCTGGCTTCGGCTCCATCCAGTTCCCCGAGAAGTGGTGGTTGGGCACCGTGCCCTTCGCGACGCTCCTCGCGGCAGCCGGTTGGGATCGCCTGCAACTTCGACTTCCGGCATGGGCGGTGTTCGTCGCAGCCGCGACGATGACGGCAGATGGACTGCGGGGTGGATATCGGATCACACCGATGGTACCCAGAGAATCGGTCACCGCGCCGAGCGAGATCGTAGATGCGATCCATCGCACCTGGCGGGGGAGCGAGGCCCCGCGAACGTGGGATCTCTCCGCGTTCGACGAGGAAGACCCGGCGCTGGCCGCCGGCGTGAGCGAGGTTGAGGACGCGGAGGCGCGCCTTCACCCCAACCTGGGCGCCCTCCACGACATCACCCACGCCTGGGGGAGCTGGCCGCTCCGCGCTTCGCGGACGCAGAACTTTTTCGCACACGTGCTCCGGCAGCCCGCGGGCGCGCAGCATCGGCTTGTTCGCGACTGGGTCGGCGCCAACTACTGGGTGGTCTGGGGCAGCGGCAAGGTGCCGCGCCTGGTGGACGAGGCGGGGCTGGTGCCGCTGGTCGACCTGGCCGAACACAGTCTCAGAAGCACAGTTCTCGCCGAGCCCCGGCCCGCCGAGCGCGCGCGCTGGGTGGGCAAGGTGGTGCGGATCGGCGACCGCAAGGAGGCCGTGTTTGCGCTGGCCACGCAAAACGCGACGTTGATCGATGGAGACCCCGGCACGGAGGGTTGGGATGCCGGTGGCGAAGCCGCCGAAGCGCCGCTGAGCATCGTGCATGACGGCCCGGGCGCATGGCGCTTCCGGTATGACACGGTTCACGACGGGGCGATCGTGCTCCTGCAGGCGTGGGCCCCCGAATGGGAACAGCGGGTTGACGACGGGGAATGGACCGAAGCGCCGCTCCTCGACTACTTCCTGGTGGGGGCAAGGGCGCCTGCAGGCGACCACGTAATCGAGCTTCGCTACACGCCCGCCGGTCGCGGGCTCGGGCTCGTGCTGTCCGCGCTTGGTCTCGCGGCGCTGTCGGCGCTCGCGGTGTGGGCCCGACGCGGGGCGGCCGCCGACGGCGTCACTCCACCCGGCTGATCGGGATGGGTGCAGCCCAGACCAGGTAGGCGGCGGCGAAGGGCGGGCCGAGAGCGATCAGGGCAGAAACCATCGCAGAAGCGTCGTTATTGCCGAAGAGCCCCCCGTTTGCTAGGATCGTCACGGCGAGGAGCGGGAGCGCCGCGCTGCGCCATCGCTGACCGAGCACAAGGGGCAGAC
The DNA here is from genome assembly GCA_014191855.1 of Deltaproteobacteria bacterium. Lineage (GTDB taxonomy): Bacteria > Myxococcota_A > UBA796 > UBA796 > SXON01 > SXON01. Next base: position 36,864 of record BJHF01000009.1, read on the forward strand.
CGTACGGCTTGAGGAGGAAGCTCACCGTCAGGGGGAAGGCGCGAAAGGGTGCCGGGATCGATAGCGCACCCAGCAAAAGCAGGAGCAGGACCCCGCTCACGTTTCCGACTGTGACGGCAACCGCCGTGCAGGGCAAAGCAGCGAAGGAACCGAGGAGCACCGCCCGCAGCGCGAGGGTCCGCAGGTCCCGACCCACCGGTTCGAAGGAACGTGGTGCCGCCGAATTCGACCCGGGCAGCCTGAGCAAGATGCGCGGCAACATCCGGATAGAACCAAGTCTTCACCTGCGTCAGCGGGTGCCCGACAGCCACCGCGTCCATCGCGGCCGAGTACACCGCTTCGTCGGGGAGCGGCGTCGCATCCAAGAGTTGTGCGCCGTGGCTGGCCGTAAGCACCCCAAGCGCCAGCGCGCTCCAGACGAACCAGACCCATGCCCCGCCGGCCATGGTACGGTGTCGCAGTGCACGCCACGCCTGCCCCCGCCTCGCGCCCGCCCGGATCGTGCGCGTGAAGTGGCTGCCCGCGGCGGTTCTCGCGCTGGTCGCCTGCGTTTACGCCCCCTCCCTCGCGGGCGGCTGGGTCTGGGACGATCATTCGTTGTTGGCCAACAACCCAGCGTTAGCGTCCGTGCGCGCGCTCTGGAGCACCGACGTTTGGTCCCCCTCGGGCACGTCCGTAAGCGATCTCTATCGGCCGCTGGTGATGACCAGCTACCTCCCCGGGCAAACGCTATTCCCCGGGCCGCTGAGCGCCCGGCTCGGCAACCTGGTGATCCACCTGACCATGGTGATTCTTATCGCGGTTCTCGGCCAGGATCTGGGCGCAGGTCGCCGGGCGGCGTGGCTCGGCGCTGCGCTGTTTGGTGTCCATCCGGGCGCGACGGAGCCCGTTGCGTGGGTGACAGGTCGACACGACTCGTTGCCGGCGCTGCTATTGCTTGGCGCATTCGTCGCTCTCCCGCGCCGGCCGATTCTCGCAGGGCTGCTGTGCGCGTGTGCTCCGCTCGCCAAGGAGCCGTACATGCTCGCACCGCTGGCGTTCGGGCTCTGGGCTTGGGGCCGGCGGCAGTGGAGTTGGCCCGCCCTGGCGATCGCGTGCGCCGGACCGGTCGCAGCGCTGGTCGGGCGGCGAATCGCGGAGGTGCAGCTGCCCGTGGGAGCCGCGACGTCCGACCTGCTCGCGGCCATCGGCGCACTCGCCGCGCGCGGTCTGACGCTGCTCACCGTGCCCGCTTCCGCGGACGCCGCCGCTCCCTACCATGGCAATCCCGCGATCGGCGTGCTCGCGGTCACGGCGCTCGTCGGCGCGGGAGTGGCGCTGCTACGCGGCCGCCGTGCCTTCGCGCTCGGGCTCGCGCCGCTCGTCGTGCTGCTCCCCTGCGCGCCGGCGTCGGCGCAGATCGATATCGTGGCGGACCGGTACTTTTACCTCGCTTTCGCGATGCTGGCGGTCGGGCTCTCCTGTGCCGCCAGCGGCCGGCGGTGGGCGCCAGCGCTCTGGGGGCTGGTCGCGGTCTTGTCCCCGGTCACGGTTGTGCGCGCGAACGAGTGGAGCTCCGACCTCGCCGTTTGGGCCGCCTCCTACGCCCTGCACCCCGACAACCCCCATGCGGCTTTCCATCTCGCTTATGCGCAACAAGAGTACGCGCTGGACTGCGCCTCCGCGGTGCCCCTCTACGAACAGGCTCTCGCCGCGGAGCCCCGTGCGCGCACCAACGTGATGGCGTGCCTGCTGCTGCTCGGCCAAAATGAGCGCGCCGTGGCGCTGGCCCCCCGACTCATTGCGATGGATCCCGAAAACCCCAAGATCTACGCTGCCGAGGCGCGGGCGTACGTGGGATTGGGTCAGTTGGACCGGGCGGTGGCGTCCGCCAATCGGGCGGTGGCCATCGGCGGGCGCGCAGAGGACATGATCCTGGCTGGCAACATCGCCGGGCAAATCGGGGACCTGGACGCGGCGGAGCGGGCTTTCCGCGCTGCACAAGTCGCAGTCCCCGACAGCGCCGAAGCAGTTGCGGGGCTGCGCGCCGTGGCGGCGAGGCGCGCAGCCCCTCCGCCGCCGCCCGTCACTCCACCCGGATGATCCGGGCGCGGGCCTCCGCCCGCGGCTCGATCGCCAGGGAGAAGGCCTCCCCTTCATCGAGCTTCACCTCGATGTACTCCACGCCGCCAGCCCGGATCGATTCGTCGGCGCGCGACAACTTCTGGATCGGCGGCCCGGTGAGCGTGAGCCAGTCGTGGATGGTGTCGTAGGGATCGACGCCGTACTCGTACCCGGTGACGGGATCCATCTCCCGCACTTGATAACTCCACCGCGGATCTCCCGTTTCCACGAGCCCCGTGCACACGAGCGCCGTGTACCAGTCCATGATCGTGTCCTCGAGCGCGAGCCCGGTCACGTCCGCCACCGTTTCCTCCCCAAGGGCGGGCGAATCGAACCAGGCGTGGAGGAACGCCATCCCGCCGTCGTCGACCTGGGTGCCATCGCTCTCTACATGCATGCCGCCGGCCTGCTCGAAGAGATAACGCAGGTACAAATACGAGGCACCGCGTAAGGTGCCGTCTCGGTCCGCGTCGTAGTAGCCCTCCCCCCGCAGGAAGTCGTTCACGCTGACGAAGTCGGTGCTCGCGGTCGGCCCGAGATAGTCCGTCGTATCGAGCGCCGCCGCCCACACGTACTGATTCCCATTGTTGTACCCCGTGAGATCCTGAGCGAGCGCGCTCATCCCCTCCGTGATGTAGATGTTCTCCTCCGCGGTTTCCCGGTCCTGCGCCACGAAGCGATGCCATCCGTAGATGAGGTGGTTGAACTCGTGGGCCACGGTCTCGGTGATGCCGTTCACCGTGCCATAGCTGCCCTCGGGATCCGGCACGCCCAAATACACGATCTCGCCGTTGTTGCCGCTACTCCCGCAGCCGGCGGTGCGCCCGATGTCGCACTGGGTGACATACGCCACGGCGCCGTACATGTTGACCGTGTAGGAGAGGAGGATCGCGATCTTGCCATCGCCGTCCACGTCCGATTCCTGGCCGAAGATCGCGCGTTCTCGGGGGAGCACCAGCTCTTCCACCGAGGCGAGAACCCCGTCCACGACCTCCTGATCGAGGGACCCGAGCCCGTTCGGCGTGGTCTGGTCCTCCCAGAGCACCACCGCGTCGGTCACCGCCATCGCCTTGGCCGTCACCGTTACATAGTCGTAGCCGTCGTAAACCGTGAACGCTCGCTCGTCGCCCTCGGCCACCGCGCTCAGCGGCGGGCCGGAGCGGGGGGGAGCACGGGGGGGGCGGTCTCCCGCCGGTTCGGGCTCCGCCATCACGGCCTCGGCCGCGGCGTCACCGTACGGGTACTCGCGGCCCTGCGCCGTCGCAAGGCTGACGAGCTGCACGATGTACGTGCCCTTCTTCGCCACGGTAACGGAAACATCTCCTTCGCCGGTCGTCATCTCCGCAACGCCGCCGATCTCCAGGTCCGCCGGGCCAGTCGGCTCGCCGGTGTCGGCCGTGTCACCGCTGTCCGCCGTATCCACCCCCCCGCTGCCCGTTTCATCGGCATCCGAATTCACGGGAGTGCACCCCAACATCCAGAAAATCAACATTAGTAGAGCTCGATATAATCAAGGTAAATGGTGCTGAAGCTGCGCATCGCGATGTAACCCGTGCCGCTGATGCTGGGATAGGTCTGGTTCACAGTGGCCAGGAGCGTGCCGGAGCTGTCGTAGAGGCGGCCCGTCGCGGAGGTGGCCGAGTTGATGGTCACCGTGGCCTGGAGCCACTGGCCCGTCGGGATGGAGTACGTCGTGGAATTCAGCTCGGTGTAGCTGTAGCTCGTGTTCGTCTGGAAACGGATGTCGCCCGTGTTGAAGGCGACAACGAACGACTTGGTACCCGACGAGGTGGAGTCGAAGCCGAGGTAGGCCCGCCCCGAGCCGCCGCGCACCCACATGCTCACGGTGTCGCCGATGGCCACCGGATCCGACGGGTAGTAGTACCAGCCGGGATTCAGGAAGCTGTAGCTGCCTTCGTACCGGGTGGTGGAGAGCGAGCCGCCGCCCGCCACGGAGGTCCAGCCGTGCGGCCAGCCGCTCTCGAAGTCCTCGATGACGGTCGTGCAGGGGTAGTCGATCGCGTCGGCTTCGTCGATCGAACCGTCACAATCGTTGTCGATGGTATCGCAGTATTCGTCGGCCCCGGGCGACACGGTGTCGTCGGTGTCGTCGCAATCCGTGTAGTCCGTGACGTACCCGCTTGGGGCGCTGCACGAGGTCGTGGAAACCGAGGGATCGCCGTAGCCGTCGCTGTCGGCATCGGCGTACCAGGTGGTCGATCCCGAAGCGCCCGCCTCGTCGATCGCGCCGTCGCAGTCGTCGTCGATGCCGTTGCAGCTCTCGGTGGCGGCGGTGTTCACCGCCGCGCGGGTGTCGTCGCAGTCCGTGCCGCCGTACGCGTCGTAGTCGTAGCCGTCCCCGTCCTGATCGAAGTCGTCGTTGCCGAGGCAGTCGCTGTCGATGCCGTCGTACCAGGCGTCCGACGCCGAGGGATGAGTGGTGTCCTCCGCGTCGTCGCAGTCAGTGCCCCCGTACGCATCGCTGTCGTAGCCGTCGCCGTCCGCGTCGTAGTCGCTGTCGCCCGCGCAGTCGCTGTCGATGCCGTCGTACCAGGAGTCGCTGGCGCCCGGGTAGATGGTGGCGTCGTCGTCGTCGCAGTCGGCGCCGCCAAACGCAACGTCGTCGTATCCGTCGCGGTCGGCGTCGTAATCGCTGTTTCCTTCACAGTCGGCGTCGATGCCGTCGTCCCAGGCGTCGTATGCGCCCGGGTACGTTGTCGCGACGAGATCGTCGCAGTCATCGCCCCCGTAGCCGTCGCTGTCGAAGCCGTCCGCGTCCTGATCGTAGTCGCTATTTCCTGCACAATCCGAGTCCACGCCGTCGTACCACACGTCGTAGGCGCCCGGGTAGGTGAGCGGCTCCGCGTCGTCACAGTCCGCGCCACCGTAGGCGGTCGCGTCGTAGCCGTCACCGTCCGCGTCGTAATCGCTGTTGCCCGAGCAATCGCTGTCCACGCCGTCATACCAGGCATCCCCCGCGCCGGGGTAGGTGCTCGCTTCGAGGTCGTCGCAGTCGTCACCACCGTACGCGCTGGCGTCGTAGCCGTCGCCGTCCGCGTCGTAATCGCTGTTCCCCACGCAGTCGCTGTCCACCCCGTCGTACCAGGCATCTGCCGCGCCCGGGTACGTGCTCGCGACCGTGTCGTCGCAGTCGGCGCCGCCGTACGCGCTCGCGTCGTACCCGTCGGCGTCCTGGTCGTAGTCGCTGTTGCCGAGGCAGTCGCTGTCCACCCCGTCGTACCAGGCGTCCGCGGCGCCCGGGTAGGTCGTCGCGTCGAGGTCGTTGCAGTCCGTCCCCCCGAAGGCGACATCGTCAAAACCGTCGCCGTCCGCGTCATAGTCACTGTCGCCGCCACAGTCGCTGTCCACCCCGTCGTACCAGGCGTCCCCCGCGCCCGGCCAGATCGTCGCGTCGAGATCGTCGCAGTCGTCGCCGCCGTAGTCGGTGCTGTCAAAAGTGTCCGTGTCCTGGTCGTAATCGCTCGTCCCGGAACAGTCCTGATCCCAGCCGTCGTACCAGATCTCCATCGCGTCGGGGTTGGTGTTGGCATCGGTGTCTACGCAGTCCAACCCGCCGTAGTCCACGCTGTCGAACGTGTCATTGTCCTGGTCGTAGTCACTGTTTCCGGCGCAGTCGCTGTCGATGCCGTCGTACCAGGCGTCCGCGGCTCCGGGGTTGATCGCCGCGTCGAGATCGTTGCAGTCATCACCGCCAAATTCGGCCGCGTCGTAGCCATCCCCATCCTGATCGTAGTCGCTGTTTCCGCCGCAGTCGCCGTCGATCCCATCGTACCAAACGTCCTCTCCGCCGGTGTGCACGGTGCCGGAGAGATCGTCGCAGTCTTCGCAGGCCGCGAAGCCGTCGCCATCATCGTCCGCGTAGCCCGTAGAACCATCGCAATTGTAGTCCACCGGGTCGGTGCAGTCGGGCTCGGTGGCGCCCGGGAACTTCGCCGCGTCCGCGTCGTCACAGTCGGTGTTGTTCGACAGGTAGCCTGCCGGGGGTTCACAGGCTTCGACGGGCGTTCCGGCCGCATCCCCGAAGCCATCCCCGTCGGAGTCCGCATACCACGTCTCCGTCACACCCTCGTCCACCACCCCGTCGCAGTTGTTGTCGATGCCGTCGCAGATCTCGATCGCGGAGGGATTCAGCAGCGGGTCCGTATCGTCGCAATCCCCTTCCGTCGGCTTGTACCCGTCGCCGTCCTCGTCGCCCCCCTCACCCGCACAGTTTGAAGCGTCGGCACACTCCGCCTCGGCCGTCTCCTTCGACTCCGTGTCTGGGCAGCCGAAGAGGAGCGTCGCGAGCAGGAGCAACAGCGGGCGAGGAGACATGGCGGACCTCTGGTGAGGACAGGGAATGTGGACGCGAAGGATACCTGAAACGGTCGGGTCGGTGGACCTCAATCGAACAGCGCCGCTAGCTCATCGGAGGTCAGCGCCTTAGCCAGCGCATCTTCGTCCAGCGCCGCACGCACCAGCTCCCGTTTCCGCTCCTGCAACGCCAGGATCCGCTCCTCCACGGTGTCTTCTGCCACGAGGCGAAGCGACACCACCGGGCGGGTTTGACCGATGCGGTGGGCGCGATCGGTGGCTTGATCCTCGACGGCCGGGTTCCACCAGGGATCGAGATGCACCACGTAGTCCGCGGCGGTGAGGTTCAGGCCGGTGCCGCCCGCCTTGAGGGAGAGCAGGAAGATCGGGGGCCCATCCTCCGCCGAAAACCTGGCGATCTCGGCGTCCCGATCGCGGGTTGCGCCGTCCAGACGGCAGAACCCCCACTCGGCCTTCCGCAGCGCTGGCTCCACGAGATCGAGCATCGAGGTCCACTGCGAAAAAATGAGGACCCGGTGCCCTTCGGCCACGACCTCGTCCAGCGTCTCCATCAAGAGGTCGAGCTTGGCCGAACCGAGCGCGCGATCCCCGCCGGGCAGCAGCCCTGGGTGACAGGACGCCTGGCGCATCCGCAGCAGCACCTCCAGGACCTGCAGCCACCCCTTGCCCCCGGCCAGCAGCGACTTCGCCTGCTTCGACGAGAGGCTTCGCACGGCATCGTACAGCGTCCGCTCCCGCTCCGAGAGCGTGCACCGCAACACCACATCCGTGCGCGAAGGCAGCTCCGGCGCCACGTCCACCTTGTTTCGACGCAGGATGAACGGACGAATTCGCCGCCGGAGCCCATCGCGCGCCGACCGGCTGCCCTCCTCGATCGGGCCGGAGAACCGCTCCCGGAAGGAGCGGCGCGAGCCGAGCAGGCCCGGATTCGCCACGTGCATCCCCGACCATAGCTCGTCGAGGCGGTTCTCCACCGGCGTGCCAGTCACACACAACCTCAGCTCCGCCTTCACGGCGCGGGCCGCTTCCGCCGTTTGCGACTCGGGGTTCTTGATCGCCTGCGCCTCATCGAACAAAACCGTCGTCCAACGCTCGCTCAGGCGCTCGGCGTCCAACCGCAAGAGCGCCCAGCTCGTGATCACGAGGTCCGCCTTCGGATCCATCTCGCGCTTGGCGCCGTAGTACACCCCCACCCGCAGATCGGGGCGGAACCTCGCCGATTCCCGTGCCCAGTTGCCGATCACCGACGTGGGCGCGACGACGAGGTGGCGGCCCGGCCCAAGCGAGGCGAGACACTGCACGGTCTTGCCGAGGCCCATGTCGTCGGCCAGAATGCCGCCCATCCCGACGCTCCGCAGCCAATGGATCCAGTCCACGCCACGCTGCTGGTAGGGTCGGAGCTGGCCGACGAAGCCGGCGGGCAAGGATGCAGCGGGGATGGCGGAGAAGTCGCCCGCGAGGGCCCGGAGCGCCGCGAGCGCGGGCGGGGGCTCCACGCCCAGCTCGTCAAGCGCCTGGAGCGCGAGGCCCGCCTGGTGACGCTGGAGCTTTCCTCCGCCTTCTTCCTCGGCATCGAGCAGCTCCGCGAGCACGGCCCCGTGGCGGTCGAGCCACGCCTGCGGCACGGGCCGCCACCCACCCGAGAGCAGCGGGACGAGCGGCGCATGGTCCCGCCAGGCCTGTACGAGGGCGCGCGGATCCAGGTCGCCGGTGACGCGGACACGAAAGCCGTCCCCGTCGGTGCGGAGGTCCACCTCCGGGTCGCCGCCCGCCCGCACCAGGCGGAAGCCCGGGGCCTTCGCCAGGATCGCCTCGCGGGCCGGCGTGGGGAGGGCGGCGATCCAATTCACCGCCGCGAACCCCTCCCGCTCGATGGGCGCCCCCACCGGCAGGCCGCCGTCGAGGAGGCGCCGCTCGGCGGCCACATCTCGGGTGGGAACGATGCGCGCGTCCAGCCGGCGCAGCTCCCCGTGCTCCACCCGGGCGTATACCGGGTCGCCATACACGATGCCCGCCTGCGCCCGCAGCCGCGGGCCGTCGGCCGCCACTGTCCAGGCCAGACGGGGAGGATCGGCCTGCGCCGTGGGTAACCGGGCGCTGCGCACCTCCACGTCCACCAGCTTTCGCAGGGCCGGGAGGAACTCGGTAACGAGGCGGCCCGCCTCCTTCGGCTCGAAAACGACTCCTTGAACGAGGCGTTGTTTCAGCCCGGAATCGATCTGCGCCTCGCCGATCGGGCGCAGCGTGTCCCCCATGCGGAGGATTCCGTTCGGGAACGCTTCGTCGATGCCGCCTCGGCGAACGAGTCGCACGCGCCACCCCTCGCCCTCGTCTACCACGATGACCATGGAGAAAACCGGGGTCGGGTCGCACCGCACCGGCGCGCCGTCCAACGTGACGTCCAGGCCACGAAGCGGGCCGAGCGCCTGCTGGGCCAAGCCTCGGGGCAAGCTCGTTTTTCCCCACTGGCCGGCCAGGATGCGGCTGAGCTCGGCGTCCTCCGGTCGGCGCGGCGCCCCGAGCGGGATCTCGCAGTCGAACACCAACCCCGTCGGATCGCGCCGCAGTCGGTAGCGCACGCCGGCCGCGGCGGCCGGAGGCGCCACCAGCAAGGCGTCTTTTTCGGCGATGGCCACCGCGGCCACATGCGCGCAGGCCGCCACCTCCGCGCCACAGCTACACTCCCAGTCCTCGCCGTCGGTCCAGACAGAAAAACCCTCCGACCGGCCCGCGACCTGAACGAGGAAACGATCCTTCGAAGCTCGACTACAACCGCCCGCCTGGGCGTAGAGCTGCCCCCGCGCGAACAACGCCGGGGGCGCGGCGCGGCGGACTCGTTCGAGGAGCGTCATCGCCGCGGGGGCTATTCGCGGGGCGGCCGATGCGCACGAGGTTGATTTGGTGTACGATCGCCCCCGGCGTTTGGAGCTAGGTGAATGGCCGTCTTCGCATACGAGGGCAAAACCGCGCAGGGAGAGGTGCGGCGCGGGAAGATCGACGCCCCCGACCAAACCACGGCCCGCAACAAGCTGCGCGAGATGCGGATCAGCGCCACCTCGGTCACGGAATCGAAGTCCGCGCTGGACATCAAGCTCAACATCCCGCTGCCGGCCTTCCTCAAGCCGAAGGTCAAGCTGCGGGACCTCGTGATCTTCTCGCGGCAGTTCGCCACGATGATCGACTCGGGCCTGCCGCTCGTGCAGTGCCTCGACATCCTCTCGCAGCAGTCGGAGAGCCCGACCATGTGCGAGCAGCTCAAGGTGATCAAAGAGAAGGTCGAGAGCGGAAATACCTTCGCGGAGTCGCTGAAGGCCTTCCCCGAAACCTTCGACGATCTCTACGTCAACCTCGTGGCCGCAGGCGAGGTGGGCGGCATGCTCGACACGATCATGAACCGCCTCGCGGCCTACCTCGAGAAAAACCAGAAGTTGATCCGCCAGGTGAAGGGGGCGATGACCTACCCGATCATCGTCATGGTGGTCGCGAACATCGTCATCGCGCTCTTGCTCACGAAGGTCGTGCCCCAGTTCAAGGACATGTTCGCCGACTTCGGCGCGGCCCTCCCCGCGCCGACCCAGTTCGTCGTCGCGCTCTCTGAGTGGCTCACCGCCAACATCGGGTACTGCATCATCGGCCTCGTGGTGGCCTACTTCTTGTTCCTCCGCTTCACGGCAACCACAAAGGGAAAGTACATTTTCCACTCGCTGCTCATCAAGATGCCGCTGATCGGCGACATCCTGGTGAAGGTCGGCGTCGCACGGTTCTGCCGCACGCTCTCCACCATGCTCTCCTCCGGCGTTCCCATTCTCGAGGCGCTGGACATCTGCTCGCGCACGGCTGGAAACGTAGTGATCGAGGCCGCGATCAAAGGCGCGGCGCGGAGCATCTCGGAGGGCCGCACCATCGCGGAGCCGCTCCTGGAATCCAAGGTATTCCCCACGATGGTGTGCCAGATGGTCGGGGTCGGCGAAGCAACGGGCGCCCTCGATGTCATGTTGGGCAAGATCGCCGACTTCTACGACGAAGAGGTGGACGTTTCGGTTGAGGCGCTCACGAGCTCACTCGAGCCGATGATCATGGCGTTCCTCGGCGTTGTCGTTGGCGGGCTGGTGATCGCGATGTACATGCCGATCTTCGAGATGGCCGGTAAGGTGGGCTGAACGCCCTGACCGAGCGCATCCAGCGCTACAACGTCGGGAGGCTCGTTCTCTCCCTCGGCCTGCTGGGCCTCACCACTGCGGCGGTGGCCCGAGGCGACTGGGCCGTGGCCATCGCCGAGCGGCGCTTCTTCCAGCTCATCGCGCTGCAGCTCGTGCTGTTGGTGGGCAGCGCCTTCTGGACGCGCTTTCGAACGCCCGACACCCGCTTCCTGTTCGCGATGTTCACCCTGGACGTCGGGGCCGCCTCGCTGCTCTCCGCATGGACCGGCGGCGCAAGCTCGTTGCTGGTGTTCCTGTACTTCCCGGTCATCGCCGCCGGCGCGTACCTGCTCGGCCGGCGGGGGGCGCTCGTCGTGGCGCTACTCTCGGCCGTCGGGCTGATGGGAGTCGGTTGGTATGCGGGGACCGAGGATGGCGATCAACTCCTCGCGTATTGGGAGATCGGCTTTCGCGTTCTTTCCTTCGTGCTGGTCGGGTTGCTGAGCGGCCAGCTCGCTGAGTCGCTGGAACGCACGGGCAAGGAGCTGCAATTCCAGCGCGTCACCTCGGAGGTGGTGCTGGCGCGCGTGCGAGCGGGCGTGCTCATCGTGGACCCCAACGACCGGATCGTCGAGGTGAATTCCAATGGGCGCCTGCTGCTCGGGGACATCGTGGGCAAGCGCGTAACGGACGTGTTCACCGGCGCGGTGTACCATCGGGCATGGGAAGAAACGACCCCCCAAGGCCGGCATGTCGTGTGCAGCCAGGCACCCCTGCCGGCGGAGGAGCGGGTAGTCGTCGTGGAAGACGTGACCGACCTCTGGGAGATGCGGGAGCGCGCGGAGCGGGACGAGCGGCTGATCGGGGTGGGGCGCCTCGCCGCAGGGCTCGCCCACGAGATCCGGAACCCGCTGGCCTCGGTCATGGCCATCCTGCAGATGCTGAGGGAAGACAATCCGAATCGGCAAGTCGATCTCGCGCTGGGTGAGGCCGAGCGACTCAACCGCCTCGTGGATGAGTTCCTGGAGGCCTCGCGCACGCCGACGCTCCGGCGCGCCCAGACCGACATCGCGGCGCTCGCGACCACGGTCACGGAAGCCTTCGCCTCCGACCCGCGCTTCGTCGGGAGTGTAAGCGTCGAATTGTCCGCGGTCTCCATCGTGGCCGACATCGATCCCGACCGGATTCGCCAGGTGCTCTGGAACCTGCTCACGAACGCCGCACAGGCGATGCCAGGGGGCGGAAAGGTGGGTGTGCGAGTGGAGGCGGCACCCGACGCCGCACTGGTGCACGTGGCCGACCAGGGCGTAGGAATCGCCGCCGCAGAGCTGCCGCACATCTTCGACCCCTTCTTCACGCGGCGCGCAGGCGGCACTGGGCTCGGGCTCGCGCTAGTAGACCAGATCATTCGCATCCACGGTGGGAGTATCGCCGTGAACTCGGCGCCCGGTTCGGGCACGAGCTTTACGATCCGCCTGCCCCTCGGAGCCCCGACGTGAGCGACGAACGCATCCTGATCATCGACGACGAACCGGCCCTTCGCGAGGTGCTCACGATGGTGCTCGGCCGTGCCGGCTACCAGGTGCGCGATGCGCCTACCGGCGAAGCGGGGCTCCGCGTGTTCTCTCAGTGGCTGCCCGACCTCGTGATTACGGACCTTACGATGCCCGGGATCGACGGGCTGGAGGTCCTGCGGCAAGTGAAGCTCCGCGCGGCCGAGCTGGGCAAAGATGTTCCGGTGATCCTGGTCACCGCCCACGCGAGCACCGCGAGCGCCGTGGCCGCCATGAAGGAGGGCGCCTTCGACTACGTGGCCAAACCCTTCCAGAACGACGAGCTGCGGCTCATGGTTCAGAAGGCGCTGGCGATGCGGCGGTTGGAGGCTGAGAACGAGCGTCTGCACGCCGCCCTCGCCACCAAGTACCAGCTTGGTCAGTTCATCGGCGCCTCTGCGCCGATGTTGGAGGTGTACGGCCTCGTGCGGCGGGTGATGGGGACGCGAATCAACTGCCTGGTGTGCGGCGAATCCGGCACCGGGAAGGAGCTGCTGGCGCGGGCGATCCACTTCGGCAGCGAGCGGGCGCGCGGCCCCTTCGTGCCAGTGAACTGCGGGGCGATCCCCGAGAACCTCGTGGAGAGCGAGCTCTTCGGCCACAAAAAGGGATCGTTCACCGGGGCGCTGAGGGACAAGGCGGGGTTCTTCCAGGCGGCGGATGGCGGCACCATCTTCCTCGACGAGATCGGGGAGATGCCGCTCTCGGCACAGGTGAAGGTGCTCCGCGCGCTGGCCGAGCGAAAGATCGCGCCGGTGGGCGCCGAAGACGAGGTGGCGGTCGATGTGCGGGTGGTGGCGGCAACGAACCGCGACCTGAGCGCCGACGTCAAAGCGGGGCGCTTCCGGGAGGATCTGTACTACCGGCTCAACGTGGTGCAGATCGACATGCCGCCGCTGCGGAACCGCGGCGCCGACATCGCGACGCTGACGGCACACTTCATCCAGAAATTCGCGACAGAATATGGGAAACCGGTTCGAGGTGCCACGCCCGAAGCCCAGCGCCTGCTGTCTACGTACGCGTTCCCGGGAAACGTTCGGGAGCTCCAGAACATCGTAGAGCGCGCCGTGGCGCTGGAGACGGGCACGCTCGTGAGCGCGGGGGCGCTGCCTGAGCGCTTGCAGGGCGGGCTGGCCCCCTCAACCGAAGAGGCCGCGGAGGAGGAGTTTCCGAACGCGGGGATCGACCTGGAGGCGCGCCTCGCTGCGGTGGAACGCGGCTACATCCTCGGCGCGTTGACCGCCGCCAACCAGAATCGCACCCAGGCCGCCCGGCTCCTCGGCATCACCTTCCGCTCGCTGCGGTACCGGCTGGTCAAGATGGGTCTGGCCGATGAAGAAGAGTGACACCGTTGGGCAGGTGACGAAAACCGTCACCTCGGCGGGTGACGAAAACCGTCACGATTGCAAAAAGGATCGAGGATCGTCCGTTGGCACGCGCCTTGCACTATGTCGGCCCGTCTGGCAGGCGCCAGGAACATCCCCCACCAACAAGGTCACGGAGCATACTATGCGTCAGAACACCAAGGGCTTCTCCCTCGTCGAACTCATGATCGTCGTCGCCATCATCGGGATCCTGGCCGCCATCGCCATCCCGAACTTCGTCGCGATGCAGCTCAAGTCGAAGCGCGCGGAAGTCCCCAGCAACGTGGCCGGCATCAAGACGGCCGAGCTGGCCTACGACGCCTCGTTCGACGGGTTCCAGTCCAACTCGACCTACCCCCGCGCGAGCGCGGACCTGGACAAGACCCTCGTGGCTTGGGCCGTGGTTGACGGCAGCGGCTTCGCGAACATGGGCTGGGAGCCGGACGGCATGGTTCGCGGCAACTACGCAGCGGCGCTCTCGGGCAGCAACGACTTCCAGGTGACCGCCAAGTGCGATGTCGACAACGACGACACCGTCGCGACGTACACCGCAAGCAAGACCGTCGCCAACACGCTGCAGGCCGGCGACGAAGACGTGTACTAGCCGGATCGCGACCTCGGTCGCGAATCCCGAAGCGGAGCCCCTCGGCTCCGCTTCGTTCGTTTTTGGGGTCGTACCGCGCGTGATAGGAGAGTGGGATGCTGTGGATCGCGCTGGCCTGCCACGAACCCGACCCGAGCGCGAGCTTGCCAGAGGGGGGGTTCGTCGTTGCCACACCAGCCGCCATCTCGACGTTGTCCAGGTGTCTCCAACGCTTTCCCGAGAGCGAAGCCTCCACGCTGGGGGAAATGTGGGCGCGAGCGGCCGAGACGTGCCGGGAAACCCTCTTTGTTGAGGGCCCGGGTACTTCGCTCGAGTGCGCCCCGCCCCCGCCCGCGCTCGCGGCGGCGCTAGCTGGCCACCAACTTCGCTTCGGGCTCCCGCGTACCGCAGCCGGGATGGTGTCGGGCGGCGTCGACGTCGCGTCGGATGCGCAGCTCACGGGTGGGCTCCTTTTGCCGATCCCGGAGGAGCTTGGGCCGCTGGGCCTGGTGATCCCGTCCGCCACGGCCGCGGGCCCGTCCATGCTCCGCAATCAGGGTGCGTTTCTCCACGCGCGAGGCCGACCCGATGGGGGCATCGACGTGGCCGCGCTGGTGCCGGAGAACAGCCAGGCCGACCAGCTCTTCGACCTTCGCAGCTCGATGTTGTCTGGGGCTGTGCTGCAGGGCACGTGGGAGCTGGCCGCGTACCCGCCGCCGCCCGGCCGGAGCATGCCAGAGGTCGTCCTCGGGCTCGGGGTGCGGGCCAGCACCGCACCCACCGCGATCACCACCTTCGCCGAGATGATCCGAAAAAAATGGAGTGTTCAACGAGAAGAGATCACGGCGGACGCATGGCGCGGGGAGTGCCTTCGCGGGCTGAACATCATGCCAGAATTCGAGCCCTGCTTCCTCTTGAACGAGCAGTCCCTCGCGATCGGGTGGAATGAGTCCGCGGTGCGTACCGGCGCCGCGCCCGGCGCACGGCAGCCGTTTGAAACCGGAATGGGCGTCGTGATCGATACGACGGCGCTGTCGGCCTCGGATGCAACGTTGTCCGCCCTGTTTCCTCCGGAGATGCAGTACGCTCCGATCGACTATCCCCTGGGTCGGATCGAGCTGAACGCGCGGACGCTGGGCAACTACGTCGCTGTTGACGTATCGACAGGAGGGTGTCCTTGAGCCGCGGCCGTTTACAGGTCCTCGCGGTCGGGCTCCTCGCCCTCGCCGTCGTGCTCGCCAGGCGCGGCCTCGACCAAACCAGCGAGGCGCTGGTGGGAACGCGCACGTGCGACGCCGTGCGGGCGGAGGATTGGGGCCGTGCCCTCGTCGCGAGTGAATCCCTCGTCGGGGCGAGCGAGCACCCCGCCGGGCTTGGCGATGCGGCGGTGTGCCGCTGTGTTGCCCTGGAAGCAACGGGCGACATCGAGGGGTGCAACCAGCTCCTTGACGAGTGGCTGCTCGACCCCACGACCGGGGGCTGGCTGCCCGACGCACCGCACACGACCCGCTGGGCCGAATCGAGGGCCCGCGAAGGCCGAATGGCCGATGCGGCCAGCGTGCTGGAGCGCCTGCGCCTGCAGCACCCGGAGGACGCCGAGCTGACCGGTCGTGCGTTCCGGCTCCAGCTGTTGGCCGACGGACGCCCAGAAACGAGCACCGCGCTGGAGGCCACCGCCCGTACCCTTACGGGGCACGCCGGATCGATCGCGCGGCTCATCGTGGCGGAGGCGCGCGGCGAACGCGGCGATCACGCGGAACAATATGCCCTGATGGCCGAATTTGAGCCCGAACCCGACGATCCCATCGCGGTTCGGTATCGGCTCCGCCGCCTCGTCGCCGCCGCCGACGCGGGGAATGTGGAGGCCGTGGTCGCCCTCCGCGATGCCTGGATGGCGCTCCCCGGCCAGCGCTCCAACGCAACCTTGGCCTATGCGGTGGGGCTCAGCATGGCCAGTCTACGCGATCCGGGAGGACAAAGCTGGATCGACCTGCTGACACCCGAGCTCGCGGCGCCCACGGACGACGACACGATCGTGCGGGTGGCGTGGGAGCGACGAATCTCGCACCTCACCACGGAGGGGCGCGCAGCGGAGGCGCTCGCGGCGCTGGAGCAGGCGCGAATCCGCTTCCCCACGCTTGCGTTCGATGCAGATGAGCTCCAGCGGGTCGGCGGGCTGGGGGAGTGGGGCCGGGGCGCAGGGGAGTCGGGCGCGGCGACCCTCCGATTCACCGCGAACGTGCCGGTCGCGGGCGCAGCTCTATACGTCTCCCCCGGATACGGGCGCCCGTCTTCGGCAGCTTGGGGCCGCTTTGAGTTGGTCGAGGGGCAGGCGGCGGTCCATCGCACCTTGGATGCGACGCCGGTTCGCTGGGTGTACCGCTCTGAAACCAGCACCTTCGCCTCCGGGGCCACCTGGCCGACCGCGGCCACTGTGGACGTTCCGATCACCGTTCGCGGCGACGGCGCTGCCCGGGCGATCGCGTCCGACCTCGGCCCCGGCACCCCGGCCGACGGGCACCGGCGCGTTTGGGTCTTGTTCCTCGACTGCGGGGATTGGCGGCTCACCAGCTACCTGCGGCAACGCGGCGAGCTCCCCAACCTCGACGGGATCCTCCGCACCGGATGGCGCGCGACCACGCGCCAGGATCCCGCGTTCACGGCGGCCGCCGTGGAGGGCTTGCTTCACCCGGAGCTCCGCCGAAGCCGCAGCACGCTGGCCCGGATCAACCAGCTCGGGCTCGAACTGGCGGGGCTGGAGTCCATCGGGCAGAACCCCTTCGCCCCCTTGGAGCGGCTCCTCCCCCTCCAGCCTGACCTCTTCCAACGCCTCGGGCGCGGGGAACACCGGGCTGCCAACCTTATCTTTGCCCATGGCGCCATCGATGGCGGCCGGAACGGATCCGTCACCGGTCCGCAAGGCGCGGAGTCCAGCCTCGCCCTCGGCGCCATGAAGCGCCCGTTGACCGACGCCGAGGCGGCCCGCTTCCCGCTGCTCGTCGCCACCGGAGAGCCGGCCGCCGCGATGCGCTCCATGATCGGCGTGATTGCCGCGCAATTCGACACGCTGCTCGCGTTCGAGGAAGACCCACCATTCGATCTTCTTCTGTTTCGCATCGAAGCTCTGGATCCGCTCACCCACCAGTACTTTACGGACACGACGCACACGGGGCAGGACGACGGCGCGGCGGGGCTGTTCGAGACGTACAGGTACATCGACTCCCGCCTCGGCGAGGTGGCCCGCCGCCTTGACGGCGACGATATGTTGATCGTGATGTCGGATCACGGTATCCAAACCTCGATGGTTCACGACCCGATCGCCATGTTCGTGGCGTGGGGCAACGGGGTGCCGGCCGGGCGCGTGATCGGAACGCCCGCGCTGCGCGGGCTGAGCCGCGGGCTCGCCGATCTCCTCGGCGAAACGACCGGATGGCCCGACTACGGCCTGCTCCCGTGGGCGGAGCAGTGGCGCGCCGGGCAGCCGATCCTTCAAACCGAAGCTGCGGCCCTGAACCCGGAGGCTGCGCCGTGAGCCGCCTCGTCATCTCGCTCATCGCGCTCCTCGGCGCGAGCGTCGTCGGCGGATCCCTCCCCCGCAGCGACGCCACGAGGCAGGCCCGGCTGCTCGATCAGGAGCTGGTGTTCCTCCCTTCCGCGCAGGGTATTCGAATGGCCAGCAGCGGCTTCGAGGAGGTCGTTGCCGACCTCATGTGGGTGCGCACGGTCCTGCTTTTCGGAGAGCGGTACGACAGCGACGACTCCGATGTGTGGAAGGAGTGGCTCACCGGGATGGTGGACACGGTCACGGAGCTCGATCCCCAGTGGCGCACCCCCTACTGGTACGGCGGCGGCATGCTGGTGGTGGTGGGTCAAATCGACGCTTCGTCAGCCGTTTATGAAAAATGCAGTCGAGAACGACCCGAAGAATACTGGTGCCCGTTCGCGCGGGGCATGAACGACCTGCTCTACAAAAGCGACCCGCTCGCCGCCGGGATCTGGCTGCGCGAGGCGGCGGGTCGCCCCGGTGCCCCGAAGTGGTACGGCTCCGCCGCGGCCGCCCTGAGCAGCAAAGGCGGGCAGCGACACGCCGGGCTCGTATACCTTGAGGAACAGCTAGGCTCGACGACCGACCCAGGCGTGAGGGCCAACCTGGAATACCAACGAAACAAACTCCGGCACGACGAGCTGGTTGCTACGTGGGAGGTCGCGGCCAAGGCCTGGCGGGACGAACACGGTCCGCTCGAACGCCCCGAAGATCTCACGAAGCTCGGGTTTGTCCTCCCTGAAAACCCTCGGGGGGATCCGTGGATCATCGGCCGGGACGGCGTGCCGCGCAGTGAGCAGTCCGAGCGCGATCGCGCCCGCCGCGCCGTCATGGACGAGTGGCCGTTGATCCACCGGTGAACGCCGTGATCGGCCTGGGGGCCTCCCTCGGCGATCGCGCCACGACGCTCGAGACGGCCGTTCGACTCCTCCACGCATGGCCCGGGCTCGAGGTGCGCCGAACGAGCCGCGTTTACGCCTCCGCGCCGGCCGGCGGGGTTGCCGGGCAGCCGTTCCTCAACGCCGCCGTACTCGTGGCGTGCGCCATCAGTGCCGACGCGCTCGCCGGGGCGCTCCGACAGATCGAGGTGCGCCTCGGTCGCCGCCCAAGCCGGCGTTGGGCCGACCGTATCGTCGACCTGGACCTGCTGTGGATCGAGGGATTCCGCCTACGGAGCGCCGGGCTCACCGTCCCACACCCTCGCCTGCGAGAGCGGGACTTCGCCTTGATCCCGCTGGTGGAGGTGGCCCCGAGCGCGGTCGAGCCGCGGTCACACACCCGCTACGCCGACCTCCCCCTCGCAAGGGGGCGACTGCCGGCCGTCGGTACACTGCCGCAAAGGAACGGCTGAGCCGCTTGCCCCGGCGCGCCCCGCGTCGTAGAACGTCGCGCCAACGGAGCCCCCATGAAGCTGTTCCTCGACACTGCCAACCTCGACGAGATCCGCGAAGGGGCCTCCTGGGGATTCTTCGACGGGGTAACGACCAATCCCTCGTTGATCGCCAAAGAAGGCAAGGACTTCATCGAGACGATCCACCAGATCGCCAACATCATCGACGGGCCGGTCTCTGCGGAGACTGTCGCGCAGGACGCGCCGACGATGATCAAAGAAGGGCGCCTGCTCGCCAAGGTGCACCGGAACGTGGTGGTGAAGGTGCCCCTCACCATCGAAGGGCTCAAGTGCTGCAAGGCGCTCGCGGCCGACGGCATCCGGGTGAACGTGACGCTCTGCTTCCAGCCAGCCCAGGCGTTGTACGCCGCGAAGGTGGGCGCCACCTACATCAGCCCCTTCGTAGGCCGGCTGGATGATGTGAGCGAAGACGGCATGGACCTCATCGCGAAGATCGTCCAGATCTACGAGAACTATCCGGCGCTCGAAACCCAGGTGCTCTCCGCGAGCATCCGCCACCCCATGCACATCGTGCAGTCCGCCCTGGCAGGCGCCCACGTCGCGACCGCGCCGCTGAAGGTGTACAAGCAGTTGTTCAGCCACCCCCTCACGGACAAGGGGAATGCCGCGTTCCTGAAGGACTGGGAGACGGTGCCTGACCGTGACATCATCGGCCAGGTGGAACGCTGGTTGGCGAAGCGGGCGTAGCGCGATCGGCCCCGAGGGCGCGGCGCAGCCCGAGGGCGCCGCCCAGCATCGCCAAGAGCGCCGCGCCATGCACCGCGAGCACCACGCCGGGCTGCCGCAGCGCCAGGGGCCAGATCAACGTTTCCCGGATGGGAAAGCTCCAGTATCGGACGATCGGCGCGTAGTGCCAATCCCACCGTACGAGGTCATAGGCCTCCACCAGCCCCTGCGCCTGCAGCGCGGCTTCGTGATCCCGCCAGAATCGCCAGATCCAGGTGTGGAAGTCGAAGTCGTGGACAAGCAAGGTGCTCCACGCGGCAAGGGCCGAAAACCCGAGCGTCATCGCACCGAATGCCCGGTGAACACGGCTGAGGCGCCCCTCGGCGAGCTCCCCCACGCCGTAGAGCAAGCACGGGATCGCGGGCAGGAGGAAGCGCGGCCCCCAGCACCAGCCGCCCTCCCACATCCACCAGCGACAATACAGCCCGATCAACAGCGGTAATGACGATGCAGCCACTCCGGCCACGAGGCGGGACCGTCGCCAGAGCGCGGGGAGGGTGCTGTACCCGAGGAGCACGATGGGCGCATACACCAGCACGCCCCTCCCCGGGCTCACCAAAAGACCGATGGCTCCGGTGAGCGCGGGCGTTGTCCACTCGGCGGCCTCGGCCCCGTAGCCAGTCTCGAACACCGATCCGAAGCGAAGGTAGTTGTACGCGAGCGCCAGGAGGATCGGACCCGTGGCCCCTGCGGCGGCGAGTCCGGTCTGTACGAACCGACGACCAACCGCGCCCCGCGACGCGAGGTGCAGCACCGCCACTGGAGCGGCGAGCACGAATAATGCTGGTTTTATTAGGATAATCGAACCAAGCAGCGCCCCGGCCCCAACCAGGCCGGTACCCGGGCCCTTCCCCGCCTGCGCCCTCACGAGCAGCAGGAGCGCCCCTAACAGGGCCATCGCGGCGAAGGGCTCGGACCAGAACTCGCGCGCGTAGCAAAAAAACGGCGTGGCCAGCCCGAGCGTGGCCGCTACGGCCAGCGCCGCGCGGCGGCGGAAGCCCAGCTCAAGTCCCAGCAGGTAGGCCAAGACGGCGAGTCCCGCGGTGACGCCCGCCGACGTGAGCTGCACGCACCACATTCCGAGCGCCTCACGGAAGCCCGATTCCGACGTTGAGTAGAGCAGCGTGCGGAACGCCCGCCGATCACCATCGAAGGTTGGACTCGGATCCCGGGCGTTCTCACGCCCCTCTCGGGTGGCCGGAGTCGTAAACAGGGTGCGCTCGGAAGCCGGAGCCACGTCGGCCAGCACCCCGCTCACGAGGTACGCGGGGACGCCCGCGAGGGAAGGCAGCAGCCCGTACTTGCTGAACCGCCTCGTCTCGCCATCGCGCCCAACGGGCGCACGCGGGCCGCCGTGTTCTGGCCAGCCGGCGAGCGCACGAAAAGAAAGGGAACGGTCGTCAACCAGCGCCTCCGTGAGGCGCACCATCACCACCCCGTCGGGGCTGTAGACGTGGGCCCCCGAGAGCATTACGTACAAGCCCGCGAAGAACCAAAACAGGCACGCGGGGAGGGCGAGGCGGCGGGCGTTCGAGTCGTCCATCGGCTCCGGACAGCGTGGGAGTCCTGAGCTAACCCCGTCGTGCGTTAGGGATCGACCGGTGCCAGCCCTCAACGTCCGTGGCCCGCCGCTCTCCTCCGCCTCGCTCGCTGCGCTGGCCGTGGGGGTGGCGGGGATCGCTGCCGTTTGGTCCCCCGTGGCCCAACACGCGCTCGTGTGGGACGACATCGGCCTCATCCAGAAAAAGGTCAGCGTCCTCGCCTTGGACTGGCCGCGGATGCTCACTTCGGGCCTGTGGGATGACGTTCCCGACGCGGGCGAGATCTCGGCGTTCTTCCGCCCGCTCGTCGTGCTGAGCTTCGGGCTCGACCACGCCCTGGCGAGCGGAGATCCCGCCTTCGTGCACCTGCACTCCCTGGCCTGGCACCTCCTCAACGTCACGCTCATCCTGGTCGCGTGCCGCAAGCTCGGGATGGCCGGCATGGCCCTCGCGGCCGCCTGCGTCGGCGTTCATCCGTTGGTGGTCGAGCCGGTCGCATTTGCGGCTGCCCGCAACGACTTGATGGCCGCCACCTTCACCTTGTTGGCGCTGGCGGCCGCGCGACACTCGCGCTGGACCGCCGTGGGGGTTGCGACCGCACTCGGGGCACTTAGCAAAGAGGCCGCGTTCGTTACCCCGGCGCTGGTGGTCATGCAGGCGTGGTCGGAGGGCGGCACGTGGAAAAGAGCCGGCGGCGCGGCGAGCGTGGGGGTAGCCGCTGCGCTCGCGGCACGCTTCTTTTGCGACGTCGGGTGGCCCGGCGGCGGCGGCGCAACGATCCCCGCATCGATCCAGCCTATCAGCATGGCCGCGGCGACCCTGGCGGGCTGGTTGGCGTGGCCCATGCCGGCGAGCGCCACCGTGAACGTCGATACGGCGCTGCCGCTGGCCGGTAGGGTGCTCGGCCTCAGCGCCACGGTCCTCGGGGCGCTCGGGGTGCTTCGATGTACACCGAACCAGCGCTGGCGCCTCGGCGCCGCGGGGCTGGCGCTCCTCACCGCCGCGCCCGCGGTCCTTGAAACTGGGAAGATCGCGGCTCGATACGCCTACCTGCCCCTCGTGCTGCTCGCCCCGGCGATCGCGGAGGTCGCGGTCACGCTGCTGCGGGGACGCGCCCTCGCGCTCCTCGCGGCGGGAGCGGCGCTGACCGGCGCCATCGGCGTTAGGATCCGTCTGGGCGAATGGAAGGATGAACATAGTCTTTTTGCGGCGTCCGCCGCTCGCACCCCAGACGCACTCTCGCTCTCGCTGCTCGCGGGCGCGATTCGACGTGACGGCGACCCCGAGGGTGCCCTCCGCCTGTTCAGCGCCGCCATCCCTTACACCAACGGACCCGAAACCGCGTGCATCCCCGCCGCGAAGCTCGCCTGGAGCGGTGAGATGTCCGCCATCAACGCGCACTTCACCGAGCTCTCGCCCGCCACTCACCCTTGCCGACAGATCCCCGGCGTGGACGACCACCTGCTCTGGGTCGCCGCGCGTCACGGCGCCTGGGACCTCGTGCTGCCCCTGCTGGAAGTCCAGGCCAAGGCCGATGGCACCGGCCGGTCCCAGGCCGTCCGCGCGGCCATGCGCCTCAACGACGGGGACTGGACTGCGCTGATGGCTGGCGCGATCCGGCACAAAGCGGGGATGGCGGCGTACATGGATGCGGCCTACGGCGTGGCGCTCGCCCAGCCTACTCCTCCTCCCACCACTCCGTCGGCAGCTCAACCGTAGGCATCGGCTCGGGATCGGGGATGATCCAGCTATCTCCCCACAGGGACTGGCCCCCGTCCACGGTGAGCACCTGCCCCGTGATGAACGCGCCGGCCGGCGAGACGAGGAACGCGACCGTCGCCGCGATCTCTTCAGCCGACCCGAAGCGCTTGAGCGGCACGCGGCGCGCGAGGTCCTCAAGAACGAAGGTCCCCTCCGGGTAGTTCCGGAACCCCGAGCTGGCGATGAGCCCCGGCGCCACGCAGTTCATGCGCACCCCCCGGCTCGCCCACTCCACCGAAACGGTCTTCGTGAGCGCCTCGATCCCGGCCCGCGCTGCAACGCTGTGGGCCATGCCGGGAAAGCCGCGGTGGCTGAGCATCGTCACGTTCACGATCGCGCCGCCGTGCTCCAACATCCAGCCGTTCGCCACGGCCTGTGTCACCGCCCACTGACCCGTGAGGTTGGTGTTGACCACCGCGTCCCACCCACGCGGAGAGAGCGCCTCCGCGGGGGAGAAAAACTGCCCACCCCCGTTGTTCACGAGGATGTCGATTCGGCCAAACCGGGCGAGCGCCGCGGCCACCAACGCATCCACCGCCGCCCGGTCGCGCACGTCGCACACCACCCCGAGGACGTCGCGACCCAGCTCCGCGCTGAGCCCGCGCGCAGCCGGCTCGACATTCGCCGCTTTCCGCGAGGCGATCACCACGTTCGCCCCCATCCGCCCGAGCTGCCGCGCCGTCGCCGCGCCGATGCCCGTGCCGCCGCCCGTCACGATGGCGACCTTCCCCGCGAGCGCGTTTGCCTGGAACACGTCCGCCGCCGCCAGCGCGAGCGGGCGCCGCCCCTCAAGCGGGTTCTGCGCGTCACCCACGCAGCGCCTCGACCAGTTCGCCACGCGTCATCCGGCGTTGTTCACCGGTTTTCAGATCCTTCAGCGCTACCAGCCCCGCCGCCGCCTCGTCGGGGCCCAGCACGATCGCGAACGGCACTCCGCGACTATCGGCGTACTTGAACTGCTTTCCGAGGGCACCGGGCTCTCCGAGCCACGTCTCGACGTCCAATCCGGCGGCGCGAAGCTCGGCGGCGAGGCCGAGCGCCTGCGGGTCGAGATCGGCCGAGAACCGCGTGACCAGCGCGCGCGTCCGGGTGCCCCCCGTCACCAACATGCCACGTTCTTCCATCACCACGAGCAGGCGCTCCAACCCGAGCGAGACGCCCACCGCCGGCACGCTGCGCCCGCTGAACATCCCAACCAGCCCGTCGTAGCGCCCGCCTCCCGCAACGGAGCCGACGCCGCCGTCGGTGATCACCGCCTCGAAAACCGGCCCCGTGTAGTAGCCGAGCCCGCGCGCGAGGGTCGCGTCAAAGACCACGTTCTTCGCGCCCAACGCCGCGGCGTGCGCAAGCACGGCGCGTAGCTCCTCCGCCGGCGCCTGCGCCCCATCCCCGACCGCCGCCGCCACGGCCTCCAGGTCGTGCGGTTGAGACAGGATCGCGCGTAAACGCGTGAGCGCCACCTCCCCAGGTCCGTTCTCGGCCAACGGCGCGAACGCCGCTTCCCAGGCCACCTTGTCGAGCTTGTCGATCGCCGTGAGCACCGACCCTTCGAACTCCGCGGCCCCGGCCGCCGCCACGATGGCGCTCAGCAACTTGCGGTGGTTGAGCTTGATTTGGAAGGCTGGAAAGCCGAGCCGACTGAGCGCGTCGTGCACCACCGCAAGGCACTCGGCGTCGGCCACGCGGGAGTTCACCCCGACAATATCCGCGTCGCACTGGTAGAACTCGCGAAATCGCCCCTTCTGAGGGCGGTCCGCACGCCACACCGGCTGGATCTGGTAGCGCTTGAACGGCATGGGCAACGCCGGGTTCTGCGCGATCACCCGTGCAAGCGGAACCGTGAGGTCGTATCGCAGGGCGAGGTCGGCTTTTCCTTCGCGGCCGCCCTCGCCGCGCTCGAGGATGCGGAACACCAGCTTCTCGCCCTCATCTCCGTACTTGCCCATCAGCGTTTCGATACGCTCGAACGCCGGTGTTTCGAGGGGCTCAAAACCGTAGCGCGCGAACACCTCGCGCACGGTGCCGATCACGGCGAGGCGCGCGTGCATGGCCGCGGGCAACAGGTCGCGGGTGCCACGGGCATTCTGGACGGGGGGCATGAGGGCTCGGGGAGGAGCGGCGGATAACCCGCGGGGGCGCCCGTTCGGAGGTCACTCTTGCCACGTCAAGAACCAATCTTCAGATCATAGATAGATATCTACAATCAGGCGCGCCACCCAGCTATGGCGTGACCGCCGGCGCCGCTTCAGCGAGGTTGCTGATGAAGGCGCCGACCGCCATCCACGCGAACGCGAGCACGAGGAACGTGTTCAGAAGCGGCGAGGTACCAAGTTTTTCTTCGTGCTTAACGTTGAGCGAGCGGGCCATGAGATTCTCCGGAGGGCGCAGCGGGGAGCAGCAGGGTTCAGCAGGGGCGCAGTGGAACAAAGCAAGCCCCGTGCCAGGAGCGATAGATCTCCAGCGTGCGTGTCGTCCACATCCTCCCCGAACTCGCCTCCGGCGGCGCCGAACGACTCGTGCTGGCCCATGTCCGGGCCGACCCGAGCGTGGCCATCGCGACCGTTTTCGGCGCTGGCGCCCTAGACTCCGCCTTCTACGGTGCAAACCTCACCCTCGGCGAGCGCCGTCTCGGGCGACCTTCCGCCGCAGCGTTCGTCCGCCTGGTCCGAGCCGCTCGCGCTGCCGACATCGTTCACACCCACCTCTTCGCGGGCAACCTCTGGGGAGGGCTTGCCGCTCGCCTCGCGGGCCGGCCGCAGGTCGCGCACGAACACAATGTCGATCGCGACGAATCCGCCGCGACCATCGCTGTGCGCACCCGCGTCGGATCGTGGCCGGCGCTCACCATCGCCGTGAGCGAAGCCGCGGCCCGCCACAGCTTCGCCCAGGACATCGTGGTGGTGGAGAATGGCGTGGATCTCGCTCGGTTCTCTGCACCGTGGAGCGGCGGCTCTGGCCTCCTCGCGATCGGGCGGCGCGAGCCGCAAAAGGGCTTCGACGTGCTGCTCGCCGCCCTGCCCCCCGGCGTCCGCCTCCGCGTGGCCGGTGTCGGCCCGTACGCCATGCCGCACCCCCAAGTGGAGTGGCTCGGCCTCCGGAGCGACGTGCCCGAGCTCCTGCGCACCGCCGACATCCTGGTGGTCCCGTCCCGCTGGGAGGGCTTCGGTCTCGTCGCACTGGAAGCAATGGCCGCCGGAACGCCGGTCATCGCCACGGCCGTCGATGGCCTGCGCGAGCTGGTCGGCAACGCGGGCCTCCTCGTTCCTCCCGACGATCCTGTCGCCCTCCGTGGCGCGATCGCCCGCCTTCTGGGGGACGCCGGCCTCCGAACCGAGCTCTCCCAACGAGGTCGGGCCCGCGCCCAACGCTACGATCTGTCGCGCACCTTCGACGGATGGCAGCGCGCCTACGGCCGGGTGGTCGCTACGGGAGGGTGATCCCCTTCTCTTTCGTCAGCTTCACGTCGTAGCCTTTGCCTTCGAGGTCTACCTGAAGCTCCTTCACCCACTTCTCCACCGCGGAGCTGCCGCCGATCGGCGTGGGCGAGTGGACGATCGGCCACGGGGCATCCACCGTGCACGTCTTGGCCAGCTTCGCTTTCTCGGCCCGCAGCGGCTCCTCGATGTCCTTGATGATGGTCCATCGGGCGCCGGGCTCCGAAACGGTGACGTAATGCACGATCGCCTGCTTCTTCCCGCCACAATCGCCCTGCTCGATCGATGCGGCGCCGTAGGTGTACACCCCGCCCTTCGCCACATCGCCGTAGAGCACCGGCAGCAGCTTGGCCGCCGCGGCCTCCGATCCACTGTTCGCGAGCTGGCTCGCCACCGCCATCGCCTTGTCTTTGCTCACCTGGCTGGCCACCTCTACCAGCGCCGCCTCCAGCGTGGCCTGGTTCTCGGCGCTCGTCGTGCCGCCCATCTCGGCCGCCACCGACTCGCCCATCTTGAACAGGATTGCGTCGAACGGGCCCGTTTCCGCCGCCTTGATCGCGCCGATCGTGAGGTTCGGCAGCGCGGCGCCCCGGTTCTTCTTCACGTAGATCGCCATGAGGTTCACGAACTTCTCGTCGAACTTCTTGCTCGGCGGGGTTTGAACCTGCTTGTCCATCCACGAGGCCAGCCCGGGATCGCCGCACGCCACAAACGCATCGTCCCACTGCTGGAACTCGATGTCGCGAAGGCCGAAGTACGCGCCCTGCAAGAACGCCACGACCTTGGGCTTCTCAGTGCACGATTCACCGACGGCCTGGGCCACCTCATCCCGCGCTTCGTAGCTGCTGATCTTGCCGAGCGCGCTCCACATGGGCTTCCACACATCGCGATCGATGGCCACTTCCGCCAGCGCCGTGAGCGCCTCGGTGTCCGTCGCCTTCGCGAGCGCGTCGTTGAAGCTCGCTTCCGCCGTCGCCTTGTCGCAGGCTGCGAGCGCCGAAAACGCGGCGGCCACCGAATCCGAATCCGACCCTTTGACCGCGGTGATCTGCTTGTCGCACGAGGCAGCCGAGGCAGTGGCGGCAAAAAAAGCGAGCGAGATGAGCATCGTGGGAACTCCGACGGCCGCGTGGCTAACATCCTGTTGACGAACGCGCCGGGCCCGCGCGCCTAACGAGGCCCGTCGGATCGGTGTTCCGGTGGACGCGTCATCGTTGGTCATCGGGTTAGGCGAGGTCCGTGCTCCTCCTCTCCCTGTTTGCGTGCGATACTCCTGCTTGTCTCGGTGGAGATGCGGACTGCGTGATGCCGTCCCCTTGTCCGGACGTCACCTATTCCTGCGAGGGCGGCTCCACGGAAGTGTACGTTCTCGGCCCGGGCGATGTGCCGCCCGGCGGGCTCGACACGCTCGCCGCCACCGGCGATATCGTGCTTGGCAACGACAAGATCGTCGCGGTGATCGACGCGCTCGATCACCCCCACTACATCGCGCCCACGGGCGGCTCGGTGCTCGACCTTGGGGTTCGCGGCAAGGACAACGACTCGCTCCGCGCCGTGTTCGGGGCGATCGGATTATTGCCCGAAGAAGCGTTCAATTACACGTCCATGGAGGTGCTGGAGGACGGGGACGTCAAGGCCATCCAGCTCCTGGGAACGCTCGACGGCTACCCGGCGATCCCCATCGCCACCCGCTACGAAGTGCGCCCCTGCGAGCCCGGAATTCGTATTCGCACCGAGATCGCCAACGGCACGCCGGATGCCCTCTCGATGTACCTCACGGATGCATTCTACTGGGGCGGTCGCGAGATGATCCCGTTCACGCCCCGGGTAGGATCAGGCTTCAATCACCCAGACTTCGGGCTGAGCACCATCAGCGCCGCGTTCTTCGAGGTGCCCTTCATGGCGTCGGGGATGCATTCGGCGCCGGCTGCTTCCTACGGCGTCGTTTCGTGCAGCGACGACAGCATCACCGGATTTCAGAGCGACAACGTATCGGCCATGGGCGCAGCGCCGCGGGTGTTTCCCAGCAAGGACTGGGAGATCTACGAGCGCTTCTTGTTCGTGGGCGATGGCTCGGCGGTCTCCGCGGCAGCGGACATCGCCTATGAGCTGCGCGAACAGCTCTGGGGCGAGGACTTCGTGACCGTTTCGGGCAAAATCGAGGCCCCTGGCGGGCAGTTGGGCGACACGATGCGGGCCAGCCTGCAGATTGTAGACGGCGACGACATCCCGGTGACTCACGTTCTGCCCGCAGCGGATGGAACGTGGTCAGCTCGCGTACCGGCCAACCGGAGCTACACCCTCGTGGCGGAGGCGTTCGGGAAAGCCAGCAGCCAATCCAGCTTTGACGCCGCCACTTCCGATGTCGACGTCGGCACCGTTACGCTGGATGCCGTGGGGGAGGTCTCGATCAACGTCACCATCGACGGCCTTGAGGATCACGCGCTCGTGTTCATCCTCCCGGCCGACGACGCAACGGAGGCCGCAACCGCCGGCACCGTGTACGGCTTCTTCGAGGATTGCGCGCCGATGCTGGGCCTCACCCATGGCGGTTCGCCGGCCTGCAACCGGGTGCTGGTGAACGGCGCAACAACGGTGGCCCTCCCCGCGGGCACCTACGACTTCTACACCTCCCGGGGGCCCTTCTCCACGCTGGGCGCGCTGCAGGGCGTCGCGGTGGAAGCAATCACCGGCCAGAGCGTGCTGTTGGAGGTCGAGAGCCTCGATGTGCAGCCGGCGGGCACCCTCTCCGGGGACTTCCATGTTCACGGCGGTAAGAGTTTCGACGCGAACATCCCGGACATCGACCGGGTGAAGGCGTTCATTGCGTCGGGAGTGGATGTCATCGTGTCCACCGAGCACGACGTCGTGAACGACTACGCGGAGGCCATCGCCGCCCTCGATGTCGCCGACCGGCTCCTGATGGTCACGGGCACTGAGTCCACGGGTCACCTGTTGTTCCGGTTCCGGGAAGACTATGGCTTCCCCCAGGTGGTTGGCCACTGGATGTTCTGGCCCGTTGCGTACGACCCTGAGGGGCCGTACCGGGGCGCCGCCTGGGACGAGAAGGCGGAGCCCGGGCTGCTGTTCACGCGCCAGGACGAGCTCGGCTGGGACAGGGACATCGGTGTGGCCCAGCTCAACCACCCCTACGGCGGGGCCCAGTTCGGGCGCGACTATTCCTGGGGCTCTGCGGCGGGTTTTGACCAGACCGTGCCGCTGAAGGAAACCTACGATGGCACCGGCCAGAGCCTGTACTTCCACAAGCCCGATGGCGCGACCTACAGCAACGACGCCTACGACGTGCAGGAGGTGATGAACGGCACGAAGAACGAGAACTTGATCCAGTATCGTTCGTTCTGGCACTACCTGTTGAACCAAGGCATCGTGCGCGGCGGCACCGCGAATTCGGATAGCCACAGTCTCGTTGAAAACGTCCTCGGTACGCCGCGCAACCTGGTGTTCACGTCGACGACCCGAGACGACTTCGACGTCGCGACGTTCGACGCAGACGTTCGGGAGGGACACATCCTGGGCACCAACGGGCCGGTGATCGTGGCTTCTATCGGAGACAACCAGCCTGGAGTCGCCGTCGCGACCGCCTCCGCGTCGGACACGCTCCACATCGTCGTTACCGCAGCTCCGTGGATCCCCGTGGACGAAGTGCGAATCCTGGTGAACGGGGAGGTCACCCAGACGATCACCGATCTCGCGACTCCCGCCGATCCGCTGGGTGTCGACGGGATCGCCCGGCTGGACATCGAGGTTTCCCTGGCCGACCTGCTCCCCGCCAGCGGCGACGCGTGGATCGTGGTGGAGGCCGGACACGCGCTCGTGGGGCAAGACGACCTCGACTGCGATGGGCTGCCCGACACGGGCGACAACAATGGCGACGGCAAGATCGACTGGAAGGACGTGGAGGAGTTGACGGAAGACCCAGGCGTCGATTGCCTCGACACCGTGGGCCCGCTCGCGGAGCCGCCAGAGCCCGAGCGCGAAACGCCCGACTGGCTGTTTCGCACCGTGAACCCCGGCGGATACCCGATGGCCTTTACCAATCCATTCATTCTCGACGTTGACGGCGGCGGCTTCGCTGGCCCGGGGGTGAAGTGATGTGGTGCGACGCCTGGACGGACGGAGTGGCGCAAGGCCCGGTAGAAGCTGGCTTCGTGGACGGGGACCTCGGCGCGGCGCATCGTCTCTGCCCCCAAACCAGCCTCGGCCTCGCGCCGACGGCCTACGCCATCGTGGAGCCCGAAAACCTTTACGGGCGCATCCTGGCCACGGGCACGCTCACCGGCAGTTACGCGCTCTCCGACAAGGTCGAGGTCTACGCCAACCTGGAGGCGTTCCGCTTTGACACGTTGATCGCAGCGATC
The DNA here is from genome assembly GCA_014191855.1 of Deltaproteobacteria bacterium. GTDB lineage: Bacteria > Myxococcota_A > UBA796 > UBA796 > SXON01 > SXON01. Next base: position 67,737 of record BJHF01000009.1, read on the forward strand.
TCGGTCACCGGCATGGGCCCCGGCTACACGGGCGTCGGCGCCAGTTGGCGCTTCGCCGAGGGCGACCACTGGGGCGTCGGCCTACAGGGAAAGCTCGTGCTTCCAACTGCATTCACGCTCGATCGGCACAGTTGGCCCCTCGGGGCCGATGTGGGCCTACACGGGGCCTATGCGCTCAGAGACAACCTCCTGGTTCACGGAGCGGCGATGCCCACCTTCCGCGCCGCGCTCGGCGGCGGACCGGCCTTTCCCACGTTCGGGGTGAACCTCGACGTAGGGGTGGAGTGGAAGCCGTTCAAGCGCTTCGGCTTTGTGCTCGACAGCGTTTCGAGCTTCGGCCGCACCGAAGCGCTCGACTACACCGGGGCCGGCGTCGGCTTCCGGGGCGGGATTGGGGAGCACGCGGGCCTTTCGCTGGAGGCTCGGGTGCCGCTGGCGGGGCGGGAGCGAGCCCTCGCGGCCATAGACATCCGGTTCAACTACCGCTTCTGACGACTTCGCTGCCACGGGGATGATCCACGCCCCCATCGGGGTTACGCCGGCCCTCGGAGCTTACCGCCATGCTGCTCGCCCTCGCCTTCTCCGCTTTCGCCGTCGATCCCGTCGTTGCCACGCCGGCGCCTACCGATCCGGCCGCGCCCGCGCCCGTCGATCCCTGCATCGTCGTCTCGCCGAGCCCCGTAGCCCCGGCCGACGCGACCGTGAGCCCCATTCCCACCTCGCCCGCGCCGCTCACCCCGATCGCCGCAGCAGAGAAGTGCCCCACGGTGGATCCCGCCGCGCCCCCGGCGGACGCCAAGAAGAAGAAGTCGCTCAAGAAGACCGACAACAACCGGATGGAAGCCGAGTCTACCGACGAGTGACAAGGCGTCTGGCCGATCAGGCCAGGATCATCCGGGTGTACGCGCCCACGAAGAACGTCAGGATGATCACGCCCGTAAACGTGTGGGCGGTGTTCAGGTAACGAAACCGGGTGTTCGACTCCCCGAAGTCCCAGCCGGTGTTGAACCCGCCGAGTGACTGCAGCGAGATGTAGAACATACTCAGCCAGGGGATGTCGCGAATCGGCACGTCGTCGCCGTTGTAGGACATGACCGTGTCGGGGCAGAAGCGCTTGTAGATCCAGGCGAAGCAAACGCAGACAATGAGCGCGGTGATGGCGAGGTTGCCAAGGCGCACCCCCCAGCCAAACGCAAGTTCAAACACCACGAAGCGCACCGGCAGCGCCACCCAGGCCCCGATCCCGCCGCCGGCCACGGAGGCGAACGTCTCGTGGTGCTTGATCCACCAGTACGACCAGTCCTCGTCGTCGGTCATCGCCCTGTCGCCGAAGCTCTGCTTCAAGGACACGTATTCGTCAATCGCTCGGTCGTAGCACGCCACGCGGAAGGCGTCAGGATTCACGGGGCCGGTCATCGCCTGGCGGCGGAAACGGATGTCGCCGGCCACTTCATCGTCGCCCACCGCGCAGCGCTCGTACCACAAGCGATGCGCGCCGGACTCATCCTCGATTTGACTACGAGAAACCTGGAAATTGGAGATCTGCGCGCCGTAGAACGAGAGCGTGGCATCCTCCGCGAACGTGGCATCGGTGAGCGTTACCCGGCCCGGCACGTTCGCGTCGTCGAGCAATAGCGTACGGTGAAACACCGCCTCGTTGAGCGCGAGCTCCTCCGCGTACATGGTCGTGAAGTCGGCCGCGCTGTACCAGGTGGTGCGCTCGAAGTGGGTTTCGCCACCAAACTGGGTGTTGTAGAACTCGGCCGTCGTGTCCCGGCCAGGGGCGCCGAAGGTCACGCGCTCGAAGATGACAAACCCGCCAAAAACGGTGTTTGCAAAGGAGAGATTCCCGCTGATGCGCGCGGTCAGGTCGTCTACGGTCTCCACGCCGTAGCTGGTGCTCGTCGCCAGCGGCGCCTCGGCATCCTCGTCGCCCTGGTAGTCCCGGTAAAGCGGCAAAAGTGGCCCGGGATCGGTGAGCGAGCGCGCGCGCGTAACGTCGTCAAGGGAGAACCTCACTTTACCGTCGATGTGGGCATCCACGAACCCGGCGTCCGCGCCGAGCTGGGCGCCGATGAAGTCCATCCCACCGAGCGAAACCTCCTTCATCGTGAGCGCGCCCGCGAAGGTGGCGCGGCTCATGTTGAGGCGACCCTTCACCTTTGAGGCGGTGAAGCTCACCGTGTCACTGAACGAGGCGTTTTCCCACGTAGCGCCGTGGTTGAATTCGCACGCGTCGAAGTGTACGGGCGCCTCGAAGCGGGCGGAGTCGAAGTACACCGACTGCTCCGAGAACAGCTCCGTAAACCTCGTTTCTTTGCGGAAGCGGGTGTTGCCGAAGTACACCGCCTTCTCCAGTCGGGCCCGTTTGAAGTTCGCACCCTCGCCGAAAACAGAGAAACGGAAGTCCGCCGCGGCGGCGATTCGAGCGCCGCGGAAGTCGGCACCGCCTTCGAATACTGTCAGTGGGAACGCCGCTTTTCGACCGCTAATCGAAACGTCCTGGAAGTTCGCGTGGCCGAGGAACACGGTCTCCCGCGTGGTGAGGTCCACGAAGCGGCTCCCTGGCCGGGTCTTCGACTTGTTCACCTCCCCTTCCCAGGTCTTGCCGACGTCGAAGTCGCCGAGAACAAAACCCTTGATCACCAACGTTTGCAAGCTCGCGTCGGGGATGAATACGCGCCCGAGAATGCAGCGCTCGAAGTCGAGCCGGGCGGGGATCAACGCCGGATCTACGCCGGTCAGATCGAGGTTCTCGATGTAGCAGTACTTCGGCTTCGCCTTGTCGTCCCCGGCGTTGAACGCAGCCAGCCGGGTGACCACCTGATCATCGGGGATCACATCGAGAAAGCGAGGCTCACCCTTGCTCGTCACGAAGATCGGAACCGCCTTGTCGCCCGCCTTTGCGCGCGCCACCAGCCCCTTCACCCGCTCCACCACCTCCCCGAACAGCCGATCGCGATCGGGGTGCACGCTCGCGATGCGTAGCGCGAGGGCGGTGTGCAGCGGATCCTTCTCCATCATCAGGCGGTACTGGGCTTCCGCGCCGGCAAAGTCGCCCAGCAGTTCCAAAACGCGCGCTTCGCGCAGCTCCGCCTGCTTCCCGAAGTAGAGCGCCATCTCCTCACGTTCCAGCGACAATTTGAAGAGGGCCCGGGCAAGCTCGGGGTTGCCGTGCTGAAGGTGCCAATTGCCCGCCCGCACCAACGCCACCGGGTCCTGCACCGGTTCGGCATCGGCCTCGGACTGGATCCGCGGCGGCGCTGGCGCCACGGAAGGGTCGGCAGAGGCCCCCGCGGGAGCCGCCGGAGCCGCCGGCTCGTCTGCCCGCGCGCGAAACACCCCGGCCACGCTCACGACGACGAATATCGCCGCGAGCATCCTGCCATACCAACGCATGGAGTCGCTACTCCGGGCTGGCGATCGGGTTGCGAGCCACCACCCAGCCCTGGTCGTCCGAGAACGACGTGGCGGTGCCGACCTGCGCCGTCGGCCACATCACGTTCTCACTGCCGTTGCCGGCACATTCGTCGCTCGTGAGGGCACCATCCGCATCTGCGTCTTCACACACCGGCGTGTCCTCGAGCGGGTCCACCCCGCTGAGATCCTTCTCCGTCGGGTGATACAATCCGAGGAAGTGCCCGCCTTCGTGCGCCATGATCAGCGATACCTGATCGGGGGAATCGACGATGTTCGCGACGTTGATCACGACGCCGGACTTTGAGGTACCGCCGTGCCCCGCGATGCCCGGGGGACCGCCCGACAAGCCGAGGATCGAGGCTCCGTCTCCAAGATCGATGTCCGACACCAGGAAGAAGGTGATCTCGGCGTCGTCTTCCGCCGTGCGGAGCAGATTGCCGAACTCCTCGTAGCCGCTCACGCTGGAGTAGGTGTCGACGTCGCCATCGAAGTCGGCGTAGCTCACGGTGCCCACACTCACGCCGAGACTCGACCACAAGTCGCCCAGGCCAGCCAGCGCCGCTTGGAGTGACTCATCCGCTTCGGCGCTGGTCGCGTTGAGCGCCTCGGAGATGCCGTCTACGCCGACGAACACGATGCGAACATCCACCTTGTTCTTCGCCGAAACCTCGCCAGTCCGGTTCACCATGCCGCAGCTCACGGTCGTGGGAAGGTCCGACGTGTCCACGAACATGTCCAGCGTCCACACCCCCGCTGCCGCCTCCAGCGAGGGGGAAACTGGGATGAGCACCGGCAGCATGTCGTCCATCACCCCCACGCGCAGGCCCCCATCACTCGGGGCCTCGTCGTCGTAAACGACGTTTCCATCGACATCCTTTACGTCGTCCGCCGTCGCGAGGGTGTCGTAGCCGTAGGGTCCGCAGAACACCTCCGTGCTCACGACGCCTTCCGGCGCCTCCCAGGTGACGACGGCCACACCGTCGGCATCCGTGGTGAACGAACCGAGGTCCGTGAACGTGCCTGCGACCTCGTTTTCGGGGCAGCCGCCCAGGGCGATCAACATCGGAAGCAGCGCGCGGTTCATGGCTTCACCGCCTTCTCGATGACCTGCTTCACCGAAGCGTTCGTCTCGACCGCCAGCCGCGCCCGGAGCGCCTCCACCGCAGTCGGATCCTGTACCTTCGCGAGCGCGCCGGCAGCGCTCTGCCGAAGCTGCACGTCCCCGTCCCCCAGTGCCGCCGCGAGTGCGGGCACCGCCGCCGCGCCCCAGCCCTGGGCGAGCCCCGAGCAGGCCTTGCGCCGCAGGAGCACGTTGGCCGAAGCGTCGCCAAGGGTGGTGGACAACATCGCGTGCGCCCGGTCCGTCGGGAAGTTGCCGAGGGCCAAGAGCGCGTTCGCGCGCTGCGTCGGCAACATCGACGAGTCGGCCGCGATGGCGAGCAATTCGGCCTCGGCGCCGGCGCCCAGCGCAGACCAGTCGGCCGCGCTGGGTGAGCTCTCAAGGCCCGAAAGCAAGTCCACGACGCGCGCACGAAGCGCTTCGTCCGCACGGGCTGGCCCCGCGAGGAGGAGGGGGAGAAGCAGGTGAAACATCGTCACTCCGGAGGCCGACACCTTAGCCCAATCGTTCGGCCGCGTCCGCCCGCCCTGGCGCTACTCGGTGACGCGATCGGGCGTGAACGTCACGGGGACCGTCAACGTTTCCGGGTCCCCGTCGGTGAGAATGTCGAAGGATGTCGACACCTCGGTTCCGGCGTTCCCCGGCGGATATCCGCAAAGCGCCACGGTGAACACGTAGGCCGATCCGGGATTCACGGTGCCAACGTCCACCGGGAATTCCTGCGTCGTGAAGCCCGAGATGCAGAAGATCTCCGGATCCGGCTCGGGGAGAGTGAGGTTGCCGTCCGTCTCTCCGGTGTTGGTGACGGTGAGTTGGAGCTCCGCATAGCCCCCATCCGGCATCTCGGGCGGGAACGCTACCGTTCCAAACTCCAGAATCTCAGGGGCGAGGGTGAACTCCACAGGCTCCGGGCCACAGGCGGCGAGCACGGCAAGCATCGGCACGATCATGCAGGGATCGTAGCGCACGATGGTCCGCGTTGCCGCGGGCATCGAGGCCGTCAGGGCTCCGCAACCTCGACCAACTGCGCAGCGTCGGTGAGCAGCAGCCCCACGCCGGCCGCGCGATACTCGGTGTCCCGGCCGACTTGGCCGCCGAGCACGCGCAGCTCCAGCGCCTCGAACGATCCCGCGGCCACGTTGCTCTCCACCGCCGCCACCACCTCGTATTGGGTGCTGAGCGACTCCGTTTTTGTCACGCCGGCGCTGTCTGTGTAGTGCCAGGCCGCCTCCGTCGTCCACGCATCTCCGGGCGCGATCTCGGCCGGCATCGAGAGGGCCGGAGGGTCGAACTCCCATTCGGCCCAGGCGTCGCCATCTGACTCGTGGCGAGAAACCGCCCAGAGCCCGTCGGCGTCGCAGAGGAAGGTCTCCGTCCACCCCTCGGCCACCCGAGTCACGCCCCCAACGCCCAGCTCGGTCAGCTCGACGGTCCAGCGTTCGTCTCCTACAAAGGCCTCATATTCCCACGTGCGCCCGAGCGCGGTGAGGCCTGAGTAGCTGGGGCACAGTGGGGCGGCTTCGGGAGCGCAAGCGAACGCGAGCCAGAGGAGTGTCACGCCCCGCTGTTCGGCCCCCGGAGCGCCACCTTGAGGCGCGCGCCCTCGCTCGCGGCCCGGTACACCACATCGGAGCGCTGCCGCAGGCAGTCCTCCCAGGTACAACGCCGCTCAAACACCCGGAGCCGCCACAGCTCCACCCGCAGCCGCCGCAAGAGCGGCGCCGCCTCCGGCACGGCCGGCAAATCCACCTTGGAGGAGAACGCCCACTCCGTGCCGACGAGGTAGCCGCGGGCCACGTACACGCCCGGTGGCCCACAGGCGGGGATCATCTTGCGGTTCAGCGGGAGCTGGGCCACGCCGTCCACATACAGGCACGGCGGCGCGCGGTCGATCCGGTTCATCGTGCGTACCAGCGCGCGGTCCCGCTCATCGTCCGCCCAGGCATCCACCGCGCGGCGGTTCTTCCCGAGGGTTTCAAGCCACGCCACGGCGGCCATCTCACCGACCGTGCCCATGCGGTACGGATCCCCTGTGATCCGCTCCACGAGCACGCCGCCGTCGGGGACCTCGTCCTCCACGATGTCGGCGAGCACGCTATCGGGAAGTGGCACATCCGCCGGCAAGATCGGGCGTTTGTCATGGTGTTCAAAGGGATCGAGCACCAGCAGGTCCACGAACGGCAGCAACGCCTCGAACGGCCCTTCGCCCGCCAACCACGCCTGCACGACCTCGTGAAACGCCCGCTCCATCGCGTGCAGCTCACGCGCAGCGAGTGGGCCACCGACGAACTCCGCGTAGTTGGCCGGATCGCTAGGGCGAAACCCGGATTCATCGCCCGCGCTCGGGTCGCCGGCGTTCAGGATCGTCGGCAATATGTCGACCTCGTGGGCCACGCTAGGTGTACCGCGCGGCCGCGGCGAGGTGCTGCTCTTTCACCCACGCCGCGAGGGCCGCGGGCTCCTCCACGACAACACCAGCCCCAAAGCCCAATAGCCACTCGCGAAGCTCCGGCGCATTCGCAACGCGCATCCGCAGACGCACGCCGCCATCCTCCAGCGGCTCCACGCGGGCGGTTGGGTGCCAGCGGCGCTCACGAACATACGGCGCCACATCCGCGGTGAACCGGGCGACGATCCACTCGGGCGGCCCCGAGATGATCCCAAAGGCATCCCGCAGCATCTCCAGCGGGCGCCAGTCCTCCGGGTACTTGAAATGCTCGCGGCGGAGGCGGGAGAAGCGCACGAAGCGCTCCACGGCGAAGCTTTTGATCTTGCCCTCTGTCGCATCCTTGGCAAAGAGGTAGAGCCCCTGCCGGTACACCGCGAGGCTCAGCGATTCGAGTCGATAGAGCTTGGAGATCCCCTTGAGCGGTCGGTATTCTGCGTCGGCCGGATTCGAGAACAGGAGCGCCGACACGATCTCGTCGAGCAGATCGCCCTCGCGCCCGTAGTCCTTGCCATGCTCGGGGACAGCGAGGAATTTCCGGTCGAGGTGCTGGCCTGCTTCCTGCGGGAAGCGCCCGATCGCCGGCTCAAGGCGCTCGATCGCGCCATCCATGTCCTCGGCGAACGACGTGCCGTCAAGGAATGTGAACAGCGTACGCCCAAAGTGTAGGGAGATCGCCTCGGAAAGGGTGAGCTGCACCCCCGCGCGTGCGTAGCTGCGATCCAACGACACGATCCGGTTGGAGTGGTACCCCTCCTCGACCACCGGGATGCCCATGTCCTGAAGATCCTCCAGGTACCTCCTCAGGGTTCGCGCATCCAGCGCGAAGCGCCCCATGAGATCGAAGGCCGGGATCCCCCCGCGCTTCTGGAGCTGCTGGAGGATCCGCACCAGCTTCTGCGACTTGTTGAGGCTGAGGTCATCCACGAGGAATTCTATCGTCGCGGATCCGATCCGACCATTTTTTGGCGGGATCGCATGTGAAGATGTTCTTGTGGGGTTGACCCCGTACGCATGTTCAGGTAAAAAGAAAATGCGTTCAGTCAAGAACAGGACGAACAGGACCGAATCACTCACAGGAGATCGCATGCTGGATACAAACTTGATCGCGACCGTGATGATGACCGTGGGGCTCGTGGGGGGCGCAGCGCTGGCCCTGTGGCAACTGCCATGGTCGGAGGCCGATCTTCGGCAGGCGAAGCGGGACGTGAAGGATGCGGCCGACCGGCTTGGCGAGGGCTCCCAGGCGCACGAGCGCCGCTTCGTGCGGGTGCACGCGCGCTGATTCGGCGCCGCACGGGCAGACCGAGCCGCGGTTCGGCGCTATTCTGGCGACCGTGAACCTCATGCTCCTCGCGCTGTTGGCGTGCACCGCTCCCGGAACCATCGTTCTCGGCCACGAAGACTCGGGCGCCCCGAGCTCGGAAACCAGCGGGGACACGGATACGCCGCTCCCCGGCGACACGTCGTCGGACACCGCCGAGGGCGACTCCGGCGAAAACGAGGAGGCCGACGCCTCCCGGATTTTCACGCTGGCCACGATGCACACCGTCGTGATCACGATGGACGACGACGCCTACCGCGACCTCGCACGGGATCCCTACAGCTCGGTGCTGGCCGACGTGGAGTTCGATGGGGAGTCGTTCCCCGGCTCGGGGGTGCGAGTGAAGGGCCGGCTGGGCTCCTACCGCGACTTCCGAAGCCAGAAGGCGGCGCTGAAGGTGGACTTCCTGGAGTTCGGGCAGGAAAAAAAGCTGGAAGGACTCGAGAAGATCAACCTCAACAACATGGTGCAGGACTGCGCGGGCTTCAGCGAATTGGCCGCGTACGAAGTCAATGAGCTGGTTGCCGGGGTGCCTTCGCCGCACGTGGGGTACGCCCGCGTTTCGCTGAACGGGGAGGAGATGGGGGTGTACTCGGTGGTCGAGGACTACGACGACCGCTTCCTGAAGCGGGCGTTCGCCGAACCGGAGGGCACGCTGTACGACGGGGACTACTACCTGTGGTCGAACGGCAGCTACACCCTGGTGGACTTCACCGCGGCCGGCCAGGACTATTTTGGGGTGGATGAGGGCGAGGACGCGGAGCTGGCTCAGGTGCACGCGATCACGGAAGCGGTGGCGGACTCCATGGGGAGGGCCTCCTTCGGCACCACCACGGGCGCATTGGTGGATCTCGATGCGTTCGCCCGCTTCTGGGCGGCGGCGGCTTGGACAGGGCACAGCGATAGTTACAGCTACTACAGCAACAATTACCGCGTGTTCGTGCCAGCGGGCGGCAAGGCGGTGCTGATGCCCTGGGATCCAGACTGGGCGTTCTACTCGTCCACAAACGTAACGGGGCCCTACGGCATCCTCGCACAGGCGTGCAAGGCCGATTCGACGTGCCACGCGGCGTTCCTGGCCCAGGTGACCACGATGAGCGATGGCGCGATCGCCGCGGGGATCCCCGAACATCTGGAGGCCGCGGCGGCGCTGATCAACCCCGAGTTCGCGACGGATCCTCGACTCGAGCGGGACCTGGGCTCGATCCGAGGCTGCCAGTCCGCGATCCTCGACTGGTTCCCGAGCCGGAGCGCCGCGCTCGGCTCCGTCTCCGGACTCTGAGGCGCGAGCGCGATGTGCGGCCGCTTCGCCCTGCACCATCCGAACGACGAGATTCACGAGAAGTTCAGCATTGAACGCCCGACCTTCCTCACCGAGCCGCGGTACAACATCGCGCCGACCCAGGTGATCGCCGTCGTAACGCCGGCCCGGGAGGTGGCGGCGATGCGGTGGGGGCTCATCCCCCGCTGGTCGAAGGACGGCAAGCCGTTCATCAACGCCCGCGGGGAGACCATCGCCGAGAAGCCTACCTTCAAACAGGCCTTTCAGGCTCGTCGCATCATTGTGCCGTGCAGCGGGTTCTACGAGTGGCGCACGGAGGGAAAGGCCAAGATTCCGTTCTACTTTCGCCCCGGTGCGGGAGGGATGTTCGCCATCGCCGGGATCTGGGAGCCGGCCCGTGCCGCCGAGGCCCTCCCAACCGTCGCGCTCATCACCGTGGCGGCGAACGAAACGATTCGAGCCCTCCACGACCGGATGCCGGCGATGCTCCAGCGCGAGGACTACGCCTCGTGGCTCAACCCGAAAAACCCCTCACCGGAAGCCCTGTTACGCACGATGCCCGCCGAGCAGATCGAGGCGTTCACCGTATCGACTCGGGTGAACGGCGTTCGCGACGAAGGTCCGGCGCTCATCGAGCCCGAGCGGCGCGGGCTGTTCGGGTGACGGCGCCCTGCTCTTGGGGATAGTCCCGCCGGATGATCGAACCGTTCGGCGACCTCCACCCGCGCATCCACGCCGACGCCTGGCTCCACGCCTCGGTGCAGGTGCTCGGCGATGTCTCGGTGGCGGCGCGCGCCAGCGTGTGGCCCACGGCGGTGCTTCGGGGGGATCAAGGCGCCGTCTCTATCGGCGAGGCGACGAACGTACAGGACGGCGCGATCGCGCACGCCACGGGCGGCCTGTCCGTGGTGAGCATCGGCGCGCGTTGCACCATCGGGCACCGCGCGATCCTCCACGGGTGCGTGGTCGAGGACGATGTGCTCGTCGGAATGGGAAGTATCTTGCTCGATAACTGCCACATCGAGCCGTGGTGCATCATCGGGGCGGGTGCCGTCGTGCCCAGCGGGATGCGCGTGCCTACCGGCAGCCTCGTGCTCGGCACTCCCGGGCGGGTGATCCGCAAGCTCCGCGAGAGCGACTTGGAGCGGATTCGCCACGGGTGCTCCGAGTACTTGCGACTCGCGGAGACCTACCGAAGCCCGGGCTAACCCTCGTGGTCGAAGCTCTTCACCGCGCTCGGCCCTGCTGAAGTCGGCTTCCGCCGCCGCGACGCCGCCTCCTTCACGCCCTGCGCCGACGTCGTTTTCCGCGTTCGCGCCGACCGCAGGGGCTCGCCAGTGTCCAGCTTTCCCCCCGCCGCGAAGCGCTCCACGTCCGCCAGCAGGTGGCGGTCGCGGTCGGTCACCAGGTTGAACACCCGCCCGGCGCGCCCCACTCGGCCCACGCGCCCGATGCGGTGCATGTAGTCGCTCGCCCGCTCCGGCAGCTCATAGTTGAGCACGAACGCCAGGTCCTTCATGTCCAGCCCCCGGCCCGCCAGCTCGGTCGTCACCAGCACGCGGCCGCCGCCCGCCACGAAGCCTTTGATCGCTTTCTCGCGCTCCTTCGGCAGTAAGCCGCCGTGCACCACCACCACGTCGTGGCCCCGCTCCCGCAGCGCCGCGCCAGCTTCGTCGGCCGTTTCCCGACGGTTCGCGAACACGATGCCGCGGGCCTTGGGGCCGAGCGAAACCAGCACGTCGCTCGCCGCATCTCCCCGACTGGTGTGCCGGCAGGGGATGTTCTTCACGGTCACCGACTCGGGCGCCGTGTGCGCGTCTTTCGACATGAGCAACGTCGGGCTCTCGGGGCGGCTCATCAGCCATTGGCGGATGGGCTCGGGCATCGTCGCCGACATCCACCAAGGAGAAGCCATGTTCGCCGCCGCGAGGATGGCCTCCACGGCGCCGCGCTGTCCCGGCGCCAACAGGGTATCGGCCTCATCGACGACCACGATCCGGACATCCGTCAGGTCAATCTTGCCTTCTTCCACGAGCCGGGCGAGCCGGGGCGGGTTGGCGACGAGCAGATCGCACACCTGCCGCAACGTGATGTTCGTGTCGTGACCGGACTCGCCGCCGCTGACATTCCGGACCCGGAGTCGAGCGGCATGCGTGAGCGTCTTGAGCACCTTCGTCGTCTGGGTGACGAGCTCCCGGGTAGCCGTCAGCACCACGCCGCGCGGCCGTGCGGGCAGGGTTGGCCCCCCCTCTGCGTCCTCCACGGCCCGGAGACGCTGCACCAGGGGCAGCGCGTACGCGAGCGTTTTTCCGCTGCCGGTGCGGGCCACGGCTACCGCCGGTTTTCCCGCCAGAAAGGCTGGAATCGCCATGCGTTGCACGGGCGTGGGGTTGACGATCTGCGCCGCTTCGAGCGCGGCAACCAGCTCCGGCGCGAGGCCGAGCTCTGAGAATGTGGACATTCGCGCCCCGTAGCCCATTCGGCGGGCTTGGTGCTATAGATCGCCGATTCCGCGCCGCCGTGGCTCCGCCCCGCGCGCTTCTGGAGTCCCATGCTGACCTTGTTGCTGCTGACCGCCCACGCGCGAGCGCAAACGCTCGCCGGTGTCACCCTCCCCGACACGGCTTCGGTCGGCGGGCAGGCCGTCACCCTCAACGGCCTCGGGCTCCGAGAGAAGTACTTCCTCGATATCTACGTGGGGGGCCTGTACCTGCAACACCCCACACGCACGGCCGCGACGGCCATCGCGGCCGACGAGCCGAAGCGCGTCGTGATGCACTTCACCTACCGGGCGGTCTCGAAACAACAGATGTTAGACACCTTCACCGAGGGTTTTGGCGCCGCCGCCACCGGGCCGCAGGCCGCTAATATCGCGAAGATGGCCGAGTGGGTTCCTTCCGGAGGTGTGAAAGCGGGCGATGAACTCAGCTTTGACTACGTGCCTGGCTCGGGCACGAGCATGGTGCTCAACGGGCGGGTACTGGGCACCGTCCCGGGCCCCGAATTCATGAAGTTGGTCTTCGGGATCTACCTCGGACCGAAGCCGCCGACACCGGAACTGAAGGCGGGGATGCTGGGGGCTTGAACGGCGCCGCGGCTAGCGCGGCCCTCCCGTTCCTAAGCTACGCTGGTCGCCTCCTGCGGCCAACCATGCGACTCATCCTCCTGCTCGGGCTGTTCGGCTGCGCATCCGGCACCGACGATTCGACTGAAACTGGCGAAGCCGCCACGGACGCCGGCTGCCAGGCGCTCGTCGCCACACCCAGCACGGTGCATTGGGACGGGGTCGAGCCGGGCTCCCCAGTCACCGCGCCCGTGCTGGTCACGAACGGCTGCGACTACGGATCCGACGCCCTGGTGTTCACCGCCTCCACGAGCGATCTCGCGTTCACGGTCGACAACATGAGCGAAACGACGCTCGCTCCCGCCGACAACGCCACGCTGACCGTCACGTTTCTCGCTCCCGACAACGAGTCGCACTTCGGCGCGCTGATCCTCGAGAGCAACGACACCGAACACCCCCAGGGTTTCGTGAGCCTCGAGGGCCTGGTGAGCACCGACGCCGATGGCGACGGCTTCGCGAATCTCGGCTCCGGTGGCGACGATTGCGACGACGCGGACCCATCGGTGCACCCCGGCGCGAACGAGGTCTGGTACGACGGCGTGGATCAAGACTGCGACCCTGACAACGACTACGACCAGGACGGGGACGGCTGGCCGGCCGCAGCGTACGGCGGCAACGATTGCGACGATACGGACGACGAAGCCCACCCTGGCGCTGACGAATTGCAGAACGACTTCGACGACGATTGCGACGGGATGGTGGACGAAGATTTTGTGCTCGCGGGCGAGGCGCTGATCACCGAGGTGATGGCGACGCCGGGCGGCGTGGAAGATGCGCGCGGGGAGTGGATGGAGGTCACCAACACCGGCAGCGCGCGCATCGATCTATACGGGTGGGAGGTGACGAATTCTCGCGGCGAGACGTTCATCGTGGATCGCCACGTCGACCTCATCGGCGGCGGTCGCGGGGTGCTGGGCGCCAACATCGACGCGGTAACGAACGGCGGCGTACACGTAGACGCCGAGTACGACCATGCCACCTTCAGCCTCAACGCCGGCGACTCGGTGACCCTCCGCGTCGATAGCCGGCAGATCGCGATCGCCTCGTGGAGCGGCGCGGACGCGGGCGTGGCCCGGCAGCTCGACCCCGACCACCTCACCCTCGACGATGCCGCCGACTCGGATTGGTGGTGCGACGCTACCCACGATATTTCAGGTACCGACTGGGGAACGCCCGCCGAGCTCAACGATCAGTGCACGACGGTCGATGAAGACGGCGACGGGGTTTCCGAAGCCGACGGCGACTGCGACGACGCCGATGCCTCCGTCAACGCGGACGCGACCGACGTGTGGGACGGGGTGGACAACGACTGCGACGGCCGCGTCGACAACCCGCTCATTGACGACGTTGCGACTGCGGAGATCACCGGCGGCGCCGCCTCCACCTACCTGGGCGCCCCGACCGGCATCGGCACCGGCGACGTGACCGGAGATGGCGTGGACGATCTGGTCGTCGGGTCCGTATATGCGAGCTCCTACGCCGGCACGACCTGGGTGATCGACAGCGGGGATGTGATCGGCGCAAGCGCCGCGGCCTCCACGATTGACACCGCCACGATCAACGGCACGACGTATAGCTATGCCGCGGCGCTGCCGCCGACCTTCACCGACAGTACGGGGGACGGCACGGCGGACGTCGTGATCGGTGGTTCACCCTATGTTTATTATGGCGGATGCGCGGCTTGTGGCTACACCGGCGGCGCCTCCCTCAGCGGCGTCATGGACGACGACGACGCGGCCTACACCATCGAAGCCGAGGAGTCCTACGGCTACGGAACCACCCGGATGCTGGCCGACTTCGACGTGAATGGCGACGGCGTGCCCGAGGTGCTTCGCGCGAACGGCTACGCGACCGGCGGCGCTGGATTTTATGCTGGGAAGGTGTGGGTATTCGACGTGGCCGGCGCGAGCGGCGAGATTGCTTCCGACGACGCGCTCGGCTCGTTCTACGGCGACACGACCAGTGTGTACCTGGGCATGAGCGTCGCCTCCGGGGATGTGGACGGCGACGGCTACGATGACCTCGCGCTCGGGGCACCAGGCGCGGCGGGCGCGGCCTCGAGCGGCGGCGTGGCCTACGTCGTGCCCGGCGATGCCGTCGATGGCGACAACCAGGTGGACGACGTCGCGACCACCACCATCTACGGCTCGGACGTCAACGGGAAGCTCGGCCAGGGCGGCCTTGTCATCAGCGATCTCGATGCCTCGGGGGGGCTTGACCTCGCGATCGCAGGATCCGCTACCAACGCCGTGTACCTCTTCTTCGACGTCGGCACCGTGGGCGCGGAGGTGGAAACGAACGCCGCCGACACCACGCTCACGGGAGCGGACAACTTCGGCCTCGCCCTCTACGCCGCCGACTTCGATCACGACGGCGCGCAGGACCTCGCGGTGGGCGCCCCCGCGCTCAACGCCACGTACGCCAGCTACATGTGGTTCAGCGCCCCCGGCTCCGGCGTCGGGAGCGTGTCGATGTTCGATCGCGCGGTGCTCACCGCCGGCGGCAACCACGACACCACCGAAGCGTTCCGCGGCCTGACTGGTGCCGCTTCCGGCGATCTCTTCGGCGCAGTCCTCGGCGCAGGCGACTTCGATGACGACGGCATCACCGACACCGTCATCTCCGCCCCCCAGGCCGGTACGAGCTTCGGCTCGGTGTACGTGGTGCTCGGGAATTAGGGAGCGATCGGCGTCTTCAGCGGGCAATCCACGGAGGGTGGGCCGAGCTCCACCGGCTCCACACGCACCTCCTCGAAGCGGATCGTGCGCTTCTCATTGCTGCGCTCCAGGCTAAGGTGTAACGGTCCGATGACGGTGGCCGCTGCCCACGTCCATGCGCCCGTATGCCCGCCCCCCAGGGTGTACGACCAGCCGCGAACCTCCCCTGTCGAAGGGTCCACGTCGTAGGTGTACGTGTCTCCCGGGGTCACCCCCACCCCGTCGTACCGCACCTGCAGCGCGCCGCCGTTGAGCGTGACCGTCGCCCCCGGATCCGCCAACTTGGCCGGGGCAAGCAGCCAGAACTGGTCGTTCACGAACATCTCCCAAGCCTCGCGCTGAACTGCGTCCTCACCGGCGTAGTCCACCGTCGTGGTCACGCTGCACATCACGCCGTCGTCGCGAGTGAAACGAACCGCGATGCGCCCCTTCGCCGGGTCCCAGGTGTGTTCGCGGCGCGTTTCTCCAACCACAAACATGAAGTGCAAACCCGGGACCCCGTACGGGTCCCCAGTGAAGCTCCTCACCTTCTCGACGAGCTCAACGGCTTCGGGGGCGATGACTGTGACTGGGGTCATGTGAGTGGGGTCACCGCGAAGTGCGGGTGGGGCGTTGCCATTACGATTCACGCGCCTTATCCGCCGCGCGATGTCCGGGCCCCGCTGGTTGACCATCACGGCGCTGCTCGTCGTTTGGCTCGTTTGGGGCTCCACTTATTACGCGATCCGCGTGTCGTTGGAGGGCTTCCCCCCCTTCGGCATGGCCAGCGTCCGCCTCTGCATCGCCGGCGCGATCCTGTTGATCTGGGCGCGCCTCCGCGGGCACCCGTGGCCCGAGCGTCGGCCGCTGCTGCTCGTCTCCGCCGCAGGCGTGCTCAACTTCCTCGCCGGCAACGGCTCCGTGGTCTGGGCCGAACAGACCGTCTCCTCCGGCCTTGTCGCCATCCTCGTCGGCGTCGTTCCCGTCTACACCGCGGCGATGGGCCCGTTCTTCGGGGCGCCGGTCACCGGTCGGCAGTGGGGCGGCATCGCCCTGGGGGTGCTGGGGATCGTCGTCCTCAACGCCGGCGGCGCGCTCACCGGCGGCATCGGTGTCACGGTAGCGCTCACAATCGGCTCGATCAGCTGGGCGTTCGGGTCGATGATCGCGAAGGCCAACCCCCTCACCTCCGGGGCGATGACCAGCGGCGTGCAGATGCTGACCGGAGGAATCGCGCTCGCGATCGCCGCCGCCGCAACCCACGAAGCGGTCCCGACCGACCCGCCCTTGCGCGCCGTGTTGGCGGTGTTGTACCTGATCACGTTCGGGTCGATTCTGGCGTTCTCCGCGTATAGTTACCTTCTGAAGCACGCCACGATCGCCGTCGCCACCAGCTACGCCTACGTGAACCCGGTCGTCGCCGTGCTGATCGGCGTCGCGATCGGAAACGAGCACCTCGGCCCGAGCGGATGGGCTGGGCTGGCGATCATCGTGGCGGCCGTAGGGCTGGTGTTGCGGAAGTAGCGAGCGCGCGGCACGCCCCTTGCATCGTGGGTTGGCATCCCGGATCTGCGATGCTCTTCCCCCTCGCCCTCGCCTTCCAGACCGCCCGCGCCGACACCGACGCTGGGATGGCAATGATGGACATGGCCCCCTGCACCGCGGGCTTCGCCTCGTTCTCCCAGCCGATGCCCGGCGCGACCGGGGTGCCGCTCGACGTTTCCCCCGCCGTAGTGATCGAGGCGGAGGGATGCGGGGTGCCCGGCGAGTGGACACTCACGCTCAAGACCGCCGCCGACGGGGCCGTTGTGCAAACGGTCGCCCTCTCGGCGGCGAGCGGCCTCGCCGAGCTGCTGCCCGATGCGCTGTTGCTGGCCGAAACCGACTAAGTCCTCATCGTCGAGCCGAACGACATGTCTGCGGGGCCGGCCGAGATCGCGTTCACCACGGGCTTCGACACCTCGGTCGCGGACGCGCCAGTCCCCACGCTCAGCGCCGTTGCGGCGGAGTTTGATGCCGCCACCCCTCGCCTCTTCCTCGATGCCACCGCCACCCTCGGCCAAACTGCCGGTCGCGACCTGATCGTACAGGTCATGGACGCCTCGAAGGATCCGTACGCCAGCACCTCCGTCTTCACCGACGTGAGCGCGATGGGCACGTCGCTCGGCGAATCCTGGGCGAGCACGCGCACGAAGATGAGCGCACCGGAGTCCTGGTGCGTCGCCGCCCGCACTCGCAACCTCAACGGCACCTGGGCCGAAAGCGAGGTTAGCTGCGTGGATGTGGAGGCGATGGAGACCGCGGCGGGAAGCTGCAGCAGCGGGGGAGGGGCGCCGATCGGCATGGGGGTCGCGTTGGCGATGGCGGCGCTTGGAGCGCGGCGACGTCGCTGACGGCCGGGTAGGGGTCAGGACGGTGCCATTGCGATTGAGTCAATCGCAATGGCACCGTCCTGACCCCTTCGGCTATCTTGCTGCTGAGGTCACCCGTGCACGCCGTCCTGCTCCTGGCGCTGTTCGGTATCGGCCCGGCGCTCGCCGCAGACGCCGCGGCGGCGTTCCGCCACGCCAACGCCCTGGAGGCGGCCGGCGAGAAAGACGCGGCCTACGCGGAGTTCACCCAACTCGTCAAGTCGGCCCCGGAGGATCCCTACCTCGCCGAGGCCTGGCTCCACATCGGCGAGTACTGGTTCGACCGTGATGACTTCGCGAAGGCGCACGCCGCGTACAAGCACGCGTTGGAGCGGCCGAACGGGGATCGCGAGGGGTTCGCCTCGTACAAGCTGGCGTGGTGTGAGTACAACCTCGGCGACTATCCGCTGGCCATCGCAACGATGGTCGCGGTGGTGGACTCCACGAAAACCGCCCCACAAATACGGGAAGAAGCGCTCAAGGACCTCGTTCGGTTCTACAGCGACGGTGGCGAGGGCGACGCAGCCACCGAGTTCTTCGCGGCGCATGGGCGCCCCGACCTCACGCGGGACACGGCCGTTCGGAGCGCGGCATGGACCATGGAAACTGGTGTCTACGACTGGGCGATCCGGGATTATCGAGCCGCGATCGCCCTCGATTTGAACCACCCGCGCAACCCCGAGCTCCAGGCCGCGATCGTCGACTGCTTCCGCAAGCTCGGGAAGGTCGAAGAAACCTGGGCCGCCCTCGAGGTCCTGCTTGCGAGCTACAGCCCCGCCTCCGATTGGGCGCGTGCGAACGCGGCGGATCCGAAGGTGATGACCGCGGCCCTGGAGGAGCAGGAGCGAGCCCTGCGAACGTTCGCCGTGAACGTCCACACCGAAGCCAAGAAGCTCCGGAAGGGCGAGGACGCCCAACGTCGCTACGCGTACGCCGAGCAAGGTTATGCTCGCTACATCGTTCTCTTTTCTGCGTCGTCGAACATCGGGGAGATGCGCTACGCCTACGCCGAGCTGCTCTACGCCCGCAAGAAGTTCGCGGCCGCCTACGAGCAATACATGGCTGTCGTCGCGCTCGACCCGAAGGGGACGCACGCGAAGTTCTGCGCGGAGTCGGCGATCTTTGCGGCGGATGAGCTGCTGGACGGGGAAATGCACCGCAACGGCGGGGCGTACACCTCCCTCCCCAAGAATGCACCGATCCCGCTCGAAGAATGGGCCGAAAAGTCGATCCTCGCCCTCGACCAGTTCGCGAGGCTCTACCCCGACGATCCCAAGGCCTCCAAGGTCATCTACAAATCTGCGTACCTGCTGTACAACCACAACCACTTCACCGAGTCGGCCGTGCGATTTCGGCAGGTGATCGCGATGAGTGGCTGGACGAAAGAGTCCGAGCAGGCGGCGAACCTCACGCTCGATGGGCTGCTGCTGGTCGAAGACTGGGCGGCACTTCGCGATACGGCGGGTGCGTTCTACGATCAGCCCGGGTTCGGGACGCCCGCGTTCAAGGCGGAGATGTTGGAGATCGTGGAGCGGGCGGGGGAGAAGGTGCGGTGAGCCAACTCAGCGCAGCGCCACTGCCGCTACCTTGCCCCACACGGTGTACCGACTCGGAACTGAGGCGGAGCGGGGCTTGAACGTCACGAGGTGCACGCCGGCCGGCTGCACGAGACCCTGTGGCAGCGTCAGCATCATCGAAGCCGGTTTCCCGACCGGCAGCTCCAACACGCCAAGCTCCGCGCCGTCTAGCCGCACGTCCACGAGTCGCGGCGTTTTTCCTGCCGACATCGCCTCGATCTCAAGCCTCGTCGGCGCCCCATCCCCCATGCACACCCACAGTTCGGAGACGTCGCTGCGAGCGAGCCGGACGCGGCGCTTGCCCAGGTCTGCGTAGTCTCCCCAACCGACGCCAAACGTGGACAGGCCGCGTACCTGGGCGTTGAAGCTCGCCGTTCCATCACACGGTACCGCGCCTGACACCCGCTTCCACGTGCGGAAGTCCTCGGGACGCTCGCCGAGTTCGAACACCTCATCCTCCGGAACCGCGCCCATCCGCGGGTCCGAGGTGGCCCGGTCGTAGCTGAAGAACGTCGTGGGTGCGGCCGCGAAGTCGCGGCTCGTCGCGTCGTGACCGAACTTCGTCTCACAAACCTCCGTCAGGCGGCAGGCCGTGGCGCCCACGTCCCTGAGCGACGGGGCGGCCGGCGATTCACTGAGCGGACCCCGTGCGCCGGCGGCCTTGACCATCAAAAACGACTCTGCAAAGCCGACGGCCTGGTTCGCACCCGGAGCCACGAACCCCGCGCCGTGGTCCGACAAGACCAGGATCGTCGTGTTGTCGTAGACGCCCGCCGCCTCCAGCTCACGGAACCACGTGGCGAGCTTGGCGAACGCGCACCTCGCCTGCTTGGCGGCGTTGGGTCGATTCCACCCTGCAGGCTTGTACGCGCACTTGGCATCCACAACGACCGGGGAGTGAGTCGAGAGCAGGTGCACGAAGCGCAGCGTTGGACGTTCTGAATCTGCGGTCACCGCGGACGCAAGCGTGTCGAGCACGACGTTGCCCTGCAGCACGGCGGCAGCGAGCCCGGTCGCGGCTCGGGCACCGGCGTCTGCCTCCGCTTCCACCCCGTCGCCACTGGGCACCACGTACGGCTTGACGGGCGGCGGCGCCAGGCGAAACGCCGCGAACCGCAGCAAGATCTCCGACTCCGTGGCCGCCCTGTCTTGCACGACGGGCCCTACCGTGGCGGAGTCGATGCACGCCCCAGCTCGCGTCGGGCACGTCGCCAGCTCGGGCAACGGGTACACGACCGTCGTCGCGAATCCGGCATCGGCGAAGGTGTTGACGAACGAATCCTCTTCGATCGACTTCCGGAACCACTCTCCCAGCGGCTCGGTGCCGTCGTATTCCCGGCCGGCATGGATGATGGGGAGCGACAAGTAGGTAGACCGGGAACCCGCCTTGGCGCGGGTGTACCAGACAAAGCCCGGAAGCTCGAGCGCGATCTCCGGCTCCGCTGTGAGCAGGTCGCCCACCACGCCGCCCTGGAGCTTGTCGAGCACGACGACAATGACGTTCCGATCCCGCGAATAGGCGGAAGGCAGCGGTGCCGAGGTACCCGGGCGGCCATTCCAGGAGCTCGCGCTGACGTACACGACCATCCCCAGCATCGCGAGCGCCAGGAAGCCAGAGAAGCGGGTAAGCAGCTCCGTCCAGCGCTTCGCCGCGGCAATCAGCCCGGCCCACAACGCCAGGATGAACGCCCCGGTGATCCACCGCTCCTCGCTGGACAGGGTGTCCGTCACCGGTCCTTCACCGTCCAGCGCCAGGTGCTCCTGAAACAGCGAAGCCGCGACGGCGCACCACAAGAACGTGCCCAAGAACCACGCCCGCCCCCATGCGCGCGGCTGAGGCGGCGCCCACGCAGCCAGCGCCCCACCGAGCACCGCGGCTATAGCGGCCAGCAGCAACAACCGCGGCAACAGCAGCAGGAACGAGCTCGCGAAATGCCCGGGGTTGCTGTCGTAGATCACGGCCGGCACGTACACGACGGCTACGAACGCCGGGAGCAGGGCGTGCCCGACGTCAGCGAGGGGGCGGGGGAGGGCGGGCGGGGCGCTCACCGGGGGCTGCTATTCCGAAGCGCACCTCAGGGGTCACCGCGTGTGGGGGTCAGGACGGTGCCATTCCGATTGCCCAATCGGAATGGCACCGTCCTGACCCCAGCCTCCGTTAAGGGGCACCGTGCTCCTGCTCGCCTTCCTCCTCCACCTCCAAGCCTGCGCCACCGGCAGCGCCCCGCCCCCCGCCACCGCGAGCCCCGTCCGCGTGATCGAGGTTGTTCCCAGCGTTTCTGAGCGCACCATCGAAGCCACCGGCACCGTGCGCGCCCTCGACAGCGCTGAGCTGCGCCCTGAAGTCGCCGGCCTCGTTGAATCCGTAGAATTCGCGGACGGCGCCCAGGTGACACGCGGCGATGTGCTCGTACACCTCCGCTCCGCCGACGCGGAGGCCACCCGCCTCGACGCCCGCTCCCGCGCCGTGGTCGCGACCCAGGAACTCGACCGCGCAAAAGCGCTGTTCACGAAAGGGGAGTTCGCCCAGGCTGAGCTCGATCGCGCCGAGGCGAACGACGGCCTCGCCCGCGCCGCCGTCGCTCGCGCCGACGAAGCCGTGCGCCGCACGACGATCCGCGCCCCTTTCGACGGCGTCGTCGGCAAACGTCAGGTTTCCCCCGGCGAGCTGGTCGATCCCTCCCGCGTCGTCACCCGCCTGGACGGCCTCGGTTCGCTCCGCGTCGACCTGTCCCTCCCCGAGACCGACCTCTCCCGTGTCTCCCCGGGGCTCGCTGTTCAAGTCACCGCCACCGCCGCGCCGGGCGCCCCCATCCCCGGAACCGTCGCCTTCGTGGCCTCACATATCGATGAAGCCACGCGCACCTTCGAGGTCCGTGTCGCCGTGCAGGATCCCGAGTCACGACTGCGCCCCGGTATGACCGCCACCGTGAAGATCGTGGCTTCCCAGGCTGAACAAGCGCTGCTCGTCCCCACCGAGTGCGTCGTCCCGACCGCGGCCGGATCCGCGGTCTGGGTCGTCACCGCCGAAAACAAGGTCAATCGCCGCCCGGTCACGCTCGGCGAACGCCATGAAGCGCGCGTCGAGGTCACCGCCGGCCTGGCCCCCGGCGACCGCATCGTGAGCGAGGGACTCGCCCGGCTCCGCGAAGGCGCATCCGTGGAGGTGCTCTCCCCTCCAGCCGCCCCCGACGCGCCTCCCGCCGCCGCGCCGCCCAAAGCCCCATGACCGCCTGGACCGACCGCTTCATCGAGCGCCCGGTGCTCTCGCTGGTGCTCTCCCTGCTCATCGTGCTCCTCGGCGTCATGGGCTTTACCCGCCTTGGCGTACGCGAAACGCCCGACATCGAGACGCCCGTCGTCACCGTCTCCACCTCGTGGCCTGGCGCCGACCCTGCCCTCGTGGAGAGCGATGTCACCGAGGTGATTGAGCGCGAAGTGAACGGGATCGAGGGCGTACGCACGCTCTCGTCGTCCAGCCTCGACGGCCGCTCGGAGATCACGATCGAGTTCTCGCTCGAACGCGACCTCGAAGAAGCCGCGAACGACGTCCGATCCCGGGTGGATCGGGTGCGCGCCCGCCTCCCCCGCGAGGTGCTCGATCCCTCGATCGAGAAGGCCGACGCCGCAGGCCAACCCATGATGTTCCTCCGGTTGGCGGCTGAGGATGGCGACCTGCTCGCCATCACCGACGTCGCCGAGACCATCGTGCGGGAGCGCCTGGAGAACGTCGGCGGCGTAAGCGGCGTCGATCTGTTCGGGGCCCGCGTCTACGCGATGCGCCTGGAGTTGGACGCTGCGAAGATGGCCGCGCGAAGCGTCACCATCGCCGACATTGAGCGCTCCTTGTCGGCCGGCAACGTAGACATCCCCGCCGGCCGCATCGAAGGGATGTCCACCCAGCTCACCGTCCACCTCGACGGCGGCCTGCGCACCCCCGAGCAGTTCGGCGCCCTCGTGATCCGCGGCAGCGGAAACGCCCCGGTGTACCTCCGCGATCTCGCGACGATACGCCTCGGCGCCGAGAACGAACGTAGCGCCGCGCGCGCGGACGGGTCGCCGTCCCTCTCGCTGGCGATCAACCCCCAGGCCAAGGCCAACGTCGTCGACATCTCCGACGAGGTACAGCGCCGCCTCCCCGACATCCAGGCCGACCTGCCCCCCGGCTACTCGCTCGACATCGTGTTTGATCGTGCCTTCTCCGTGCGCGACTCCATCCACGAGGTGGAGCTGACCCTCGCCGTCGCCTTCGGGCTGGTCGTGCTCGTCACCTTCCTGTTCCTCCGCGATCTGCGCAGCACGCTCGTCCCCGCCGTCGCGATCCCCGTCTCCTTGATCGGCACCTTTCTCGTGCTCTGGGCCGCTGGCTTTACAATCAACGTCTTCACCCTGTTTGGCCTCGTCCTCGCCATCGGCCTCGTGGTGGACGACGCCATCGTGGTCCTCGAAAACATCGTCCGCCACCTTGAGGAAGGCGCCAGCCCCGCGGAAGCCGCTCTCGCCGGCACGCGCCAGATCACCGTCGCGGTCGTCGCCACCACCGCCTCGCTGCTTGTCGTGTTCCTCCCGGTCATCTTCACCGGCGGCAGCACGGGGCGGCTGTTCCTGGAGTTTGGCGTCACCGTCGCCGCCAGCGTCGCGATCTCCATGGTCGTCGCCCTCACCCTCACGCCGATGCTCACCGCCAAACTAGTGCGCGCGGGCGCCCATAAAGCCGAGGACGGTCTCCTCGCCCGGGGCTTCGCCATCACCTTCGGCTGGGTGCGCCGCTTCCCCGCGCTCGTGGTCCCCGTGCTGCTGCTCGCCGCAGCGGTCGGCGTGGGCGGGTGGATGAAGCTCCCCACCGAATTCTTCCCCCTTGAAGATCGGAACAACTTCATCCTGCGCACCGAGGCCCAGGAGGGCGCCACCTTCGAGTGGATGGACGCGCGGATGCGCGAGGTCGAAGCCCAGGTCATCCCCCTCGTGCCTGAGCGTCGCGTCGCGTTGGCGCGCGTCGCGAGCGGGCGCGGCGGCATCGCAGCGGGCACGAACACCGGAATGATTTTCTTCTCGCTCAAGCCGAAAAGTGAGCGCGATCGTTCCCAACAGCAGATCGTCGCCGCCCTGAAGCCGGTGCTCGCGAAGGTCACCGCCTTCCGCGTCATCCCCATCCAGTCGCCCACCATCGGCCGCGGCTTCGCCTCCCCGCTCCAGTTCGTCCTCCAGCACCCCGACTTCGACACCCTCGCCCGCGCGCTCCCCGGCTTTCTCCAGGCTGCCCGCCAACTTCCGGGCCTCTCCGCCGTCAACGAAGACCTGCGCCTCGACCGCCCGGAGCTGGCCCTCGCCGTCGATCGTGAGCGCGCCGCCGCCATCGGCATCCCCCTCGCCGATGTCGCCCGCAGCCTGCAAGTGCTCACCGGCGGCTCCGAGATCGGTCGGTTCAAGCGCGGAGTTCGCCAGTACCCGATCATCGCCCAGCTCATCCGCGCCGACCGCGACGAGCCCACCGACCTGTCCCGCATCGAGCTGCGCGCCCCCGGCGGCGCCCTCGTCCCGCTCACCAACCTCGTCCAGTGGGAGGAGCGCATCGCCGCCGCAACGCGCTTCCACTACGCCCGTAGCCCCTCGGCCACGATCAGCGCGAACGTAGACGGCATTACCCTCGGCCAAGGCATCGAAAGGCTGCAAGCCCTCGCCGACGAAACGCTCGAGCCCGGCTTCCGCACCGCCCTCGCCGGACAGGCCAAGGATCTCGCCGAGGGCAGCGCCTCCCTCGCGACGCTGTTCGGTCTCGCGCTGCTCCTCGTCTACCTGCTGCTCGCCGCCCAGTTCGACTCCTTCATCGCCCCGATCTCCGTGATGCTCACGGTACCGCTGGCCCTCGCCGGCGCGCTGGGTTCCCTCGTGATCTTCGGGCAGTCCATGTCCTTTTTCTCGCAAGTCGCACTGATTCTCCTGGTCGGCCTCGTCACCAAGAACGGCATCCTCATCGTCGAGTACGCCCGGCAGCAAGAGCACGACCGCGACCTCGACCCCTGGGCGGCGGCATCCGAGGCCGTGCGACTGCGTTTTCGTCCGATCCTGATGACCTCCATCGCCACCATCGGCGGCGCCATCCCCATCGCGCTCGGCCTCTCCGGCGCCGGTCGCGCCTCGCTCGGCATCGCCGTCACCTTCGGCATGTTCACCGCCACGGTGCTCACGCTGTACGTCACGCCGGTGGTCTACGCGACATTGGCCACGTGGACCCGGCGCTTGCCAGCCCCATGAGCTTGCCAACGGCGTGATGACGCCCTATGATGACGCCATGCGCACCATCATCGATCTTCCGCCCGGCCAGCTCGCCGCCCTGGACGTTTGGTGCCAAGCTCGCGGCCTGAGTCGGGCGGAAGCGGTTCGTCGCGCGGTGCACGGCCTCCTGCACCACGAGAATGCAGGGGCAGAGGCGATCGAAGCCACGCGAGGGCTCTGGGCCGACGCCGAGGAGGACGGGCTGGCGTACCAGGAGCGGCTGCGCGGCGAGTGGGATCAGCCATGAACTACCTGCTGGACTCGTGCATCCTCATCGACCACCTTCGCGGGAACTCCGCAGCCACCGAGTTCCTGTTGAGCACACCTGGGGCCGCGATCAGCCACATCACCTGGATCGAGGTCATGGTCGGCGCCACGGATGCGGCGGGCGAACGACCGTTACGCGCGCTGCTCTCCGGTTTTCGGGTGCTTCCGGTGGATGGCGAGGTCGCGGAGGAAGCGGTGCGCCTGC
Source organism: Deltaproteobacteria bacterium (assembly GCA_014191855.1). GTDB lineage: Bacteria > Myxococcota_A > UBA796 > UBA796 > SXON01 > SXON01. The sequence continues at coordinate 93,885 of BJHF01000009.1, forward strand.
GTCGCTCCCGCCGGGTCAAGCTGCCAGACGCGATCATCTGGGCAACGGCCCGCGTTCACCGCCTGGAGCTGGCAACGCGGAACACCAAGGACTTCACGCCCCACGAACCAGGCGTGACGGTGCCCTATTAGCCACCTGGACCGTCGGTAAACGGGCGATGCCCCAGGCCCGATAGCCTTCGCCGAGCGTGGGTAGAAGGGCATCGCGGCGCCGCCGAAGATCGGCTACCCTCGGCCCGCGAGGTGTCCGTTGATCCTGCTCCTGAGCGCCAAAGCCTTCGCCTGCGGCGGCATGTTCTGCGATGCCGTCGTGCCTGTCGACCAAGCGGCCGAGCGGATCATCTTCTCCTTCGATGGCGCGATGCTGGATACCGAGGTGCAGATCACCTACCAGGGCGAAGCCGACGATTTTGCCTGGGTCGTGCCCGTGCCGGTGGAGCCCGAGCTGTTCGTCTCGAACGACGCGATGTTCACCCAGCTCGCAAACAACACGATCCCCACCTACACCCTGCTCTCGGACGCCACCGGGGGATCGCTCTCGCTCGGATGCGCGTTGCCCGAGTCCAGCATGGACACGGCGATGGTGATGGCCGGCGAGGACAGCAACGGCGTCAACGTCGTCTCCGAAGAGACGGTAGGCCCCTACGAAACCGTCGTGCTGCAGGCCACCGACGCCGACGTGCTCGTGCAGTGGCTCCAGGATCAGGGCTATTCGCTGCCCGACGGATTGAGCACCACCCTCGAGCCCTACATCGCCGACCAACAATACTTCGTCGCGTTGAAGCTCGCGTCCGGAAAGAGCGCGGGGGACATGACTCCGCTCGGCCTGCGCTACCCGGCCACGGCGGCTTCGATACCGATCCAGCTCACCGCCGTCGCCGCAATCGAGGATCTACCCATCGAAGTGTTCGTGCTCGGCCCCTCACGCGCCGTGCCGGATAACTACCTGCACGTCCAACTCAACGACGCGGCGATCGACTGGTACAACGGCAGCACAAACTACCGAGACGTCGTGTCCCGCGCAGCCGACGAAGCCGGCGGTCAGGCCTTCGCGACCGATTTTGTGGGGTCGCCGGAAGATCTGAACGTTCGGGTCTGGGACAGCGGGATGATCGACACCGAGTACATCGCGACGGCCTCCGAGCCGACCACCTGGCTGTCGGACATCGTGTATTCGTCCCTCCCAGGCAGCGCCCAGCTCACGGCGTTATTGCTCCGTTTTGTGCCCGCGCCGGCCGGCGTGGAGGACGCGGACTTCTTGTCGTGTCCCGACTGCTACGCGGACGATGTCAACCTCCCCGATTTTGATCCCGTCGTCGCCACGGCGGCGCTCGACGAGGAGATCCTCCGGGTGATGGCGCAGCAGCAGGCTCGTTTCGACGGGGCGAACGTGGTCACCCGGCTGTTCACCACGCTCAGCCCCTCCGAGATGACCGCGGATCCGATCTTCGTGTTCAACGAGGATCTCCCCCAGAAGGTCGCGCTCGCCCACAGCGCCACCGATCACACGGTCTCCTCCTGGTCTGGCAAGATGACCTCGCGGCGCCTGGAGCTTTCCGACGGCCGCGTGTTCGACTTCTCCGATCCGAAGAACCCATCGCTTTCCGACGTGAACACCCCTGCGGCGCTGATCATCGAAGATCTCGGCGCAACGGGCGAAGGCACGGTGGTGTTCGATGGCACCGCGGATGCCAAGGCCACCGCCGAGTCGTTCTCCGCCGGCTGCGAAGATTCGGGGTCGAGCGTCGTGTTTGCTCCGCTGCTGCTGCTCGCCGCGGGCGTAGTGCGGCGGCGGCGGGCGTAGGCGGCCTCATCCGCGCCGGCGCCTAACGTCCTCCCCCCGGCTCCTGCCGGGGGGAGGTGGCCGAAGGCCTGACCACTGATCGCTTCTCACTTTCTGCAGCGTAAAGCTACGTGAAGTCGGGGCGACGCCGGAGGACCGGCAGCGTGGCGCGTTCGAATTGACTGGCCTAATGTGCCGTCCGCCGTGCCCGCATCG
>BJHF01000010.1 GCA_014191855.1 Deltaproteobacteria bacterium
GCATCCCGGGCACAAGCGCCTACCTCCAAGAGGATCGTTCTCCCTCACGTTCTCGGGCGCCCGACCGCCGCGGCGAGCCCCGCGGACGCGCGCGCGCCCCGCGGCCGTCGATGTGTAGGATCATGAGGCTGAAGGCTGTAGATCGAGGGAGCGCCGCTGCTGCGCCGCCCCGTTCGGCTCCGGCCTCCAGCCTAACGCCTCCAGCCTTACGGGCGCGTAGCGCCGGTACTACCTCGGCATCCACGCGCTCGCGGGCCGGTTGTACACCTCCACCCCGTCTTCTTCGCCGAAGCCGAAGCGCAGCGGCTCGCCGGCGGTCACGTTCAGCGTGCCCTTGAACCACGTCTCGAACTCCGTGAAGTCCTTCACCTCCACGGTGTGCGTGCCGGACATCAGCGTGACGATCTTCTCCTTGTCGCCCGTCCGGAATTCGGCGACGCGTTTGCCGTCTACGTACACGTTGCTCATGTCGAAGCTGTCTTTGAGCGAGAACACCACCTGCACGGGCTCGGGCTTGGGCGGCGCGGGTGGCGTTGGGGGCGTCGGCGGCACGGGGGCGCCAGGCGCCGCCGGGGCCGTCTGAATCACCACGAACGCCGGCCCGTTGCCCATTCCGGGAACGCCGACGGCCATCGTCACGCCGCCGCCCATGCCGTCATCCACGGCCATCGAAACCCCGCCCGCGGCTCCGCCGCTCGCTCCTCCGAAGCTGGGAACGCGCGCGTACCCCGCCGTCACCGCCTGCTCCCCCACCAGGCCGCCGCCGACCTTCCCGAGCGTGCGTTGCCCGTACACGAAGTCGGCCCGCTCGGTGCCCTGGAGCGTCACCTCCATCTGGGTGATCGCCTTTCGGGCGAGAGACTCAACCTTCACCGTGTGTTTTCCTGCCTTCAGGTTGCGCGCCACGAGCAACAGACTGGCCTCGTCGTACTCGAGGAGCTGCCCGTCCACGCTCACGGCAGCGGGCGTCTGGGTGAACACGGTGATCTCGGCAGCGGCGGCGAAATGGGCGAGAAGGAAGAACATCTGGGCTCCGGGTCAGTTTTGGAGGCTGCGGTACGCGGCGTTCACTTCTGCCATTCGGCGATTGTTGATCATCGCCTCCTCCGGCGAACGGGCTCGGTCGGGATGCCAGGTTTGCACCAGCCGAAGCCAGGCTTCTCGCAGCGCATCCCCGGCCGTCCCGGGCGGCACCCCCAGTGTCGCCCACGCTTCGAGCCGCGGGTCGGGGTGGGCCTGCACCCCTTCGGCGGCGGTTCCGAGCGCGTCGGCCAGCGCAGCGATGTACTCTCGCTGTGCCCCCCCCGGCCAGGACTCCGCGACGCCCCGCCACAACCAGCCGATGAGTCGGGCGCGCCCTTCCCCGTCGAGGTGGGGGTCGAGCCGACTGGCCACCTTCGCGGCGTCCAGCCGCGCGACGTCCGCCGCCGCCAGCTCGCGGACCCATGCGCGCAGCCACGCCAGCCCGTCTTCATCGAGCGCGAGCCCTTCGATGAAGCTCTCCCGGATGAAGCGCGCGTCCTCCCGCGTGAACACGCGCCCGCCGGCCCGCGCGCACGCCACCAGCGCCATCACCGCCCGGGCCGGGCCGCTGCTCCCGAGCCGCCGTACCCGGTTGGGGAGCCGCACCCGGAAGGTCGCTTCGTCGCTGCGACCGGGCTCGGCGCGCACCCGCACGAACACGTCGGTTGCGTCCTCGTCCCCCAGCTCGGCGTAAGGGACGAACACCTGAGGGGCCGCGCAGGTTTCGTCGGGATCTTCCGGCGTCACCGTCGCGCGGTGCACCGTGTCGCCCACCTTCACGCGCACCTTCACGTCCACGCCGAGCAACTTTCGCGCGGTCCACACGGGCGTGAGCACGAGGCCGGGGCCGCTGTCTCCGAAACCATGATGTTGCCAGTCCAACCTGGATAGCTCCAGCGCACGGCTGCTGTCTCCGAGCACATGCCCCACGGTGGCTCCCAGGCCGGCGCCGAGTGGCCCGCCGAGCATGCCGCCGATCAGGCCACCAACGAGCTTACCCGACCAGGCCATCCCACTCGGCGCTCCCGTTCGGGGTCTCCCAGAGGCGCAGCCGCACGACACGAACGCCGGTGTCGGCGAGCAGCTCACGCGCGCGGATCGCCAGCTCGGCGGCGAGGTTCTCTGCGGTAGGCGGCACCTTCATCCAGTACACGGGGCGCCCATAAGCGGCGTTGCTGGCGGCGAGGAGCGCGATCGCCGGGTCGGGATCCCCCTCCATCAGGATCGCGGTGTGGTCCCAGTTGGTATCGATCCACCCGCCCACCCGCTCCTTGATGACGCCGAAGTCGATGACTCGCCCGCGGTCGTCGAGCGCGTCGGCGTGGCAGGTGATCTCGACCGCATAGCGGTGGCCGTGGAAGGCGGCACACTTCGATTCGTGACGAGGGATGCGGTGCATCGCGTCCCACTCCAGCCGCCGGGTGCAAGTCAGCATGGCGCGGGGCTAACCCGGAGGCGTGGCGCCCGGGGCTCCGGTGATCGGGTCGGTCACGCAGAGCGGCAGGACGAGGTTGCCATAGTACCAGGCGAGCGTGCGGTCGGCCCGGTCGGCGTCCATCGGCGGGGGCTTGCCGTCGTACGAGAGCCCGTTCACGTTGACCGGGAGCTGTTCGAACGCGGACGCGCACGCCGTCGCGTTCTCTACGCGGGCCCGGCTCGGTGCGGTGGCCACCCAGTCCACGGCGGCCTGGGGCGTCGCAAAACGGGCTTCGGTGCTCGTGAAGCAGCCGAGATCCCGCAGGGGCGCGATGGTGCCGACCGAGCTGTGGTAGTATCTGGGCTGAACCGCGCGTGCGAACGCCTGCTTTCGGGGAGCGAGCGTCGCACACATCGGGTTGTCGAGGCGTAGCCGATTGGGGTCCTGCGTCGCGAGGGCGTCGAACGCGTCCGCGAGGGTTGCGTCGCGGAAGCCCAGCTTCGCCACCCTGCCACGCTCGACCATCACGCCGTAGGCGGCGATCTGTCCGGCCGACATCAGCATCGACTCGTAGGTGTTCCCCGAGTAGCCGGCGATCAAGGCTTGAATCCGTGCGCTCATCGCCGCGTCCACTCCCGCGTTGCGCGCGCGAACGGCGATCGCGGACCACTCGAAGCGCTCGCCCAACGCAGGCTTGTCGCTCCACGGCACCTCGGCCGAGAGCCCGTGCGCCTTCACCAACTCGGCGTACCGACCCAGCTCCCCCACCTGCTCGCCGGGTGCGAGGCAACGCGCCATCGAGGCCACGAGATCCGAGGAGCTCGGCACGTCTACGAGCACGGTGGGGAAGTTGTAGAAGTAGCGGCCTACACTCGAAAATAGCGGGGCGGCGTCGGTCTGCACCCGGAACTCGACCTCGCGGTGCCCCTGTGGGTCGGCCTTCTCGTCCGGAGAATAACCAACGTCCACCGCCAGCTTCGTCGCCTCCTTCACCAGTCGGTCGTAGCCGGCGCGATCCTGTGCCAGCTTCCACCCGACGACATCGAGGTATCGGAGCATCTCTTCCTGGCGCTGGCAGTCGAGCCCGAGCTGCTGCAACGCCATGAGCCGGAGCGCGAAGCCGGCCTGCTGCTGCTTGTCCTTGGCGTTCGTCGGTACCGGGAACGTGGCGAGGATCTTGTCCAGGATCTCGGTCCTTCGTTTGTCCTTCGCGCGCTTCTGGTCGGCCACCTGCTTGTCGAGGCTCATCCGCAGCCCGCCGAGCGCATCCTTCGCGGCGGCGAACGCAGGATCGGTCAGCAGGGCCTGCCCGAACGCCGCCTTGGCTTCGTCCACCTTGCCTTCGGACTGCCGCTCCATGCCCACGCTGTAGGCGGCGAACGCGTCGAAGTTCTTGGTGGGCACCGACGCAAGCAGCCGCATTCGGGCGTCCTCCGCGAGCGAAACGTCGAGCCCCGAGAGCAGCGCGGTGACCAGCTCTTTCTCGACTGCGGTAAACGTCGCCACCGTGCCGTGTGCGTCTGCCGCGCGAACCACGGCGCCGGTGGCCACGCTCACGAGCCGCGCGTCCAGCAAGAACTGCTCCCCCAGCACGCTGTACCCGCCGAGCACGACGAACTCGGCGCCGACGCCCTTTCCGAGCTTCTGTGCGGTGTTCGGGTCGATGAACCCGCCCTTTCCGAGCTCGATCTCCGCCAGCACCGCGTCGAGTTGGGTGCGCTCCACCAGCGTGAGGCCCGGCGCGGCCGCGAGGTCGGAGGTGACCATCCCGGCCAGCGCGCGCCCCAGCCCTTCGTAGGTTTCGCCGCCCGCGCCGCGTTCGAGGGGGAGCACGGCAACAGTGGCGGCCAGGGCGAGGGAGGAGAGCAGCAGCAAGGCGCGATCTCGGGGGGTGGGCAGCCTATCCGACGGGGCGTGGTTGACGCGAGCGCTCCGCTCCCCCAGACTGTCCCCCGACCCGACCCCCTTCCGCCTCCGGCGCCCCCGGCAGGAATATGCACCACCTCGTCATCGGTAACAGCATCGCCGGCATTGAAGCGGCGATCACCCTCCGTCGCCGCGATCCTGCGGCCCGGATCACCGTCGTCTCGGCCGAGAGCGATCACCCCTTCGCCCGCACCGCGTTGATGTACGTGTTCTGTGGCCAGCTACGCCACGAAGACACCGAGTTTTACGACCGCGGCCTCTACGAGCGGATGAAGTTCGAGCGCGTGCGCGCCCGCGTCGTCTCCGTGCAGCCGGGGGAGCACGCCGTCACCCTCGACGACGGCCGAACCCTCAACTACGACCGGCTGCTGCTCGCGGTCGGGAGCGCCGCGCGCCGCCTGCCGATGCCGGGCGCGTACGACGACCCTCCGGTGCACCACTTCGTCACGCGCAAGGACTACGAGGCGCTAGACGCGGCGGCGAAGCCCGGGAAACGCGCCGCGGTCATCGGCGGCGGCCTCATCGGCGTGGAGGTGGCGGAGGTGCTTCACCAGCGCGGTCTCAAGGTGCACTGGTTGGTGCGCGAGCCGTGGACGTGGCCGGTGGCGCTCGACCCGAAGGAAGCGGGCGTGGTGGAGGAGCATGTGCGCCATGAAGGCGTGGATGTCCGCACCGCCGCCGCCGTGAACGGCATGACACGCGGCGCCGCCCTCACGCTGGATGTGAACGGCGAAGCGCTGGAGGTCGATCTCGTCGTCGGCGCCATCGGTGTCGTCCCGAACACCGGCTTCTTGGCGAATTCCGGCATCCTCCTCGCGCGCGACGGCTCGATCGAAACCGGCGACGATCTCCAGTCCACTTCCTCGCCCGACGTGTTCGCCGCCGGCGACTGCGCTTGCGTGACGTGGGCCGACGGCGCTCGGCGCCCGGAAACCCTCTGGTATACCGGTCGCGACCAGGGGCGCGCGGCGGCGGCGGCGATGGTCGGGGATTCCGTGAAGTACCGTCGCGGAACCTGGTACAACTCCGCCAAGTTCTTCGACCTCGAGTACACCACGGCCGGCTTCGTCCCCATCTCCGACACGGCGGGTCGCAAACATCCCGGCGGCGGCCACTGGCAGACGTGGTTCCAGAAGCACCCGACGGAAGCCGCTACATTGCGAATCATCCTCAAGGACGACCGCGTGGTCGGCTTCAACGCATTGGGTCGTCGCTGGAGTACCGACGTCTGGCTGCGCTGGGTCCACGAACGCCGCTCGCTCGCGTTCGTCCTCGCCAACCTCGCCGAGTCCACGTTCGACGAGGAATTCATGGCTCCGTTCCCCGTGCTCCCCACCGCCACGCTCGAGGAGGGCGCCTGATGCAAGCCGGACTGCTCGATACCTACCAGCGGCCCACCCGTACCCGCGGCGCGATCGCCTGGGTGCTCTCGGCCGTGATCACCACGTTCTACCTGCTGCTCTACCTGCCCGGCAGCTCGTTCACGCCCAATTTTCCGGACGTACTCACCCCGATTTCCACGTGGATGCACCTCCCCTCGAAGTGGTTCCTCTACGGCCTGTTGTACTCGATCCTGATGGTCGGCGGTGGCGTTGCGATGCTGCGGCGCCACGGGAACAGCAACTACCACCGCATCCGCACGGTCACCGTCGTGAGCGTACAGATCGTTCTGGGCTTCTCGCTGCCCCTGGTGCTCAAGCTGCTCGACAAGCCCGAGCTGTATCTCACCTATGTATGGCCGCTCTCCTATGACAAGCTGTTCCCGGACACGCTCGCTGGATTACCGGCAGCGGCGGCGATCTATTTCGTAGTGATGTCGCTCATCGGCTTCCCGCTGCTCGCCTGGCGCTACGGCAAGCGCTTCTATTGTTCGTGGGTGTGCGGGTGCGGCGGCCTCGCGGAGACTTTCGGTGATCCCTGGCGGCACCTCTCCGACAAGTCCAACAAAGCGTGGCGGATCGAGCAGTACAGCATCTACACCGTGCTGGGCCTCGTGCTGCTCACGACGGGACTGATGATCGGGGACGGCGTGAGCCGCGCTGGGCTAGTGGGAGAGGCCAAGTATGCCCCGGCGATCGCGGTGTCTACGCAGCTCGCCTCCTTGTCGGAGGCGGTGGGTCAGGGAGCGCGAACCGACCTCCCCGCCGTCGCGAGCGAGGTGTCGGCGCAGGTGGCCGAGCTGAATCCGCCGTCGTGGGTCACGGACAAGGTCAAAGAGGTGGACGCAGCGGCGGCGAAGGGGGAAGCCCCCGCCGTTTCCGAAGCCATCAAGAACCTGGCCTACTCCGTGATGCCCGAGGGGAAGCTCGGCCCGCTCGCCCACAAAGCCAAGGCGTTCTACAGCTTCTTCATCGGCGCGATGTTCTCCGGCGTACTCGGCGTCGGCCTGTACCCGCTCATGGGCACCCGGGTGTGGTGCCGATTCGGCTGCCCGATGGCGGCGCTCCTCGGCCTCATGCAGAAGCTCGGCCGCTTCCGCATCGCGGTGAAGAAGGACATGTGCATCAGCTGTGGCAACTGCTCCGCCTACTGTGAGATGGGCATCGACGTTCGCGCCTACGCCATGGGAAACATGGATGTTCGCCGGGCCAGTTGTGTCGGCTGCGGGATGTGCGCCCACGTGTGTCCGCGTGGGGTTTTGCGGCTCACCTCCGCTGCGGATGCAGGGCCCGGCGCCAAGGTCGGAGAGTGGATGGTGGATTTGTAGGCTCCCAACGAGTCGCGTTCACGCGAGGGCCGCCCGGAGCTCCGCCGCGTGGACCTCGAAGCGCCGAACACGTGCGGCATCAACGATTCTGCCCGTTCGATAAGGAGCCTGGGACAGCAACGCGTCGAGGCGCGCCACCGTCAGGGGGGCCGACGCCAGGATAGCCTTGGCGTGCTCGCGATCCTGCGGCTCCCACCGCTCCAGCTTCGACACCAGCACGTCATGAGGGTGAGGCACGACCAGCGTGACGGCCGGCGTGTCCTCATTGGTCAGCCGCCATGCTCGATTCTGCCAGTCTTCGGGGGCCGCGAACGTCTCTGGCCCCCACACCTCGACGTAGGCGTCGTGTTTGTCCTGATACCAGGACACCTCGCCCATGAGCGCGGTGATGAGGTCGCCGCGTTCGGCCGGGAGACACCACACATCGACGTCCCGGGTGCGAGGTCCGACGGGCAGGCGCATCGCGAGGGCGGCGCTACCGAACACGAAGAGCTCGCCGGCGCCCAGGAGCCGAGCGGCGTCGCTCAGGATTCGGGGGACGTCTGCAGCATCAACCACGGCGCACCGGCGATGAAAGGATGGGAGGTGATCATCTGGCGGGGATTGAGGCCGTCGGGGAAGGCGAGCGGGAGCGCGGACCACGGCGCGTCTCCGTCGAGCCAACTGGCGAGCGGGTGCGCGCCGCTGAGGACGGCGCGCCACGCGCAGGTCGTGGGGTCGTTGGGGGTGCGAGAGTCCAGTCTCTCCGCGGCGATCAGCCGGTTCGCACGAACCTTCCAGCGGGCGCGAACGCGGTACGCTTGGGCTTCGAGAACCTCGGCGGGAGTGGGCACCCGGTGATCGTACCTCAAAGGGAGTCGCCCTGCGCCGCCGGCGCGCCCGAAGCTCGAAGCCCGAAGCCCCCAAAACTCTGGCATACTCCCGCTCGACCCCCCGCCCTGAGACTCCCATGCGCCTGCTCCCGCTCCTGCTGTTCCCGCTCCTCGGCTGCCCGCAAACGGGCGACACCGACGTGAAGGACACCGCCACGATCAACTCGGGGACGGACCCTCACGACGATGACCGCGACGGAGTCACCGACGAAGCAGGAGATTGCGACGACAACGATGACGACGTGTTCCCCGGCGCGCTGGAGCTCTGCAACGGCGTGGACGACAATTGCGACGGCACCGTGGACGAGGGCGTCACGCTCAAGTGGTACGCCGACGAAGACGACGACGGCTTCGGTTCGACCACCAACTTCACCGAGGCGTGCACCGCGCCCGACGGCTACGTCGACCGCGGCACCGACTGCGACGACACGAACGGCACGATCTATGCCAGTGCCCCGGAGCTCTGCGACAGCCTCGACAACGACTGCGACGGGGAGATCGACGAGTCGCTGGGCGAGAGCTGGTACACAGACGCCGACGGCGACGGGTACGGAGATCCGGCGACGGAAGTGACGATGTGCGACGGTTCGAGCGGGCTGAGCGCCGTCGGCACGGACTGCAACGACGCGGATGCGGCCATGAGCCCCGGGGCAGACGAGGTGTGCGATGGCATCGACAACAACTGTGAGGGGACCATCGACGAGGCCTCCGCGGTCGACGCGGCGACCTGGTACCTCGACTACGACGGCGACGGCTACGGCGGCACCCGCCTGTCGGAGACCGGATGTTCGCCGAGCGAAGGGTACGTCGACAATGCGGATGACTGCGACGACGTCGATGAGTCGGTCTTCCCCGGCGCGACCGAGACGTGCAACCTGGTAGACGACGACTGCAACGGCCTCGTGGATGATGGCACGACGGGGGCGACGACCTGGTATGCGGACGCGGACGGCGACGGCTACGGGGATGTGAGCGTTGGCGCCGCGAGCTGTGACGCGCCGGCCGGGTATGTGGCAGACGCCACGGATTGCGACGACACGGACGCGGCGGCGAACCCGGGCGAGACGGAATTGTGCAACGGGGTAGACGACAACTGCGATGGCGCGACTGATGAAACCGGCGCCCTGGGATCGCTGACCTGGTATGCCGATGCCGACGGCGACAGCTACGGCGACGCCGGCACCAGCACCGACGCCTGCACCCAGCCCGCGGGCTACCTGAGTGACGACACCGATTGCGACGATACGAACGCCAGCGTCAATCCGGCGGGCTCCGAGGTGTGCGACGGCGTGGACAATGACTGCGATGGATCGACAGACGGCGCCGACTCGGCAGACGCGACCGTGTGGTACTACGACTACGACAGCGATGGGTACGGGGGCTCAACCCTGCTCGAAACCGCGTGTTCACCCTCCGCCGGCTTCGTGGCCGACTCCACGGATTGCGATGATGGAGAGGCCAACACCTTCCCCGGCGCGCCGGAGTCGTGCAACGGAGAAGACGACGACTGCGACGGCGTGGTCGATGAAGCCGACGCGACCGACGTGAAGACCTGGTATGCGGACGCGGATAGTGACGCGTATGGGGACGCGAGTGTCACCTATGATTCCTGCGACGCGCCGGTTGGCTACGTCTCCAATGCAACGGACTGCGATGACACCGACGCGGACGTGAGCCCCGGCGACCGTGAGGTGTGCGACGGCGCCGACAACGACTGCGACGGCGTGACCGACGAAGCCGACGCCATCGACGTCACGGACTGGTTCGTAGACGCCGACAGCGATGGGTACGGCGATGCATCCGTGTCCACCGCCGCATGCGACGCGCCGGCGGGCTACGTCGCGGACGACGAGGACTGCGACGACGCAGATGCCTCGATCAACCCGGGTGAAGACGAATACTGCAATGGCACCGATGACGATTGCGATGGCGCCACGGACGAAGCCGGCGCCGTGGACGTGTCGGCGTGGTACAGCGATGCCGACAGCGATGGGTATGGGGACTCCGGCAGCTCTTCGATTGGGTGCAGCGCGCCGGCCGGCTACGTTTCCGACGCGACGGACTGCAACGATGCCGATGCGAGCATCAACCCCGGCGTGAGTGAGGAGTGCAACGGGATCGACGACGATTGCGACGGCCTCGTCGACGACGGCAGCTCCGTCGGCGCCGACACCTGGTACGCCGACGACGATGGCGACGGCTACGGCGATCCCTCCGACTCCCAAACATCCTGTACGCAGCCCAGCGGCTACATTGCCGACGACGACGACTGCGACGACACCGATGCCGACATTTCGCCCTCCGGCGAAGAGCTGTGTGATTCGGTCGACAACGACTGCGACGGCTCGGTCGACGAGTCCGACGCGACGGACGCCACCACTTGGTACGCCGACGCCGACGGCGACGGCTCGGGCGACGCTTCGGTGAGCACCGTCGCTTGCGATGCTCCCGTCGGCTATGTCGACAACGACGACGATTGCGACGATACGGACCCGTCGTCGGCGGCGTGCTCCTGCACCCTCTCCGCGATCGGCGGTCCGACCAACCTGCTCATGCAGGGGCCAACGTACGGATCCTGGGTGGCGGACCCGCTCGAAACGCTCGGCGCCGGCCTGATCTGGGAAATGCCCAGCTACAGCGCCGTCACCTCCCTCACGCGCTTCGCCAGCGAAGCGAACATGATCAGCCGCACCAGCCCCACCACCACCACGCTCACCTACGGCTGGGATGGCACCGGTGGCGTCGTGTACGATGGGTACCTGTACTACAACCGCGCGGCGACCACCACGCTGGTGAAGGTCGACCTCTCCACGAACACGGTCGTCGCTACGCTGGCGCTCACCGGAGCCGGCGTGCACAACACCTACCACTACCAGTGGGGCGGATATTCCGATATCGACTTCGCGGCGGATGAGCAGGGCTTGTGGGTCATCTACGCGACGCCCGCCAATTCGGGTCGCCTCGTCGTCAGCAAGATCGATCCGGCCACGTTCACGCTCTCCGCGACCTACAACACCACCTCCGCCGGCAAGACCAGCATCGGAAACGCATTCATGATCTGCGGCGTGCTGTACGCGACCAACAGCTACAGCTCGTCCACCGCCACCATCAACTACGCGTACGACACCGCCACCGGCACTTCCTCGTCGCCAGGGATTCGGATCCCCAACAACTACGGCTACAACACCGAGCTCCAATACAACTCGAATAATGGGCGCATCTACGGTTGGGACAACTCCCACCGCGTCTACTACACGACCACGCTCGTGTACTGAGGCCAGAAGGGGTAGAGGAGGGGATGCGGGCGGTGTCGTTCCTGCCGTTTCTGGGGCTCGCCGCCTGCGCCCCGGAGGCGGCCCCGGATGCTTGGGCGGCTTCGTCCTGTGATTCCTCGGCGCCCTACCTCGGTCGTGCGCGCTCCTCCAGCCGGCGGGATCTGCGCCTCGTGCTGCGCGATGGCGCGGAGCTTGCCCTCTCGACGCGCGCTCCGGACGGGATCGCCTGCGTCGGCGCGGTCGTGGAGGTTCCCCCCGGCTTCGACACCGGCACACCCTACCTCGACCGCGATCAAGCCCAGCTCCTCGCTCGGGCCGGACTGCTCGTCGTCACCTTCGATCCGCGCGGTCGCGGCGAAAGCGGCGGCGTCGACGACGAGAACGGTCCCACCGGGCAAGACGACTTCGCGGAGGTGTTGCGCTGGACGAGCGCCCAGTCCGGCGTTGACGCGGACTCCATCGTCATCTGGTCCCGCTCCTTCGGAGGCGCGCTCGCCGGCGGGGCGATCGGCACCTTTGAGGATCTCCAGCCGCGTGCCTGGATTGACTACGAGAGCCCGGCCATGTTGGCGATCGATCTTCCGTACGCGGATGCCTTCACCTCGGAGCGGATGTTCGCGTTGGCGGAGGCCTCGGGGGATGCGGAGGCCTGGCTCCTCGAACGCTCTCCCGCCGCGCACATCTCGTCGATGACCGCGCCCTACCATCGCCTCCAAGGGGCCTCAGACCATGCGCTCGATACGCTCGACGCCGCCGCCGAAATGCTCAATGCGGCCGCGAGCAGCGAGCACCGCCTCCTCAACGGAAAGGTCGTCACCACGCCGCTCACCGAGGACGACATCCACGACCACGCCTACGGCGGCCGCTTCGATCCCGATGGCGACATCGCGACGCGGGCGGTCATCGAGGCGTCGGGCTTTTCGCCCGGGGCGTCGGTGCGGTAGCGACGATCGGGTGCTACACTCGCGCCTGGCACGGCGACTCAGCGGAGGCGCGATGTTCGTATTTTTCCTGACCCTGTTGCCACCCGCCGAGGCGTTCTGCGGCACCTACGTCGGCACCGACGGCTCGCCTGTCCACAACCGCGCGAGCCAGGTCGTGGTCGCCACCGACGGCAGCCAGACGGTGCTCACGCTGGCGAACGACTACGACGGCGATGCGGCGGCCTTCGGGCTGATCATCCCCGTTCCAAGCACCGTTCGGGTGGAAGACGTCACGGTCACCACCCGGGATGCGCTCGATACGCTCGACCTCTACAGCGCCCCCCGCATGGTGGCCTACACGTGCGAGGACGTGGTGTGGGTGCCGGGAGAGACGGGCGGCTGGGAGGATCTCGGCCCCGGGGGGAGCAGCTCCGGGTGCGGCGGATCCAGCTCCTCCCCCGAGTTCTCGCAGCAGTCCGACTCGGGAACGGAGGGGTACGAAACCGGCGGCGGGCTCGGGACCGGCCGCTTCGCGCGGGGTGCGAGCAGCGAACACTTCACAGCCGGCGAGTACGAGCTGGATCTGGTGGACGCCGCCGGCCCGCGAGGGCTCCAGGTTTGGCTTGACGCGAGCGGCTTTGTGCTCCCCGAAGGCGCGGAAGCCGTGCTTGCCGAGGCGGTGACCGCCGGCGCGAGCTTCCTCGTGGCCCGGGTGGTGCCGGAGGCCGTTTCCGAGGAGCGCACGTGGCTTTCGCCCATCCAGATCCGCTATGACGGCACCGAGATGGTGCTGCCGATTCGCCTGGGCGCCACGGCGTCGGAGGGCGAGCAGGACATCCTGGTGTATGGCATCGGTCCGTCAGAAACCGGGGCGCTCGCAATCGCGAATTACCCGTCATTCACCGTGGATACCCACTGCCTCATCGGGGATGATCTGTCGGGCGGCTACGAGGCGCTGTTCACGGAGGCCTACGCGGCCGCAGCGCGAGAGGGGAGGGCCGGCTGGGCGCTGGAGTTCCTCTCGGAGCAGGGTGTCTGCGATCCGCTTCCGCCCGATGGTCCTATCGAAAGCAGCGTTCTCGCCGCGCTGGGGTTCGCGGGCGGCATCGAGAACGCCACGCTGTCGCGCCTCCACGTTCGCGGGAGCGCCGGCGAGATCGACCAGGACCTTGTACTCTACGCGAGTGGCCTGAACAGCTACTGGCAGCAGGACTACATCCAGTCGGCCGATCACATGGACGCCTACTTCCGCGAGTGTGGCGCGAACACGATCGTGGGGGAGGAGTCCTGCCCCGAGCCCGACTACGACCCGCCGAGCGCGGACGTCGAGGACAACGCCGATCTCGGGCAGGACGACGACGCCTCCTCCTCCAGCAGCCTCTGCGCGTCGGGGATGATCGTGCCGCTCCTGCTGTTCTCGGCCGCCGCGCTCCGTCGCCGGCGGGCATAGACCCGGGATCCCGCCGACCTACAGCCCAGCCGCCACCTGCGCGCCCTGGGCGATTGCCCGCTTCGCATCCAGCTCCGCGGCTTCCTCAGCTCCCCCGATCACGTGCACGACCAGCCCCGCCTCCCGGAGCGGCGCCGCCAGTTCCGAGCGCGACACCTGCCCGGCGCACACGACGACCGTGTCAACCGCCAGCACCCGGGGTTGTCCGCCGATCGTGACGTGCAGCCCGGCGTCGTCCACCCGGTCGTAGGTCACCTCGGTGAGCAGGGTCACGCCGCGTTTTCGCAGCGAAGCGCGGTGGATCCAGCCCGTCGTCTTGCCCAGGCGCCCGCCCCCCTTCGCCGACGAGCGCTGGAGCATCGTGATCTCCCGATGAACTGCCGGTTTCGTCGGTGTCCTGAGCCCTCCCCGCGTCGATTCGGTCACTCCCCACCCGTCGTAATCCACCCCCCACTCGGCAAGGAAGGAGGCGAGCCGCTCGGCCTCGGTTCCATGATCGGCCGGCTCGGCCAGGAATTCGGCCACGTCGTGCCCGATCCCGCCCGTTCCGATGATTGCCACCCTGTTTCCGACGGGCGCCCCCAGCAAAACCTCCGCGTAGGACTTCACCTTTGCGTGGTCGTGGCCCGGAATGGTGATCCCCCGCGGCCCGACCCCTGTCGCGAGCACAACCACGTCGAAGGCGCCCTTCAGGTCGCCCACCCCAACCTTCTTCCCCAGCGCCAGGGTCACACCGGTCGCGCTGATACGTCGCTCGAAGTATCGCACCGTTTCGTTGAACTCCTCCTTGCCGGGGATGCGGCGGGCGAGGTCGAACTGGCCGCCGATGGCGGATCCCGCCTCGAACAGCGTCACCTGGTGGCCTCGCTCGGCGGCGACGGTCGCGGCCGACAATCCCGCGGGTCCCGCCCCGATCACCGCCACCCGCCGGGGCGTTGATACACGGTGATACATCAGCTCTGTCTCATAGCCGGCGCGTGGATTCACCAGGCAGCTTGCCCGCTTGTTCTGGAACACATGATCCAGGCAAGCCTGGTTGCAGGCGATACATGTATTGATATCAAGGGCGCGTCCGGTGGCGGCCTTGTTCACGAACTCGGGATCGGCGAGGAACGGGCGGGCGAGGCTCACCATGTCCGCGGCGCCGCTCGCCAGCACCGCCTCGGCCACCTCCGGCGTGTTGATGCGGTTGCTCGTCACGATGGGGATCGAGACCACCCCGGCGTCGCGAAGGCGCTTTGTCACCCACGTGAACGCTGCCCGGGGCACCATCGTCGCGATCGTCGGCACTCGCGCTTCGTGCCAGCCGATGCCGGTGTTGAGGATCGAGGCGCCCGCCGCTTCGATCGCCGTGGCGAGCTGCAGCACCTCCGCCCACGTGCTTCCGTCGGCCACGAGGTCGAGCATGGAGAGCCGGTAGATGATCACGAAGTCGGGCCCCACCGCCTCGCGAATCCCGCGGACGATCTCCACTGGGAAGCGGATGCGCGCCGCATAGTCCCCGCCCCACTCATCGGTGCGCCGGTTGGTGTGGCTCACGATGAACTGGTTGATGAGGTAGCCCTCGCTCCCCATTACCTCCACGCCATCATACCCGGCGTCTCGCGCGAGTTTTGCGCACTGGATGAAGTCGTGGATCGTCGAGCGAACGCCGCGCCCGGTGAGGCCCCAGGGCGCGAAGGGGCTGATCGGCGACTTCAGCCGGGTGGGAGCCACGTTCCACGGATGGTAGGCGTAGCGGCCGGCGTGCAGGATCTGCATACAGATCCGCCCCCCTTCGGCGTGCACCGCGTCGGTGACATGCTTGTGGCGCCGCGCCTCGCGAGCCGTGCTCAACGTGGCCGCGAAGGGCTTCACCTGGCCGGCCCGGTTGGGCGCCACGCCTCCGGTCACCATCAGTCCGACTCCGCCGCGGGCACGCTCGGCGAAGTAGGCGGAGAGCTTCGGGAAATCGCCTCCTTCTTCCTCCAGACCCACGTGCATCGATCCCATGAGCACGCGGTTCTTCAGGGTGAGGTGGGCGACAGTCAGCGGCGCGAGCAGGTGCGGGTACGGCATGGCGACGCGGCGTATCATCGGGGAGCGGGGCGATGCGGCGGCCAAACCGCGAGGTCAGGCGCGGCAAGGTCGCATCGCGGTTCCCCGCCGGAGCGGGCTATCCTTCGCCGCGATGGTGCTCCTCTTGCTGGTCGCCTGCATCGACTACCTCTTCGAGGAGGAGCCGCGCGTGTGGTCGGGGGATCTCGTGGCCACGCTGTCGCCCATCGAGGCTGGGGTCTGCCCCGACACCGTCGCCACCGTCACGCTTGAGAACGTCGGTCGCGGCGATCTCCACATCACGACGCTCGGCGTTGAAGGCGCGGACTGGATGTTGGAGGCCGTTGATCTCCCGCTTGTCCTCGCGCCCGGGGCCGAGGACCCCATCCACCTCACAGGCAGCGGCGGCGAGTCCACGCTGGTGATTCGCAGCGACGATCCCGAGCAGCCGGAGGTGCAAATCCCCGTTGGGGCTGCGGGGAACGTCACCCCCGTCACGCTCATCGTGTCGCCCTATGAGGAGCAGTCCGTGCCCGTCGGCGCGGACCTCGCCCTCAACGCGTTTGTGTCCGACGCCGACGACGCCGTCTCCGACCTCACCCTGGAGTGGGTTTCCAGCCTCACGGGCAGCCTCGGCGCCGCCACCGCCGACGAGAACGGCCGCGTCGAGGGGCTCTGGCTGGCCGCGGACCGCGAGTCCGGCCCCCAGTTGATCACGCTCCAGGCGCGCGATGCGTGCGGCGGAATCGGCGACGGCGTGCAGTTCTTCTGCCAGGACGGCCCCTTTGTCGTCCATCCGATCACCGAGGAGGCCTGGCACTACGAGGGAGCCGCCTCCATCAGCGGCGATGTCCTCACCCTCACCGAGGCCACCCCTGACCGTGTAGGCGCGGCGTTCGACCTCATTTCCATCTTCGACGGCGACCGCATCGACGTGTCGTTCTCCTTCCAGATCGGCGAGGGCACCGGCGGCGAGGGGCTCTCGGTCACGCTCCTCGACGCGAACGAGCGCGACGGCTTCGTCGGTGGCGGCGGCTGCGGCCTCGGCTTTGGCGGCGGCGCCGACTGCACGTCCGGCCCCGCGCTCCCCGGCTGGTCGCTCGCCATCGACACCCACACCGACCCCGGCGACTGCGTCGCCGGGCCCCATCTCGCCTTCACGCTCGACGGCGATCTGCGCGCGTTCGCGCCTTGTGCCGCGATCCCCGCGGTAGACGACGGCGAGTGGCACGACCTGAAGCTCTCGGTCGCCGACGGCGCGTTGTCCGTGAGCTTGGATGGGGTCTCGGTGCTGGCCGAGCCCGTCGCCGGCCTGGTGGACTTCGCCGGATACCTTGGCTTCACCGCCAGCACCTCGTCGGCCACGAACGCCCATCGGGTTCGCGACGTCGAGATCATTGACTACACCTGCGAGTAGCCGCTATGGCGCTTCGCCTCTCGTAGTATGCGGCACCTCCGGCATCGGAACAGGCGTTTGCAGCACGAACGCGATGCGGCGCCCATCGTGACTCACGGCGATGCGTTTGATGTCGCCTCTCAATTCGGGGAACGCCGCGAGCTGCACCCACGCGCCGCCGGAGGCCCCGTCCCAACGCAAGAGGCGCGTGCCGACCGCCATGAGCAGGGAGCCGTCCGGCAGCCAACAGAAGTCCTCGCTTGGATCGACCGCGCTGTCCCGGTCGGGTAGCGGCGGCGTCGCGATGAGCTCCGTCGCGGTTTCGCCGGCCGCGATCGCGGAGACCGTCCACCGGTCCGCTACGTGCTTGTCCACGAAGCTCACCCGCTTCCCATCAGGGGTATGGCCCAGCGAACGCCCGACATCTGGAGCCAGCGGCGTCTGAACCCCGGTTGCGACGTCCACCATCACCAGCGCGTGCGGCGGGCTCGCGGTGGGGCCGACGATCACCAAAGCCACGTGGCGCTCGTCGAGCCAAGTGTGGTAGCCGACACGCCGAATCGCGGGGAACAACGGGATCTTGTCGGCGCCATCGTAGCGCCACAGGCCCTGCGACTCGGTGTAGGCTTCGGTATCCCCCGTTGGAGCACCGACCCGGACGACGGAAAAACCGCTCGCGAGCGGCGTGGGGGAGAACTCGGCCTCTGGGGTGGCAGTGACTTGGGTCGTTACACCGGTGGCGAAGTCGAAGCGGAATACGTCTGTCGGACCGGCGCCCTCGGCGGCCACAAATAACAGCGCCGAGTCATCAAGGAGGAATGCCGGTTGGTTGTCGTATCCCCGGCGCGGGGTCACGTTGTGTGGCTTGCCCACGCGCCTAGACTTCGGATCCAGGTCCACGACGTAGATGTCTGTCTCCGGCGGTGGCTCGTCCGCGACAGCGCGTGGCAGGAGGCTCAACAGGGCAGCGGCGAGGGTCGACATGGGGTGGGCTCGGCTTCAGTCGCAATTGTTGCAGGGCACCTGCAGATCGAACGTCGCCGAAACATCGCCGACCTCCCAGATGCCCGACAGGGAGCCGGCGAGGGAGAGCGTTTGGAGGTCCACGTACTCGGCCTCGCTCAACGTCAATTTCCACGCGCTCGGCGTGGGCTCGTACCAGGAGAGCGTACCGCCCGTCGCATCCGTGAACACAAAGCCCATCCCGTCCGCCGAAGCGCTCCACTCCCCCGGGTGCGGGTTCATGAAGCTCACGGTCAGCGTCAAGGCGTCAACGCAGCCGAAGCTCCCGGCGATGTTCCCCAGGGAGTTGCTCCAGTACCGGGGAAAGCGGGTGTCGGGGTCCGACGCGGAGCAGGCATACGCGAAGGGCACGCCATTCACCTGACCGGAAACCTCCAGTGAGCCGGGGAGGGGAGGGGAGCCGGTGTCGGAGGTGTCGGCTGTGTCGGCCGATGTATCGCCCGATGTATCGCCGGATGTATCAGCGGCGGAGTCGGCGCCGGTGTCCCGAGCCGTATCCACAGATGTGTCGCGGGATGTGTCACCCGCTTCCGGCTGCGCGCCGGTGCACGCAAGGCCAGCGATCAGCGGGATCATGGGTTCTTCTTCCCGGTACGCAGCTTATTTCTAACTTCGCGCTTCACCCGCCCGGCGAGCGCGGCGTCGTGCTCGGTAAGGAACTCCGCCACGGCTTCGGCGTCGTGCTCGATGCACGCCCGCACCGCCCACGACAGCCCCTTCTGAACCATGTCGTCGCGCTCCGACACGTGCCGGGCGCACACCGCGAGCGTGCGCGGCACGTCCCCGCGCCCGCCACGCGCCTTGATGTTCAGCGCGATGGTGCTCACGATTGCGGTGCGTCGCAACCAGCGATCGGGCGAAGCCGACCAGGCGGCGATGTCCGCGTCCGTGAGCACCCCCTCACGCCACGCTGGGCCCGCCAGGTACGTTCCATACGTATCGACGGAGCACCAGTTGTCGTTGCCGGCCGCGAGCGCCAGCACCGCTTCTCGGCTCAGGCTTCGCCGCAATCGAGGCACGCTCTCCAGCAGTTGATACGCCGCTTGCCTCGCCTCGAAGATGCCATTCGACCACAACGCGAACACGACATCCGCGTCGGGCGCGGCACGCTGCGCGCGGACCAGCGGCTGCAGGCAGGCGCGGAGCCGCGGCGTCGTGACGCCGAGGTGGCGCATCGCCGTCGGAAAGTAGCCGAGGGCGTGCTCGGCGCGAGCTGGGTCCCCGGAAGCGGCGAGGCCGTCGAAGAACGCTTGGATCAAGCCAGGATCCCGTCGATCGGCGGCGAGCACCTGGTGATGGGTGAGGGACAGCGGGGCCTCGGCGGCGGGCGGTTCAGGGACGGGGAGAGTCTAAGGCATCCTGCCGCGATGTGCGCCCCCACCACCAGGCCAGGCCGACGGCGGGGAGCGCGACGAGGTCCGTCGCGTCCATCTCCAGGCGCGTCTTGGCCGGCTCGGTGGCGCCGAGGAGCGCTCGAAAGGGGAATTGCAGCCAACCGAGGCCCACTTCGTAGGCGGTGTGGCAGGCTGGCACCGTTTTCACGGCGGCGAACGCGGCCGCGGTGAGCACGCAGGCGATCGACAGCGCACGGCGGTAGTCGCGACCGATGACAAGCATCCAGAAGCCGTGGAGCACCAACGGAAAGAAGGCGAGCCCCGCGAAGTCGGACAGCTTGCCAGTGATGATCCCTGGATAGACATCCTTCAACCAGTGATCATTGAGGATCAGGAGCCCGATCGCGATCAACGCGCCGGGGTGGAGCAGGCCGCGCGGGGGGGCGGCCGTCAAGCGCCGGTGTCCTCGGTCTCGCCGCCGGTGTCCGCTTCTGCCGCGGTGTCTTCGCCGTCACCGGTGTCGTCGCCGTCACCGGTGTCGTCGGGCTCGCCCTCGATCGACGCCGACACCACGACGATCTCCGTCTCTTCGGTGCCCTGCTCGTCGGCCTCCAGCGCCGCGGTCATCGCCAGGTTCATATAGGCGCCACCCTCGAGCACCTCGACCTCGACCTCGTAGGTGCGGCTCACCGTCGCCCCCGCGGGGAAGGACTCGTCGGGAATTTCCAGGCGCACCGGCAGCTCGGGGCTGCTGGGCTGATTCGTGACGAGCACCGCGCCCAGCTCATCGCGAATGGTGATGGCGTAGGTCAGCCCGGCCGGCTCCACCACCCCGCCAAAATAGGTCACGTGAACGGTCCCTCCCGAGGACTCGGGTGTCGTCCACGCGAACGTGGTGGTTGCGACGAACGTATCCCCCGCCTGAAGCCGCGCCGTTTCCAGCTCAACACGGGCCTCCCCGGCCCAAACCGACTCGATCCCCGGCTCCTTGATGGTTGAGGGGCTGCTGGTGGCAATGGAGGCGGCACCCGCAGTGGCCAGGGCGAGCAAGTGGAGGAAGCGGCGCATGAGCGGTCCGGGGTTGCTAACCGCTGAACAAACCGGGTGCCAAACCGCGCGTTCCGGATTCACGGGCTTCGTTGGGACGGATGTCCCCAGGACGATCGGGCCGACCGAAACAGGCGCGACACCAAAGTCGGGCCCCGGCACCCCCGTCGGGGAGCGCCAGGGCCCTCGCGATCACCCCTCCGCGGTGCCCGCCGCCGCCTCCGGCGCCAGCAGCACCACACGCGGCAGGTACGTCTCCCACCCCGTGGGGAGCCGCCTCAGGCGCGCGAGCGACATCCGGAGAATGTCCGCTTGTGTAGGCAAACGCGGCAACGCACGAAGCGTCATGTTCGCCTGCTGGGGCGTACGGTTCGCCTTGTACTGGTTGCATCGCTTGCACGCCGTGATGGCGTTTTCCCACGAGGTGGTGTTCACCCACTTGCGCGCCCAGTAAAGATACACCTTCCCCTGCCGGGCCTGCGCCCGGGGAACCACATGGTCGAGCGTGAGCTCACCGCGGTCGGGCCGACCGTCGGGAAAAGACGGCGCCCAGCCGCAGTACTGGCAGGTGTGCTGGTCGCGCGCAAGCACCGCCCGCGCATTGAACCGCACCCGGCTCCGCACGTTCCGGTACTTGCGCAACGCGATCACCGCGGGCCAAGGGAGCACAAGTCGCTCCGAGCGGATGTACCGATCGGCCACGTCCTCCACGGAGATGGCGGTGCCGTCGAGCAACATCTCGACAGCGCGCTCCCACGAGGTCACCTTCATGGGCGTGTAGTCGGCGTTCAACTGGAGGACTTGTAACATGGTGTTCACTTGGGCATAGGGGTCCACACCGCACGACTCGAACGTGTCAATCGAGCCACGTGTGGGTGACTGGCGGGGTAGGAAGGAATCGAACCTTCGTCGTCCGGTTAACGGCCGGGCGCTCTTCCATTGAGCTACAACCCCGAATAGGTCGGAGAACCTGGACTTGAACCAGGAACCTCTCGGTTCCAAACCGAGCGCTCCACCATTGAGCTATTCCCCGAAAAGAAAGGTGATCGACCGGACTCGCACCGGCTTGAAACGGCTCCACAAGCCGTTGTTTCGTCTACTTCAACCTCGATCACAGTGGCGGCCCCGACGGGTGCTTCCCCCGCTATCTCCGCTTAGACAGAGCGGTGACTCTGATGTATGTCTCCAGGGCCAGATGGTGCGCGAACCCGGGTTCGAACCGGGATTTCAGCCTTCGGACGGCGGTGTCCTCTCCAATTGGACGATCCACGCGAATTGGTGCACACGGCAGGACTTGAACCTGCGACCTCTCGATTCGTAAACGAGTGCTCTGATTCCGACTGAGCTACGTGCGCCTGAAAGGGGAGGTGAAAACGCAGAGAGCCCGGCTTCCTTGCGGGGCCGGGCTCTCCTGGTTGAACCTTGAGAAGGTTTACAACATGGGAACCCGGGTGGAGGGATTGTGGAGGCTCGGCTTCGCACAAATCCGCCCAGCGACGATGGAATCGTCTCGGTGGTCGGTGCTCGGCAGGCGTCGCGTCATCTTGGTCAATGTGGCGCTGACCGGGTTGATTGTCAAATGAAAAGTGAAAGTATTTCTTTAGTTCTCCTACCCCCACTCACTCAGGAACCCTCAAGTCCTCCCGTAGTTGGGCGTTGAACCCTGCGATCACCGCGTCTGCCTGGTCCCGCGATACCCAGCGCCGCACCGGCGTTGTCAGGTGCTTCGCTGGCGGCGGCTCCGCGAACGACACCACCAACATGCCAAAGCCCGCCGCCCCCGCGACGGCCGCGCCCGCCACGAACGCATCTTGCCGGGTGAGCGCCTCCACCCACGCGGCATTCCCCACGTCCTCGTTGAGCGGACGCACCGCGGCCACGCCGAGGGCGCTCACCGCGAACGCCCCCAGGCTCAGCGTGCGCCACCCCCACTCGGTGCGTCGCGCCCGCGCCTTCGCCGCCCGTTCGTACCCGGCCCGGTCGCCCGTCAGCGCCGCCCACGTAGTCAGATCAATCTCGTGACCATGCCCGTCAACCACCGTCCACATCACCCGCTCTGTTCGGTGCAACGCGAGCTGTTCGTAGCGGGCGGCTGCGACGCCGCTCTCGATCACCGGTCCCGTCACCTCCACCGGCCCTGCCGCTCCCATCGCACCGGGGATCGCCGCCTCCTCGGGCGCGACCAGCGTTGCCGGCCCGGCCACAGTCGTCCGGGCCGGCTCCTCCGCCAGCGCCTGGCTCAGACTCGCGACGCCGACCCAGAGCGTGAACACCGACGCCTCCGCACGGCGCACGATAACCTGCCGCTGTGCTCCGCCTCCTGCTCCTGGCCCATGGGGCCGCCGCCGAAGAGTCGGCCGCCGCCGCGGTCGCGGCTGCCGTCGCCGACCACGACGTGGAGATCTTGCGCCCGCGCTTGGGGATGGGGGCGTTCGCCGGGGTGGACGACGCGACGACGACGCCGAAAGGCGGGCTTCGCCCCTTCTGGATCGCGCAGTACGAGCACGAGCCGGTGGTGTTCTATTCGGAGGGGAATTGGTTCGGCACGGTGGTAGGTCGGCGCTTCTGGAGCGAGCTTGGGGTCGCGTATGGCGCGTTGCGCTGGCTCGATGTGGGCGCGGGGATCCCGGTTGCGTACAGCTTCGGGTCGGACGATACGCGCTACACGGCCGATGGTGCCGCGTTGGGGGATCTGCAGACCATCGCCCGGGCGCGGGTGCTGCATGTTCAAACCTTCGATCTGCTCGTTCGCGCGGAGGCGTCGTGGCCGCTCGGCACCCGGAGCGCCTGGATGAGCGATCCGCTGGTTCGTCCCTCGGTGGCGGTCGTGGCCGCGCTCACCGGGGAGCGGGTACGCGGGTCCGTGGACCTTGGCGTGCTCGGCCGCCCCGTGGAAGACAGCGGCGCCCACTGGATCCTCTCGACGCAGTTCACGGGCGGCGCCGCGTTCGCGTGGGCCGCAGTGCCGCGTCGGCTGGATCTGAACTACGCCCTGGCCACCCGGATCGACACCGAGGCGCCGGGGCTGCGCTCATCTCGGGCGATTGAGCTGCTGTTTGGCGTCACCGGCCACCCGGGAAGGGGCGTGGACGTCGCGACCGGTGGTGGGGTCGGCCTCTCCGGCGGGGTCGGAGAGCCGACCGCGCGCGCGTTCGTTGACCTCCGCTGGCTCCTCGAGCGCGCCAAGCCGAAGGTGGAGCCCGCAATCGTGGCCGACGTCTCGCTCCCCGAGGCCGAGGTGCCGGAGCCGCCGCCTCCCGAGGCCCCTCCCACCACCCGGATGGAGGTGTGGAAGGAGGATCAGCTCGCGCGCGTGGAGGAGAACGAGATCACCATCCGCGACCCGATCCAATTCGAATTCGCGAAGGACGTGATCCTGCCCGAGTCGCTGCCCACGCTGGTGGCCGTCGCGGAGCTCCTACGTACGGATGGCCGCATCCTCCACGTCGTCATCCAGGGCCACGCGAGCGACGAAGGGAGCTTCATCTACAACTATGACCTCTCGGGTCGGCGCGCCCGTGCCGTTTGGGAGGCGCTCGTTCGGGCCGGCGTCCATCCCGATCGGATCAGCTACCAGGGGATGGGAGAGGTGGTGCCCACCCGGGTTGGCCACGAGGAGACCGAGCTCGCGGCGAACCGGCGCGTCCTGTTCCGCATCGTCCGCCTGCTTGAGCCCGGCGAAACCGCCCCTTCGCTCCCGGGCGCGATCCTGATCCCGTGGAGCGGCGAGGCCGGGCAAACGGTTACGCCGCCTCCGCCGCCCGCTCCGCCGCCGCCCCCCACCATCGAAGACGACGAGGACGAATGATGCTGCTGCTCCTCGCTGAATTGGCCAACGCCGCCTGCGGGAACGAGACCCTCACCCAGGATCTCAACTGCAACAACATCGACGTTTCGCTGGAGCTGCCGGTCGACATCACCGATCCGTTCTGCGCCGCCAACGTAGATTCGACCGGCGCCCCGTACCCGAACGCCGACTGGTACTTTGATTACACCTCCTATGGCTGCGAGTGGTACGTCGGAACGCTCGACCTGGACGGCGATGGCCTGGGGTCTGGCAGTTTCCAAGGCATCGGGGAGGATGGGATGATCGATCTCACGATCATCCTCGAATGTGACAACTGCCCCGAGGACGCGAACCTCGATCAGGTGGACGAGGACTGCGATGACGTCGGCAACGTGTGTGACAACTGCATCGTGGTGGAGAACCCGGACCAGGGCGACCTCGACTCCGACGGGTTCGGCGACGTGTGCGACAACTGTCCGCCGATCCCCAACCCGCTGCAATCCGACCTCGACGGGGACACGATCGGCGATGAGTGTGACAACTGCCCGCTCGTGCCCAACGGTGACCAGGACGACACCGACAACGACGCCTGGGGGGATGTGTGCGACAACTGTATCAGCATGCCAAACCTTGATCAATCCGATCTCGACGTGGATGGCTATGGCGACGTGTGTGATGCCTGCCCGCTCACCTTTGATCTCAGCAACTTCGACGTCGACACCGACTCGGTGGGCGATGTTTGCGACAACTGCCCCTCCGACGTGAACACCGATCAAACCGACAGCGACCTCGATCTGCTCGGCGACGTATGCGACAACTGCCCCGACATCCCCAACGCACCGCAGCTCAACAGCGATGGGGACCGCCGCGGGGATGTGTGCGACGATTGCCCCTTCCTCGCGGACAAGGACGGGGTGGACTGGGACCACGATGGCTTCGCCGAGTGCGACGATGACCGTTTGCTTGGGGGCGCAGCCCGCTGCGGCGTTGAAGCGTCGGTCGGGCTCTGGCCCGGACTCTTGGCGCTCGCGCTTACGGGCACCCGTCGACGGCCACCAGGTAGGTCGCCTCCACGCGCTGGCCGCCTTCGGGGATGGCGTTGGCGTTGAACAGCACCGAGTTGTCTGCTGCGTTGTAGGTCCACTCCGTCCAAACGTCCCCGTCCAGGGTGACCTCCAGGGTGGTGAGCGAGGGCACCCAGGACAACGGGAGGCGGTCCACCGGCGGTTCGGTCGCGATGGCCACGATCTCGGCGAAGTATTCCGTCCAGTCGCTCTCGCAGATGCTGAACACATCGCCACCGGTGAGGGTGGCGGCCTCGATATAGCCGCTCCCAAGGTTGGCGGTGCTGCAGCCGTTGGGCGCCGGCCCCACGATGGCGACGATGGTGGCTGTCGGCGCCGAGTCGAGGATCTGCGCCGTTACCGTGCTCCAGCCCTGTCGAGACTGCTCCGGTTCGTCGGATACCAGCAGCACCATCGTCTTGCTGTCATCCCGAACAAACCCGGCGTTACAGCCGCCGAAGGTCTCTTCGAGCGCGTTGTTCGCCACGGTGAGCCCGGCTTCTGTCCAATTGCCGCCCCCCCGGGTGACGCCCGTGCTGAACTGCGTCGCGGCGTCCGCCACGTACGGCGAAAGGATGTCCGTGTTCCGGCAGCCGTCGTCGTCGTTGGCCACGATGAGCTGCCAGTCCGTGAGGGTGGCCTCAAGATTGTAGATGAACGTGCTGAAGTTCGAGGCGAGCCGGGCCTGGTCGTCGTCCATCGAGCCGGACTGATCGACGTACACCAGCACGTCGGTCTTGTCCCACGGGCCCGTGCCCTGCACGAGGTGATCCTCCGCTTCATCGGGAGGCTCTTCCACGTAGGCGCTCACGCCGGCGATCGTAACGCCGGCGGGATCGTTGGACGAGACGTACAACATCGCCTCGTGGTCTGCGAAGTCGGTAGATGTGAACTGGATGCCCAGCGCCGTGGACTCGTCCGGCTCCAACGAGAACGGGAACGCGGGCGGCTCGGGCGTGGTGAACCCGCTTCCGACGAGGATCGCGCTCTCGATGGTCAACGTCGTGGTGCCGACGTTCACCAGCTCCACCTGACCATCCCGCTCGCAGCCCGGGGGAACGCTCCCCATGTCGTACGGCTTCGGCGAAACTCGCAGCGCCGGGTACAGCCCCTCGCCTCGGAGGTTCGTAGTTACGACGGGGCTCGCGACGGCGTTGCTGGTCACGATGAGGTCGGCGGTGAGCTTCTGGCTGGTCGGGGTGAACGCGATGTCCACGGTTGCGGATTCGTTCGGCCCCAACGAGTCGGGGAGCTCGGTGAGCAGGGTGAAGGCGGCTGATCCGTCGATCGTGAACGACTCGATCGTGAGGCTCGCGTCGCCGATGTTGGTCGCGGTGATGGTCCGGATCGCCGTCTCCGTCTCCGCGATCGCGCCGAAGTCGGCGATCATCGGGTCGAGCTGCAGGATGGGCACGAAGCCGTCGGCGCCGCCATCGCGCGCGAGATTGCTGTCGGAGCACGACGCGAGCAGCAGGATGGGCACCATCGGGACATGATAGCATCGGAGCACGATGTTCGGCACCCTCCTGGCCCTCGTGAGCGGCTGCACCTTGTTGTCCGAAGGCGACTGGGCGCAGCGCCTCGATCCCGATCACGACGGCGTGAAGTTCCCGTATGACTGCGACGATCGGGATGCGACGGTGGGCGAGGAGGTGTTGGTGTACCTGGACGAAGACCGGGATGGCCACGGCACCGAAGCGTCGGGAACGGAGGTTGCGGCCAACAAGTGCCCGGGCACGCGAGGCTGGGCGGTGGAGCGGGGCGATTGTGACGACGCGAACGCCGTGATGAACACCGACGAGGTGGAGGTGTGCGATGGCTTCGACAACAATTGCGACGGTGAAGTCGACGATGGCTTGTTGTTCGTCGCCTATTACCTCGACGCGGATGGTGATGGTTTCGGGGTAAACAGCACGATCGAGATGGTGTGTAGCCCACTCGAGGGCTACGTCACGAGCAAGGGCGATTGCGACGACACCGATGCGCGCCGCGGCCCCGGCTTTGTCGAGGTTTGCGATGGGGTGGACAACGACTGCGACGGTCGGATCGACGAGGGCCTGCTCGTCACCACGGCTCGCGACTTCGACGGGGACGGCTACGGCGACCCCGGGCTCACGGAGGAGCTGTGCACCGTCCCCGCCGGGTATGGAGAGCCGAGCGATTGTGACGACGGGGACCCTGCGGTGTACCCGGGCGCGCCCGAGGACTGTGAGAATGGGATCGACGAGGGCTGTCGAGGCTTCGATGAAACCGACACCATGTACCCGGACAACGACTCCGATGGATACGGGGTGACCGAGCTCGGCCAGCCCGCGTGTCCGGAACGTCCAGACTGGTCGCTCAGGGACGGCGACTGTGACGACAACAACTCGGCGATCAGCCCGGGTAAAGGAGAAGTGTGCCCCGATGGGATCGATAATGACTGCGATGGCACGATCGACGGCGTAGACCAGTGGCAGGATCGGGACAAGGACGGCGCGGGGGACCCCGCGAGCTTCAAGAACGCCTGCTCGCTCTCCAGCGGGTGGACGACCAACGATTTCGACTGCAACGACAGCAGCAGCGCGGCGCCCCGCTACGTCGCAACCACCGGTGTGGCTGGGGCTACCGGGACGGCGGCCGATCCGTACCCCACGATCGCGGCTGGACTGACGGGCGGGTCTGCGTGCCTGGTGCTGGCTCCCGGAACCTATGCCGAATCGCTGCAGCCGACCCACGACGTCGAGCTGTGGGGCGCCGGCGAGCTGGATGAGACCGTCCTGGCCGGCGACGGCGGAGTTTGCGCTGGCGGAGACTGGACCGCGTGCCGCGCTACCCTCGCGGTGAGCGGCGTCGACGTCACGCTGATGGACCTGACCGTGCAGGGTGGCACCGGAAGGGGGTCGGTAACGACAGAACCTGGGTTTGAAGACCAGTTTGTGTGTGGCGGCGGCGTGTACATCGACTCCGGCAGTGTCACGATGGAGCGCGTTGTGGTGCAGGCCGCCGTGCTCCCGGAGACCGAGACTGGGACGACGTCGGCGGGGGACGCCTATTCGCTCACGAGCGGCGGCGGCGGGCTGTGCGCGCTTGGTGGGGACGTGCAATTGACCGATACCGTCTTTGATGGGAACAGCGCGGAGCTTGGAGGCGGCGTGTATTTCGACGGCGGCGGGTCGCTCGTCGCGCGCCGTGTGGCCTTCACCGAAAACGCCGCAACCCAGGGCGGCGCCGCGTGGCTGGGCGAGGGCTCGATGCGGTTCAACCAGGTTCGCGCATGGTGCAACGGGGCCACGGCCGGCGGCGGCGCCTACTTTGTAGGCAGCGCGTTCGCCAACGTTTCCTTCGACTACGCCGATTTTGCCTGGAACACGGCGGGGGGCGATGCCACCGAGCTCTGGGCCGAGGCCGGCTCGGTGGTGGACCTCGGCAGCGTCATCGTGGTGGGCTCCACACCGGACATCCCCGCGCTCGACGGCGAAGGCAGTGTTCGCGCCCGTTATTCCGTGGGGTCCGAGGTGGCGGGCACCACCTTCGAGCAGGTGTGGTACGACTCGACCGTGATCACGACGGCCGACGAGTTGTTCACGCCCTCTTGCGACGGCGACCGTACGAACGACAGCTTCGTCCTCCCTGCGGGCTCCATCGCCATCGACGCGGGAGATGTGGCCGACCTCGACGCGGATGGATCCCGCGCCGACGCCGGGAGCAACGGCGGCCCAACCGGTGCCTGGTGATCCTTCCCCTCATCGCCGGCATCGCCGCGGCCGCGTGTGACATTGTACCTGCCCCCGAGGAATTCGCGAGCCTGGTCCTACGTGCTGCGAGAGATGCGGAGGCGGCGCGCGAGGCTCGAGCGCAGCTCCCTTGTATCGGACTTGCGTTGTCGACTGCGGATGCGGCTCTGTACCATCGGGCGATGGCGGCTGATGCCTGGGCGCGGGGCGCCGACGTTGAGGCGATGGCCGAGATGCGCTCCGCTCGGGCCGCCGCCCCCGACTGGCGCCCGCCCCCCAAGCTTATTCCGCTTTGGGAGGCGGCGAAGCCTGATGCGTTGGCGCCGTCGCTCCCCTGGGACGGACTGGTGGATGGGGAGTCCGGTAAGGTGTACCTGGATCGGGCCGCGATCCTCCAGCGCTTCATCCGCGGCGAATGGGAAACGCGCTATATGCTCCCCCTCGGCGGCGCGGGCCAGGAGCTGCCGCCTGCGCCCGACCGGAAGCTTGCGTTGTTGGCCCCGGCCGGCGTTCGCGGGCGGCCGGGCCCGGCGGTGGGGGGCCTCGTCGCGGGAATCGGGCTCACGGTAACCGGCGCGGTGGCGTTCGGGCTGAGCGTGGCCTGGAACGCCGAGTTCAAGGATCTGGACAACCCCCGCGTGCGGGACACCGAGGACCTGGCGGAGCTGGGGAACCGTACGAATGCGGCGGCGATCTCGGCTTGGGTGTTCACGGGCGCGGGGGCGATTTGCGTCGGGGCTTCATTGGTGCATGTGGAGTTTCAGTAGCGCGCCGCGCCCCTACAACAACGATCGTGGCACCGTGAATGTGAACGTGCTCGGGTCCGAACGTGGTGCCGGCGAGGCGCCTCCACCCTCCCCCAGCGCATCGCCGAGCATGGCGCGCAGCGCCGCGATCGTGGGCGGCCGTCGCTCGCGATCCGGCTCCAGGCACGCACGGATGGCGGCCGCGCAGGCCGGTGGCAGGTTGGGGATACGCTGTTCGGGAGGTGCATATTGGCCGCGGGCGGCCCGGGTGTAGATGGTGCGCACCCCCCCATGGAAGGGCGGTGTGCCGCACAGCATCCGATAAAGCACACAGCCCAGGGAAAAGATGTCGGCGCGAACATCGGCGTGCTTGGCGTCGCTCATCTGCTCCGGCGCCATGTAGCCGGGCGTGCCCATGCCGCTGGACGAGCGGGTGAGTTGGTGCGCTTCGGCATGCTCGCCGAGCACCTTCACGATTCCGAAGTCGGCGACCTTGGCGAGCCAACGACCGTCCACCTGGGCAACCAGCACGTTCGCCGGCTTCACGTCGCGGTGCACCATGTTGAGTGCGTGGGCCGCCTGAACCCCCGCGCACACGTCCGTGAAAATCCGATCGGCGGTATTCCAGGGCAACGAGCCGCGCCGGAGGAGCTGGTTCAGGCCGGAGCCGTCGACGAACTCCATGACGAGGCCGGGCAAACCAGCCACATCCACGAAGTCCGTTACCGCCACGACGTTCGGGTGGCGAAGCTGGGCCTGCGCCCGGGCCTCGCGCGCGAATCGCTCCACCGCGCCAGGCGATTCCACGACCTTCAGCGCGTGTGTGCTCCCGAGGTGGGTATGTTCGACCCGGTACACCCGGGCCATCGCGCCCGAGCCCACGAGGGCGCTCACGACGTACCGCTCGATCACCGCGCCGGGTTCAAGCATGGTCGCCGAGCGGGGCCGCGGCCCGTGTCGTTGGCCTACCCGGCGATTGCCACATGGGCTCGTGATCAAGCGCCTGCATGGCGGCCGCTGCGGACTGCAGGCGGGCCGCGGGATCGATAACCAGCAGGTGATCCACCACGGCCGCGAGCGCGGGATTCACGTGGGGGGCCGCCTCGATCAGCCGGGGAGCCGGCGGCGTGCGGCGCTCCAGGACACGGGGCCAGAAGCTGTCATCCGGAAAAGGGGGCCGCCCGGACACGGCTTCAAACACCATGACGCCGAGGGCGTAGAGGTCGGCCCGCGCGTCGGGCGGCGCGCCGAGCACTTGCTCCGGCGAAAGATACCGGGGGGTACCGGCCAGATCGGCGCCGACTTCGCAGGCCGCCAGATCCTGCGTTGCGTCGCGGGAAAGGCCGAAGTCGAGCAGCGTGACTCGGCCATCTTCGCTGACGAGGACGTTGCTCGGTTTGATGTCTCCATGCACGATCCCCGCGGCGTGAACCCGCGCGAGCACGGCCAACAACGCCAGGGTGCAGTGGGTGAGATCCTGACCGGTTGGGCTGCGATGGCGCCCGGGAAACGGGGTGCCATCTACCAGCTCCAGCACCAGAAAGGGCTCGGCAGCGTGTGTGCCCACCTCGAGCAGCCGCACCACCCCTTCCATCTGCAAGCGGTGCAGCGCATAAACTTCTCGGCGTACATGGGCGATATGGTGCGCTGAGGTGGTAGACAGCAGCTTGAGCGCGACGAGGCGACCCGTGACCTTGTCCATGGCCCGCCACACGCGCCCACCAGCGCCACACGCGAGCAGGTCCAGAAGGACCCATCGGTCGTCAATCGTCATTCGATCCCACGCTGGAACTGAGTGTAAACACCGGGGAGCGAAGGAGGAAGGTGGTGCTGGCTCCGGAGGCCGCCCGGGGGTATCCTGGCGCGCCACCGGACTCCGATGAAACCGCCTGTCCCTCCCTCGATCCTCCTCGTTTCCCTGCTGGTTCTCGCCGGCTGCCCCGGCGGCGGGGGCGCCGACACCAAGGTGCCCGATCATGACTCCGGGGTGACGAGCGACGCGGATGCCGACGGGTACACGGCCGATGCCGGTGATTGCGACGACCACGAAGACAGCGTGTTTCCGGGCGCGGTGGAGCTGTGCAACGGCGTAGACGACAATTGCGATGGCGCGATCGACGAGGGTGTAACCTCGAGATTCTACGCGGATGTTGACGGCGACGGCTTTGGCTCCACCACCGACTTCACGGAGGCTTGCTCTGGCCCGGTGGGCTTCGTTGAGCGCGGGACCGATTGCGACGACGGCAATGCGGCTGTGTACCCGGGCGCGGAGGACGTGTGCGACGACGTGGACAACGACTGCGACGGGGACGTTGACGAGGATGGCCTCACGACGTTCTACGTCGACGCGGACCGCGACGGCTACGGAGACCCTGCCGCGCCGAAAGAGGCGTGTGCGGGCTCTCCGGGCGTCGTGGCGGACGGCCGCGATTGCGACGACGACGACGCGACCAGCTACCCGAGCGCACGTGAACTGTGCGACGGCGCGGACAACGACTGCGACGGCGAGATCGACGAAGAAACCGGCCTCGATCAAGACTGGTTTCAGGATCGCGACGAGGATGGTTTCGGGGACCCGGCGCGGAGTGTGAGCGCTTGCGCGCCGCCGGACGGTTACGTTGAGCAGGGAACGGATTGCGACGATCTGGCCGCGGAGACGTGGCCGGGCGCCGAGGAGGTGTGCGACAGAGCGGACAACGACTGTGATGGCGAGCTCGACGACGGCGCGGTGGACGCCCTCGCCTGGTACGCCGACGCCGACGCCGATACATTTGGCGATGTGTCGGTTGTGTCATGGGCGTGCACAGCGCCGATCGGCAGTGTCGCAGACGCCGGCGACTGCGACGACGCGAACCCCTCAGTCTCCCCGGCGGCGGCCGAGCTGTGCGACGGTATCGACAACAATTGTGATGGTTCAACGGATGACTCAAGCGCGGCCGACGCGGCGGTCTGGTACGCGGATGGGGATGGGGACGGGTTTGGGGATGCCACCAGCTCCGCCACGTCCTGCGCCCAACCGGCCGGCTGGCTCGCCGACTCAACCGACTGCGACGACACCTCGGCCGCCGTAAGTCCGGCTTCGGCCGAGCTGTGCAACGGTGCCGACGACGACTGTGACGGGGACACCGACGAGGACTCGGCCACCGACGCGCCCACCTGGTACCAGGACCGCGATGGCGACGGCTACGGGGACGCAGCCCGTACCGACATCGCGTGCAGCGCGCCGGCGGACTACGTCGCGGCGGGGACCGATTGCGACGATCTGGCCGCGGAGAGCTGGCCCGGCGCCGATGAGCTCTGCGATGGGGACGACAACGACTGTGACGGCACGGTGGATGAAGACGCCATCGACGCGCTGGAGTGGTACGCGGATACGGACGGGGACGGGTTCGGCGATGCGGCGAGTGTGTCGCTCTCCTGTTCCGCGGTGGCGGGGAGCGTGGCAGACGCTTCGGATTGCGACGACACGGACGCAGGGGTCAGCCCCGATGCGCTGGAATTATGTAATGGTGTGGACGATAACTGTGATGGGGCCACCGACGAAGCCACCGCGCTGGACGCTGGAACCTGGTACGCCGACGCAGATGCCGATGGGTATGGCGAAGCAGCAACCTCCGTCGTGGATTGCAGCGCTCCGGCGGGCTGGCTCGCGGATGCCTCCGACTGCGACGACACCGCGGCCGACGTGAACCCGGGCGCGCTGGAGCTGTGCAACCTGATCGACGACGATTGCGACGGCGTGCTCGACGAGGACGACGCCATCGACGCGGCGACGTGGTACGCGGATCGGGACAGCGACGGGTACGGCGACGCGGCGCTCGGGGTGCCGGCCTGCTCCCAACCCCTGGCGTACGTGGCGGATGATACGGACTGCGACGACCTCGACTCCGGCAGCTACCCCGGCGGCCTGGAAGTGTGCGATGGCGCCGACAACGACTGCAACGGGACCGCCGACGACGCCGCGTTGGACGCCTCGACCTGGTATGCGGATGCGGATGGCGACGGCTACGGGGATGCTGC
Source organism: Deltaproteobacteria bacterium (assembly GCA_014191855.1). Lineage (GTDB taxonomy): Bacteria > Myxococcota_A > UBA796 > UBA796 > SXON01 > SXON01. The sequence continues at coordinate 33,764 of BJHF01000010.1, forward strand.
CGTGACCACGGATGCTTGCGATGCGCCCGCCGACATGGTGGGTGATGCCACGGATTGCGACGATGCAGACTCAAGTAGCCACCCGGGCGGGACCGAGGTGTGCGATGGCGCGGACAATGACTGCGACACGACGATCGACGAAGCTGGCGCGGTTGGGGAGCTCGACTGGTATGTGGACGGTGACGCCGATGGCTACGGCGATGAGGCCGACGCGCCGACCGTCGCCTGCGACGCGCCCGCGGGCACCGTCGCTGACAACACCGACTGCGACGACGCCACGAGCGACGTGAACCCCGGCGAAACGGAGTACTGCGACGGCACCGACAACGATTGCGACGGCTCTGAGGATGGCACGGTCACCTTCACTGATACATCTGGCACGGTGTCGGATGTATCCGCGGCGTGGGGCGCGGGTACTCGAGCGTCGCCGGCCGGGATCACGACCAGCACGAGCGGCACCTATGACCTGTGCGATGGCACCTACTACGTCGAGTTCACCACGTCGGCCGTGGATGTCACGCTCGAGGGGTTCAACGGATCAGCGTACACCGAGCTCAACGCGAACGGGTCGGGGCGCGTGGTGTGGGCGACGGGCGGCGTTTCGCTCGTGGGCCTCACCCTCGCCGACGGGTATGCCGTCGGCACCGGGGGCACGCTGTTTGTGTCGGGCGGCGACGCCGTTCTCGACGATGTGATCGTCAGCGACGGCGCCGCGTCGAAGGGTGCCAACATTGGCTGCTCCTCGTGCACCCTGGACCTTACCGACGTGACGGTGGAGAACGGGGCCGGTACGAGCGGTGGCGGCGTCTTCGTTACCGCGGGCACCGTGACCGGCAACACCGTCGTGGTATCGGGCAACAGCGCGGCTTCGGGGGCGGGGATGTACTTCAGCAGCTCAAGCACCGGCACGTTCACGGGGCTCGACCTCTCCAGCAACACCGCAACCGGCAACGGCGCGGGCCTCTACCAGAGCGGCGGAACGGTGACGCTCACCCGGTCCTCCATCACGAGCAACTCCGGCGCGGACTACGGCGGGGGCGTGTACCTTTCGGCCGGAACGTTCCGGATGACGACCTCCAACATCGACTCGAACGACGCGGCTGTTTTGGGTGGTGGCGCCTACCTTACAGGCGCTGCGAACCTGTATTGCACGGGCAGCAGCACCACCAACGCGGGGATCTGGGGCAACACTGCCCTCGTGGCCGGCGGCGCCTACCTCGCCACGACGACCGCCTACCTCAGCTCCACCACCTGCGATTGGACGGCCTCGTCCGACAACTCGCTCTACGACATCGTCACCTCGTTGCTGAACATCTACAACAAGGGGAACAACGCGTCGTTCACGTGCACCGGCGGCTCCTGCACCTGATGGGTCGCCGCGGGCTACCGGTTCTGCACACCGCGCGCCTCGTGCTGAGGCCTTGGCGCGAGCGCGATCGTGCGCCCTTCGCCGCCATCAACGCGGATCCCGAGGTGATGGAGTTTTTCCCGTCCACCCTCACGCGCCCCGAGTCGGACTCGATGGTCGATGTGTTCCGCGCCAATGCCAAGCGGCGCGGCTTCGGCATGTTCGCCGTCGAAGAGCGTGAAACGGGCACCTTCCTCGGCATGGCGGGGCTGACGTTGCCGGACGAGGAGGCGCCGTTCATGCCCGCCGTCGAGATCGGCTGGCGCTTCGCCCGCTCGGCGTGGGGTCGGGGTTTTGCGACAGAGGCGGCGAGGGAAGTTTTGACTTGGGCGCTCCACGGGCTGCTTCTTCCCCGCGTCGTGTCGTTCACGGTCTACGAAAATAAACGTTCGTGGCGGGTGATGGAGCGCATCGGGCTGGCGCACATCGACGATACAGGCCGGCCCGTCGCCGCGGCGAGCCGGGGCCAGCATGCGCACCTCTTGTATGCCGTAGACCGGGCGGCGCTTCCCGCGGCTATGCCATCGCCGCGTCGGTGATGTCCAGGGCTCGATCCAGGATCTCGAAACCATCGTTGAGCTGGGCTTCGGTGATGGAGAGCGGGGGGTTGCACATGATCCCGTCCCAACGGACGAAGGTGACGAGGCCGTTCTCCACGAGGAAACGGTTGAGTTGGGCCATGGCCGGGTGCGCATCCGGGTAGTGGGCAATCGGGTTGCCCGCCTTGTCCTGGATCTCCAGGATCCCGAACAAGCCAAAACAACGGCCACGCCGTACCGAGGGGTGCTTCAGCCGCAGCCGCTCCATGTGGGCGCGCACGATGGGCTCCATCTTCGCCGCGTTCTCCACCATGCCTTCGTCGATCAGCACGTCGATACACGCCAGCGCACAGGCGAGCAGCGTGGGGTGCGCGTTGTAGGTGAGCCCGCCCCAGAACACGTTCTTGCGAAAGTGTTCGGCGATGGGGTCGGACACCGCCATGGCGCCCAGCGGGAGGTAGGAGCTGGTGAGCCCCTTCGCCATGGTGAGAATATCCGGGAGGATGCCGCCATGTTCGAAGGCGAACAGCTTGCCGGTGCGCCCCCACCCGCACATCACCTCGTCGCAGATGAGCAGGATGCCGTATTTGTTGAGCAACGCGCGCAGCCCAGCCAACCAGCCGCGCGGCGGCATCAGGATGCCGTTGGTGCCGGTTACCGTTTCGATGATCATCGCCGCGATGGTGGTCGGGCCCTCAGAGCGGATCGTCTCCTCCAGATAGCGGAGGTGGTTCGCGGTGATCGTGTCTTCATCGTCGCCGAAGGAGTAGTCGTAGGGCCACGGATCGAGCACGCGCACGAACCCGGGGGCTCCGGGCTCGTTGTACCAGCGCCGGTTGTCACCCGTGGCCTGCAACGTAAGGTTGGTGCCCCCGTGGTAGCTGCGGTAGCGGGAGAGGATCTTGTTTCGACCGGTGTAGAGGCGGGCCGCCCGGATCGCGTTCTCGTTGGCTTCTGCGCCGCCGAGCGTGAAGAAGAAGGTGTTCAGGTTGCCGGGGACGAGCTCAGCCAGCCGCTTCCCGAGCTTCGCCCTCACCTCTGTGGCGGCGCCAGGGTACGCGAAGGCGAGCGTGGCCATCTGCTCCGCCACCGCCGCGAGCACCTTCGGGTGCGAGTGGCCGATGTTCACCGACATCAGGCCGCTGTTCCAGTCGAGATACCGCTTCCCATCGACATCCCAGAGGTACACGCCCTCGGCCCGCGCGACGGGCAGCGGATCCACCTTGCCGGTGGCGGACCAGGAGTAGAGCGTGTGTTCGAGGCAGGCGGAGACGATCTCGTCGCGGTTCATCCGCCCCGGTTATCCGATCGCCTTGGCCACGGCGCGCACGATCTCGGCCTCGTCCGGGAAGCCAGACCACGTCTTTTTGGCGACGATGCTGCCGTTCACGGCGATGGTGAAGATGCCGCCGCTGCCCTTCACGAGCGTGGCCTCGACGCCGAGCTCCTCCCGCAGCACATCCACCGCCCGGGTGGCGCGCGGGAGGTAGCCTCAGGCCGTGCAGTAGGTGATGACGATGTCGCTCATGACGGGCTCCGGGGTTGAACGGTTGCTCAGACGCAGTCCTCGACCAGCTTGCGGTAGCTCTCCAGGCGCTCGGGCCAGCTCACCGCCTCCTCGGCGACACAACCTTCGTCGCCGAGGTGGAGGCAATCGCGGAACTTGCACGGGAGGCCCACCAGCTCGGGGAACAGGTGGCGTAGCTCCTCGCGGGGCACGTGGCCGACGCCAAACTCCCGGATGCCGGGAACGTCGATGATGCGGCCGCCGCCCGGAAGGTCGTAGAGCTTGGCCGCCGTCGTGGTGTGGCGCCCTCGGCCCCAGGCGTCCAGTTCGCCGGTGAGCACGACGGCGCCCGGAACCAGAGCGCGGATGAGCGTGGACTTCCCGACCCCGCTGTGGCCGAGCAGCACGCTGGTCTTTCCGGCGAGCGCGGCGCGGAGCTCGTCGATCCCGCGCCCGTCGGTCGCCGAGACGAGCACGGACGGGTAGCCGAGCGCCTCGTAGCGGGCCACCCACTCCAGCACCTCCTCGGGCATGCCGGTGTCGCACTTGTTCACCACGAGCATCGCCGAGAGTCCGCCGGCGGCGGCGGCGACGACCATGCGGTCCACCAGGCCGGGCCGGAACGGCGGGTCGATGGCCGCGGACACGATCACCAGCATGTCCGCGTTGCTGACGACAAGCCGTGAACCTGCAGTTTCACCGGTGCGCTCCAGGCGGCTGGTTCGGGCCGCCGTTTCGACGACCACGCCTTCCGCCACCCGCACGCGGTCGGCGACCACCACGTGTGCGCCGCGTGTGGGGAGGATCCCCTCGACGCCATCGTCGGCGCGCACCCGTACGCGGCGGCCCACCATCTCCACCACCTCGTACCACCGCGTCGCCGCTACGTTTACCGCCGGTTTTGGGGCAGAGCTCCGCCGACGCCGATCGGGCGGCGCGGCTTCGGCGTCGTCTTCAAAGACTGGCATCGATCGTGACCGCGCTCTGGATACGCACCGTCTCGTCGTTCGACCACGGCACGAACGCGCCCCCGCGAACATGGACGGCGGCCAGCGGGCTGAAGTACCACTTGAGGTCGGCATCCAGCTCGCCGCCGAGCGGCTCACCGGCCCCGTCCCACAGGTGGTGGACGGCGGCGTCGAGGCGCAAGGGAGGGGCAATGGTCGCCTTTGCGGTAAGCGCGGCGTCGAGCGCTCCGGCGCCGCTGCGCAAGCCGGTGTCGTCGAAGAGCCCAAGCCAGCCGAAGCGCTGGTGGGTGTCGGCGAGGGGGCGCAAGAAGGTCGGCGTTTCTCCGCCGCCGAGCCAGTCGAAGCGACCCGACAGCACCACGCGGGCGTCGTCGCCGAGCGCCCAGCCGAGCTGGCCGGACGCCATCGGGGCGGGCGCCCCGACCGTTGGCTGCAGGTACCCGTCCGCGGAAGCGCGGACGCGGCCCACTGCGGCGGATGCGGTGAGCCCGGTGGTCAAGAGCGGGCTCCGTTCCAAAGCGTAGACATCGGATTCCCAGGTGTTCACGAGGAGAAACACGGCGCCCACCTTCCATGCGGCGGAGGGGTTCTCGCGGCCGGCCCCAAGGCGTAGCGCATGGAACGCGCTGCTCCAGTCGGACCCAAACCGGTCGTGCTGAACGGCCATGCCCGTGATCGCGTCCAGCTCCCACGGGAGCGCGCGAACGCGCACTCGGCCCGCGAGGGGAAAATTACCTTCGAGGCGTAGATCGTCGTCCCCCAGCACCGCGCCATCGTCCCATTCGAGCGGCTGAATCCCGCCGGAGAACTCCAGACCGAGGGCCGACGAGAGGGGAACGGACCAGCCGGCCCAGGCTTCGCCGAAGCGGGGGCCGTCGGTCAGCGTGATCCCGATCGGGTGCCAGACGACCGAGTCCGCGAGGCTCAGGCGGAGCCGCAGGGATTTACGCTGAGCTTCCAGGCCGAGGCGACCGGCGAGGGTGAAGAGGTCACTGCCCCCCCCGTCCGGCAGCGTAAGCTCCGACTCCACCCCGGTTCGCAGCTCCAGGACGGGTTTCCACTCCAAAACAGGCGCGCCCAGCCCGGGCCGCGCACCAGTGGCGTCGTCGCCGGCAAGCGCCAGTTGCACCGCTAGAAGCCCGGCGAACATGCAGGCTCCGTGGTGAGCGGGAAGGGGGCAGCCCAGCGCACGAAGCCGTCTTCAGGCAGGAGGTTGGGGTCGTCCTGGCCGGCGGGCGTGACGAGATCCCACGGCGTGGCTGCTGCGGGAAGCGTCGCAAACGTCGTTGCGTCGAGGCGGGTGTAGAGCGCGCTCGGGCGGGCGTTGTCGCGCATCAGTCCGGACCTGTGAATGCCGTGACTGAGGCCGCCTTCCACGAACGTGCCGTTGGGCGTGACGAACAGCCGCGCGAGGTAGCGATACACGTAGTTGTTTCGTGCCAGCGCCTCGGCCTCGGTGAGGTGCGGACGTGCGAGACCCGGGTCGAAGCCCACTGGGTCCAACGCGAACGCGAAGCCGCGCAGGGAGCCGGCCGCGCCACCCGCACCGGCGCTCGTCGCGCTTCCCAGCACCTGCCAGTCGGGCGGTGGGGCATCCTCCTGGCGCGGGAGGGCGGTGAACGCAGCGGCCTCAGCGCGCCCACAATGTAGGTTTGCACGGGCGGTTCGGTCGGTCGTCGCCTTCAGTGCCGCGTCTGCGCGGTCCGCCTCGGGCGCGACCTTCGGCGCGGGCAGCGCACGATCCCACATCGCGGTCGATGTCTCGGTGGCGGCAGCGCCCTCGATGACGGCGAGATCGAGGACCACGGAAACGCCGCCTTCGGGGCTGGTGGTGCGCCCGTGGCGCAGGGTTGGCCCACGGTTGTCGAAGTCGTTGCAGATTCCGCCGATGATCGTGCTTTGAACCTGGATTGTCGTGCTATCGAGGAGGCTGGCGCCGAGGTCGAGGCCGGCGAGGCAGATGCCCTCTTCGGCGCGCGCGGCCGTGTCGATCTGGAAGCCTTGGAGCACGACTCCCGCGCCCGGCGTCGTGACCCCGATGGGCACGCGGACGGTGTACGCGGGCCGCGCCTGCTCCATCAGCTCCGCCACCGAGGGGTTCTCCCGCTCGCGGTCGCGTGGTACCACCGTGATCCGAACGCGGTAGCGCGTGAAATTCAAGCCGGGAACCCCGCTGTAGTCGGTGAGCGCCACGGCTTGCCGATTACGGCCGATCGCGCTTCGCGGAAGGAACGTACGCGCCCACATCCCCAACGAGCCCCCAATCTCCACCTGCCAACGGCCCCCCAGCGCCCGAGTCCACGCGCCCGGCTCGCCCTCGCTGTTCTTGGCGAGCGACACGGCGAGCTGCGCCAGGCGATGGTCCCGGGCAAACCAGCGTAGATCGAAGCCGTTCAGACCGAGCGGGAGGGCATCCGGCATGCGCTCCACGGAGATCAACCGCGCCCATGCACCGCTGTGGGGGGCCGCGGTGGGCGTAGTGAGCACCGTGGCGTTGGGGTGCCAGGCGGAGCCCGCTTCGGCGTCGTTGTCGAAGAGCACGAGCGCCTCCACGGCGTCGGACTCCGGGTTGGACGAAGGCAAGACCGCCAGTGCAGACGGCCGATCGTGGAAGATGTCGGCCAGATCGAGCGGCGTGAGCCGGTCCCCGTCTACCCTCCAGAGGCGTCCGCCGAAGGCGGGCTCGGTGTCGTAGCCGTAGCTGTCCCATGCTGAAACGGCGTAGATATGGCCGCTCTGGGTGCTCAGCCCGGTCAGCCCTTCAGCCGGGCCGAGCGGGGCACCGCTGCTGCCGTCGGCGAGCACCGAGAGGGTGGCGGCCAGCCCCATCTTCGCGTCCACCAGCGGGTAGCGCAACACCCGCAGCGCGGGGCCGGAGCACCGGCTGAGGCCCACGTACACGTCGCCCCCTTCTCGGTCGTAGGCCAACCCTTCCACGAGCAGGTCGTCGTTGCAGTTGGCGCGGCCCCAGTCCGATAACGAGTCGCGAAGGCGGGTGATCTCGGGGAGATCCTGCTCGACCCAGGTCTGTCCGCGGCGCTCCAGCACAAAGAGCCGTTCGGTTTGACGCCGACTGCGCGCCATCAGATCGCGACGAAACCCGGTTCGGCGGCCGACCGAGGAATACTTCGTCACCCCGATCACCCGATTGGGCCCGAATGCCGAGAGGTCCTCGACATCGAACGGGGCGCGTACGCCCTTCTCTCGCTCCAACCAGTCGATCGGCTGGGCCTGGAGGCGCACCTCGGCCCGAAAATGCCGCACATCGCAACGGGCAGAGGCGTTGTCGTCTTCGGCACAACTGTCGCGCCCATCCCGCAGCGGAAGGAGGTCCAGCAGGCCGCCCGGCCGCAGCGCCGTGTCGGGGTCCGGGGCGTACAACACGTCCGCCACGCCCTCCGCCACCGCGACCACGTGCCCGTCGTCCAATAGCGCCACCCCGCTAAGCTCCAGCGGCGCCGTTTTCCCGGGAGGCTCAAGCGAGAGCAGGGGGTAGCTCCGGTACTGGGCGCAGCCCGACGCCGCGAGCAACAGCGCGATCAACCCGGGACGCGTCGCCACAGCCGGCCTCCGCAGATGTGGGTTTGATCAATGCGAACCTCGACGTCGAACACGGATACATCCCCGCGCACACCGATACGTGTCAGATGTATCACCACGGCGTCCCCCGCCTTCGCGCTCCCGCGAAACCGGATCACCTCGGCAACCGGGACGATCTCCAGCGGATCGAACCCAAGCGCGGCGACGTGCCGGCTCAGCGCTTCGTCCGCCCAGTCCACGTAGCGCGGGTGGTTGGTGTGCCCGAGCGGATCCATCTCCGTGTACCAGGGGGTGAGGTGAAAAGGGGGGAGCACCTCCGGCGGAATCTCGTCAAACGCAGGCAGTTCGACGGGATCCGCGGGCGTTACCACGAACGCCTCGGTCACCGAAGGTCCGGCGCGCTTCGGAACCCCATCCCGCCCCACGTGGGCCCATTGCACGGTGGTTCGCATCACGTCAGCCACCCAGGTTTCCCGACGCAGCAGGATCCCCCGGCGAGACTCGGCGATACATGTATCGGTCGGGAGCACCTCGCCATACCGCGCTTCACGGAGGTGCAGGCCGCACATCTCGCGAACGACGAACGCGGTGCCCTCCTCCCGGTAGCGGCTCGCCGGCCAGCCCACCCCCTCCGACGCGAGCACCGCGGCCTCCTGCACGAGGCGCCAGAGATCCCCGGCGCGCGACGTGTCTCGCGGGGAGCAGGCGTGGCGGGGGATGCGGAGCGTCCAGGACACTACCCCTCCTCGTAGATGTGGAGCAGCGCGAGCAGGAGCGCCATCAGCACTGGGCCGACGAGGAGCCCGATCACACCGAAGGTGGTGAGTCCGCCAAAAACGCCGAGAAACACCAGGAGTGTTGGCATGTCGCTGCGGCCGCGCACGATCAGCGGCTTCACCAGGTTGTCTACGGTGCCGGTGAGCCCGATCGACCAGATCGTGATGAACAACGCCGCGCCAGCCCGATCCTGCAACAGCAGGAGCAGCGCGACGGGGACCCAGGCCACCGCGGAGCCCACGAGCGGGATGAACGCGAGCACGCCCGTGAGCACCGCGAAGAGGATCGGGCGATCCACGCCGGCCAGCCAGTAGCCGACGCCCGCCACCGCGCCCTGGACCATCGCTGCGACGACGCCTGCGAGGACGACGTTGCGCGCGAACTCGGCGAAGACCTCAAACAGGCGGGTCGTGTGTGCCTCCGCCAGTGGAATCATGCGCTTGGCCCAGGCGCGCAGCTCTGCGCCGCGATGGAACAGCGTTGTGAGCGCGAGGTAGAAGATGCACAGATCCAGCAGCGCGCGGGCGGTGACGCCGAGGAAGCCAGGGACGTACTGCCCAACGTCCTTGGCGACGCCGAGGAGCCCATCCCGCGCGGTGGTGCGCAGCGCTTCGGTGAGCGCCGGAGCGCCGCCCGCCTGGTCTACGAGCCACTGCACGAGGGGGACGCCGGTGATCGCCGCGCCCCAGCTCGCCAGATCACCTCGATCTAGTTCGGCCGCGAGCTGCGTGGCGAGCGCGGCAAGCTCGCGGCTCACCAGCCAGAACAGCCCGCCCACCGGGACCACGACGCCGACCGTGAGCAGGATGACGGTGAGCGCGGTGGAGATCGAGCGCGGGCCCCGTACTCGCTGAACGAGCCAGAGGTGGAGCGGCCAGGCGAGGATGGCCGCGACCGTGGCGACGAGCAATGCGTCGAGGAATGGCCGTACGAGCCAGATCACCGCGGCGAGCGTCGCGAGTAGCAGGATCCGGAGCGCGAGCGGGGGGGACGGCATGGAAGGCGGCGCGGTGGCTATAAGCCACGCCGGACAGCGCGACCGCTGGCCTGATGGCGCCGCGATGCCGGGCGAGGCCCGTTCGCGTGAGACCTGGCCTGCGGCATCGCCCCCATCCCCCTCGGTCTTTGTGCCGATGTCCGACCGTGTGCGTCAGCGGTAACGTACGTCGCGGGGTGCTCTTCGTGCCTTCCCTGATCCTCCTGGTCCTCTCCCTCCTCCCTGGCTGCACCCCGGAGCTGGATGCGCGGGCCAGGTTCGAGGCGGAGGTCGTGCCGGTTCTCCAGGCTCGATGCCTCAATTCGGCGTGCCATGGCGTCGAGGCCGGGGCCGAGCCGGAGCTGACCATCGACTGGACCCGAATGGTCGTCCAGCTCGACGCTCAGGGCGAGATCACCGACCTCGACGCCGCCTACGAAACCGTTCGCCGCTACGTCGTAACCAACGAAGATCCGAAGTTCTCCTCGTTGCTGACCCGCCCGCTGCCCGCGGAGTTCGGCGGCACCCAGCACTACGGCGGGGCGTGCTTCACCTCTCCCGAGGATCCGGACTGGGTTGCCATGCGTGATTGGGTCGCGACCGAATCGGAGGGTGGGGAGGAACAGCCGGAGCTGAACGACCGGGAGCAGCTCTTCGCGGACACCGTACAGCCGCACCTCGTGGCCCGCGGATGCATGACCGGAAACTGCCACGGGCTCTCGGCCGCGCTGCCCTACCGCTTCGATGGCGGAGTTCAAGGGGAGTTTTCCCGCGCCTCCACCCGGGCCAACTACAGCTCGGCGCTTTCGATGGTGTCTTTGGATGGCGACGCCACGCAGTCGCGACTCATCCGGAAGGGACTCAACCTCTTCGCGGGAGGGATCATCCACAAGGGCGGGAACCAGGCGTTCTTCACCGGTCTGGGTGACGAAGCCGTGGACGCGGTAGAGGCCTGGGCGTGCGAGGAGCGCCGGGCGCGGCTCGGGGTGCCCTGCGAGGCCGCTTCGGACGGATTTGTATACGTACGCGGCCCGGTTGAGGCGGAGGACCCCTTCGACCTTGATGCGTTCGTGCCGGGCAGCGACATCTGGTGGTCCCGCGCCGACGGCAGCCGGGAGAACCTGACGGAGAGTCTACACCTTGGGGCGGCAGATGTCCGGGAGCCCGCGGTGGATCCGACGGGCACCCGGTTGGCCTTCGTGATGCGGGAGGAGGGGGACGCCGGGCATCACGCCTGGGTGATGGACCTGAACACCCGGGTCGCGACGCAGGTGACCACGGGGGATGTCGGCGCCGACCGCGATCCCACCTGGTCGCCCGATGGAAAGTTGTGGTTCACCTCGTCCCGAGCCGGGATCCTCGCGGACGATGGCGTGCGGCTCGACGCCGAGCTGTACGAGTTGAACCTCTCAAGCGGCGAGGTGACCCGCCGCACGTGGACGCCCCACATCGAGCGCAAGCCGGTGTTCTTCGTCATTGGCACGGAAAACGGGGGGGAGGTGGGCTTCACTGCCCTGCGCGAGGCGATTCGGAGCAAACAACGCGCCCACATCTTCCGGTTTCCGCCCGATCTGGAGACGGAGTACCACCCCCATTTTGGGATCTCCGCGCCGGAAAACATGTTCTACGACATGCGGGAGCTCCCGGACGGCCGATTCAGCGTGATCCTGTCCGAGGTGAACAACGTTTGGGAGGGAGGGCGCTTGGCGATCGTGGAGCGCAACTTCGGACCCGAGATTCCGGCGGGAGGAGAAGATTCCGCCTCGATCCCGTTCTATGCCGACCCGATCGCGCGGCTGGACGACGAGGCAGCGGCCTCGGGCGTCTCTGGCAGCCTGTATCGCGATCCTTCCGCCGAGCCGGACGGTCGCGTGTTGGTCGCGCGGGCGATCGGCCCGATTGACCTTGGAGATCCGGAAGCGACACCCGTGTTCCGCATTGAACGCCTGACGTTGGCCGAGTCGGTGAGCGGGGAGGGCCCCTCCATCTCCGGGCGGGAGGTGGTGCTCGAAGAAGCAGGGATGTCCGTGTATGATCCGGAGCCGGTGTATGTGCGCCGCGGCGCTCCGCTGGTGGCGGAGCCGTCCTGGGATCCGGCGGAGACGACGGGGGTGGTGCGGGTGATCGGGTTGGGCACCATCGCTTCGTTGTTGCTGGACTTGCCGCCAACCGGAGCCAAGCCCGTTGCGTATGGGGTGGTGGGCGTGCGGCTCGTGGAAGCGCTGCCACTTACCCCCGCTGAGCGCGTCGCGGTGCCTGAGGCCGACCTGCGGGATGGAGCCTCGAACGCCACCAGCACCGGCATCGGCCCTTTCCCGCCCGCGCGGGTGCTCGCCGAGCTGCCGATCGCGGCGGACGGTTCGTTGTATGGGGAGCTTCCGGCGGGGGTATCGTTCCGGCTGCAGCCGCTCGACAGCAGCGGGCGGGCGATCGACATTGACTACAATCGTTGGTACTACGTGGCCCCCGGGCAGGTGCTGACCCAGGGTGTTTCAGCGACGGACGACCATTACTACACGTTCGCGTGCGCCGTGTGCCACGGATCGATGAGCGGGGTTCCCGAAGACGTGTTCGTCGAGCCGGACATCATGACCACCGCCTCGATCTCGCTGGCGCAGTATGTCAACAAGGATCCACGCCGCCCGATCGCGCCGCCCCAGGCGGGCGACGCGACTCGCGTGGAGGCCGATTGGCGGAGGGACATCCTGCCGATCCTCACGGGCGGCTGCGCTTGGGGCGGGTGTCACTCCGCGCAAGACAGGGCCGCGGGCCTGAGCCTGACCGCGGAGGCGACGACGTGGTTTGACGATGCGTACGAGAGCCTCTTGGGCGGGTATGTGGTGCCGGGCAGCAGCTACCAGAGCCACCTTACGGAGGTGCTCACCGGCGAGGAATTGACGGCGAGCGCTGCGCTTGCCGCGCCTGGGACACCGCACGGCGGGCTCACCACCGAGGAGATCCTGGCGATCACGCGCTGGATCGATCTCGGCGCCACCTGGCGGGGAACCCCATGATCTTTGTCCTGTTGGGCTGCATCGTAGAGGGCGAGGACGGCGCGCCGGGCGGCGGCGACAGCGGGGAGTTCTTCGCAAGCGTGGAGCCCATCCTCACGGAAGGTTGCGCGAACCCCTCCTGCCACGGGAACGGGGACCGGGCCTATCAGGTGTACGCCGTGCACCGATACCGCCTGGACGAGGCCGATCTGTGGGCCGACGGCGAGCTGAACGAGGCAGAGCACGCGGCGAATCTGGCGCAGGCGCGGGCGTTCGCAGCGCCGCCGTGGGAGCTCTGTCGCAAACCCCTGGACCCCGCAGCGGGCGGGATGTCGCATGAGGGCGGCGTGAGCTGGTTTGCGGTGGACGATGCGGACTATGAGGCGGTGCGCGCCTGGTCGGAGGCTCCATGAATCGTTGGTGTTTCCTGGCTGTGTGGTTGGGCGGCTGCGCTCACCTGGCCCCCTACGAGCGGGCCCCGCTGATGACCCGAATCATGCAGGACCCCTATGACGAACGCGAGGCCGGGGCGGTGGCGCATGTGATCGAGGTGCGGGAGGCGATGGGCGGCGCCACGACCGGCTCGGGGGCCTCGTGTGGTTGCCGATAGCGCTCGTTATTTGCGGGGGATCGTCGCGCGCGGTGGAGCCCGCCGCCGTGTCAGCCCCGCCACCCGTGCACGTGGAGGAGGCCTCCGCGCGCGTGGATGCCTTCACGGACGGGTGGATTTCAGTGGTGGGGCCCGGCGGCGCCGTTGAGGTGGGGCTCCCGAAGGGATGGTCGGTGAACGCCGCGTGGTCGGCTGACATCATCACGGGGGCGACGCCGCGCGTCGCGACGGACGCCGTGTCGTCGGCGACCCGGTTCTCGGAGCTGCGCAATGGCGTGTCGGTGGGCGCGAACCTGGCGTCGTCGGCCGAGTGGTCGGCCCACGGATCGTATTCGGGGAGCACCGAGTCTGATTTTGTGTCCCATACGGCGGGTGCCGGGGCGAAAGTGGATGCCTTCGGTCGAATGTCAACCTTCAGCCTGGACTACAAGGCGCGCTTCGAGACGACGGGACGCGTGGACGACGACGCGTATGCGGAGACGGCCGCTGCCCACATTTTGGACCTGGGATGGACCTGGATCCTCGATCGCAACACCAAGGGGACGGTTCTGGCAACCGGGGAGTGGGATGCGTGCTCAGAGGCGTTGGGGTGCGTTGCGAGCCCATACCGTAAAGTGGAAACGATGCAGGGACTCGCGCTTTCGGAGCGCCACCCGGATGAGCGGGGGCGGGTGGCGGCCGCGGTGAGGGTGTCTCGCGCGTTGGGGTCGGCCACCGCCGTTCATGGCGGGTATCGACTCTACTCCGACACCTGGGCGGTGCTGGGGCACACGGTTGATCTCTCGCTGATACGGTCGCTGTTTCACGAGGCCCTGGTATTGCGGGGGAACGCTCGCCTGGCGCGGCAGGGGGCGGCTTCGTTTTGGGCGGCGGGCTACGGCGGGGACTCGGAGTGGCGCACGGGGGACCGAGATCTGGGCGCGCTCACGGCCTGGCAGGCGGGGGTGGCGGTGGAAGGGGCGCGCTTTGGCGTTGGGCCGTTCTCCCGGTTGAGCCTGAGCGCTCACCTGGATCATCTGTGGTTGCGCCACGATGACTTCCTCCAGGACACAAGCCACGACGCCTGGTTTTTTGGCGGGGGACTCCATGCGGCCTTTTGACGTCATTGCGGCGCTCTCTCTCGCTGGCGCTGTGGCGTGTACCTCCGACGGGCCCGACAGCGATTCCACCGGCGGGTCGGGTGAGGGCAAGGCCGAGATCGTGTGCGAGCTGGGAACGTGGACCGCCTCGGCGGGCTTCACCCCCCTGGCGGCGGACCCGACCTTCGAGCTTCAGATGGGGTTCCAGGGTTTCTTGTTGATCGCGGTGAACCTGCGCACCGGCGAGCCGGACTTCGCAAAGGGGAACGCCGCGATGTCGGTGAAGGTGGACGGGGCCGATACCATCAGCGGCGAGCAGCCGGCCGTTGTATTCCACGACGGCGTGAGCGACACCATCCTGATTTTCTTCACGGCGAACTACCTAAGCTACTACGTCGGTCGTGGCGCCGAGGTGGCGGTGCGCATCGAGGATGCAACGCGGTACTGCGTCGTGCCGGCGGCAGGGACACTCGTGGATGAGGACCCCTGTATCCACACCGGCGCCGAGCCCATCTGTCCGGAGGACACGGGACCATGACTTCCTTCCTGCTTGTTTTGGGTCTGTTCGGCGGGTGTGCCGAGAGCTCCGACTGGGTTGCAACGTCGTTGACGCCGTACGAGAACCCGTTTCCATCAGACGATCCTCAGTACGCAGCCCAGCCCCACCGCTCGAAACCACAGGAGGTCGCGACCGTAGGCAACGTCGCCTGGGTGTCGCTGCCGGGCAGCTCCGACGACCCCGACAATCGCGTGGCGGTGGTCGACCTGGCGTCGGGAAGCGTTGTCACCCGGATCGACGTCGGCTCCAACCCGATGGGCCTCGCCGTGCGCCCCGACGGGAGTGCGGTGGTCGTGCTCAACCGCTTCTCCAATTGGATCTCTGTCCTCGACCCGGTGAACAACCGCGAAATGAGCCGGATCCCGACCGACTTCTACGCGACCGAGGCGGTGTTTTCTCCGGATGGACGGACGCTCTACGTCACCAACCGCTGGCTTGACCGCGTGGGCGTGTGGCGCCTCGACGACGAGATGGCGGCGACGTGGCTCGGCTCGATCCGGGCCGGGGTGAACCCGCGGGACCTCGCGATCAACGCGGATGGAAGCCTCGTGGCGGTGGCGAACGTGACCGGGCTGGACGTATCGATCCTCGACACCGCGACGAACACGGAGGTGCGCCGCGTGGACCTCTCCGCACCGCCCAACGGGCTCGCGTTCGTGGGGGACTGGCTGGTGGTGGCCACGCTCTCGGCGTCCAGCAACCATCTTCCGTTCGCCGGTCCCGACACCAACGGCGATGGCCTGCCGGGGGACGGAACGCCGAACAGCAACTTCCAGGACGTGCAGAACGAGGTCGCGGTGATCGAACCGGTGCGCGGCGAGGTGGTGTGGCGGTACACCTCGGACACCATCTGCTGCAAGGACTTTCGGGATATCGATCCCGCCGATACCACGCTATATGGGGAGCTTTTGCCGCCGAGTGACACGTGGATTGTTGGCGGCGCGCTGCCCGAGCAGGTGGTCGCGGACGGGGAGGGGGTGTGGGTCACCTACTCCGGCTCCAACCAGTTCCAACGGTTCGGTGTGAACGCGGTGACGGGAGCGCTGTCGGCGCAGGAGGTTTTTGACACTGCCGGCCACAATCCCCACGGCATCGCGGTGGCTGGCGACGGGCGGCTGTTGATCGCACACCGGCTCGGGGAGACGCTCGGGGTGTACGGCCGCGACGGCGCGCTGCACGACGAGGTGGAGGTTGGCGACGTGTCGGGTGGGGCGTTCCCCGCCACAGACGCAGAGATCGGGGAGCTCTACAACTTCGTGACGGCCCGGTTCAGCGTAGACGGCGATCAGGTGTGCGCGAGCTGCCACCGCGAGCAGGACAACATCAGCAAGGTGTTTGGCATGCCGCTCTCGGTGTACGGGGGGCAAAACAGCCGGATGACCATGGCCTCGCGTGGCATGGCGGATACGCGCCCGTGGTTCTTCGAGGGCGCGATGGACCAGACCAACTTCCGGCCGGTCATCAACGAATTCGCCCGGGTGGAGAACTTCTGCTGCGAGGACTACACGCTGTTTCCGGACGGCGCGCCGGCCGATTGCGCCACCAACCCTCCGCCCGAGTGTGACACGGAGCCGAACGCGTATACGCCGGAGGGAATTACCGCCATGCGCGGCTCACCCCTGGCTCATCCGCGTCCGACGACCTCGCTCACCCGGGAGGCCTTCTACCTGGCGCGTGCAGCCGAGGTGATTGGCCGCACCGAGACCTTCGGGGATGCCGTGTACGCGGAGGACCTGGTGACCGGCGAGCGCGCTCCGTTGTCGCTCAGCCTGGACGGGATCACCAAGTCGCTGGGGGTGTTCCTGCTCCAGAACACGGCGTTGTTGCCGAACCCGAACGATCCCGAGAGCGCTGCGGCCCGCCGCGGGAAGGCGATCTTCGAGAGCGCCACCTCCAACTGTGCGAGTTGCCACCCCGCTCCCACCTTCGCGGCATCCACTGACAACAACCCCGCAGGGGTGCCGCTCCGCATGGACCCGGTGGTGACCCCCGACTACAGCGACGCGGGGATCAACCTCGATCTGGTTTCCGATGGCTTTCAGAGCATCTTCCCGCTCGTGGAGCAGGACTCGTGCGCCGAGGTGTGCGGTGAGTCCGTGTGCGCGGAGGACGCTGCGGTGTGTGACGACGTGCGCAACATCCGACTCAACCCCACGCCGCTCCGTGGGCTCTGGGATCGCGCCCCTCGGATGCTCCACGACGGGCGGGCAAAGAGCCTGCGGGAGGCGATCTGCACGCCCGGGCACCCGGCGCTGCTCCCCGGGGAGGTGGGGTACAACGAGCGCAACGGGGTGCCGGATACCAACGGGGGGACGAGCCACCTTTCGGTGGGGGAGGTGGAGGATTTGATGGTGTATCTGATGACGTTGTAGGGCGGGGGTTCAGCCACTTGTTCTACACACCTAGCAGTACGCCTCCGACTCGGGCTAAGTGCCGGCTTGATCGCGCATGATCGTCGAGACCGGCGTGAACGATTCCCGCGGAGGTTGCCTGACCTTGTGGCTCCCGTAACGAATCGCCGTGGGCGGCCTGTGTCGCCTTTGCCGCGGACGGGGGCCCGACGGCGCCAGGCGCCACCACCGTGCCGCGGTAACGAAGGGAGCTGCAGCTTCGGTGCCCGCTCGCTTGACGACATCGATAACTCGATGTATGCATCGATATACCGATATGCGCCGTCGTCCACACCCCTCCGACCTCGACAAGTCCCGCCGCCGGGTTGTCGCGAAGGTGCGCGAGCTGCGGACCGACCGCCGGTGGACGCAGGCGGAGCTCGCCGTGAAGCTCGGGCTCTCCCAGGCGAGGCTGAGCGAGATCGAGCGCGGTGGGGGCTCGTTCACCGCCGAACAGTTCATCGAGGTGCTTCGCCTGTTCAACGTGAACGTCGATGCGTTCACCGCACCGCAGCCGGTCGAGGACGAGCTGCAGAACGCGCTCGCCCGCCTTGGCGCGCTCCACCTGCGCGAGGTTTCCAGTGCTCTTCCAAGCGCTCGGGTCGCGGGTGTGCGGGCCGCCGTGCGAGAGACGCTCCTGGGCCCAACGGACGCGCGCCTGCTTTTGGCGCTTGCGCCCGTGTTGCTGGCGAACCTCGACACGCTGAACCTCGATGTGCTGCATGATGAACTCGTCGCCATCGGATTCCCGGCGCGCGTGCCCTGGCTCGTCGAGAACGTCCACGCCGCGCTCTTTCTCTGCCGCGTGTCCCAAGGACGCCCAGCGGCAACCCGATGGCATCGATCGGTGGCCGTCCTGGGCGACTTCGTGTCCCGGCACCCCCCGCCGGCCAGCGAAGCTCCGCGCCGCCTCGACCACATCGACGTCGGAATTCGCAGTAAACGCGCGCTCGCGCAGGTCCAGGCTGCCGCGTCCGACATCTCTCGAAAATGGGGCATCGTCAGCGACCTCCAGCCGGCTGACTTCGCCGATGCCCTGCGAGCCGCCGATGTCGCAGGTTGAGGAGTTCTTCCGGGACCTGGATCGGTCCTGGCCGCTCGCAGCTGGAACCCCTGTCACCCTTCGCCTCCTGGGCTCGACCGCGCTCATCCTGCAGACGAGCTTCCAGCGGGGCACCAAGGACAGCGACATTCTGGAGACCGACCAGATCACCGCCGACATCGAGTCTGCGCTCCTCGCCCTCGCAGGCAAGGAGACCGCCATTCATCGACGTCATAGGATGTACCTTGAGTTTATCGGTGCGGCGTTTCCTTTCCTTCCGGTCTACCCACTTTGGCACGCCGTGGTGCCGTCCGGGCTGGACCATCAGAACTTCCGCCTCGAAGTGCTGGATGTCGTGGACGTGGTGATCGCGAAGTTGGCCCGGTTCCACAAGACGGATCGCGACGACATCTCGGCGATGGCGGAGCGCGACCTCATCGAACCACAACGGTTTGCTGAGCGCTTTCAGTCTGCTGTCCAGCGGTGGTGGCATGACTCCAGGGCCGACGATCTCCCGAGGATCATCAGGAACTTTCACCAGGTGCAATCCGACGAGTTGTTCGTGTGGCCATCCCGAGTAGAGTTGCCCCGGTGGGTCGAGGACGAATGAGCATCGATCGCGTCATGCCCGCCGCGGAGTGCTCCGGAGATCACTTGCTGTCACGACCTTCCCGCCCCGCGTCCATCCTCCCACTGATACCCGGCGTTCTACGCCGCTCCGGGATCGTTTCCATTACGTAGAAGGAAACTCTCCCAGGAGAGCCACACCCCTTCCATGGCGCCCGGCCGTCGGCAGCATGGTCGCGTCGTTCTGGCTGCCAACCGAGGTCGCGCTTCACAAACATGAACCCGCAATTCGGTTTCATGGCGAAACCGCTCTCGATGTTCATGGCCACAAACATTGAGTTCGGTTGCGTGGGCAAACTGAAGTCGAGGTTCATCATGGTGACCCTCGAGTTCGGTTGGGGCGGGATCCGCCGTCGCGCCGCACGCAGCGGTTCAGCCGCGTTGCGATGAGCCGCGGCCGCATCTGACAAAGTTACCTGGCCGCGCTCATCGCCCTCCATAGTTGCCGCGACCCGCGGGGTGGCCGGCGTTCCTGTCAGAACTGGTAGTTGAACTCGACCGCCTGCGGCAACCAATACAACGGAATGGTTTCAGTGGGGATCGGCAGCCCCACGCGGAGGTACCAGTGAGGCCAGGAGCACTGCCACGAGAGGGTGATCACGGAGTCGAGGTTGTCGGTGAGCGGCTTGTCGAAGTGAACTGTCGCTCCGACCTCGGTCGTTTCATCCTCGGTTTCGTAGCCGCCGCTCACGGTGCCGCTGAGCAGGATGAAGGTGGTCGTTTGAAGCACGAGGGCGTCGCGGCGATTGAACCGGAAGTCGGCGTTGAGGCGCAGTTGGGTGAGCGACAGGTTCGCGCCGGCATAGAGCGCGCCGCTTTGGGCGAGGGACTCGCCCAGCTCCTCGCTGAGGTGTCACCTTTCCGTGGGCGTTCGGGACCCCGAAGAAAAACAACGCGGTCGTTGTGCCCACGTCCACGTTCTGCCAGACCCCGAAGTCCTGGTCGAACAGGCCGATTCGGCCGTGCCCGAGCCCGAGTGGGTAGGCGCTGTAGTCGGTGGCGAGCTTGGCTTCGATGGGCGAGTCGGCCCAGGGACCGGCGAGGGCGGCGGGTACGAGCAGGGCGAGGAGAGTGAGCACCGAGCGCGCTCAGTAAACCGTCAACTTGTAGAACTTGCTCGTGTCGTAGTCCGCCATGTACAGCGTGCCTTCGGTGCCGACGGTACAGGAGCCGTTGTTTCCGTGGTCCACCGGGAAGGCGGTGATCGTCGCCCAGGAATTGGCCGCCATGTCGTATTGGTAGATCGACGTGCCGCTTGAGCCGCCGGCGGCGTAGAGGTGGCCGGACCAATCGCCACATACGATGTCGTTCAGGAAGCCTTCGGGGTGGCTGGTCATGGTGGAGAAGGTCTTGGCGCTGGCGTCAAATCGGTACAGATTGCCCGCGGAGAACGCGCCGAAGTACACCGCTTCCTCGGTCGGATCGTAAACCAGGCGGGTCTCGGACAACGAGCCGTGGCCGTCGGAGTATTGGGTGACCGTACCCGCGCTGACATCGTACTCTACAATGGAGCCGTTGTTACTGTGCCCGTAGATGTGCCCGTCGCAATCGGCGACCGTCTGGTTGTAGTCGTCGCCGCCGGCGTAGGTGCCGTGGGTGGACCAGGAGTCGGCCGAAACGTCGTACTGGTAGACGTTTCCGCACCGGATCATCCACAGGTCCCCATCGTACGGGGCCATGCTGTTCCATACGCTGTTGCACGGCGTGCTGGAGGACACCGAGGCCCATGTGTCGTAGGTTGGATCGTAGTAGCTGAGGTTCGTGCCGTAGGCGTTGTAGACATAATCGAAGTCGTCGGGCTTGAACGTCATCAACGAGAACAGGTAGTTCGGGGCCACCGCGAGGTGGGTCCAGCTCGTTCCGGTTGTGCCCGAGAAGCCGGGCGAGTCGCAGGTACCGGTGCCGATGGTGACGCTATCGGAGGCGGAGGGGCCGTCGTCCGTGCCGTCGTTCGCGGTGACCGTGCAGGTCCAAATCTCGCCGCGGGTGGTCGCGGATCCCGGCACGGTATCGCCCGTTTCGTAGGTGGTCGTGGCTGCGGTGTAGGCGATGCCGTCTACGTCCCACTCAATGGTGTAGCTGAGGGTGTCGCCGTCGGTGTCCGTCGCGTCGGCGGTGATCTCACAGATCAGGTCGTCGTTGCTGTCCGGCGGGTCGGGCGTGATCGCGATGGTCGCGGCGGTTGGCGCGGTGTTTTCGATGGTCACGGACGCTGACATGGGCGTGCCGTAGTCGGCGCCGTCGTAGGGCGTGGCGGTGACCGTGACCGTGTCTCCCCGATCAAACCAGGCCGTGCCCGCCAACTTGGACGAGGATGCCGCCACCAGCGCGCCGTTGATCTCCCACTCGTAGGACAAGCGCACGGTGTCTCCGTCGGCGTCAGTCGTGGTGGCGGTGGTGACGAGGGTATCGTCGGTTCCGGGCGCTGCGGGCGTCAGCGTCAAACCCGTGATCTCCGGCGGCGAGTTGCCGATGGTGATGGAGTCGGAGAGCGCGGTTCCGGTGTCGGTGCCGTCGTCGGGGGTCACCGTACACACGACGGTGTCTCCCGAAACGAAGCCGCTGCTGAGCGTGGACGCGGTGGAGACCGCCAGGCCGTTGATCGTCCACACGAGCGTCGATGCGTCGGCGTCGCCATCCGCGTCGCTCCATCCCGTCCAGGCACAGGTCAAGGTGTCCCCGTAGTAGGCGGGGTTCGGCGTGATGGCAACGCTGGTCAACGCGGGCGCCGTGTTCTCGATGGTGACGTTGGCGTTGGACGAAGGCCCATCGCTCATCCCATCATTGGGCGTTACGACGACCTCCCAGGTTTCGCCTCGCGTGGTCGCGGAAGCGGGGAGGGTGCTGGCCGTGCTCGCGGCGGACAATGTGCCGTTCACGTACCAGGCGTAGCTGTAGGTGACGGGATCCCCGTTTGGATCGGTGCTGGCGGTGTCAATCGAGACGGTGAGCACGTCGTCTGTCCAGGCGGGATCCGGCGTGAGCGAGATCCCTGGCGCCGTCGGCACGCCGTTTACTGTGAGATCAAACATCTCGCGGGTGTAGAGCCCCGTGGTGTCCGTAACCGTGACCAAGATGGTGTGTTCGCCAACGCTCAACGTGTCGAGGCCGAACAGGATGTTGCCAGACGGGTCGGCCCCATCGAGGGAGATCGTGCCATCGAGCGTGCTTACCCACGCCACGGTGAGATCGTCGGGGTTGTCCTCGGCATCGTACACGTCGGCGTCGAAGACAACCGTTGCGCCTTCCTCCACCACATCCCCGTCCATTGGCGTGTTGACGACGATCGTGGGCGGCGTGCTGACCGTGTACTGGATCAGTTGGGAGCACGTTTCGCCCAATTCATCGGCCACGTTCATCGAGATGGTGTGCGTGCCAGACGTGAGCGCGGACGTGCTGAACACCACGTTGCCGCTGGAGTCGGGGCTGCTCGCGCTCAGCACCCCATCCCGGTCGCTGGCCCACTCGACCGCGAGCTGGTCGGCAGTAATGTCCGCATCGGAGACGCGCCCTTTGAAGGTGACGGAGGCCCCGGCCTGGCCCATCGTGCCGTCCGCCGGCTCCACGATGGCGCACTCTGGCGGGGTATTCGGCGGCCCGACCTCAATCACCACTGAGTCGGTGGCCGACTTGCCCCCTGAGTCGGTGACCGTGAGAGTCACGTAATGTTCGCCTTCGCTGAGGTTTCCCGCCGTCGTGGCGTGTCCGGAAGAATCCACCGCCGTGACGACGTCCAACGGCCCGGCCAGGCTGGAGCTCCAGGCGAGCGTGAGCGCCTCGGGCGCATCTTCCGCATCCCCAACCTGGGCTTCGAACACGATCAGTCGGTCGGAGTAGTACACGCCCTCGGCGACGGGCGCGAGCAAGTCGGCGGTCGGGGCATCTGTCGCGACGACAATGAGGTTGACGTGGTCGTCGCCGTGCTGATTGTCGCTGTCCACCACCACGAGCGACACGCTGGTGTCCTCCGGCGTAAGCGCCACTTCGCAGGTGGAGATCCCGTCGTCTGCTGGCGGCGCTGGAGGACACAGCTCGCGGGCGTTGGACGACCACGTGGCGATCAGATCGCTCGGTGGGTCGTCGTTGTCAATCTCGGAGCCCTGAAAGCGCTGCACCGCCCCCTCAAGTACGGTAGCGCCGTCGCCGTGCGAGAAGATCTCCACCTCCGGCGCATACTTCTGCACCGAGAGCGTGCTGTCATTGCAGGCGGCGAGCGCGAGGAGGGGGAGGGGCGTGAGGCGCATGCCGAAGCATACCACATCGCCGGGGGGTGCCCTCAGTAACGCCCGTCCACACCGGGGAACGGCGTGCCATCCACGAACGTGCCTGGGCTGAAGTCGCCAATCGAGCCGGTGGCGTAGGTGTGGTGGGTGTACGCGGTGCCCCAGACGTCGGGCGCGAGAACCATGCTCGCGTCCTCAATCGCGTCGACATCCGTGCCTTCGCCGTACGCAAAAGTGGTGAGCACGCCGCCGGTGGGGTCACGCAATTCGATGTGTTCGCCTTCGTTGTTGAACGAGAGGCCGTATTCGAGGCCCGAGTCGCCGTTTACCGCGGAGACGAACTGAACGTTGGCGGCGCTGAGCGCGCTCACATCCCCGCCGCCGAACACCACGATCGCTTCGCCCGCGCGCAGCACGGTGCCGTCGGCGAAGGTGTGGCGGGGGAGGCCCGTGTAGAAGTCATCTTCGATGAGCGTGCAGCCGGCGAGGCTGACGGTGACATCGGAGAGGTTGGCGATCTCGATGAACTCGTCCTGTACGGAGTCGATGGTGCCGTCGCCGTTGGGGTCGCCGTCCACCGTGCCATCCGCGAGCACTTCGTTGATAACGAGATCAGCGTTGGTGGCGGGGACGATGCCCACGGTGAGCGCGCCTGACATGTCGACGCCCGCGTAGGAGCCGCCGATGGTGGTGACGCCCTCGCCGAGCGGCTGGATCACCCCTGCGACGTAGATCTTTGCGACCGACTCGTCGGTGCTCGAGAACGTGCTGTCGGCGGTCACGTCGGCGGTGGAGCCATCGTCGTAGTGGGCGGTGATCACGATGGCGAGCGTGTCGCGCGTCGTGATCGCCTGCTCCACAAAGTTCCAGCTCACGCCGTCGAGCACGGGCTCAACCGCGGTGTCGCCGGTCTCAGTGTCACCGGTCTCGGTGTCGCCGGAGTCGGCGCTGTCACCGCTGTCGGTGCCGATATCACCGGTGTCCGAGGTGTCCTTGGACGTGTCCGGGCAGCCAAGCAGGCCGAATACGCCAAGCAGGCTGCAGGTAGAGATCAAGCGCATGGAATCTCCATAGATCAGGGGCAGGTGCCCTGGCCGGGCGAGGAGCCGGTGGAGCAGGTGGACTTCACCCAGTTGGCCGCGGTGTCGCCCGCAGCGATGCTGGTCTTGACGATGGACTTGCCGTTGCCGGCGTCTGTTGGGTAGCTGTAGCTGTCGATCAACGAGGCGCCATCGCTCTCGTAGAGGAACACGGGATCGTTGGTGGAGAGCCCCGAGCCGATGTTCGAGTCGTCGACCGTGAGGATCAGCGCGCCCGTCGGGATCGCGGAGTAGTCGCCGGCGTAGTTGACATCGAGGATCACCGCGTATTCGCCCGGGGCGAGGATGGTATCGTAGATGTCGGTGAAGCCGAACACGGTGTCGAGCGCATCCCCATCCCAAACGACCATGTACAACAGATCGATCGAGGCGGTGTCGTTGTTGTAGATCTCGATGAATTCGCCCGTGGACTCGTCGAGGGGGTTGGACATGATCTCGGTGATCACGAGGTCGTACACCGACTCCGTGGCGCCGGAGGAGCCGGTGGACACACAGTTGTCGGCGCCAGGAGATGAGCCGCTGCCACAGGTGCTGGCGAGCCAGTTGTCGGCCGTGTCGAGCCCGCCGGCGATGGCCACGCGCTCGATGCTCAGGCCGTTCCCCGGGTTGATCGGGTAGATCATCGCATCGACCATGCTCTCGCCATCGGTTTCGTAGAACACGACCTCGTCCTTCACGCTCAGGCCGTTGCCGATCGTGGAGTTGCCGAGCGTCATGATTACTGCGTCGGCCGGGATCGAATATTCGCCGGCATATTCGCTGTCCACGATGACCGCGTATTCGCCGGGCGCAAGCTCGGTCGTGCCGCCACCAAACGAAGCGATGGTGTCGTCCTCTGCGCCGTCGGTGAGCACCATCCCGGCGAGATCGATGGTGTCAACGCCCGCATTGTACAGCTCGATGAACTCCCCCGTGTCTTCGTTGAGCGGGTTGTTCATCACCTCGTTGATGAGGATCGCTTCGCAAATCCCGCCGGCGCTGCCATTGAGGCGACCGGGGGAACGGCCGCGCGTACAGGAAGCCGAGGCACGCGCCCAGTTGGCCGCGGTGTCGCCCGCGGCGTAGTCCACCTTTTCGATGGCGTACCCGTCACCCGGATCGCTCGCAAAGGTGTAGCTGTCGATAAGGGTCGTGCCGTCGGTCTGGTAAAGGTACACCTTGTCGCTCACCGAAAGGCCGTTTCCAAGGGTGGAATCGCCGGTCGTGAGCAGCACGATGTCGGTGGGCAGATAATAGTCGTAGGCATAGCCGCGGTCCAGGATCACGGCGTGCTCGCCGGGGCCGATCAGCGTGCTGCCGCCCTGGAAACCCTCCAGCGTGTCCTTGGACTTGCTGTCCTTGAAGATGAGGCCGGCAGCGTCGATCTCAAGGGTGCCGCTGTTGTAGAGCTCCACGTACTCGCCCTGGGCTTCCACCGCCGCGTTGGCCAGGACTTCGGTGATCACGAGCGCGCTCGGGTCCCCCGTCGGGGCGAAGCAGTGGGCGGCGCCGGGGGATGAGCCGGAAGCGCAGTCGCTGGCCCGCCAGTTGCCCGTCACGTCGCCGTCGGTCAGGTCCACCATCTCCATCGAGATGCCGTTGCCCGGGTCCTTCGGGAAGGAGAACGAGCTGATCAGCGTGCTACCGTCCGTCTCGTAGAGGGAGATCGGGTCACCCGTGGTGAGGCCGTTGCCAACCTCGGTGTCGCTCGTCGTCACGACGGTCACGCTCGCATCGATGGTGTAGCCGGTCGCATATTCGGGGTCGATCACGACGGCGTAGGCGCCCGGGGCGAGGGTGGTGGACCCGGCGCCAAAGGCCTTGATCGTGTCCATTTCGTCGCCGTCGGTGAGCATGAGACCGGCGAGATCCACGGAGCTGGTTCCGGCGTTGTACACCTCCACGAACTCCTGCGTGGACTCGGTGATCGCGTTCGCCATCACCTCGGTGACGATAAGATCGTAGGTGGAGAGGGCATACTCGTCCATCCCCACATCGTACCCGGCGCCTTGGGGGCGGCTCTCGCCCTCAGAGTCCACCGCGATCGTGTACGAGCCGCTCGCGGTGTCGAGGCAGGGAGAGACGGCGGTGAGCTTGTAGTTGCCCTCGGCCGCGCCTTCAAAGAGCGGGTCCGCGCTGATATCGCTGCCGTCGGCGGCTGCATCATTGATGTAGTCGGTGGTGTTGCCCCACACGAGGTTATTCTTCTGAACGACCGTGGTGGCCGAGTAGAGGTCCAAGCCGTAGTAGTTGCTGGTGAGGATGTTGTTGGCCACGGTCCAGGTATAGGACGAGCTGGCGTTCGCGATGCCTACCGCGCCGACGAGGTAGCTCGCCGTGCCGGAGAAGCTGTTCGCCAGGAAGTCATTGTGAATCAGGTTGGCGCCTTCGCCCCCCGAGATCGCGACACCGCCCGCGCCGTTGCTGGCGACGAGGCTGTTGTACATCGTGAGCGGGCCGGACTCGTAGCTGTACACGCCGTACCAGTTGTACCCGAGGGTGACGTCGGAGAGCACCACGCCGTCTGCGCCATTGCTGTAGATCGCGTAGTTGTAGTAGTAGGCGCCTACGTCTTCGAGGGTGGCGTACCCGCTCGTGACGGTGACGCCATTGTCGGTGTAGCGGGCGCGGGTGGCGGACCACGTGGCGTCCACGAGGGTGAAGCCGGAGAGCGTGGTGCCGACGGCCGCACCGGCGAAGGTGACCGTGCCGACGAGGTAGGACTGGCCCTGGCCCGCACCGTCTACGTTCACGCCGGAGCGCATCGTGATGTCTTCGCTGTAGGTACCCGCGGCGACGGCGACCGTATCTCCCGACGAAGCTGCGTCGATCGCATCCTGGATCGTGGTGAACCAGGCCTTGCCCTCGGCGAACGCGGGGTCGTCCAGCTCGCTGCCAGGGGCGATCACGAGGAGGGTTTGGCCTTCACCGGGGAGGCATGCGCTCAGGAGGAGAACGAAGGAGATCGACATGGCCCGCACGATGAAACCCCGGTTTTTTGAGGAAGCGGCGTTTCACACGGTTGTCTAGAACGTGCAAGGGGATTTGACAATTGGAGTGCCGCCCGTGGATAGCTTCGGGGGCAAGAGGTGGTTCATGCGGTTGCTCTTCCTGTTGGCGCTGGGGTGTGACAGCGGGGGCGTGGAGACGGGTGACACATCTGATACATCCGACACCGGTGATACATCTGACACATCTGATACATCTGATACGGGAGACTCCGGGGTGCTGCGGACGTGTGACGACATCGTGGCGGAGTTTGATGCCGAGGCCGGCGAGATCCGGGCGTGCGTGGAAGCGGCCGATTGCGGACGAGTGCTCGACGGCACGAGCTGCGGCTGCACGCGGGACTGGGTCGCCCGCAAGGACGCTGACACCGGCGAATTCTATGCGCTGATGTCGGAGGCCGCGGACTCGGAGTGCGAGCTGGGGCTCGAGTCTACCTGCGACTGCCCCGAAACGGCCGGCTACGATTGCGTCGATGAGGTGTGTACGTGGAAGTACGTAGATGGCTACTTCGCGTATCCGATGTGCGAGGGGGCCGATGGATGGGGCTTCGACGTGGAATCTGTGACGCTGGAGGGGGACGAGATCGTGGTGGAGGTGTGGTTCAGCGGCGGCTGCGCGACGCACTGGTTCACGACCTGCTGGCCGGACCAGGCGTTCATGGAGTCGTTCCCGGTGCAGGCCAGCCTGGACCTGCTGCACACCAGCGATGAGCCTGATGCGTGCGATGGGTACCTCTACGAGGAGGTGCGGGTCGATCTTGTGCCGCTGAAGGCCGCGTACGAGTCGGCATACGGGGCCGGCGGGACGATCGTCGTGCACATCGAGGGGGAGTCGGTGGAGTACAGTTTTTGAAGGAGTAGATGGGGGCGAGGCGCGCAGCCCGTGTGCGTGGTCAGGCGCGGTCGCGGCGCCTCGCGGGTGCGCGCCTGCGGCGCCGCGCGGGACAGCCGACGCCGCTCAGCAGTGCGGTTCCTCCCTCAGGGCGTCACAAGCTGCGCGCTGTTCGTCCGTAGCTTCGGCCACGCGCGGATCCTCCAGGTAGTGGTCGCCGCAAATTCTATTGATGACCCAGCACTCGCCGTCGGATGTGGCAAAACGTATTTCGGCGTCTTGGCAGATGTAAGGCGATGTGTACTCATCCCAGTACCAATTGTCACCGCTGAAGGTGGTCTCGGTCCAACATTCGAGGCTCCTGTCGTATCGATCGGCCACCACCTCACCGGTGCCGACGAAGCACGCGACCAGGGAGAGCAGCATCATTCCGGAGTCGCCTGGACGCGGATCGCTTCGAGGGCGGAGACGTTGGCGAGCATCGCGAAAGTTGTATTCTCGTTGGCGGAGACTGCGCAACTTTCGTCATCCGATCGCGGCGCCTCGCCGTTGCGGGTGGGGACCTCGGTTCCCAGACGGCAGCGGGGTCTGCAACCTCTAGCGATTACTGCGTGTCGCGACGAAGGTCACTGTTCGTTGATTCTCACAACCACTGGGGCGGCCGGTCCCCCCTTGCGTTGCGAGAACGTTCCGGAGGGGAATTTCTCGGATCGGGCGGGGCGAGGGCCTCGCACTGCCCGATGTGAGAGTTTATGAGCTGAAATGCTCTCATATCTCGGAGGGGGGGTCTCACATCCTCGAGGGCGGCTCGGCCCCCACGATGCAATGAGAATCGCGCTGCGATGATGCGCCTGAGTGGCGGCCGAGCTCAAGCGAGTCGTGCACCACGTAGGTCTCAGAGGGCAGACGCGGAGGGGTGTGGCGACGTCACACCTCGATCAACATCCGCTCCGGGTCCTCCACGCACTCCTTGATGCGCACCAGGAATCCCACGGCCTCGCGCCCGTCCAGCAGGCGGTGATCGTAGCTCACGGCGAGGTACATCATCGGCCGAATGACAATTTGATCGTCCACCACGACCGCGCGCTTTTGGATGGCGTGCATGCCGAGGATCGCGACCTGCGGGGGGTTGAGGATCGGCGTGCTCATCATCGAGCCGAAGGTGCCGCCGTTGCTGATGGTGAAGCTGCCCCCAGTGAGGTCGTCCACGCCGATCTGGTTGGCCTTGGCCCGCTCGCCGAACGCGGCGATCGCTTTTTCGGTGCCGGCGAAGGAGAGCCGGTCGGCGTCGCGAATCACGGGGACGACGAGTCCGCGTGGGCCGCTCACCGCCACCCCGATGTGGAAGTAGTGCTTGTAGACGATGTCGGTGCCGCGAACCTCCGCGTTGGCGGAGGGAAACGCCTTGAGCGCCTCGATGGTGGCCTTCACGAAGAAGCTCATGAACCCCATCTTCACGCCGTATTTCTTCACGAAGCGGTCCTGATAGCGCTCGCGCAGCGCCATGACGGCTGACATGTCGACTTCGTTGAAGGTTGTCAGGATCGCGGCCGTGCTCTGCGCCTCCACGAGCCGCTGCGCGATACGACGGCGCAGGGTGGTCATGGGGATGACTTCTTCGTCGGCTGCCGGAGCCGAGGGTGAGGGCGGCG
Organism: Deltaproteobacteria bacterium; assembly: GCA_014191855.1. Classification (GTDB taxonomy): domain Bacteria; phylum Myxococcota_A; class UBA796; order UBA796; family SXON01; genus SXON01. The sequence continues at coordinate 63,573 of BJHF01000010.1, forward strand.
CCGGGGGCGATTTGGGCGCCACAGGCGCGGGCGTCGTTTTCGCTGCGACCGCCTTCTCCACGTCGCCCCGGGTGATGCGCCCGCTCGCGCCGCTGGGCTGCACGTCGGTTTGGTTCAAGCCGGCTTCCGCCATCGCAGCGCGCACGGCGGGGCCGGAGCGGGGCTCGGGGGACGGCGCTGGTGGCGCGATGGGCGCGGGTGCCGTTGAGGCGTGGACGGCGTCGGACGACGGCTCCTCGATCCGCGCCAGCACCGCCCCGATCGGCAGCTCCTGCCCCTCCTCCGCGAGGATCGCCTCGATCCGCCCCGCGGCGGGCGACGGAATCTCCAACGTCGCCTTGTCGGAGTCCAGCGTGACGATCGGCTCGTCCACCGCCACCAGGTCCCCGACCTTCTTGTGCCACCTCGCTACGATCGCCGACTTCACCGACTCACCGAGCGAGGGGACCACCAGCTCCACCGACATCTGGACTCCGAGCCCGGCTCCCTAACCCGCCTTGGCCTTCGCCCACGCAGACGGGGATACCGGCGCAGCGCTTGGGGCCGTGGTTTCCGCGCTCACCCCCCGGCCCGCACCAGCGCCATCGACCCCATCTCCCGCAGCAAAAGCCGCCAGCGGTCCGGTCGCCGCCCCCAGGCGGGGGACAGGACCGGCCAGGGGAGGGGCTCCGCGAAGCCCAGCTTTCGAGCGAGGATCAGGGCGCGCGCGAGATGAAACGGCTCGGTGACCACGTACACCCGCACCGCTTCAGGGATGAGCCCGCGCGCGAACAGGAAGTTTCCATGGGTGTTCCGGCTCTTCTCCTCGATGAGGATGCGGTCGCTGGGGACCCCGGCGCGAAGCAGGATCTCACGGGCAACCACGGCCTCGCCCGGAGGCCCCTGGTGGTGCGCGCCCGTGGCGACGACGAGCGGCGCGCGGCCTTCGTGGAACAACGCCGCTCCCGCCGTGGCGCGCGCGAGCAGGGAGCCTGAAGGTTGGCCGTTGGGCAATACGGCCGCACCAAGGACGATGATGGCATCGGCCGGTCCGGTCTCGGCCTCCAGCCGCGTTCCCGACATCACCGCGCTCACCGCCGCAGGCAACTCGGTGAGCGCCCGCAGGGGCAGGGCCGGGTCCCATCGACGCATCAGGCCTTCGGACGCCGAAGATACCAGAGCGCGCCGAGGATCCCGCCCACCACTAGCGCGCCGGGAACTAACTTCTGGGCGAGCTCCGGCGAGATGGCCGACCCGGCAGCTTCATCCTCCGCAGCGTCGATGTGGGCCACGCCGATCTGGGCGGTAGCGCGCGGCTTGTCGAGGCTCGCGATCTTCTCTTTGTCCCCCGGCTTGAGGCGGCCGTCGGTGTAGGTGGCCACGGGGGCGTACCAGTCGAACTGGGCGAAGGCCTTGTCGTGCTCGGGGACGGGGCTTTTGCGCCCCCGCCGTGCCCGGATGCCGTCAGCGAGGAAGCGCCGGTCGGCCGCGCTGAGCGTGTCGATGTGGGCGGGATCGAATGCTGTGTCCGCGCGCTGCAGCATCCACACCGCCAGAGCGCGGCTGAGACGCGGCTGCGCGGGCGTTTCGAGCAACGCGGCGGTGATCCGGGCCGGGCTCTCCTCCGCGTTCGCAAGGCACATGTAGCCTTCGAAGGTGCCGTGCTCGCGCACGCTCACGATGGCTTCGTCGAGGTTGCAGGCCGCTTGCGCGAGGGCCGAGGCGGCGAACAGGAGCGCGATCATGCCTTGGCCACGGCGGCGGCCCAGTCGGATCGCTTCCGCGCACGGTCGCGCACCGACATCATGGGGTCGAACGTGCGATCCTGCGCCCAGGCGACGGTCACTGCGGCCGGCGACTCCCAGAAGCCGACGCCGAGCCCGGCGAGGTACGCTGCGCCCATCGCAGTGGTTTCGAGGTTGGTCGGACGGACACAACGAACGCCGAGCACATCCGCCTGGTACTGCATCATCAGGTCGTTGCGTGCCGCGCCGCCGTCCACTCGCAGCTCACCCAGCGCGCGCCCGGCGTCCGCCGCCATGGCGTCGAGCAGGTCGGTGATCTGGAGCGCCACACCTTCCAGCACGGCCCGGGCGATGTGTCCGCGGTTTACGCCGCGGGTGAGGCCGACGATCACGCCGCGCGCATCTGGGCGCCAATGGGGCGCCCCGAGCCCGGCCAGGGCGGGGACGAACATGACGCCGGCGCTGTCGGGCACGCTGGCGGCGAGGGACTCGACTTCTTCGCTCGTCTTGATGATCCCAAGCCCATCCCGCAGCCACTGCACGGCCGCGCCGGCGATGAACGCGCTCCCTTCCAGGGCGTAGGTCGTACGCCCGTTGAGCCGCCACCCAACCGTCGTAAGCAGCCCGTGGGTGCTCGGAACCGCGACTTCGCCGGTGTTCAAGAGGAGGAACGCGCCGGTTCCGTATGTGCACTTGGCCATGCCCGGCGCGAAGCAGGCCTGACCGAACAGCGCGGATTGCTGGTCGCCCGCGAGGCCCGCCACCGGGATGCCGTCGGGCAGGAACCCCAAGCCGCGCGTATGACCGAACACACCCGCGTTGTCCACGATTCGCGGGAGGCAGGCGAGGGGGACCCCAAAGCGCGCGCAGAGCGATTCTTCCCACGCGAGGTGGTGGATATCGAACAGCAGCGTACGCGAGGCGTTGCTCGCATCCGTAACGTGCTCACCCGTAAGCTTGAACGCCACGAAGCTATCGATCGTGCCGTACCGGAGCCGCCCCGAAGCCGCGCCTTCCGCCACACCCGGCACGTTCTCCAGCATCCACTCGGCCTTCGTGCCCGAGAAGTAGGGATCGAGGACGAGACCGGTTTTTTGACGGTACTCGTCCTCAAGGCCGGCCGCGCGAAGGGCCTCACAGCGGGGTGCGGTGCGGCGATCCTGCCAGACGAGCGCGCGGCTCGCGGGCGCGCCGCTGGCGCCGTCCCAGAACAGGCTCGTTTCGCGCTGGTTGGTGATCCCGATCGCCGCGATCCGGGCCGGATCCACGCCCTCAAGCACGCCCGTGACGGCCCGCCCGATGCTGTCCCAGATCTCGTCGCCGTCGTGCTCAACGAGGCCGGGAGCGGGGAAGTAGTTGGGGAACTCGACGTTTTTCGACGCGAGCACGCGGCTTTGATGGTCGACGAGCACGGCCCGGGAGCTGGTGGTGCCCTGGTCGATGGCGAGGATGAGGTCGGTCATGGGCCCGCGAAGTATCCGATTCGGGGTCGAACCGGGCTGTTTGACGGGGCGCAATCGCGGGCCGGTTTCGGCGGGTTTGACACGGGGTGCGTGTGGGATTTCTCACGGGTGCGTCGGGGGAGATCGCACGGTCGCGGCGGGGAGTTTGGGTTGATCGGGCGCGATTGCTGCGCCACACGCGTGGCACGCCTCTTGCTTCGGACCGGGGCACCTCCCCGGGTACCCATGCTCCTGCTCCCTCTTCTGCTCTCCATCTCCGCTCCTGCGCGCGCGGCCGACAGCTTCGATGAAGCGGCCTGGTACGCCCAGACCTGCGTGGCTTGCCATGGCGCGGCTGGCAAGGGCGACGGCCCGGCCGCTGCGGCCCTTACGCCGAAGCCGGCGAACTTCACGGACGCGGCGTTCTGGGCCGCCCGCACCGACGACGTGGTGAAGAAAGCCATCAAGGAAGGCGGCCCCGCCGTGGGCAAAAGCCCGATCATGGCGCCGCTTGGCGCGGGGCTCACGGACGGCCAGCTCACCGAGGTCGTCGCCTATCTCAAGACCTTCAAGGGTAAGAAGTAGAGAATCCGGATGGTCCCCACCGTCTGCTTCGCCGCGCCTTCAGGCACCGGAAAGACCACCCTCATCGAGGGGGTGATCCGGCATCTGACGGCGCGCCAGGTGCGGGTGGGGGTGCTCAAACACGATGCGCACCGGCTGGAGCTGGACCGGCCGGGCAAGGACACCTGGCGCTTTCGCAGCGCCGGCGCCTGGCGGGCGGTCATTGCCGGGGAGTCGCAGCTCGCGGTGTTCTCGGCCATGGAGGCGCCCTGCGCGCTTGGCAGCCTGATTGACGGCTACTTGCAGGACGCAGACATCGTGCTCACGGAAGGCTTCCGCAAGTCGGGGCTCCCGACGATTCGGGTGGTGCGCGCCGCGGCCTCGGTGGATCCGGGCTGGGCGGCGCCGCCAAACGTGATCGCCTGGGCGGCGGACCGCCCCATCGACACCCGGCTGCCGGTGTTGCCGCTGAATCATCCTGAAGCGGTGGCGGATTGGCTCTTCGAGCGCTTCCTGGCGCCGAAGCCGGTGGAGGCGACCCTGGCGCTCTGGGCGCCCGAGCCCCGGCACATCGCCCGCATGGCGGAAGCCGCCTCTCGCCTCTCGGCCGTGGGCCGGGTGATGGTGGTCACCCAACCAGGCGTCACGTTGCCTCGCGGGTTGCGGCTCGCGACCGCGGTTCGGCCTGGGTTGGCGGGCGCGGTCGCGACCGCGCTTGTGGCCGCGGACACGCCGGATGTGTTGTTTCTCTCCCCCGATCATGCTTCGGCCACCCTCGCCACCCTCGCCGCGCTTCGCGCCGGGCCGGCCGACGTTGTCACCCTCGACCCTCCCGATCCCGGACTCGCCCGGTACAGCCACCGGTGCCTCCCCGCCCTCCAGTCGGCGCGCCACTCTGGCGAACCGGATGCGTGGTGGGGGGCGGTTCGGGTCGCCCGCGTCTCAACCGTTCCCGCAGGTGCCGCATGACCGACTCCTTCAGCCGTCGTTCGTTTCTGACGCTGCTCGGCGCAACCGCCGCCGTCACCCCCAAGACCGCCTGGGGCTTCAACTACCTCGAGCCGTCTGCGATCCCGAACCCGCTCCAACACTACCCGAACCGGGACTGGGAGCGGATCTACCGCGATCTCTACGCGTTCGACTCGACGTTCACCTTCACGTGCGCGCCGAACGACACGCACAACTGCATCCTGCGCGCCTACGTGCGCAGCGGCCAGATCGTGCGGATCGGGCCCACGTTTGGCTACGGCGAAGCAGCCGACGGGCAGGTTTCGGCGTCGCATCGCTGGGATCCCCGCTGCTGCCAGAAGGGGCTCGCGTTGGTGCGGCGCTTCTACGGCGACCGCCGCGTGCGTTATCCGACGGTTCGGAAGGGATGGCGCCAGTGGGTGCTCGACGGATTCCCCCGTGATGCCAAGACCGGCACGATGGACCCCAAGTACCTGCAGCGCGGCAAGGATGCGTTCATGCGCGTGAGCTGGGACGAGGCCTATGATCTTGTCGCGAAGGGCATGGCGAACGTCTCTGCGCAATACAACGGCGAGCAGGGCAAGACGTGGCTCACCGCCCAGGGCTTCGATCCGGTGATGGTGGAGGAGGCGAAAGGCATCGGCACGCAGGTGATCAAGATGCGTGGCGGCATGCCGCTGCTCGGCGTCACCCGCATCTTCGCCCAGTACCGCTTTGCAAACACGCTTGCGCTGCTTGATGCCAATACTCGCAAGGTGGGCGCAGACAAGGCGGTGGGTTCGCGTGGGTGGGACAACTACACGTGGCACACGGACTTGCCCCCCGGGCACCCCATGGTCACAGGCCAGCAAACGGTGGACTGGGATCTCTCGTGCGCGGAGCACGCGAAGGTGCTGGTCTGTTGGGGCATGAACTGGATCACGACGAAGATGCCCGATGCGCACTGGCTCACCGAGGCCCGGATGAAGGGCACCAAGGTGGTGGTCATCGCCTGTGAATACTCGGCGACGATGTGCAAGGCGGACGTGGGCCTGATTGTGCGCCCGGGAACGACGCCTGCGCTCGCGCTGGGCTTCGCCCACGTGATCATGAAGGAAAAGCTGTACGACGCCGACTTCGTGAAAGGCTCGACTGACCTGCCTTCACTGGTTCGGATGGATACGCTGGAGCGCCTGGCAGCTTCGGACATTGTTGACGGTGAAGCAGGCGCGGGCGGGAACGCCGTGGAGCTGCTGGCGGCGGGCGCAAATCCCGGGCCGAACCCCAAGCAGGTCGGGCAGGTGGCACCCGAGGCGATGGCCGCCAAGCTCGCACCCTTCGTGGTATGGGACGCCAAGGCCAAGAAGCCCGTTGCCGTAGGCCGCGAGGAGACCGGCGCCTTCTGGAACAAGCGCAACATCGACGTGGCCTTGACGGGCGCCATGACGGTGACGCTGAAGGATGGCAAGACCGTGACCTGCCGGACGGCGTTCGATCTCATCCAGGAGTACGTGCTGCGGGATTATTCGCCCGAGACCGTTTCGCAGATCACGTGGGCGCCAAAGGAGGGCATCGTTGCCATCGCGCGGGAGATCGCGAAGAACCCAGAGAAGACGCTGTTCTCCTGCGGCATGGGCCCCAACCAGTTCTTCAACAACGATCTGAAGGACCGCGACGTCATGCTGGTCGCAGCCCTCACCCGTAACATCGGGTTCGCGGGTGGGAATGTGGGTTCGTACGCGGGGAACTACCGGACGGCGTACTTCAACGGCCTCCCGCGGTATATGAACGAAGACCCCTTCGACATCGAGCTCGACCCCGGCAAGCCGCCGCGCGTGAAGGCGTATTGGAAGGCGGAGAGCGTGCACTACTGGAACCACGGCGACCAGGTGCTGCGCATGGGTAAGGCGCTGCTCACGGGCAAGACCCACATCCCGACGCCGACCAAGGCCATCTGGGTATCCAACTCCAACTCGCTGATCGGCAACGCGAAGGGCCACTACGAGACGGTGTTCAACACCATGAAGCGGGTGGAGATGGTGGTGGTGAACGAGTGGTGGTGGACCGCGTCCTGCGAGTACGCCGACGTCGTATTCCCCGTGGATAGCTGGGCGGAATTCAAGCATCCCGACATGACGGCGAGCGTGACGAATCCGTTCATCTCGGTGTATCCACGTACGCCGCTCGACCGGATTCACGACACTCGCTCCGACATCGAGTGCAGCGCCGGGGTTTCCAAGGCGCTCGGGAAGCTCACCGGTGACGACCGATTCGCGAAGATGTGGAGCTTCGTGGACCAGGGGCGCACCGACGTGTACCTGCAGCGGGTGCTGGACGGCTCCAACATGGGCAAGGGAATTCAGTTCCTCGAAGCGGAGGCCCTCGCGAAGAAGGGCGTGCCGACCCTCATCCAGTCGCGCACCTACCCAAAAAGCGTTGGTTGGGAGCAGAGCAACGAGAGCCGCCCGTGGTACACGCGCACCGGCCGGTTGGAGTTCTATCGCGACGAGCCTGAGTTCCGCGACAGCGGCGAGAACATGCCGGTGCATCGCGAGCCGATCGACTCCACGTTCTACGAGCCAAACGTCATCGTGGCCAGCCCGCACCCGGCGATCAACCCCAAGTCGCCTGAGGACTACGGGGTGGATCGCAACAAGCTGGACGGAGACACTCGGCAGGCGCGGCACGTCGTGAAGCCCTGGAAGGAGGTTGCAAAGACCCAGCATCCGCTGCAGGCCGAGCACCCCGAGTACAAGTTCATCTTCCACACGCCCAAGTACCGGCACGGCGCGCACACCACGCCCGTTGACACCGACATCGTCGCGGTCTGGTTCGGCCCCTTCGGCGACATGCTCCGGCACGACAAACGCACGCCGTTCATCACCGAGAATTACGTCGATATGCACCCGGAGGACGCGAAGGCGGCCGGGATCGAAGATGGCGACTACGTGTACATCGACGCCGACCCGCACGATCGCCCGTTCCACGGGTGGAAGGATCGGCCGGAGGACGCCAAGGTGGCGCGGCTGTTGTGTCGGGCACGGTACTACCCGGGAACCCCCCGAGGCGTGACGCGCATGTGGCACAACATGTACGGCGCGACGATCGGATCGGTGAGGGGCCACGAAACCAACCCGACCGGCCTCGCGAAGAACCCGGACACGGGCTACCAGGCCTTGTTCCGCTACGGAAGCCAACAGTCCTGCACGCGCGGCTTCCTCAAGCCCACGCACATGACGGACACGTTGGTCCGCAAGGACCTGATGGGTCAGAAGTTGGGCAGCGGCTTTGCGGCCGATGTGCACTGCCCCACCGGCGCTCCGCGCGAAGCCTTCGTGAAGATCACCAAGGCGGAGAACGGCGGACTCGATGGGAAGGGTGTGTGGGCACCCGCCGCCCTGGGCCTCACGCCCACCCACGAAACCTCCTCGTTCAAGAAGTTCATCAGCGGCGCCTATTCAAAGCAGAAGGGGTAGAACACCATGTCCAAGGTAATGAACTGGCAGATCAACCGGGAAATGGACTACCCCTATGAGGGGGCGCGTCCGGACAAGCAGATCGCGTACATCTTCGACACCAACAAGTGCATCGATTGCCAGACGTGCACGGTGGCTTGCAAGACGACGTGGACCAGCGGCAAGGGCCAGGAGCAGGTGTTCTACAACAACGTAGAGACCAAGCCCTACGGCTTCTACCCCCATGAGTGGGATCCGAAGTTGATGGAGATCCTGGGGCCGCAGGAGTGGAAGGGCAAGACGTTCGCTGGGAAGACGATCTTCGAAGCGACCCAGGATGGGTTGCCGGTGAAGGGCTTCCTCCCCGACGAGGACAGCTACGCCAGCCCCAACCTCGGCGAGGACGTGGTGGCGGGAATGATGGAACAGGGCGCGTTCTTTCAGGGCATCCACAAGGTGTGGATGTTTTACCTGGCGCGCATCTGCAATCACTGCACCTACCCTGGGTGCCTCGCCGCATGCCCACGCCAGGCGATCTACAAGCGCCCGGAAGACGGCATCGTGCTCGTGGATGAGTCCCGGTGCCGTGGCTACCGCGAGTGTGTGAAGGCGTGCCCGTACAAGAAGGTGTTCTTCAACACCGTTACCCGGGTTTCGGAGAAGTGCATCGGGTGTTTCCCGCTCATCGAGCAGGGGGAGCAGCCCCGGTGTGTGCAGACCTGCATCGGCAAGATCCGGCTCCAGGGCTTCCTCTCCAAGCCCGGCGAAGAGAAGGCGGACAACCCCATCGACTATCTGGTGCGCATCAAGAAGGTCGCGTTGCCGCTCTACCCGCAGGCGGGCACCGAGCCCAATGTGTATTACATCCCCCCCGTGCATGTGCCGCGGGACTTCACCGGTCAGATGTTTGGTCCGGGCGTGGAGGAGGCCGTCGCGACCTACCGCTCCGCGCCCAAGGATCCGCAGCTTCTCGCCGCGTTGTTGATGTTCGGGAACACCTCCCGCATCATCGAGCGGTTCAAGGCGGAAGGGGAGCTGGCGGTGGGTTGGGATCGGGACGGGAAGGAGGCGGTGCGCGTGCCATTCACCGAGCCCTTCTTCGCCCGCGAGTTCTTCGACAAGAAACACGAAACCTACCGCCACAACATCACCTGATCCGGAGGGAGCATGCTTTCCCTATTGTTCTTCTCAGCCGCGTTCGCCGAGCCGCTCACGGCGAAGGCCGTGGCGAACGTGCCCGCCCACGAGCTGTACGCCTCGGACTGGGGTTCGGCCGGCGAAGTGGAGATCTCGGTGCTACCTCAACAAGTGGCCAGCCCCCGGAACATGGCGCCGACCATCACCAAGCTGAAGGCGCGCGCGCTCGCCGACAAGAACTGGGTGTCGATCCGCCTGCAGTGGGACGACAAGGCCAAGAACGACTCGGTGCAAGTGGATGAATTCACCGACGCCGTCGCCATTGAGTTCCCGCTGGGCGATCCCGCAATGGCCAACCCCATGATGGGCGGGGCGAACAACCCGGTGTACATCGCGCACTGGAAGGCGATCTGGCAGCGGGACGTGGAGGACGGCCACACGGACGTGCAGGATTATCACCCGAACTTCTGGTCGGACGGGTATCCGTTCGTGAAGGGCGGCTGGCCCTATCCGGTGGAGACGGCCTTCTCCGGCAGCGACTCAATGCGGTACTTACCTGGAACCAACGCTGGGAATCCGATCAGCCAGCTTGACCGTTATCGGCCCGTCGAGGAGCTGACAGCGGTGGGCTATGGCACGCTGGCCACCCAACAGTACCAGGATGCGGATGCCTGGGGGGAGTGGAAGAACGGTGTGTGGACGGTGATCATCAGCGTGCCCCGGGTGGTGGTGGACGCTGGGAACCCCACCTTCGAGACGGGGAACCAGAACATCGCCTTCGCCGTGTGGGACGGCGGCGCGGAGAACGTCGGCGGACGCAAACACTGGTTCCCCTTCACCCCGATGGTGGTCCAGTGATGTCGCCGCTGGTACGCGCGGAGGGGTACCGTGTGCTCGCGCGGTGCTTCGGCGAGGCGCCGGCTGAGGAGCTTCGCGAGGACCTCCTCGCGGCGACGGAGGCACCGGAGCTCACTGAGCTCGCCGCGCTCGTGCCCCTCGTGAACGATGAGTTGCCTGAGGACCGCGTCGCGCTCTTCGGTCGCGGTGTTTTGGTGAGCCCCTACGAGAACGGGTGGATTCGTGCGGTTCCCGGTGTTCATCTTGGTCAGCTCGCCACGCTCTACGAGCTTTTTGGCGCCCGCGTGTCGGGCGGCGAGCGCGTGGATCACCTGAGCACGGAATTGGAGTTCGCGGCGTTGTTGTCGCTCAAGGAGGCGATCCTTGATCACTCGGGAGACAGCGAAGGCGCGGCGCGGGTGCGCGCGGGGCGCAAGGTGCTGATGGAGGAGCACCTCGGCCGCTGGGCGCCTCGTTTCTGCGAGGGGTTGAAGCGTGCCACCGACCTGACGTTCTGGCACATGGCCGCGGAGGCGCTGGATCGGTTCCTGGAACTTGATTTTGTCGATCACGGGTGGGTGCCCGGCGTGGCGCAGGATCCGTTGCCAGGCGAGGGCGCAGACCCGCTCACGTGTCCGCATGCTTGCGAGGCGGAGCCGGAGGCGTAGGCGCACACCGACCCCAGACAGGGTAGACCGCGCGGCCCCCGCCGGAGACCCCCATGGTTGACTTCAACAACGTGACCAAACAGCATGGCAGCCAGGTGCTGTTCATCGATGCCTCGTTCAAGGTGAACCCGGGCGAGAAGGTCGGTCTCGTGGGCCCGAATGGCGCCGGGAAGACGACGATCTTTCGGTTGATCCTTGGCGAAGAGCGGGCCGACGAGGGCTCGGTGGAGCGGCCGAAGCGGCTGACGCTGGGCTACTTCCGGCAGGACTTCGCCGATTGGCGAGATCGCAGCGTTTTGACCGAGACGCTGGCCGGGGCGGGTGCGGTGGCCGAGGCGGGGGAGGAGCTCGCGCGCCTGGAAGAGCGCCTCGGCGATGTGGACGCGCCCGACTACGACGCCGTGCTCGACCGTTACGGGGAGGCGCAGGCGCTCTATGAGGCCGGCGGCGGGTACGACCTCGACGCCCGCGCGCGGTCCATCCTGGCGGGCCTCGGTTTCACCCAGGCGGAGATGGATGGGAAGATCGGCCAGCTCTCCGGCGGGTGGCGCATGCGCGTGCAGTTGGCGCGCATCCTGTTGGCGCGGCCGGAGCTGCTGTTGCTCGATGAGCCCACGAACTACCTCGACATTGAGTCGATCGTGTGGCTGGAGGCGTGGCTACGGGACTATCCGGGCGCGGTGCTCATGACCTGCCACGACCGTGACGTGATGAACCGCGTCGTCCGCCGCGTGCTGGAGATCGACGGCGGCCGGGTGCGCTCCTACACCGGCGATTACGACAGCTATGAGAAGGCCCGCGCGCTCGACGCAACGCAGCGCGAAGCGGAGTTCGCCAAGCAGCAGGCGATGCTGGCGAAGGAGATTCGATTCATCGAGCGATTCCGCGCGCAGCCGTCCAAGGCCAGCCAGGTGCAGAGCCGGGCGAAGAAGCTGGAGAAGATCGAGCGGGTGGAGGAGCCGCGGCGGCTCGTGGAGCGCTCCTTCGATTTTCGCAGGCCGGAGCGCAGCGGGAACGACGTGATCGCCGTGAAGGGCGTGAAGAAGGGCTTTGCCGGCCGGGTGATCCACAACGGCCTCGACCTGATGGTGCGGCGGGGGGAACGCTGGGCGATCATGGGCGAGAACGGCGCGGGCAAGACGACGCTACTCAAGATGATGGCGGGTGTGCTGCAGCCCGACGCGGGCGACGTGGTGATCGGCGCGTCGGTGACGCTCGGCTACTTCGCACAGCACCAGATGGAGCAGCTCGACGACAAGCTGACGGTGCTGGAGGAGCTGGAGGCGCACGCGCCCAGCGAGGGCATGGGCGTGCTTCGGAGCCTGGCGGGGGCGTTCGGTTTTGTGGGCGAGGACGTAGAGAAGTCCATCTCGGTGTTGTCGGGTGGCGAGAAGTCAAGGCTCGCCCTGGCGAAGATGCTCTACGACGCGCCAAACGTGCTGGTGCTCGACGAGCCGACGAACCACCTCGACCTCACGACGAAGCGGGCGCTGGTGAAGGCCCTGGCCGACTACGATGGGACGTTGGTCTTTGTGTCACACGATCGCGCGTTCTTGCGGGCGCTCGCGACGCGAGTGTTGGAGGTTGGCGCGGGTGGGCCGCACCTGTACCCGGGGAGCTACGACGAATATGTGCGGGCGGTGGGGCGCGAGGCGCCGGGGCTTCGGGCGGTAGGGTAGAGTCAGCGATGCTCCTTTCCCTCCTCGCCGCCGCCTTCGCCCAGTCCGCTGCCCCTGCTGCGTCGGCAGCCGCGCCGGATGAGGGCCCTGCGGGTTCAAGCTGGCTCGAATCCGACGAAGATCTGACCCTGCCGCCGCCCGGTCCGGGGGACCTTGAGGCGCCGGGGTACTGCTCTCGGCGCGCCCGGGCGCGCAACGTGGGGCCGATGGAGGAGGGCGTTATCCACGGGGTATGGAGCCTGAATGGGCGAGAGGCGAGATCGGACAGCAGCGGTGACCTGCCGGTGGATCGCCTCGCGGCGCTGCGCGCCCGAGGGATGAACGTGTGCGTGGAAGTGAGCATCGGCGTGGCGGGCTCGTACACCGCGCGGTCGGACGTCGGAATGGCGCGAGCGCAGTCGCTGTACGACCAGGTTCGATGGGGATTTCGGAAGGGCGGCGGGTTCAGCATGGCGCCTGCCGCGCCGGTGGCCGAGTCGGATGGGCCGGAGCTTGAGGTCGGCCTGATGATCACGGAAGACCCGGATCACAAAGCGGGTGAGCTCGTGTATGCCGCGTGGACGAGCGCCGAATCCGGTGCGCCTGCGGTGGCCTCGGCGCCGGAAAGCTCCGCCCCTTCACCCACCGGCGGTTGGAACTACGGGACCGACTGGGCGGCCGCCGTCGTGGCGCCCACTCAGGCTTCGCCCAAGCCCGCCGTCGCCACCCTGGCCCCGGTTGTCGTGGCGCCGACGCCGGTGACGGCGGCCCCGCTGATTGTGGCTACGCCCGCTGCCCGGCTCTCGCTCCCTTCCATCGACGGTCGCCTGGCGACTGGGCGGGTTGCCAAGAACGAATCGGCCGTGGTGATCGGACTCGAGGATTACGCATTCGTCCCCGACGTGCCGTACGCGCGTCGGGACGCAGAGGCATTCTACAACTTCCTGCTCTACACGAGGGGAATCCCGCGGGATCGCATCACGATGATCACCGCCGGGAGCGTAGAGCACGTTCGCAAAGCGGTTGACGACGCCGGCAAGTCGGTGTCCGCTGGCGGGACCGTGTGGGTGTATTTTGCGGGCCACGGCGCGGCTTCGCCGAGCTCCCGTGAGCAGGTCGTTTTGGGCGACGATGTGCGCCCCGACGATGTTTCCTTCGATGCCCGGAGCGTTCCGGTGGCGGAGATCCAAACCCGGGCGAGCGCGGGCGGCGGGAGCGCGATGCTGGTGGTGGATGCTTGCTTCTCGGGTGTCGGCCGCGACGGATCGAGCCTGCTCGGCGGGCATCGGACGCTCATCCCGGCCAAAGCGATTCAGGCCGTGGTGTCGGCGCGGCAATGGACGGCGACGACCGCCGGCGAAGCGTCCGTGCCCCTCGATTCCGTGCAGCACGGCGCGTTCACCTACGCGGCGATCGGCGCGCTTCGCGGGTGGGCCGACGGCGAATTCGGCGCGAAGGACGGGAAGGTAACCGCGGACGAGGCCGACGCGTACGTTTCGCGGCTGTTGCGTGCGGTGCAGATTCGTGAGCAGACCCCGTCCTTCATGGGCGGCCGGGACGTGGTCCTGAGCGAGGGTGCCAAAGAGGTGGGGCCACTCGTGGAGTAGGTCGGCGGTGCGGTCGCTACCGGCAGCGCCGCGATGCGTTCCAAACGCCGCCTGACCACGCGATCCGGCCGCGGCGCGGCAAGCGCTGCATCGTTCCTATTGCCCGTCCCAGGCCGGGCTGACGGCGATCTTGTCGCCCCACGGGTCCGTTGCCATCACCTCGAGGCTCCTACCGTTCCACATCGCGACGACGTCGTAGCTGGTAGTGGGCAGCCAGGCGCCAAACGCCGCATAGTCAAGCGTGTAGCTGCCACAGGGCTCGTCTGAGCGCGGGTTCTTGTCACAGGGGTGTTCGATGCTCTGGCCGACCGGGTCGAACCACTCGGGGGTGAACCGGGGCGCGCTGAGCCACTCAGGCCGGAGTCGGAACGCGTAGACATTCCCCTTCTGAGCCGCGCCCAGTTCGGCGGCGGGCGGCAGCCAGGTGAGGGACGCCTTCGCCTCTCGAGCGGCGAGGCCCGCCACGAAGCGCCGCCGCAACGGAACACTCGCGGCCGAGGCCGAGTAGTCCGATCGGCCGAGGGGATCCGCCTCGCCGAGGTAGAACGGATCCACCCACAGTTCGTGACCGCTCGCGGTGCGGATGACGTACCCGTCCAAGCGCTCCACGAGCTCTCCACCGGGAAGCAGCGCCGGCGTTGTCCAGTCGGGGTTGTCCAGCGGAATCGCGAGCGTGGGCGCATCTCCGGCTTGCCGTGTGTAGGCCTCGCCCGTAGCTTTAGATTTGTCAAACGCCGGTTTGGGGGCCGCGACCGTGAGCGCTGCGGCCGGCACGTAGTAGTTGTGGGTGCGCGCGCTCGGCTGCCGAGGCACATCGAAGCGCACAAAGTACCAGCCGGGACCACAGGCCTCGCGGGCCGGCTTGGCCACGCCGCGGAGCCCCTTGGGCAAGGTTTGCCCCTCGATGGCGGTAAGCACGCAGCCGCCGCTGTGGCCTTCGCGGTACGCCGGGCCGTCCTCGGCGATCCACATGACCTGTTCTGCTTGAGGCGTCATTTGCCGTACGCTCCACTCGCAAAATCATCCAGCGCCTTTTTGCGACGGGCCTGGGCCTCGGTGTCGCGAGCGGGCACGATGGCCTGATAGTCCAGCAGGTGGGCGAGGCGTTGGTCGGCGAACCAGTTGTCGTCCCACAGATGGTCGGCCCGCTGACGCCAGCGGTCGGCGAGATCCTCGAAGTCCGAATCCGTTCGCACCAAGTCGTAGAATCCAGACTTCGCGCGACGCTGGAACGCCTGGTAGCCCACCAGCACGAGACTGCGATCGTCCTCCGTTACGCGCATTGCGCGCAGCTCCTCGTCCAACAGTTTCTTGTCCGCCTTCGTCGCGGATAGCCGAGCCTGGAAGGCGTCCCAGGTTGCGCGGGCCTCGTGGGCCTCCCGGGCCTCGCCGATCGCCTCATCGAGCTCCTTGAGCGCTCGTTCGGTGTCGTCGGCATCGCCGCGGAGCTGCGCCTGGGTGAGGGACTGCTTGCGCCCGACCACCGCGAGGTCGAACAGCCCGTGCCGATCGGCCCAATCCGTCGGGGAGCGGGGGCGGGTGCTCGGGGAGAGGGTTGGACCCGGGTTCTGGTAGTTGCCGATCACGAGGGCGGCGGCCGCGTCTTTCCGACCGAGCATCAGCAGCACATCGGCCATCTGAAGGCGAGTTTCCCATGGCCACACCGTCAAGTTGTAGAGCGTGCTCCGCTTCACAAAGGCGCTGGTGGAGGTTGCGTACAGCGCGGAGACAAATGCTCCGGCCTCCTTGGTGTGTGCGGCGGTGGTAGCCGCGATTCGCGCCTCCTCCAGCTTCAGGTACCCCTCCAGATCGCCCCGAACGAGCCGCATCCGGGCGCGGATGGCGGCCCGCGCGAGATCGGCCACGTTCGGGCTGGCCGGGAGGGTGCCGGCCACATCCTTCTCGAGCTGCTCCCAGTCGGCGTGGGCGCTGGTCATCGCGGCGCTCGCGTACCCGGTGCGCGCGGATGCGACCTCGGCGGCCAGCTTGGTGAGCGTGTCCTCCGCCAGCTTGAACCCCGGCTCGACGCTCAACGCCTTGCCAAGCTGCGCCTCCGCCGCGGCTTTGTCGCCACGATCCAGCGCTTCGAGCGCTCGGCCATACGCGCTCACCGTCGTGAGCTGCGCCACATCCACCTGGCCCAGTTCGATGCGATCGCGAGCCGCAAGCTGCACCTTCAGCGCGTCGACGAGCCGGAAGGCGGCGTCGTCTACGAGCACGAAGAACTCCTCGCCGTGCTCGCCCACCTGGCCCACGACGTCGATGGCAGCGACGACTTTGCCGGTGTCAACCTCGACGACACGCAAGTTCACGGCGATGGTAGGGAGCTTCACGGAGACCAGATCGCCCATCACCATGTGGGTGGCGCCAAGCAACTTTCCGGCCTTGGCTGCGGAGATCGGGTCGATGGCGCCGCTCGCGGCCAGCTTCAGCTCCCCGAGCACGGCTTCGAGCTGCGCCCGCTCGACGACCTCGAGGTTGTCGACCCGAACCAATTTGGCGAGGAGGATGCCGGAGAGCCCTGCCCCCGCGCCGTCCATCGCCGTGTCGCCCGTGCGGTTCTGGAGGTCGGTCACCGCGACACGCGGGTTCGCGAACGCGAGTCCGAGGAGCAGCAGGAGCGGCAACATCGTCGGGGCGACTCTAACCGCCCGTGCTCGACGCGTTCGCCGGCGCGGCGATCGCTTCACCCCCTCGGACATTTGACCGATGCCGCGATCATGGAGGATGACATTACGCTGTCACCGCGAAGCGTTCACCGGAGGTGCTTCATGCCCGATCCTGCCGTCGTCGCCTACGACCCTGATCTGGTGAGCACCCTCGACGAACAACATCACCACATCCGCCAGGTGGTCTACGCCTTGCAGGCGACGGACGACGTGCGGCTGGCGGCGGTCTTGTTGCGGCAGCTTGAGTCGCTGTTACGCCCGCACTTTGTCGAGGAGCAACGACCAGGCGGCATGCTGGACTCGATGGCTGCAACGGCCGTGGCGCAGGACCGCGTGGTCGCCTCCATCGTGCGGGAGCACCGCGAGATCACCCTCGCCACGGAGGCCGCGCTTGCGGACACCCAGTCCTGCCTGGATGGGCCCGTGGCCGACACCCTGCGGCGAGCGCGGGCGGTGTGCGACGCGGTCCTTGAGCACCAGCGGCGCGAGGGCGACGCGTTCCTCGATGCCATCTACGCCGAGCCAGGGGGGCCGTGAGCCGATCACCCACCCGACAGCTTCCTGTGGGAGTTCATGGCGTATGGCGCGGGCACCGGCGGCTCCATCCTGATCATCGGGTCGGCCGCCGGGGTGCTGGCCGATCTGGCGCAGCATGCGTGGCTTGCTGGCTGATTAGCGGCGCGGCGCCTGGAGCCCCCCGACGGGCATTCCCGAGGTGCGGTGTACCTTGCCTTCGCTGTCCACGATGAGGGCTTCGGTGCCCGGGAAATGCCCGAGGATGTACAGTCCCCGTTCCGGCCCCAGCACCATCAGCGCGGTGGACAGGGCATCGGCCAGCGTGGCGTCCGCGGACACCACGGTCGTTGCCCGGGCACCCACAGTCGGCCATCCGGTGTGTGGGTCGAGGATGTGGTGGTACCGCACCCCATTCGCGATGAAGTACCGCTCGTAGTCGCCGCTGGTGGACACCGAGACATCCCTGGCGGCGACCGTGGCGAAGGTGTCGGTCGCGGTGCCGCGGGGGTCGCGAATGCCCACCTGCCAGGGGCGACCATCCTTGGTTCCCCCAGCATAAACCTGGCCACCGGCGACAAGCAGAAAGTCTGGCCGCCCGGCGCCACGGAGCGCGGCGGCCGCGCGATCCAGCGCCCAGCCCTTCGCGATGCCGCCGAGCCCCACCGCCATCCCCGGCTCCGCGAGCCGGGCGGTTCCCTCCCCGATCTCCAGGCGTTTCCAGCCCACTTTGGCGACGCCCGTCGCGATATCCGCTGACGCGGGCACCGTTTGGTCATCGAAATTCCACAGCGCCCAGAGCGCAGCCCAGGTGGGGTCGAACGCGCCGTCGGTGTGCGCCGCGATGTCGACCGACCGGCGCAGCAGCGCTTCAAGGTCGGCGGGGATGGCCACGGGGGCGCCCCCCGCGCCCGCGTTCAGCCGCCCAAGCGGAGAATCAGGGAGCCACTCGTTGCAGTCGCGCTCCACCTCGGTGAACACTGCGAACACCTGCGCGGCTGCGTCGTCGGCGCCGTCCGGCAGCGTGACGGACACCGTCGTGTGGAGCAGTGGGGCCGACCAGGTTTCCCAAGCGAAGGCTGCGGTGACGAGGATCAGCACGATGGGAAAAACCCTCCACCGGAGCGTATCCGCGAAGCTCAGCCGCCCGCGACGCCCGTGAACACGCCGCCGCTCACCCACGCCTCAAACCACCGCATCACCTGGTCGGCCCCCGCGTGGCCCTCGACGGCTTCGAGGGCTTCACCCAGCGGAACCCCGGAGAGGAGGGAGGCCAGGAGCCCGTGGGTGAGCGGGCTCAGGTCCATGCGCCACACGGTGAAACCCTGGCGATAGACCAGGAGGCAGCTTGGGTTCGGCTTCGGGAGCGCCGGGGCCTCCCCGCTGCGGAAGGCTTGCAGGTAGCGGTTCACCGGCCAGCGGGAAGGGAGGAGGCGGAGGGAGGGACTGCCGCTGAAGCGCAGGTTGGGCCAGCGTTCTGGCGGGATCGACCGCAGCGCCGCCGGGGTGAGTCGGGGCGGCGTGGGCGCATGGATCACCTCCACGAGGGCCCACTCAAGACGGGCGAGATCGAGCAGGAACGGGCGCCTCGGAGGGCGCCCGTCGCGGCCAGCGAGATGGTCCAACATCACGCGGCCGTACGCGTTGAGGTTCGGGGTTTGGGAGGGAAAACGGTCGATCACGCGGCGCGCGAGCGACTCAAACGCCGTTACGCCGAGGGCGTGGCGGAGCGTGGGGTAGTCGTCGGCGAGGGCGTCGATCAAGCGGGCGCGGTAGGCGTAGTGGTACACGGCGAGGCGGTCGAGGGCGCTGAGCGCGGGACTGGACGTCAGCAGCGCGTCGATGGACGTCCCGGTGGTGCGCCGGGCCGCGAGCGCACCCGAAGAAACGGAGCCGGGGTGGGTGATCGCCTCGAGAAACCAGGATTGTGCGCCACCCAGCGGCAGCGTCGAAGCCGGAGGGGAGGCGGTGCGCCGCCGCGGCTTGCGAACGGGCGGCGTGGGTGTGGCGCTTGCTCGCTCAACGTCGAGCACCTCCGCCGCCCCGCCCTCGGTCGGCGCCGGACCGCCCGCCGGCGTCATGGTGCCACCACCGCGTACTCGCGGGCAAGCGCGGCTTCGCGGAGCACCACCTCCAACGCGGGGATCTCGGCATCCCACTCCAGGAGGATGCTCGCCCTTGCCCCGCGGCTCCAGGCCGCCCTGAGCAGCTCCCACACCGGCCGCACGACGGGGCCGATGTGGGTGTCGATGCAGTGCGTATCGAGGTCGGTGTGCCCGGCGACGTGGAATTGCGCCACCCGGTCGAGCGGCAGCGCGTCGAGGTAGCTCATCGGGTCGAAGCCGTGGTTGCGGCTGGACACGTAGACGTTGTTCACGTCGAGGAGCAGGCCGCAGCCGGTGCGGTGGCAGAGCTGCGCCAGGAAGTCGGGCTCGGTGATCGACGAGCCCCGAAACTCCACGTAGGTACTCGGGTTCTCAAGGATGAGCGGGGTGCCGAGGAGCTGCTGCACCTGGTCCACCCGCGCCGCGACATGCGCGAGGCTCTCCGGCGTGAGCGGCAGGGGCAGGAGATCGTGGCTGTTGCGGCCCTGAACGCCGGTCCAACACAGGTGGTCGCTCACCCAGCGCGCGCCCACGCGGTCCCGGAGCGCCACCAGCCGACGGACGTAGGCGACGTCCAGCGGATCGGTGGAGCCGATCGACAAGGACACGCCGTGCATC
Source organism: Deltaproteobacteria bacterium (assembly GCA_014191855.1). Lineage (GTDB taxonomy): Bacteria > Myxococcota_A > UBA796 > UBA796 > SXON01 > SXON01. Next base: position 83,518 of record BJHF01000010.1, read on the forward strand.
ACAACGGGGTATCGCGCGGCCACCTGATCGAGGATCTCCAGCGGGCGACCCTGGGTTTCCAGGTAGTTGTCGCTGATGATCTCGAACCAGCCCACCGGGGGCCAGTCGGCGAGGATTTCGCGGTAGTGGGGCGTGCGCAGACCTACCCCGATCCCGAGGTCGGGGAAGCCCAGATCAGGGAGGCGGAGCCGGGGCATCACGCCCGGCAACGCGGGCCTACATCACCTTGGGAGACTTGCAGCCGCCCTGGGCTTTGCACTCGTTCTTGCCGGCACAGTCGTTCTTGGCGGTCTTGCAGCCGCCCTGGCCCTTGCACTCGTTCTTGCCGGCGCAGTCGTGCTTCGCAGTGGCGCATCCGCCCTTGCCCGAGCACTCGTTCTTGCCGCCGCACGCGTTCGCGTCGGTCTTGCACCCGCCTTTGCCTTTGCAGGAGTTCATGCCCTTGCATGCATGCTTGTCGGAGGCGGCGGCGGCCGGATCGGCCGTTGCCGTCATCGCCGCGTCGGCCGGCGGCGGGGCCACGGCGGCGGGAGCGGCGGCGGGCGGAGCGGCCGGGGGAGCGGCTTCGGGCGCCTTGGGCGCCTCCGAGGCGCAGGCACCAGCAAAGACGCCGGCCATAGCGGCGGCAAGCAAAGACGAGGTCTTGTTCATGGGTGAGTCCGGGGGTCATCGGTCGGATAACCGATGTCGGACGCGGCGGCACATCTCGGAAACGGCCAGGCTCGCCGAAGGAAGAATCCGGTCCAGGCTGACAAAGCCGTGGGGCAGGCCGGAGACCTCGTAGGTATCCACGTCCACGCCGGCGTTCGCGAGGCGGTTGGCGTACGCGCGGCCCTCGTCGGCGAGCGTGTCGAGCCCGGCGATGACCACGATCGCAGGAACGCGGCCGACTTCGGGCGCGCGCATCGGCGAAGCCCGGGGATCGAGGCGGTCGAGGTGGTTGGGCGTGTAGGTGTCGTAGAACCAGCGTACGTGGGCCATCGACATGTAGAACCCGCGGGCGTACCTGGCGCGCGATGCGGTGTCGGGGACGATGTCCGTTCCCGGGTAGATCAGTAGCTGTAAGGCGGGGCATTCGTTAGCATCGAGGGTGTTGCACACGACGGCGGAGAGGGTGCCCCCCGCTGAATCGCCGCCGATGGCCAGCCGCGATGCGTCCAGTCCGAGCGCGTTGGCCTGGGCGCGGAGCCACCTGAACGTGTCGACGGCGTCGTCAACGGCCGCGGGGAAGGGGTGCTCGGGGGCAAGTCGGTAGTCCAGGGACACGACGACGCAGCCGCCTTCCCGTACCAACCGGCTGCACAAACCATCGTAGCCCAGCGGCGAGCCTGTCGCGAATCCACCGCCGTGAAGGTAGAGCATGGCGGGGGAGGGTGGCGCGGCGGGGCCCGCTGCTCGCGGCCGGTACGCCCTGGCGGCCAGCGTGCGCCCGGCGAGCGGGACCTCGATCGCCGTGATGTCCACGCCTGAGGGCTCAGAGGCGAACCGCAGGTCCGCGTATTCGAAGTCCTCCCGTTGTTGCTGCACCGTTCGCGTGTGGCGCTCCACGTGATCCAGCCGCAAGAGGGTGAGGAACCACCGCGTGCGAAGATCAAGGGGTTGCCCGTGGATTTCTTCGGGGAACGCCACGAGCGCCCGCACCAAGGCGTCGGGGAGGGACATCGCCGCAACGGTGGCGGCGACCTGAAAACGCGTGATCGGGCTCATCTGGCCGCTTATCGCCGGGTGCGGAACGCCGCGTACGGTGCTATTCGTGGGTCGGAGGATTCCGATGCTGCTGCTCCTGACCATCGCATGCGAAACGGGCGGTACCCAGCCCTACGCCGGCACGAAGATGAGTGATTACTTCGCGTTCGACGGTAACCGTTCCATGACGTACAACAACCAGGACACGACGATCGACTGGCAGCTCCGCGTCGAGAAGAAGTCGCAGACCTCGATCGTAGACGGTCGCGAGGTCGTGACGATGGAATACACCAATGCGGCGACGAACGAGGTTTTGGGCGCCGTGGACTGGTCGTCGGTTACGGGCGATGCGGTGATGGTGCACGGGTACTCGCTCGGGGCCACGGGCGCGGCGATCACGTTCGACCCGCCCGTCGAGATCACCGACAGCAACGACGCGATGCGGCAGGGGGATGTCGTGGAGTTCGAGACGACGGATTCGACGGGCGCCGCCTGGGCGTTCACCTCGACCTTTGTGGAGTCGGTGCCCGACTGCCCGACGACGGCGCAAGACGACTTCAAGCAGTGCGTGCGCTTCACCATTGACGACGGCGATGGGGACGCGATGACGGGCCCGCTGTTCACCGGCGACATCACGCTCGTGGCGGCCTACGGGCCCGTTTACATGATCATCCCCGGATGGGAGACTGAGTGGGACCTTACCCAGATCGACTACACCTCCTCCGAGGACTAGCGGCGTTCGCCGCCGGGACATTTGGATCCGGCTGCAGCGAGCTGACGTACCTCCCCGGCGACTGGGAGCTCGACGTGGTGGCGGAGCTTCCCGCGGAGGCCGAGCAGCTCCGCATCTGCGTCGACGGTGTTGGGGTCACGACGCTGGGCGCCGGCAATGGGCGTGCGGCCGTTCGCGGACTGCCGCCCGATCCGGTCGACGTGCGGGTGGAAGTGTACGACATCGAGAACGTGGCGCTGTTTTCGACGCCCTGGCTCACCGTTTCTGACGAGGAGCCGACGGTCTCTGCGCCCGCCGGCGAGCTGGGATCGGGGCCCTGCGCGGCGGCGGGCGGGTACGTTGAGCCGGGCAGCGATGATCGCCTGCTCGTTGTGCGGTTCATACAGGAATGAGCCGGTTTGTACCGCTCTTTGCGCTCCTCGCGTGTGATGAGGGTGCGGGAGATTCGGGCCCCGCCCGGTTCTACGTCGAGTACGTGGATCCGGCGGACGGAACGGTGGAGTCGGTGTCCGTTACCAATGTCTACCTTCAGCTCAGCCAGGTTCCGGACATCACGCGGTGCACGACCGACACGATCCGGGTAGACGCCGCGCGCGACGACGGGACGGTAGCGTTCCCGGTTCCAAGTGAGCTCTCGGTGGAAGGCGCGGCGTTCGTGAAGCTCCGCCCCCTCGACCCGGACTTGCGGGGATGGACGTACGCGGTTTCCGTCCAGGGCGGAGACCAGGGCTGCGTTGACGAATTCGGTACCCCCATCGAACCCTTTCTCTCGACCTTCGAGGTCCCATGAACCCAATCCGTACTTCCCTCCTCGCCACGCTCGTCCTCGCCGGTTGCCCGGTGGTCGATGCTCCCGCCAAGGACTCCGATTCCGGTCTCGGCTACCATGAGACGGGCCTGGTGGAGGACACGGCGGACACCGCGGACAGCACCATCGAGGACACGTCGGACACGGGTGACTCGGCCGACACCGCCGACACGGGCGAAGACACGGCGGTGGAGGAGGGACTCCGGGCGTTGGACGCCTGGCCTCGCGCCATGGTGGTGAACGTGGGCGCGACGTACGCCCTGCGCGTTGCGGCGACGCAGAACTCTGGGGATCGGGACCTGTACACCGGGGCGGGGTTCGCGGCGGATGACGCTGCGGTTGCGACGGTGGATGCGGGCGGCGTCGTGACCGCGGTGGGCATCGGAACCACCACGATCCGGGTGACGGCCGAGGGCCTTGAGGCCGACCTCACGATCGAGGTCCGGGAGGCCTCCGAGGCCGAAGTTACGGTGACGAACGAGACGACGGGCGCGCCGATCGAAGGCGCCAGCGTGCTTACCTCCGCCGGCACGGTGCTGACGGACGCTGCCGGCCAGGCCCGCGCGCCCGTGCTCGACGGCGCCCCCACGACGTTCACCGTGTGGCTGGACGACGCGTATTACGCGGTCTCGGTGTTGGATACGGTCAGCCGGAAGCTCACGATCCCGCTCCCCGTCACCGCCGACCAGTCGCCGACTTCCCAGCTCCATGGCGCCGTGGACTTCTCCGGCATCGCCGACGCGGCGCTGGGGGAGGAGGTGTTCGGCCTGGCTTCGGGGACGGTACAGGGCGAGCTCCCCTTGTTCGAGGTCGATGATCTGCTCGGCCCCAACCGCACGCTCGACTACCACGGCGTCGCGGTAGATGTGCCGAGCAACCTCTTCGTCGAGGGCTACCTCGCGGACTACTACGCCGGCGTTTGGCCGGGCGCGGTCGGCGTGTGGGGCCTCGGCGGCCCGGTGCCAATCTCGGAGCTGGCCGCGGGTCTCAACGGCACCGGGGATGCGATGGCCCTCATCATCGACCACCTCGCAGACTTCAGCTGGAGCCAGAGCGGCGGGTACACCGCCGTTTCCGGAGCCACGACCGAGGCGCCGATCGCGCCTTCGGTGGCGTTCAGCGACACCGCCCACATCGCCCTACCCACGTTGTCGGTGGGCTTCGAGGGCACGGAAGAGCAGTTTGTCTGCACCTTCGACGAAACGGCAGACGGATGGGTGCTCACCGGTCTCGGGCTCGACGCGGGCGTGGTGGACGTACAGCGGGTGCCGGTCGGAAGCGTTTCCGCCGCGCGCGGCAGCGCCGTGTACACCCTGGCGCAGGTCGGGGGCCTCGGCTCCGGGGGCGGAGTATCGGTCGCGACGGCCCCGGATGACGGTGGAACGGTATTGTTCCCCGACCTCCAGGACATCCCGGTCGTAAACCTGTGGGATCACAGCAGCCGCGAGCTGGATGTCACCGTGGACGCTGCGGCCACCCTGGTGCGCGTGTCGTTCATCGACACCGACGGGCTCCACCACCAGCTGGTGACCGACGGGAGCTGGACCGGCATCGTGGACAAGCAGAACCCAAGCTTCGGTCGGGGAAAAGCGGATGTGCTGGTGGAGAGCTACACCGTGTTCGAAGGCAATTTCGAGGAGTGGGTGAGCACGGGCGACTGGAACCCCGAGCACCGCTCACCCACGACGGTGGCGCGGGACACGCTCGAGCACTGAGGATGCCCTCGGGCGGTCGCCTTCAGCCGGCCATCGCCCCGATTCGTCGTGCCAGATCCGGCTTGTCCACCGCCTTGAGGAGCGCTTCCTCCGGCTCGACGCGCTTGGTCTGGATCAAGCGCAACAGCTCCTCATTGAGCACCTGATTGCCCTGCGCGCGCCCGGTGGCCATGACCGTCGGAATCTGCTGGGTCTTGCCCTCACGGATCAGGTTCGCGACGGCGAGGTTGCCCATCAGGATTTCGAGCGCCGCGATCCGGCCGCCGCCGATCTTGCGGCACAGCGTTTGAGCGATCACGCCGCGCAGCACATCGGCGAGCGTGGCGCGGATCTGTCCCTGCTGCTCGGCGCGGAAGAGGTTCACGATCCGGTCGACCGTGCTCATCGCCGTTGAGGTGTGCAGCGTGCCGAATACGAGGTGCCCGGTGTTGGCGGTTTCGAGGGCGAGCGAGACCGTTTCCAGGTCGCGCATCTCGCCGACGAGCACGATGTCCGGGTCCTCGCGGAGCGCAGCCTTCAGCGCGCGGGCGAAGCTGGTCGTATGCGGCCCCACCTCGCGCTGGTTCACCAGGGACACGCGGCTCTGGTGCACGAATTCGATAGGATCTTCGAGCGTGAGGATGTGAGCCCGGCGGGTGCGGTTGATGTAGTCCACCATGGCCGCGAGAGTGGTTGATTTGCCGCTCCCGGTTGGCCCGGTGACGAGCACCAGCCCCTTTGGGAATTCGCAGAGGGTCTTGGCCGCGGGCGGGAGACCGAGCTGCTCGAAGCTGAGAATCTTGTCGGGGATTTGCCGAAGCACCGCGCTCACGCCACGGTGATCCCGAAACAGGTTTGTGCGGAAGCGGGCGGTGCCGGGGAGCGCGTAGGCAAAGTCGGTGTCGTTGTCGCGCTGGAACTCCTCGAGGTTGCGAGCCAACATCAATGGTTCAAGCAGTTGATGCACCTCGTCTGCGCCCAGGGGTGAGGCATCCGAGAGCTCGTGGATCTCTCCGTCCACGCGCCACCGGGGGCGTTGGCCGCCGGAGAGGTGGAGGTCGGAGGCGCCTTCGGCCACCATTCGCCGCAGCAGGGCGTCGAGGCGAGGCGAGGTGGGGGCGGACGCCGACGCGGTCACCGCGGGCGCGGCCGGGCCGGTCCAGCCGGGCGTGGCCGCCCGACCGGCGAGCACGGACTCCAACAACCGCTCGCTTACCCGCGAGGTTCGAAGCTCCATTCCTGGCGTGTGCAGCCGGATGGCCGCGAGGATCGCGGGCGTGGGATCGTGCACGAAACCGACCTTCAGGACGTTGCCGCTGAGCTCGAGCGGCACGATCCGATGCCGTTGGAGCAGCTCCAGCGGGAGGAGCGCGATGGCCGCTGGGTCGGCGCGTTCTTCCTCGGCTCCCGGGGGCCTGGCGCCTGGGGTGTTGCTGGCGAGGCGCTCTGCGAGCGCGCGAGAGAGGGCGACCGCGAAGGCCGGGACCCGCTGCATCATTGCGGCGAAGATCTTGGTGTCGAACCGTACCACTTCGGCGTATTGCGTGACCACTGCCGAGGCCGAACGCGGCTGGTTGAGCAAGAGCCCGATCTCGCCGAGCGCGGTGAGGGGGAGTGGGTGCGGAGCTCGACCTGCGCGCCGTCGGAGCTTGCCATGCGGATGGAAAGGCAGCCGCGGAGGAGCACAAAGAACGCATCAGACGGCGTGCCCTGCTCCATCAGCACCTCCCCGTCGTTGAGGATGCAGAGCGTGCCGTGGCCCGCGATCTGCGCGAGCTGCTCGGGCGTGAGCCCTTTGAACATGCTGGACTGGGCGAGCTCGGGCAGCACGCGCGCGAGGACATCGCCTTCGAGAGGGCAGGAGTTCATGGTGCGCGGAGGCTACCACAAGCGCGGCGGAAGAGTGGCCCCCCGGGGCCCTCAGTTCCCGACCGCCACCGTGACCGCCCGCCCGTTCTGGGCGGAGATCGAACCCCCCGCGCCCCAGGCTTCGCTCAGCGTGCCGGCGGCCGTGCGGACGAGGGTGAGGGTTGCCCCGCAGGCCGCGCCTTCGGAGGCCAGCGCCTCAGCCGGGATGTCGAGCTCGCCGACGTCGTCGGCGTCGGTGACTTCCCAACCCGGGATACACTCGCCCGAGAAGCTGAGGGTGATCGTTCCCTCTTCCCATGAGCCGTCCCACAGCACGATCAGCGCGGTGTCTGCGGCGACCCCGGCGCCGGGAAGCGGCGCGGTGATCTCGAACTCGGGCGGAACGGCCACCGAGGTGCCTTCGATGGTGTCGTCGGCGGTGCGATCGAAGCGGACGCCGAGGTCGGCGCCGTCGCTCGCGGCGCTCACCGTTGTGGTGTAGCCGACGTCGCCGAGGCCCAGCTCCACCGCTTCCAGGGTGTGGTCGTCGCCATCCCATGTGGCGACGAGCGCTTCCTCACCCGCGACGTGAACTGGAGTCCACCCGAGGCCCTGCCCGCGCTGTACCTTCGCGTCGATCTGCGTGCTCGAACCATCGGTCGTGACCAGCGCGGTGAGCGCTAGCTCGTCGTTCATGACGTCCGTGCTGGGGAGCTCCTCGCAGGCGAGCAGAAGGGCGATCATCGGGGAGGCTTATCCCGGGCAGGATAGTCTACCGCCGCCGGAGCCTACCCATGCCGATCATCCCCGTTGAAGCCGCCACCGCCCTCGGCGTTCGCCCCGATGTGCACGCCGCCGCCGACGCCGCGCTTGCGCGTTGGCGTTCCGAGCCCCAGTTCGCCGCGTATCGCCCGCTCGTCGAGGCGCTGATCGCAGGTGAAAAGTGGAACCTGTTGATCGACGGCTTCTGGCAGGTGATGCCGTTTGGAACGGGAGGAAGGCGAGGTCCGGTCGGCGTGGGGCCCAACCGTTTCAACCCCTGGAGCCTCTCCACGAGCGTGCAGGGGCACGTCGTGTTCCTGCGCAAGCGCTTCGGCAACAAGCCGCTCTCCGTCGTGATCGCCTACGATGTTCGATGTTTCCGGGATGCGGGCGGGAACCTCCCGGTTGGGGTCGAGAACCCGCTGATGGGGCTCTCCAGTCGCGACTTTGCGGAGATCGCCGCGGGGGTGTACGCGGCGAACGGGGTGACGACGACGATCCTGGCCCCGGGTTCGACCGACTTCATCTCGACACCGGAATTATCCTTCGCGATCCGGGCGCTTGGCGCGGATGCCGGGCTCAACGTTTCCGCTTCCCACAACCCGCCCGACGACAACGGTGGAAAATTCTACAACGAGCTTGGCGGCCAGGAAGTGCCGCCCCACGACGAGGACATGGCCCGCGAGGTGGACCTCGTGGCCGACATCCGGGCGATGTCCTTTGCCGACGCTCGCGCGGGCGGTTGGGTAACGGACTACCCGTCGTCGGCGCACGACGCCTACGTGGCGTTGAACGTGGCGACCTCGTTGTTGCCACACGCGCGATCCGCGCGCGTCGTGTTCACCGCGCTGCACGGCACCGGGGACACCAGCGCGCTCGCGGTGATGCGCTCCGCCGGCTTCCACGTTGACCTCGAGCCGACGCAGGCCACGCACGACGGCGCGTTTCCCGAGGTGCCCTTCCGCACGCCCAACCCCGAGGTGCCGCAGTCGATGGACCGTGCGGTGGCGCTCGCGACGACGTTGGGCGCAGACCTGGTGATGGCGTGCGACCCAGACGCGGATCGGATCGGGCTCGTGGCGCGGGAAGCCGACGGGACATGGCGCTTCTTCACGGGCAACGAGATCGCCGCGTTGATCACCGAGCATCGCCTCGTGCATGGCCATTTCGCCAACCCGATCGTGATGAAAACCGAGGTGACGAGCGACCTCGTTTCGCGCGTTGCGAAGCGGCACGGCGCACAGGTGGTGGGAGAGCTGATGGTGGGCTTCAAGTACATTGGGGACGGGCTCAAACACCTGGACGTTCTCGGCGAATTCGCGGGGGTGCGCGGCTCGGTGGCCGACTTCGTGATCGGCGTGGAGGAGAGCCATGGCGTGCTCGTAACGGCGGCGATTCGGGACAAGGATGCGGCGGGCGCAGCGCTGGCGTTGGCCGAGATGGCGTCGGACTGGAAGGGCCGTGGGCTCACGTTGGGCGATGCGCTCCGCGCCTTGTGGGCGCGTGAGGGCTACGTCGCGAACCGCCTCGTGAGCACGGTGATGCGCGGGGCGACGGGCAAGGGTCGGATCGAGCGTATCCAGGCGTCGCTTCGTGCGGATCCGCCGATCGAAATTGCAGGATTCGCGGTGACTGCCTTCGCGGATCGTCGCGACGAGGCCGGCCCGCTCGGGCCGATCAAGTCGGGGACCGACCTCGCGAGCCGGGACGTTCTGGTGTTCCGGTGCGGGGAGGGGAACCGGGTGATCCTGCGGCCGAGCGGGACCGAGCCCAAGAACAAGGTGTACGTGGAGGTGATCGGGGCGCCGGGGGAGGCGCCGTCGAGCGTGGATGCGCGCGCGGAGCGGCTGGCGTTCGGGTTCGCGGCGATCATGCTGGCGCGAGCCGACATCGCCCTGCCTGAGTGGGCCCTGCGTGTCAGCGATCTCGTGGCCATCGAGCAGAAGCAGGACCTGGCCGAGCGCATCTTGCCGGCGTTGCGGGCGGAGCTCGCGGGCGGAACGGTGCCCCGCGATCCAGCGCTGCAAACCTGGCTTGACGACGCCTTGCGTCCGTTTGGGAAGGATCCGCGGGGCCTTGTCGCTCCCGCGATCCGCGCGTGGGCTGCGCAGGCGGGGGACCCGGCGGGCGTGATTGGTGGGGTGGTGGCGGCGTTCGGGTAGCGCTGGCGCTTCACCGCAGCGCGGTTCGGATCGCCGCCTTCGCGACGGGTGCCATCCTGGCGTACGCGGCGGCGTTGGGATGCACCCCATCGTCGCTCAGCGTGTCGGGGAGTGTGCCATCGGGGGCCACCAGAGCCGCATGGAAGTCGGCCAGCGCGTAGTGTTTCTCAGCGACCAACGCGCGGAGTCCCTCGTTGATCGCGAGGACGCGTGCGGACGGTCGGCGCTTCTCGGCCGAGGGACCGATCGGCAGCATCGTGCCGACGATCACGCGGATATGGTTGGCCGTGGCGATCTCGGCCATCGAGGCCAGGTTCCCGACGACCTCGGCGTCGGTGATCGCGTCTCGCAGCCCGGTGATGTCGTTGGCGCCGCCGTGGAGGAGCACGGCTGCGACGCCGGGCAGGACGGCATCGCCGCGGAATCGTACGAGCATTTGGCTCGTGGTCTGCAGCTTGATGCCGCGATCCACGTACGGTTCTCCGGGAAAAAACCCTTCGGGGCTCTCGGCCCAGTTGGCCAGGATGGAGTCGCCGACGAACACGACGGTGCCGGGAGCCTGGGCCTCCGCCTTGAACCGGCCCCGAGCGGGCCAGTCTCGAAGAATCGCCTCCGCCCGCTTCCACTTCTTCACGTCTTCCGTGCAGGCCTCCGCGCGAGCCTCCGCGCAGGCCTCCGCAGCGGGCGGAGCCATCGGGGCGGGGTCCGGAGCGCAGCCCAACGCGGCGAGGAGCGGGAACACGGGCGTTTGCTAATGTCCCAAGGTTCGCGCGGCCAGCGAGGGGAGCGCCGCGTCCGGCGTGGCGAGCGGGGCCCCGCGCCCCAAGCCTGCCACGGTGCGATGCCCGAGGGTGGTTGCGATGAAATGCGGCGGTCGGGGATCCAAGCGCCGGGCGTTGGTTAGACCGGCACCGTGTCGTCGACCCGCTCCGCGCTGCCCCTCGGGATCGCCTGCCTCGTTCCCGCGCTGGTCGCGCTCTGGCTCGGCCTGGGCTTGTGGGCCTACACGGTCGATGATTCCTTCATCTCGCTTCGTTATTCCTGGAACCTCGCCCATGGCCAGGGGCTCGTGTTCAACCCGGGCGAACGGGTGGAGGGCTTCTCCAATCCGACGTGGGTGCTCCTGCTCGCTCCGTTTGTCGGTCTGGGCTTCGACGGCGAGGTGGTGGCGAAGGTCCTCGGCCTGGCGGCCCATGTCGTCACGGCCGCGGGCGTGGCGTGGGGGGCTTTTGTGGTGGGCGAACGAGCGGATCCGAGCCGGGCCAGTCGGTGGGCACGCGCTGGCATCGGAGCGGCCGCCGGCTGTCTCGCGGCGTGGTCCGTGCCCCTGGTGAATTGGGCGCTCCTCGCCCTGGAGACGCCGTTCTACACGGCGCTGCTGCTCGGCTCCTTCTTGGCCTGCCTCCACCGCCACCCCCGAGCTCCCTTCGTCGCCGCGGCGCTGGCGGGGCTCGCCGGCATTTCCCGCCCGGAAGGCGCGCTTCAGGCGGCGATGCTCGGGCTGGCTCTCGTCGCCCTCACGGCCCGGGGCAGGCGGCCCTCGGCCCTATGGGAGGCCGGAGCCCGGCCGGCGCTGCTGGTGGTCCTCCCCGTGCTGCTGTGGGCAACGTTTCGCTGGTTCTACTACGAGGACATCGTGCCCAACACCTGGTACCACAAGGGTGGTGCGGCGGAGTGGGCGGAGGTGCGGCAATATGTGGGGCCGCTCCTCGCCAACGAGTCCGTGCTGTTCATCGCCGGGGTGCTCGGGCTCGGCCTACTCTGGGCATTCGACCGTCAGGTCGCGGGGGCGCTCACGCTGGTCCTCGCCGGTCATGTCGCGTTCGTGTGCCGCGTGGGCGGGGACTGGATGCCAAATCAGAGGTTCGCCGCTCCAGGCCTGCCTTTTGTAGCGCTCGCCGCTGGCGCGGGGCTCTCCGCCGCCGCCGCCGCCGCACCCACCCGCGCCGCCCGGGCGAGCTTCCTGGTCGCCGCGATGGGCCTCGCGGGGCTTCACGCAGCGCAGGCGTTGCCCGACCGGATGGTCCAGTCCGACGGGCAAGGCGGCCTCCGCGTGACGCCCCGCACCGAGCGAGACATCCCCAGCATCGCGCTCAGCCGGACGCTGTCGGGCAGCAACAACGTCGTGACCGTTTGGGCGCTCCACCGGGCGCTCGACGGGCAGGCCATTGCATATTCCGAGGTCGGGCTCCTCGCGTACGTGTCTGAGCTGCGGGTGATCGACCTCGT
>BJHF01000011.1 GCA_014191855.1 Deltaproteobacteria bacterium
GGGGGGGGGGGGGGGGCGGCGGGGGGGGGGTGGGGGGGAGTGGGGCGCGACCCGCCGTTCGCCTACCGGATACGCCCCCGCTCACCATGCGCATCCTCGTCGTCGGCGCCGGCGGCCTCCTCGGCCGCGCCCTCCAGCGGTCCGCTGCGAGCTCGGGCCACACCCTCACCGGCCTGGACCGCGCCGCGTGCGATGTCACCGATCCCGCCGCCCGCGCCCGCGCCCAGCAGCAACACCGACCCGACGCCGTGATGTTCTGCGCCGCGTTCACCGACGTCGACGGCGCCGCGGTCAGCCCCCTGAGCCAAGCCGTCAACGTCGAGGCCCCCATCGCCTGGGCGCGCGAGGTCCCCACCTGGTTCTTGTCCAGTAACTTCGTGTTCGACGGCCCCGGACCGCACACGCCGAACGAAGCGCCGCGTCCGACCTCCGTTTACGCCACACAGAAGGCCTCCGCCGAAGCGGGCGTGCTCGCGGCAGGCGGCCACGTTGTCCGTGTCGGCTGGGTCCACGGCCCGGGTGGCCGCACCTTCGCCTCCACCGTGGAGCCCCGCCTCCGCGCCGGGGAGACCGTCCACGCCATCTACGACGTGGTCGTGCAGCCGACCCACGCCGATGACGTCGCGAACGCGCTCCTGCGCCTCCCCGAGGGCATCACCCACCTCATGGGCGCCGGCGAAACGAGCTGGTACGGCTTCGCGCTCGCGGTGCAGGCCCGCTTAGGAACCGGGCGAGTCATCCCGGTTCGATCGGCGGATCTCGGCCTCGGACCTCGCCCCCGGGACGCTCGCCTTGCGCCGGCCACCCTGCCGCCCTGGTGGCTTCGGGCGCCCGTTACGCGGTGAAGGGAACAACGATTCAAGACACGGAGTCAGAAGATTGTGCTTGACCCGCTCTGCGAATCCGGCACACTGAGAACAGCCGCTCTTTGCCTCGCTGACGACTGGTTCACCGAGGCGGCGTCATCCCGGCGCCCTCAACGGTGAGCTTGGAGGAGATCTGCATGTCGACCCACGGCCCCTCTGGCATCCTGGGCATGATCGCCCAACTCCAGGACCTCGAACGGTTCAAGGAGCAGCACTGGGAGGGCAGCTTCGAAGACTACTTGGAGATCGTGCGCCAGCGGCCCGACGTCACTCGAAACGCCTGGCAGCGCCTCTACGATCTGGTGCTGTCGTTCGGCTCGGAGTCCTACACCGAGTACCGCAAGCCGATCATCCGCTACAAGTTCTTCGACGACCCCTTCGACAACGGGAAGGACGCGGTGTTCGGCATCGACGTGCACCTGATGAAGCTGGTGAACGTGCTGAAAAGCGCCGCATTGAGCTTCGGTCCCGAGAAGCGGGTGCTCCTGCTGCACGGGCCGGTCGGCAGCGCGAAGTCCACGATCGTTCGGTTGTTCAAGAAGGCCGTGGAGTGGTACAGCCGGCAGCCGGATGGGGCGCTCTACACCTTCGAGTGGCATCTACCCGACGGGCAGGTGGTGCCCTCCCCCATGCACGAGGAGCCGCTGCGGCTCATCCCGCCCGAGATGCGCACCCAGGTGGTGGAGGAGCTCAACAAACAAGTAGCCGCGAAGGCGAAGTACAAGATCGAGGTGGATGGGGACCTCGATCCCGTGTCGCGTTTCTTGTTCCGCGAGGGCCTCAAGCAGGTGGGCGGCGACTGGACCCAGCTCATCACGCGCATCCGGGTGAAGCGGATCCTGCTGTCGGAGCGCGACCGTGTCGGCATCGGCACCTTCCAGCCAAAAGACGAGAAGAACCAGGACTCCACCGAGCTGACGGGGGACATCAACTACCGCAAGATCGCCGAACTGGGCAGCGACAGCGATCCGCGCGCCTTCAACTTCGACGGCGAATTCTGCGTCGCCAACCGCGGCATCATCGAGTTCGTGGAGATGCTCAAGCTCGACGTGGCCTTCCTCTACGACTTGCTCGGCGCGAGCCAGGAGCACGTGATCAAGCCCAAGAAGTTCGCCCAGACCCACATCGACGAGGTGATCATCGGGCACACCAACGAGCCCGAGTACCGCAAGCTCCAATCCAACGACTTCATGGAGGCGCTGCGCGACCGTACCATCAAGATCGACGTGCCGTACATCACCCGGTGGTCGCAAGAAGCGCGCATCTACAGCCGCGACTTCAAGCGGCGGGTGAAGAAGCACATCGCCCCGCACACGCTGGAGATGGCGGCGATGTGGGCGGTGCTCACCCGGCTGGAGGATCCGAAGAAGCCGAACCTGACCGTGCTCCAGAAGATGAAGTTGTACGACGGGAAGACGCTGCCCGGGTTCACCGAGGACAACGTGAAGGAGCTGCGAAAGACCGCCATCCGCGAGGGCATGGAGGGCATCTCGCCGCGGTACGTGCAGGACAAGATCAGCAACGCCCTGGTGCGGGATGCGGATGCGCCCAGCCTCAACGCCTTCATGGTGCTCAACGAGCTGGAATCCGGCCTCAAGAACCACTCGTTGATCAACGACGAAGAGAAGAAGAAGCGCTACCGCGATCTGTTGGGCATCGTGAAGAAGGAGTACGAGGACATCGTGAAGAACGAGGTGCAGAAGGCCATCGCCTCGGATGAGAGCGCCATCCAGCGTTTGTGTGGCAACTACATCGACAGCGTGAAAGCCTACACCCAGAAGGAGCGTGTCAAGAACCCCTTCACCGGGGCCTACGAGGAGCCGGACGAGCGGCTGATGCGCAGCGTGGAAGAGAAGATCGACATCCCGCCGGCGCGGAAGGATGACTTCCGGCGGGAGCTGATGAACTACATCGGGGCCTTGGCGCTCGATGGCAAACAGTTCAACTACAAGATGAACGATCGGCTCTACAAGGCGCTGGAGCTCAAGATGTTCGAAGACCAGAAGGACAGCATCAAGCTCTCGAGCCTCGTATCGCAGGTGATCGACCCCGAAACACAGGCGAAGATCGACATCGTCAAACAGCGTCTGATCGACAATTTCGGGTACGACGACAGCTCGGCCACCGACGTGCTGAACTTCGTGGCCTCCATCTTCGCGCGCGGGGACGCCAAGGAGTCCGGATAGGCGCTCCATGATCCTCAACATCGAGAACGACCTGCACCGCTTCCGCAACATCGTGCGGGGGCGTGTACGCCGCGATCTGAAAAAATACATGGGATCGGGCGAGCTCATCGGGAAGCAGGGCGACAAGTTTGTGAAGATCCCCCTGCCCGAGATCAACATCCCGCGGCTGCGGTATGGCAAGAACTCGGCGGGTGGCGTCGGGCAGGGGGAGGGCGAAGAGGGCGACAAGGTCGGCGCGGCGGGCCAGGAAGCGGGAGACCAGCCCGGCGAACACGAGCTGGAGGCGGAGCTCACGCTCGACGAGCTGGCCGAGATCCTGGCGGAGGAGCTTGAACTTCCGCGCATCGAGCCCCGGGGAAAGAAGAACATCACCACGGTCCGCGACCGGTACACCGGCATCGCGCGGGTCGGGCCCAAGGCGCTGCGGCATATGCGCCGTACATGGCGGCAAGCGCTCCAGCGTCAACTGAGCACGGGCACGTACGATCCCGCCCACCCCGTGCTCGTGCCCCAGAAAGATGACTTCCGCTACCGGAGCTGGAACAGCAAGAACGAGCCACAGTCGGCGGCCGCGATCGTGTACGTGATGGACGTTTCCGGCTCGATGGGCAAGGAGCAGAAAGAGATCGTCCGGATGGAGGCGTTCTGGATCGATACCTGGCTCCGGGCCAACTACAAGACGCTCTCCACCCGCTTCGTGATCCACGACGCCGCGGCCCGCGAGGTGGACCGCGACACCTTCTTCCGCACCCGCGAGAGCGGCGGCACGCTCATCTCCAGCGCCTACAAGGTCGTAGATGCCATCCTCACCGCTGACTACCCGGCCGACGAATGGAATACCTACGTGTTTCAGTTCTCCGATGGGGACAACTGGTCGTCGTCGGACACCAAACTGTGCATGGAGCTGCTCGCGGAGCGCCTGTTACCGAGGGTGAACCTGTTCTGTTACGGCCAGGTGGAGTCGGAGTACGGGTCGGGCCAGTTCATCGGAGACCTGCGGGACGCCTACGAGAAAGACGAGCGCGTGGTGCTCTCGCGTATTGCCGACCGCTCCGCGATCATGCAGTCGATCAAGGAATTCATGGGCAAGGGGCGCTGACATGGTCGAGAAGTTCTTCAAGCGCCCGCCGCGTTCGCTCCCTCCCGAGCTGGAAGTGGAGCGCAAACGTATCGAAGCGCTCGCCAAGGCTCAGGGGTTGGACATTTTTGAGACCGTGTTCGAGATGTGCGACTACGACGAGATCAACATGCTCGCGGCGTATGGTGGCTTCCCCACGCGCTATCCACACTGGCGCTGGGGTATGGAATTCCTCCAGATGCAGAAGGGCTATGAGTACGGGCTGCAGAAGATCTACGAGATGGTGATCAACACCAATCCGTCGTATGCCTATCTGTTGGACAACAACCTGTTCGTGGACCAGAAGCTGGTCATGGCCCACGTGTTCGGTCACGTAGACTTCTTCAAGAACAACCTATGGTTCGCGCCGACCAACCGCAAGATGCTCGACAGCATGGCCGACCACGCCGTGAAGGTGCGGCGCATCATCGACAAGGTGGGGGAGAGCGAGGTTGAGGCGTGGCTGGACGTGTGCCTCTCGTGTGACAACTTGATCGACCCCTACCTGCACCAGATCCGCCGCACCCGGCGGGACGACGCGCCGGAGAACGCCGGCGGGGTGCACAAACTGCCCGCGCGCTCCTACATGGACAGCTACATCAACCCCCCGGAGTACCTGGCCGAGCAGGAGGCGAAGCTGGTAGCGGCGGCCCAGCGCGCGACCAAGGTGCCCGAGGAGCCCGTGCGCGATGTGCTCGGCTTTGTGCTGGAGCATGGCCGCATGGCGGGGTGGCAGCGCGCGATCCTGGAGATCGTGCGGGACGAGGCGTACTATTTTGTGCCCCAGATGCAAACGAAGGTCATGAACGAAGGATGGGCCTGTGTGGACCGGGCCACGCTCGTGTTCACCGAGCGGGGGGTGATCCCGATGGGGGAGCTGGTGGCCGGCGAGGGCGGGGAGGTGTGGGACGGCGAAGCGGCGCGCCCGGTGTACGACCGCAACATCCTGCCGAACCGAAACACGGTGACCATCCGGACGCGGCGGGGGCTCACCCTGCGCGGCTCCGACAACCACCGCGTGCTCCTCCCGAGCGGGGAGTGGCAAGAATTGGGCAAGCTGGCGCAGGGAGACCGGGTGCGGGTGTCCGGCGGCGGTGGACGGTGGGCGCAGGCGCCCGTGGCCTTGAGCTGGCAGCCGGAAGTGCGACACACGCTCGCGGACGTGGCGGAGGCGGCTGGCGTCTCCGTGTGGACCATTCTCCGGCGCCGCTCGGGGCGTCGAGTGGAGCGCGCGGTTGCGGTGGACGCGGCGATCGAGGTGTACGAGGCACAGATCGACGTCCCGCAGTCCACCAAGAAGCGGGCGGTCGTTCGGATTCCTGCCGAGGTCACGGAGGAGCTCGGCGCGTTCCTCGGCTACCTCGTCGGCGATGGCCACATCAGCCGGGTGAAGCGCTGCCTCGGCCTCACCACCGGCGACGTGGAACAGGTTGAGACCTTTGCGGGGCTCGCGCAATCGTTGTTCGGCCTCCTCCCCACGGTGCGAAAAGATGAGGGTCGGTGGCGTGTTCTCCTGCACTCCGAAACGCTCTCCGACTTCCTCTGCGACGGCCTCGGGCTCACCCACGGCCCGAGCGCGTGGGCGAAGGCCATCCCCACCGCGGTGCTGTGCAGCCCCGAGCCCGTCGTGCGCGCGTTCCTCCGCGCCCTCTTCGATTGCGATGGGTACGCCGGCAAGCAGGGGGTGATCCTCTCGACCGCCAGCGACTCGATGGGCGAGCAGGTGCAGCTCCTCCTGCTCAACTACGGGGTGCTCACCCGGCGCCGCTTGCAGGGCGATGGCGTGTGGCACGTTCACGCGGCGGGCCAATCCGCCGCGCGCTTCGCCGCGTGTGTCGGGTTCGGCTTGGCGCGCAAGCAGGCGGCGCTCGATGCGTACGTGAGCGGACATCACTGGTTCAAGCAGGAGGAGTGGACAGACGAGGTGATGACCCTTGAGTGGGGGGTGGGGGATGTCGTCGACATCTCCGTCGAGGGTACCCACCGGTACGCCGCCGGCGGCTTCATCAACCACAACTCGTTCTGGCACACCCGCCTGATGACGGAGCACATCCTCGATGACAGCGAAGTCATCGACTACTGCGATCACCACAGCGGCACCGTTGCGATGCGCCCCGGCCAACTCAACCCGTACAAGGTGGGGCTTGAGGTGTGGCGCGACATCGAGCGCCGGTGGGACCGCGGCCAGTTCGGGAAGGAGTGGATGGACTCCGAAGACGCGGCCGCGAGGCGCGACTGGGATACGGGCGTGATGCTCGGCAAGCAGAAGATCTTCGAGGTTCGCCGCACGCACAACGACGTGACATTCATCGACGAGTTTCTGACTCCGGAGCTGTGCCGCCGCATCGGCCTGTTCACCTACGAATACGACAAACGCTCCGGCGAGTTTCTCTTGGAGAGCCGCGACTTCGAAGACGTGAAGAAGAAGCTGTTGTTCATGCTGAGCAACCACGGCACGCCGCGGGTGGCCGTGACAGACGCCAACTTCGCCAATCGGGGTGAGCTGGAGCTGACGCACGACCACGAAGGCGCGGACGTGCAGATCCAGTGGGCCGAGACTGTGCTCGGCAACCTGGCGAAGCTGTGGGGGCGGCCGGCGCACCTGCTCACCAAGATCGAGGACAAGCCCGCGCGCATGTCGCACGATGGGGTTCAGTTCAGCTACGACGGGCCGAAGATCACCACCAAGGGCTAACGCATGACCCTCGCCGACGAGTTCGACCGCCACCTCCGACCCGGGACCGTTTCCGTGTCGGGCGGCGGCGCGCAGGGTGGCGGAGCGTCGGCATCGGCGGATATCTTGGACGTGGACCGACTCGGCGTTTCCCTCCGGGGATTGCGGGTAACGGTGCCGGGGCGAACGTTGCGCGAAGCTGTCGGCGCGCTGCCGGAGGCGGTGGGGCGCGCGCTCGGGGAGCCGCTCGTCGTCACGGAGGTGGCGCCGGTCTTGGGGGGGGCGGTGCTGCGATCGCCGGTGGATCGCCAGGATCGGGAGTTCTACGAGGTGCGAACGGACGGAGAGGGGGCGTCGGTGGAGCGTTGGCGAGTGGGCGAGGAGGGCCGCGAGCGGGTGCCGTTCACGTTGACGAGGAAGGACTTGGGGCGGGTGGTGAAGGGGTTGGGGGCGGGAGGAGGGTAGGGCCGGGGTCGGGCGAATCGCGGTTCCCTGTCCCGTGGTTGAGCGGGCCGCGCGGCGATTCGCGGTAGGCCGTGGACGGCGGCTCCGGCGCGGCGTCGGGCGGAGGTATCCCCTCGAAAAGCGACACCCGCCGCAGGTATCCCCTCTGAATTGCGACGGAGTCGGCGCCCTGGCGAACAAACAGCCGGAGGCGACGGCGCATTGCCGGCGTTGTTCGGTGCGGCGCCCCACGGGGTGGAGCGCGCGCGGCTGCGGGAGTCGCAATTCCGGGGAGATACCTCGAGCATCGTCCCAAATTGGGGGGGATACCTGCCGCCGCGGTGCGCAGCAAGCCGGCTTGCCGAGGGCCAGTTCGCCGCGCATCGCTCCGAACAAGATAGTCTATCCAACCTCGGATCTCTGGATGCTCCGCCTCCCCCTGGCCCTCCTCCTCTCGATCTTCTCACCGCCCGCGTTCGCCGCCTCCCCGAGCGAGATCGTCGCCGTGGTGAATGGCGTCGTGATCACTCGCGCGGAGTTTGAGGCCGAGGCCCTGAGGAAGACTCCGGCGAACCGCGAGAAGCTCTCGGCCGAGGAGAAGCAGGAGGTGCTCGACAGGCTCGTGGAGGAGAAGCTCCTCTACGCCCTCGCTCTCGCCAAGGGGCTGCAGAACGACCCGAAGGTGCAGAAGGTGATGGTGAACACACTCCTGCGGGAGGACGTCTATGCGAATGTAAAGAACAGCGACTTCACCGATGGGGAGCTGAAGAGCTATTTCTACGCCCATAAGGATGAGTTTGTCGTGCCCGAGAAGGTGCAGATCAAGCGCATTCTCATCAAGGTTACCGACACGCGCGACGACGAGGCGGCGAAGAAGGAAGCGTCGCGACTTCGCGCGCAGATCGTGCCTTCGCCCTCGACGACGTTCAAGGACCTGGCGGGGCAGTTCTCGGAGGACCCGTATCGGCGCCGTGGTGGCGATCTCGGGTACGTTTCGGCGGAGGGAAAGCCGGGTTTGCCCCAGGAGATCGTGGACAAGGCGTTCACGCTTCACGTGGATCAGGTGTCGGAGGTGTTTCGCACCGACGAGGGCTACAACGTGATCCTCGTGGCGGCGCGGCGCGAGCGGATCGAGCGCACCTACGAGCAGATGGCGGGCACCGTGCTCCGGAAGGTGAAGAACGACCGGATGAAGACGCTGTACGACGGATACGTGGCGAAGCAGCGTTCGGGCGCGACCGTGGAAGTGAACGCGAACGTGCTGGACAGCATCGTGGTGGAATCCGTACGGCGGCCGTTCGCGCCGCCGGGTGGAGACGCAATGTCGCCCGGTAGCATGGTGATCCCGGACGATGCGCCAGGGATGACGGAGCCCTCGGAGTGTGATCCCTGATCCCCCTCCTCACCACCCTCGCGTTCGCCACCGAAACCGTCACGCTCGACCCGGTGGAGTGGAGTGCGATGGCCAAGGAACGGCCGCCCACCGAGGGGGCGACGCCGACGGAGTGGGTGCGGCAGGGCCTGGAGGAGGCCGAGCGTTTCGGCACGAACACGGGCCTGGCGCTGCACTCGATGGTGACGGAGGCCGAGTGTGTTCCGGTCGGTCAGGCGCGCTCGTGCGAGGTCGCGGTGCGATGGACCCTGCGCGATCCCGCCACCGGGGAGACGGTCTACACGGGCCTCACGCGGGGCCTTGCGCCGGATGCGGAAGCGAGCGTGAAGGACGCGACCGACCGCCTGTTGAGCCGCCAAGCGTTCCTTACCACGATCGACGCGATGAAGCGGTCCGTGCCACCCGAGGTGGTGTTGCGCCGCTGCGCAGACCCTGCCCACGCCCTGCCGTCCGGGATGAAGCTCGCGTTGGGGGCGACGGTGTTTGTGGAGGTTCCTGCCGGCACCGGGAGCGGGGCGGTGATCTCACCGGACGGCTGGGTGCTGACCGCGGCGCACGTCGTCTCCGGCGAGACAGCCATCAAAGTACGCACCCGCACCGGCACGTCGGTCCCCGCCAGGGTGGTGGCGATGGACGTGCGCCAGGACGTGGCGTTGCTGCGTGCGAAGGGGGAGGCGTGGGCGTGCCTTCCGTTGGCCGCCGCGCCGGCGGAGGTGGGCGATGAGCTGTACGCGATCGGGTCCCCGCTCGGAGAGGCGCTGGAATTCTCGGTGTCGAAGGGCATCGTTTCGGGTGCGCGGCGCGTGGGCGACGTTCGTTTCCTGCAGACAGACGCGAGCTTGAACCCGGGGAACAGCGGTGGCCCGCTGGTGGGGATGGACGGCTCGGTGTTGGCGGTAGTGAGCTGGAAGGTGGCGGGCGAAGGCATGGAGGGGCTGGGCTTCGGCGTGCCGGTAGACGCCACGTTGGAGAAGTTGTCCTTACGTTGGGGCGACGTGAGCGTGGAGCCTGAGGCGCCGTTCGTGGTGGGTGAAAAAAGGGAAATGGTGCGCGACGTGGACGATCCGGTAAGGAGCAAGGCGATCGCCAAACGATCCACACGGGCGGGCTACATCGTCGCCGGCTCGGTGATTGGTGGTGTGGGCGGAACGATCGTGCTCATCACCTGGGCGACCTACGCCGTGAACCCCTCCATGACCCAGGACCAGTGGACGATGCTGCAGGTTACGAACACCATTGGTTGGGCAGGTGTGATTGGCGGGGCGAGCCTGATCGTCGTTCCGATGTTGACCGACACGCCCGGCCTGGCCGTGCAGGGGAGGTTCTGATGTTGTGGTTACTCGCTGGTTGCCTGCTGCTGGCGGAGCCGCCGGAGATCGTGGCGGGGGCAAGTATTTTCGGGGGGGACACCGCGTCCGCCACGCCAGAGGAGCTCGGGGAGCCGCTCCAGGTGGGCGTCGGCTACTCGGACGCGTGTGTCGTTTATGACAGCGGCGCGATCGCGTGCTCCGGGTACACGAAAGGCCCTGAGGGAATCTTCGTGGACATCGAGGGGGGGCTGTTCGACTACTGCGGGATCACAGCAGATAATGAGCTGATCTGCGAAGATGACAAAGGGGGCCCGTCGGAAGCCGAGTCGGTAGACATTGGCGAGTCCGGCGCCTGCGCGATCAAGGATGGCGCGCTCAAGTGTTGGGGAAGCAACACCTTCGGCGTGGCGGACCCGCCCAGCGGGAGCAGTTGGGTGCGGGTGGCCGTGGGCACGTTCAATGGGTGCGCCGTTTCCGAAAGCGGGAGCGCAAAGTGTTGGAGCGACGACAGCCGGGACGACGTGAACGATGTGCCGAGCGGCGACTACCTCGACATCGCGACAGCGGATTTCACGGCCTGCGGGATTCGCGACGACGGCACCATTCGGTGCTGGGGCTCCTCGCTGGAGCCGGCCCCATCGGGGAGCTACGTTGCGATCGAGGCGGGAGAATACCACTACTGTGCGCTGCGCGACGACGGGGACGTGAAGTGTTGGGGGGATGACGATTACCAACAGTCGTCGCCGCCAGGGGACAGCTTTGAGAGCTTCGACTCTGGCGGCCTCGGCAACTGCGGGATCACCACCGACCACGAGGTGAAGTGCTGGGGGAAGGTGGAGGAGGGGGAGTGGTAGCGGGCGGACGCGCGATACCGAGCGACGCCACTGGCCCAGGGACCGGGCCTACGGTATCGCCCAACCGGATCAGAACGCCGCGGCGATCGCAGGAGTTCGGAGCTCCACCTTGGGTTCGCCCAGCTCGCGGGTGCGGCGAAGCAGGCCCGCCATCATCAGGTCGCGGTCGACCGAGGGCTCCTCCACGAGGGGCTCGCCGAGCATGAGCTCGTAGAGGCGCTCGGCGACCTCGGGGGACGTGAGCGCGGACTGTACGGCGGCGCGCAGCTCTTCGCCAACGGGGCCCATCGTGCGGAGCATGTCTTCCGGGAGTGACGGGAATGCGCCGCGACCGGTGCCGTGGCCCAGCGCATCCACCAGCGCGGGCACGCCGCCGGAGAACCGGGCGGCTTTTTCGAGGAGGCGTGGGGGGATGGCGCCGACCTGCATCACCAGCGCGGCGGCGGCCTCGGCTTCGGCGAAGTCGCTGAGGTCGATGCGAACGGCGCCGCCCACGTCGAGGGCGGGGGAGTCCACGGAGCCGGCGAGGAGGATCGTACAACGCCGATCTTCACGGGCGCGCTCGGCGTAGCGGGCCCACACGAGGGCCAGATCTTCGAGCACTTCCACCGGCAGGGTTTCGCAGGAGTGCGCGAGGAGCGCGACGGGATCCGGTGCGTCCTGATGCGCTTCGTCCAGCAACATCTCGGCGGCGTTGTAGAAGCCGCGACGGTCCACCACCATCGGCAGCGCGCGTTGGTGCCAGCCGGGGCTACCGAGATCGCCGATGACCCGCAGGATGAAGTTCCAGGCTTCGGCGGGTTGGCGGCCAAGGAGCGGCCGGAACGACACGGTGCGGCAGCCGATCGCGGGCTCGCCGACCGCGAGATCAAGCGCGATGTCTTCAAGGAAGCCCTGGGGAACCGTCCACCTTGGGGTGAGCATCGCTACCGGTTCGAGTCGGCGCAGGTTCGTGCGTACGCGACGCGCCGTGCGGGCGCGGATCGCCGCTTCGGTGTGCACCATCTCGGGATCGAACGTGGCTTCCTTGCGGTCGTGCCAGAACTGGAGACGGCGGGCGTTGCGATTCACCCGTGCAGGCTACAAAGAAAGTGTTGTCATGTCAAGAGTTCGGATCGGTTAAGTCTGAGAAGTAATGACGACCGGCGCGCCTCCCGTCCTCGGAAACCCCCGCCGCTTGTTGCGGGTGCTGGAATCCGTGGCGGGTGGTGTGCGTCGGCCCGCCTCGATCGCGCGAGTCCTCGATATTGAAGGCCGGGTAATCCGTAGCTACCTCACGCACGCCGAGTGGCTCGGGCTCGTGAAGAACGCGGCGGAGCCGCACCTCACGAGGGCCGGGTTGGACTTCGTGTATGCCGGGAACCGCCGGGCCATCGCGCTGGCGGTGGCGGTGCGCGCACACCCGGTGCTCGGCGCGGGGCCGACGGTCGAGCGGGTGGCGGAGGTGCTGGTGGACGACGGGCTGGCCGCCTCCATCGGCGGGGGGCGTCGCGACGCGCGGGCGATCTTCCGGCTGATCGAGCCAGCGAGGAAGCTGCGCCCGAAGCTCGTGAGCACCGAGCAGCTCCATCTCGGTTTCGCAGGGCCCATCGGGGCCCGGCGGTCGCAGATCGAGCCGAACCCGGGCGACGACAGCCTTGACGTGTACGCCCTGGTGCTCCGGTCGCTCCTCGAAAACGGGGAGCTGCGGCTAAATACGCTCCGTGGGGTGCTCGACGACGCGGGGGCGGGTGGCGCGGGGTTGGGCGGATACGTCGCGCTGGCCGTGCGGCGGGGGGACGCGGAGCGGCGCGGCGACGTTTTGGTCGTAACGCCGGGTGCGTTGGCCCGAGCCGACCTCGCCGAAAGCGTGGTGTCCGTGGGGCTCTCCGATCCCGACTTCCGGGCCTGGTTGGACGCGCCGGATCGGCCTGGTCCGGAGGCTCGCCGGTGCGCGCGATGGGCCCGGCGCCTGTTTGGCAGCGAGTCGCCGGAGCGGGCGCTGCCTCGGCTCCTGTTCGGCCGGTCCATGGGCACGGTGCCGGCGGCGGGGGAAGCGGGGGGCAGCCTCCCCACCTACAAGGGCGCTTTCCTGGATGTGCTGATGGAGCCGGGGTTGGCCCTGGCCTTTCCCGGGTCGTTGGAGCGGCTCGGCGGCGGAATCGCGTGGGTGCACAGCCAGTGGCGCGCGGTCGTACAGAACCCAGCCGCTGTCCGGATCCCCGGCAGCCTCGACGCGAGGGTGTGTGTTCATGCCGGCCTGCTTCCCCCCGGTGAGCCGCCGCCACGCAACATTCCCGACCTGCTCACGCTCCGCCTGCGCGCCGCGAGGTCCGTTCCCGCGTTCGCCCTGCTCACCGCCGCGGGGATCCTGCATCGCCGCAAGGCGCTACGGCTCCGCCAGCGCGGAGACAGCCTGTTCGTCGAACGGCCGGGGCGGCCCGAGCTGCCATGGAATGCGTTGGTGGGCCGGCTCGCGCGAGCGCGGGGCTGGCACCTGTGTCCGGTCGACTCGGCAGGTCGGTGGCGGCGGTTGCTCGAAACGGCGGAAGGCCTCGGCCTGGTAGCGCGGATCCCGGGCGAAGCCTGGACGATCGACGAAACCCTGTTCTGGCGCCTCGGCACCGACCCCGAACACCACGAGCTCCACGACCGCCTGGGCCCGCTCGCCGACCTGCTGGAGGCTGCGTGCGAAAACCCGTAACCCCGTCTCCCCGGGCGCCCTCTCCGGAGGGCAGCGCGGTGTTCGTGTACGACGAACGAGCGCTTCTCGGCGAGGCGGAGGGCTGGCTCGGCGGAGATCGCGGCGCCCCGGGCGGCGTACGCGGGCGCCTGTTTCGCGGGCCCCGCGGGCGGCTGGGCCTCCTCCCCGAGCCCGGCGGGCCATTGGTGCGCGGGCGCGTCGTCGAGGTGCTGGCTGTGCAGCTCGCGGTCCTCGACTTCTTGTTGGCGGGCGTCGGCGGCGGCCTCGTACGGCGCCCGGTGCATGTCGTCGTGAACCTCCGGTCGGTGGTGGCGCAAGCGTGGGTGCTCGCGGATGTGGTCGGCTGGAAGCAGGTAAAGCAGGAGAGCCCTTGAGAGAAGTCGCGTTTGAGTGGTTGCCGTGGGGGGAAGCGGCGTTCGCGAAGGCGCGCGAGGAACACAAGCCTGTGCTCCTCCACATCGGCGCCACCTGGTGCCACTGGTGCCACGTGATGGACGAAAGCACGTACCCGAGCGCCCGGGTGGGCCAGCTCATCCGCGAACGCTTTGTTGCGATCCGCGTGGACACCGACCACCGCCCCGACGTAAACGACCGATACAACCAGGGGGGCTGGCCGACCTGCGCGGTGCTCGACGCGGATGGCGAAGTGCTCGTCGGTCGCCTCTACATGCCGCCGCACGAGCTCATCCCGCTGTTGGAGAGCTGCTCTTCGCCCGGCCAACGTTGGGTCATCGGAAAGCCCGGAGCGGCCGATCTGATCGAGGCTCCCGCTGCGGCGCCGGCCGTCTGGGCGGCGGTGAAAAAGGCCTACGATCCCTGGCATCACGGCTTCGGTGAGCTGGAGAAGTTCCCCCATCCCGGCGTGCTCGACTGGCTCGCGGATCGCGCCGCGCGCGACACGGACGAGAACGGGATGCTGAGCAAGACGCTCGACGCGATGGCGGAGAAGGGTCTGTATGATCCGGAAGAAGGCGGCTTCTTCCGCTACGCCACCCGCGACGACTGGGGGGAGGTGCACTACGAGAAGCTCGGGGAGGACCAGGCCCGACTGCTGCGTGTGTACCTGCGCGCGGGGCGGCAACGCGCGGCCTGCGAGCGCACCGTTGGGTGGCTGATCCGTCGGCTCTGGCGCGACGACGTGGGCGCCTTCGCCGGTTCGATGGACGCCGACGAGAGCTACTACAACCAGCGGCCAAGGGGCGAGGCGCCCCCAGTCGACGCGACCGTTTATGCGGGTTGGAACGCGCAGATCGCGAATACGCTGCTGTCGGCGGCGACCGCCTGGGACCGGCCGGGGCTCGCGGAGCTGGCACGCCTTGCGCTGCTTCATGTGCGGGAGCACCTGCTCCGGGCCGACGGCGCGGTGCTCCGTACGGTGGGGGGCGTGGCCGGGTTACTGGAGGATCAAGCCGCGGTTGCCGACGCCTTCGCCCAGCTCGCGCAGTGGACCGGGGACGGGGGCTGGTTGCGGGACGCGGAGCGGGTGCTCGGGTTCGTGGACGCGCTGGTGCTGCCCGAAGGGGGCTACCGCGATGCGCCGCCGGGCGGCGTGGGCCTCCTGGCGCACACGCGACGGTTGCTCCCGGGGAACGCGGCGATCGGCGAGGCGGCGTGGCGCGTCGCGGCGCTCACGGACGACGCACGGTGGCGAACCGTCGCCGCGGAGGGCGAGCGTGGCGCCCGTGCAGAAGCCGATCGGTACGGATTCATGGCCGCCCCGTACGGCGCGCTGGCCGAGCGGCTCGCGCAGAAGGCGGTGGTGGTGAAGGTGAACGGGAACGAAGCGCTGTTTCGGGCGCTTTGGGCCCGCTTCGACCCGGACGTCATCGTGCGGCGGGTGCGGGAAGGCGTCCCGGAAGGGGCCGCGCTCGCCTGCTCCGGCAGCGCCTGTGCTCGGCCAGCGCGTTCGATCGAGGAAGTACAGGCGCAGATCGCTGCGCTTCGTGCTTAGCCCAGGAGCTGGAGCCCGCTCCACGCCAGGACGCCGAGCCCGATGGCCACCACGCCCCCCCACCGGAGCGCCATCCGCTCTTCGTAGCGCACAACCTCGGATTCATCGCGGTCGCTCAGCACGTATACGTCTCCTTCCGGGCGCATGCGCCAGGTGCCCTCCGTTTCCACGACGGTGCCCACCGCATGGAGCCGATCGCCCTGAAGGAAGCACTCCTCACGATACCGAACGTACGGACCCTGCAGGTTGGCCGGCGTTTCTTCGAGCCGGGCGAGCACCGCGGTGAGCTCGGCGCTGGGAACGCCGTAGATTCCGCCAGACACGTGCTCGGCGCGGGTGAGGATGACATCGGCCGCGCTCACATCGATATCGAGGCGGCCGCCGCCATCATCGAGCCAGGTGGTGACGCACTCCTTACGGTCTACCAGCGTTTCCCACTTGTTCTGCCGCCGCTGCTCGATGATGAGCCGCCAGTACAAGCACGGGCGCTCCGTGAGCGGCGAGGTGAGCGCGCGCTCGCCGTGCACCGCCCCCTGCACTTCATGGAGGCCGGGCGTGAGTCCCGAGAGCGCCGTCGGTGGCGTTGACGAGATCAGGCGCGCGGTGCGCCAAGCCCGTAGCGCAAACCAGCCGCCGAGACCGGCGCTGATCGCCCCCGCTGCGAGCGCAGAGATGACAACGATGGGTGGAAGCGAGGCCACGAGCGCGGATTGTACCACGCCTGACGAAACCTTTACTCGTCGGCGAGCGGTACGATGTCCTCCAACGCCAAATACGGCGCAGCTACGAAACGTCGCAGACCCCGGTTGACCAGCTTTCCATCGAGAAAGCCGACGGCGTGGCGCAGCGCGGGAGTAGTCGCGAGCGCCGCGTGAACGCCAGCGCCGAGGGCCGTCAAATAGGGGAGCAGGCTGGAGGCGAGCGCGCGCGAGCTGGTGCGCGCGACCTCACTGGGCAGGTTGGGAATGCAGATGTGCCGCACGCCCTCCACCTCGTACACGGGCGCGTCGGCCGTCGTGGGGCGGCTCGTTTCGGCGCAGCCACCCTCATCGATCGACATGTCGATGAACAGGCTTCCCTCACGCATCGCCCGGATGTGGCTACGGCGGAGCACCTTCGGGGCGGGCTCGCCGCGAACGGCGACGGCGCCGATTACGACATCGGCTTGTTCAAGGTACCGAACGAGGTGATATTCGCTCGCGACAGCAGTCACGACCTGGCTCGCGACGGCGTGTTCCAGCCGCTGGAGCCGACGGGGATCGCGATCGAGCACGACGACCTGCGCGCCCAGGGCGGCGGCCTCGCGCGCCGCGGCCGAACCGGCGCTCCCGCCGCCGATCACGAGCACCAGCGCGGGCGGCACGCCGGGGGAGCCGCCCAACAGGATTCCAGGGCCGTTGCCCGGGATCGTGAGGTGCCACGCCGCGAGGGTTACCGCCACGCGCCCGCCGATCGCCGAGAGCGGCTCAAGGATCGGGTACTCGTCAAGGCCCTCGCGCACAAGCTCCAACGAGAGCGTGGTGATCCCCCCCTTCGCGAGCGCATCGTGCAGCGCCGGAGGCTGCCCGGCGAGGTGCAGGAATGCTGCGAGCGCCGCGCCAGGGCGGAGAATCTCCACCTCCGCGGGCGCAGGCGGATGCACCCGCAGGAGGATCTCGGCTTGCCCCGCTACCTCGCGCGACGTGTAGGCAATCTGCGCACCTGCGGCGAGGTATTCGGTATCGGAAAACCCTGATCCGGCGCCGACATTCGACTCCACAATGACGCTGTGGTCGAGCCCCGAGAGCACCCGCACCCCCTCGGGCGTGAGCGGGACACGTCGTTCGCCAGGCAGGGACTCGCGGAGGACACCGAAGCGCATGGGGGCGAAGCCTACCGGGCCCCGCGCGCGGGTACAAGTGGCCGACACAAGCACGTGCCAGCGGGAGCCCGCGGAAATCCGGGTTAGACCCCCCAAGGATGTCTGAGGGCGCGCCACGCACCCGCTATTGCAGTCGTTGTCTCACGACCTTTGTGAGCGACGGAGAACGCTGCTCGAACCTCGGATGTCGCAGCGCGCGACCCCAGGCGGGGTGGGGTGAGCTGATGGAGGCGGGCGAGCTGATCGACCGCACCTACCGCATCCACTCGCGGCTCGCGATCGGCGGCGCGGGCGTGACCTACCTGGCGCGAGAGGTTGGGGCGGAGGAGGAGATTGGGCCGCTTCTGGCCGTGAAGGTGCTCTACCAGCAGCGGGATCAAGGCCCGTACCTGAAGCGGCTCGCCATCGAGGCGCAGATCCTCCAGGGCCTGAACCACCCGCAGATTGTGGAATGTCGCGGCTTCGTTCAGCGTGCTGGCCATTCGCCCTACCTGGTCACGAAGTTCGAGGCGGGGGGGTCGTTGCTCGACCACATCCGGCGCGTCGGCTTGCTCCCCCCCCGGGCGGCGGCTGCGGTGGCGATGCAGGTGTGCGATGCGCTCGCCGTCTCCCATCGGCAAGGGGTCGTTCATCGCGATCTGAAGCCGGAGAACGTCCTTTTGGAGGCGATCGTCGAGCGCAACGAGGTCCCGCGGATCCGCGTGGCCGACTTCGGGATCGCGAAGGTGTTCGGCGGCGTGGGTGAGCGGCTCACGCGGGTCGGCGCCTTCATCGGCACCCCGCAGTACGCGGCCCCCGAGCAGTTCGATGGCATGGCCCCCGAGCCGGCCACCGACGTGTACGCCGTGGGTGCGCTGCTGTACTTTTGCCTCACCGCGCGCCCCGTGGCCGACTTCATGGCCGAGATCGCGCCGGAAGACCAGCGGGACCACCTCGTGCGCCACCTGCCTCCCAAGCTGCCGGGCCTGGAGGAGCCGGAGGCGCGCTGGATCGAGGAGTCGCTGGCTGCTGCGATGACGCCCGACCCGGGAGATCGCTGCCCGATCGACATGCTGGCGGAGCGGTTGCACAGCATCGCCCTGGGCAAAGATCCAGGACGCCCGCACACGCCGTCGCCTCAGCCGCCGATGCAGCGCACCCTCACCCTGCCGCCGGATGCCGTGGCGCCGATGGCTTCAGGGACCATCAGCAACGACCAGCGCGGGCGGGCCGCACCGTGGGCGCCGAACAACTCGGCGAGCACCAGCGGCTCGGGGCGCCGGCCCGCCGCCGAGGGGCGAAGCGCGGCTCAGCCCAGCGCTGGCGGTGGAGGCGGCCAGCTCGTAACCGCGGAGGGGCGCGTTTCGATGGGCGGCGCTCCGGTTTCCCGTACCGATCCCCCGCCACCCTCCAACACCGCGAACGTCGGCGGTCCGGTGCCCACCCTTGACCGGGGCCCGGTGGACAACACGGCGCGGAACACCTCCGTGGGGTGCCTTGCGCTCGCGCTGCTGCTCGGCGGCGTCGGGCTCTTGGCTGGAGGCGCTTGGTGGTTGTTCTCGGAAGATCCGGTGGATCTCACGGGAAGCGAGACCGACCCCAAGGCCCATGAAGACTGGCAGACCATCGCCTACACGCTGGGCGAGCGCGGCGCTGCGGCCGAGAAAACCTGCGGAAGCCCACCATTTCTCGCGATGCAGATCGTCGTGGAGCCGGATGGACGGGTGCGATCCCTGGAGCTGCTCAATTACCCCCACGAGCCCACGCGGCAATGCATCGAAGCGGCGCTCCAGAAAGAGCGGTTCCCGCGGAAGCAGCAGGGACTCGTGCGGGTGGCGGTGCAGGCGCAGCGCTGACCTCCAGCGCGGCGCCTGCGGGCTCGCGCCAACCAAAAACGAAGAACCCGGACACCCAGACCGCGTGAACGGCCCGAATGTCCGGGTTCCCGGTGCAACAGCCCGCCGAGGCGGGCTGCGGCGAGACTACTGGGCCGCGGGCGCCGCGTCGGTCGCCGCGACGGCGCCGCCGATGGTCACTTCCGCGGTCGCGGTGAGGGTGCCGGAGGTGGCGGTGATGGTCGCCTTGCCTTCGGCCTTGCCCGTCACGACGCCGGTAGCCGCGTCGACTTCGGCGATCGCCGCGTCGGACGAGGACCAAGCTACGGTCTGGCCCGCAACCACCGCATCGTCAGCCTTCACGGTGCCGGTAAGCGCCGCGGTGGCGCCAACGGCCACGGAGGTGGCCGCGTCGTAGCCGGCGATCTCGAGCTTGTTGGGGAGGGCGACCACGAACTTGTAGGCGGACTTGATCTCGCCGACCTTGGCTTCCACGGTGGCTTCGCCGGCGCCCACGGGGGTGACCTTGGCGCCGTCGAGCTTCGCGACGGTGTCGGGCGTGACGGACCAGGAGAGGGCGGGCTGCGGCTCAAGAGCCTTGCCGTCCTTGTCCAGGACCGTGGCCTTGGAGACATCAACCGCGTCCATCGTGTTGACGGTGACGGTGGGCTCGCCATCGAACTTGATGCTGGCGGGCTCGGGGGAACAGGCGGTGAGGAGGGTAGCGAGAAGAACGAGCATGGGAATCCTCGCGAGGAATCGCACCTCGCATGGGCTGGGCGAACGCCAGTCCTGGCCTGAGACGGGGGGACGCGGAAGCGGAGCCTCTCCCGGGGGCGCCGCGGTTCTACTCTTTTGGAAACATTTTGCAAGAGCGAATTGTGAGATTTTGTGACGTGCGTGCCGTCCGGGGCGCAGATTCGTCCCAACCGCCGCCGTGGGCTATGCAGCCACCGTCCATGGCCGCTGACGCCGCGTCCGTTCCCCGCCGCTTTGGAAAGTACCAGATCCTCGATCGGATCGCCGTGGGCGGGATGGCGGAGATCTTCCGGGCTCGCCTCGATGGCATCGGCGGCTTCCAGCGCTCCTTCGCGATCAAGCGGATCGCGCCACATCTGAGCACCAACCACGAGTTTGTCGAAATGCTGGTCGACGAAGCGAAGGTTGCCGGGCTGCTCTCGCACGCGAACATCGTGCAGATCCTGGACCTCGGCAACGTGGACCAGCAGTTCTACATCGCCATGGAGTATGTGAACGGGCGCGATCTGCGCCAGGTGCTCTCGCGCTGCACCGACAAGAGCATCACGCTCCCCGTGCCGCACGCGGTGTTCGTGCTCATCGAGATGCTGAAAGGCTTGGAGTACGCCCATAATCGCCAGGTGATGCGCGGTGGGAAGCCCGTGCCGCTCAACATCGTGCATCGCGACATCTCCCCGGGGAACGTGCTCGTGAGCTTCCAGGGCGAGGTGAAGCTCACCGACTTCGGCATCGCGAAGGCCTCGGTGAAGGCGCTGGAGACGATGTCGGGCGTCGTAAAGGGGCGCTTCGACTACATGAGTCCGGAGCAGGCGAGCGGTGCCGCGGTGGATCAGCGCAGCGATCTTTACTCGGCGGGTGTGCTTTTTTACGAAGTGCTCACGGGGCGCCACCCGTTTCGGCAGGTGGGCGAGCTGGCCACGCTGGAGGCGGTTCGCCGCGGGGTGTTCGTGCCGCCGAGCCAGGTGAACCCGGACGTTCCCTACTCGCTCGACCTCGTGGTGGAGCAGGCCCTCCGCGTTCGCCCGGAGGAGCGCCATCAGTCGGCCGCCGCCTTCAAGGAGACCCTCGACCGTTTTTTTCACGACAGCGGCTTCATTTTTTCGGCTTCGACCCTGGCTGCGTTCCTGCGCGGGCTGTTCCCCGAAGCCGTCGCCGCCGAGCGCCGCCCGCCGGGGGAGGCGCCGACGCGCCCGCTCGAACCGGAGGACCTTGAGCTGGAGGACGACGAACCCAGCTCACATGGCGCCCGGCCATCGCCGCTGCCGCGTCGTCAGGCGGATGCCTCCGGCCCGAGCGTGACCACCCGTGCCGTGACCGCGAACGCAGACGCGAGCTCGCCGGGATCCTCCACCGCCCTCTCGACGGTGCGCCCCCTTCCGATGGGCGCCCTTCCTCCGGCGAGCGGCGAAGATTCCACCCTGATCCGCTCGCCCCGCGGGCCGCGCGCCTTCACCCTGGCTGCCGCGCCCGAGGAGAACCCCTTTGGCGAGGTGAACACCGTGATTCGTCCCCCGCAGGCGGGTGGCGGAGAGGGTGTGGACACGGTGCGCCTGGCCATGGGTTCGCAGCTCGCGGAGCCCGGCGCAGCGCCCGGCGCCCCGGCGGCCAGCCCCGCCGTTGCTGCGGCCGCCGCCCCGGCTCGTCGTCCGGCGCGGCAGGGGCCTTCGCGCGTGGGCGTGCAGGTGCACGCCGCGTGGGCCCTCGTCTGTTTCGCGGCTGCTGTCGCGGCTTTTGTCCTTGGCCTCCTCGTGGGGAGTCGTATGCATCACGTAGCCGCGCCCGCGCCCGCCGCGGCAGCCCTCCCGGAGAAGTGAGTTGGAAGCCCCCTCGCCACGCCGCTCGTCGCCCCTCGCCATCCTCGTCGCCATGCGGCCGAAACAATGGACCAAGAACGGACTGTTGTTCGCCGCGCTCGTCTTCTCCTCCCGCTTCTTCTCCCCGCCCGACGTTGCCCGTGCCGGCCTGGCCTTCGTGGTGTTCTGCCTCTTGAGCAGCACCGGCTACGTGTACAACGACCTTCGCGACGTCGACTCCGACCGTCGGCACCCGAAAAAGCGGCTCCGGCCGCTCGCGGCCGGCGAGGTGAGCGTCAGTGGCGCCTGGGCGCTCATGGCCGTGTCTACCGTTGGCGCGTTGGCCCTCGCGTGGCAGCTCGGCCCTTGGTTTGTGGTGGTTGCGCTTTGTTACTTCCTCACCACGCTGTCGTACTCGCTGCTCTTCAAGCACCACGTGATCCTCGACGTGATGATGCTTGCGGCCTGCTACATCTGGCGAGCAGCCGCCGGCGCCGTGGCCATTGACGTGAAGATCAGCGCATGGCTCCTGGTGTGCACGGCATTCGGCGCCTTGTTCCTTGGCTTCAACAAGCGGCGTGGCGAGATCCTGCTGCTCGAGGGCAAGGTCGGCGGCACGCGCAAAAGCCTCGCCCACTACAGCCCGAGCATGCTGCAGGAGTTCCAGGCGATCACCACGAGCGGTACGATCATCAGCTACGCGGTGTACACCGTACAGTCGCCGAACCCGTGGCTCGGGCTCACGTTGCCCTACGTCGTCTACGGCGTATTTCGCTACATCTACCTGATCGATCAGAAAGGCGAGGGCGCAGCCCCCGACGAGACGCTGCTCCGCGATCGCCCCATCCAGGTGACGTTGCTCCTGTTTCTTGCCACCGCCGTGGCGGTGCTGCTGCTCGGCCCCACCGTTACGGTTCGAGGGTAAGCGATCCTGCCGGAACGCCGCGAAACAGCGGCGCAGTGCTGAGCAGGTCGGCGTCTGAGCCTGCGTCGTGGTCGCGATACATCACCGCGAACGGCACCTCGCGCCCGGAACGCAAAACGGATGGCCGCTCGTGGCAAAGCTCAAAACGCCAGCCGAACGGCTCTTTGGTCAGGGCGGCGCGGCCGTCCGCCAGCTCCGGATCGAGCGGGGCGAGCAGCCAGCGCTCGCGGCCGATGGCGATGGTGAACAGGTCCTCCGGCGTGAGGGCGTCATCACGCAGTCGCCCGGCGAAACACACGTCGGCATCCGACCAGCGCACGGCAACGCTGAAGCTCGCGTCTTCGGGGCCGAACCAAGCGGTTCGCACCGCCGCCTGCCAGGGTGACTCGACCACCGCGGGCTCCTCGGCGAGCCACTCCTCTAGCTTTCCGTCTACTTCGACGTCGCCAAAGTGAGCCTCCAACGAGCTTCGTCCGCGGAATGTGCGGTCGAGGTACTCGCGAACGGTCGTGCTCGGTGCCTCGTTGTACCAGCGCACGCCCAGCAGATCCGTCACCCGGGTGGCCACGACGTCCCCCGGCGTGTCTTCGGCCTGGTGCGCGTGGTGGAACCGGAGCGTTCCATTCTCCAGCTCCAGCCGGAAGCCCGATCCCGGGCCCGGCTGCTCAAGGACAATCTCGGGGATGCCCGCCGGATCTTCTGCGCAGGCGCCGGTGTCCAGTGCGCAGCGCCAGCCTGTCGAGCCGTCGCGATCGTAGAACCAAGCGGCGTGGTCCTCCAGACGAGCGGGGTGCACGCTCACGGCGGCCGGAAGCGCGAATGCGACGCGGGCGCCGCCGATGCGCTCGATCAGCGACCACGACCTCATCCCGGGGTCGCCCGGCTCAATCGCGAAGATGGCGTGCTGGCCCGGAAGCTCCAGGCCGCTGGCGATTCTCGCATCCACGTGCCCGTTGAGGTTGGGCTGAACGTCGAAGAACACCGTGAGTGGCTCGCCGCGGGAGGTGAGGGCCACCGCCACCGCACGGGGCAGCGGGTGTTCGCTCGGCTCGGATGCGTCGACGCAGCCGGCCAGGGCAAACGGAGCGAGGCTCAGGAGTGAACGGCGCTCCACGCCGCCTCCGCATCCACGCGATCGGCGAGAGAACGCCCGTACCAGGCCCAACGCACGCGCCCATCCGCCCCCACCACGAACGCGGCCGGGAGCTGGTTGTCGTGGGCCTCAGGGAGCGGCTGGCCGTTGCGGATGACGCTCAGCGCGCGCCGCAGCAACTTCGGTTGTGCCCGGAGCAACGTGGCATCCAGCCCCTTCGCCAGCCCAACGCCCCAGGAGGCGAAGGCCTCCCCCGTGTCGTCGACGAGCACCGGAAACAGCACGTGGTGGCGCGGCACGAAGTCGCGCGCGGCCTCCAGGGGCGAGCGCGTAACGCCCACGAGGCCGCCGGCTTCGGCGTCGATCCGCGGCCAGATCGTCGTGAGTCGGGCGAGGTTGTCGAGGCTGGCCGCCGCGGAAAGGGGCCCGAGAAACGCGACGACGACGGCGCCGCGTGCGCGCGCGCGGTCGAGCTGAAAGGGGCGACCAAACACCGGTTGACCGAATAGCGGCGGCGCATTGGCGCCGACCGTGATCACGGATCCCCCGGGGTGCAGTCTGTGCCGTCCGTCATCGCCGCCTGCAGCCGAAGCTGTTCGCCGAGCCAAACCTCCTCCACGTCGGCTGGCACGCCTGCGGCCTGAAGTTGGCCCCGAAGCAGCGCGAGGCGACGCCGGAATTGACCGGCGTTGATCCGCAACCCACGATGGGTCGGCACGATCGGCTTGCCGGTGTAGGGGGTGCCGGCGCCCAAAGAGGCGGCGGCGTGTTCGTATTCGTGCAGCTTGATCCTCTCGAGATCGCGGCCGGCAAAGAAGAAGCCGATCACGAAGTCGCCGGCCATGCGGTCGACGAACCCATCCACGATAGCCCGCACTGCGGGCTCACCGCCAGCGCGGATGAACGGGCTCAAGGGGCGGCCGGCGCCACGGGTGCAGGCGGTGCGCCCAGCATCTGGAGCTGCTCCGGCGTGAGCTGAGCGGGGCCCTCGTCCTTGAGGTCGGCGAAGCCCACGCGCGCTGCGCCGGCTTCCCGGGAGAGATCCACCACGTGAACAACCATGTCGTAGGTTGCGTCGGGGTGGGCATCGATAAACACGTTCTTCTTCTCTTTTGTGCGGCCGAGCAGCTGCCGTTTCAGATCAATTGCCAGCGTGGCTTCGTCGGTCGGCTTCAGGTTCAGCGCCAGCGTATTGTCCTTGTAGATGGCCACCATGAGCTGCGCTTCGGGGGGCGGCTGATCCTGCACCGGCGGGTCGTCGACCGGGGGCAGCTCCGTCGCCATCTTCTGCACGGTGATGGGCGTGAGCACCATGAAGATGATCAGCAGCACCAGCACGATGTCGATGAGCGGGGTGACGTTGATCTCGTCCATCCCGCCCTGGCCGCCGCCGCCAACCTTCGCGCCCATGACTACTTGTCCCCTTCGTCTTTGACTTTTTCGGTGGCCAACAGCATCGTGTCGGTGCCGGGCACGCCCTCGTGGATGAGATCCATCACCTCACGAACCTGCCGGTAGGTGGCGGCCTTGTCGCCCTTGAGCACGAGCGCGCGGTTGGCCCGCTGCGAGTCGATGGAGGCCACCAGGGTTTCTTTGGTGACCTCGGTCTTGTCCACCCAGATCGAGCCATCCCCCTTCACGCCCACCACGAGGTTCTGCCCCATGTCCTTCTCTTCCTGGGCGGTCTTGGCCTTGGGCAGCTTCACGTCTACGCCGGAGCTGAGCATCGGCGTAACGACCATGAAGATGATCAGGAGGACGAGCACAACGTCGACGAGCGGCGTGACGTTGATGTCCGCCATCGCGCCGCCTTTTTTCCCTCCGACCTTCGCGCCCATGATGCTCGCTCCTCCCGGCTACTGGGCCGCGCCGGCTTCGGAGCGACGGAGGCTGTCCTTCTCCAGCCAGTCGAGCAGCTCCGCAGAGGCGACGTGCACATCCTTGGTGATGTCGTCGATCACGGCGTTGAAGTAGTTGTAGATCCAGATCGCGATGATCGCGACCGTGATCCCGACGGCCGTGGACACCAGCGCTTCGGCGATGCCGCCGGAGATGGACGTGAGATCCCCGCCCCCCGACTCGGCCATCATGCCGAACGCGTTGATGATGCCGAAGATGGTGCCGACGAGGCCCACGAACGGCGCGGTGGACCCGCTGGTCGCGAGCACGTTCATGCCCTTGCGCAGCGCCGCCGTTTCTTCGGTGCTCACGGTTTCGAGGGCGCGCTTGGCCGCCGCGATCCCGTGGTGATCGGAGCGGGCCGAGTACTCACGCAGCGCAGAGCCCAGGATCGCCGCCAGGTACGCCTTCTTGTAGGCCTCGCTCATCACGAGCTTGAGGGCGCCCGCCACGTCTCCGCTTTTGAGCGGCGCCCCGATCGCGCCGGCCAGTGCCCGGGACTGCCCGCGGGCGGCGACGAAGAAGAGCACGCGCTCGGAGGCCACGTACACGCACCACACCAGCATGAGCAGCATGGTGATGAGTACAGAGCGCGCCGGGAGGCCCATTGAGGCCCAGAGGCCCGGGAGTGAAAGATCCATGGTGGGTCGTCCTAATCGTTGAGCTTGAAGATGAAGTTGATGTCGAACTGGGCGCGGGTGGGCTGCCCGTTGTCCATGACCGGGTACCACCGCCACTGCAAGGCGGCCTCCCGGGCGGCGGCCTTGAAGAGCTCAGGGCAGCTCTTGAATGTGACGTCGGAAGGCTCCCCGCTGGTATCGATGACGATGTGGGTGATGCACTTCTCTTCCTTCAGGCCAAGCTGCTGAGCGGCCTCAGGGAAACGAGGTTTCACGCGGGTTTTCACCTGCGCCTCCGACCAGTGGACCGTTTTGACGTTGCCGGTACCGCCGAGCTGGCCGCCGAGCACCCCGTCCTTCACGCCACCGACCACCCCGCCGACCACACCATCCTTCACGCCGCCCTCTACGCCGCCCTCCACGCCATCGTCTTCTTCTTCCACCACCGGGGGTGGATCGGGCTGAAGCACCTGGGGATCCACGGGGACCTCTTCCTTTACTTCAACCTTCTCTTTCTTCTCTTTCTTCTTGCTTCCGCCCGGGGGTGGTGGGGGCGGGGGCGGCGGTGGGGGTGCCGCCAGATCCACGGCCACGAGCTTGTCCTTCAGCTCCTCCACCACCTCGGGGGCTTTCACCATCATCCAGGCGATGAACGCCAATAGTGTTCCGTTGAAGGTCAACGAAAGCAGCAGCGAGCCGACCGTGCGGCCGGCGTTCTGACTTCGGTTACGACCGACGTTATCGAACATCGATGGATCCTCGTGCCGGGGAGCGCGGCACTTTACTCGCAGCTTCCGCCGCGTATGTCAATGCCGTGTCTATTCCGAACTCCCTTCCGCGGCCGTTTCCGAGATGCCTTCCGGCCCCCTGGAGAGCACGAGGATGCGCGCATCGGCCGCATCGAGGCGCTCGTGGCACTCGCGAACGAGCCCCACGCCCTCCTCGAACAGCTTGAGCGCATCATCCAGAGGCAGATCGCCGGACTCGAGCTTCTGCACGCGGCCCTCGAGTTCACGGAGGGCGAGCTCAAAGGAGCGGGCTTCCGCCTTGGCTTCCCCGGATTTCACGTCGCTCACGGCCCGCCTCCCGCCTTCTTGTCCGTCGTACGGGCACGTTCAATCTGGAGAATGGCGTAGCTGAGGCGGTTGCCGCTCTCGAGATCGAGCGCCACGAGCACGGCGGCGCCTTCGCGGTTGAGCGCGATCCGCTCGGGGATGACCAGCAATTGCCGGCGGCTGTCGTCCTTGAGCGAGTGGTAGATCATGTCCACCCCGAGGCCGCCCTTCAGCGCTTTCTCCAGGATCGCCCTCACCTCCGGCGTGTTGGCGCGCGGTGGTGCCTTCGCATCGTCCCGCCGCTTCTGCTGAGCGGCCACCGCGGAGCCCACGATGGGGTGGAGCTGCTCAGGCTGCGTGTCGGCCCGCTGCGCCCGCGCGACGGGATCTTCGCGTTGTTCGCGTGCTTCGGCGAGCAGCATGTGCAGCCGCTCTCGGCTTTGCGCCGCCTCTTCGTCCGCTGGGTACTTGCGCACCTCGCGGCCCGGGTTCATGCCCGCCTCGATGAGCGCGAGCGTGATCTCCGGCAGGCGTTTGCGGTCTACGGCGTACAGGCCTGGGCCGAAACGATGAACGATGAACGGGCGCAATGCACGCATCGATTCGAAGCGCTTGATGTGGGCGCGGTGCACCGTGATCGCCGTGATCTCGTGGAACTCCACATCGCCATCGCCGCCCATCCACGCCCGCAGCGTGGACTCGACGTTCTGTGGCAGCCCGATCTGGCTGTACTCGCGGAGGAACTCCAGCAATTCTTCGCGACGCCAGCCCTTCTTGAGGGCCTGCTCGATGCTGATCTCGGTGATCCGGTAGGTGTTCGCCCGGTCGCACCCGATCAGCTCCGCGATCTCGCCCAACCGGAACAGGAGCACCGGCGCGAGCCCGGCCGGTGCGATGATCTCGTAGTTGGGCGTGAGGTAGAACTTCGAAAAGCCTTCGTCCTCGGGCGGATCGAGCAGCGCCGTGCCACGCGGCGAGAGGCGATAGACCTTTTGTTGGCCCCAAACGCCCATCTCTAGCACACCGCAGTTCACCAGCGCGCTGAAGCTGTAGGCCTCGCGGTCGGCGCCGCGGGGCGACGCATACTGCTTGCGGTGGAAACGCTCCCGCCAATCTTCGCCGCGTTTCCAGCGGCGATACAGCGCCATCAGCGGCGCCTCGGGCACCCACTCGCCCTTGGCCGAGTTCACGGCCCAGAGCACCCACTCCGCCATCGCCTGGCGCTTTTCAAGCGCCCGGAACATGAGGTCGCGTTGATCCTCGGGTTCCAGCGTGAGCCACTCCTCGACGACCTCGCGGTTCACGGCCACCCGATCCCCACGAAGCTCGATCATCCCGTGCATCATCAGGAAGTCGTAGTGGAGGTTGAACACCTCCGACTCCGGGGCCCAGATCTGGGCGAAGAACTTGTCGAGATCCTCCTTCTGCGCCTTGAACACCTCCTGCCGCTGCGTGAGCTTCGGCGGGTGCTGGTCCATCCAGGTGGCCAGCGTGGCCAGGGAGAAGTCGAGCGCCGGGCAGAACGGGCGTTGGTCCACGACGCGGATGTCTTCGTGTTGGAACGTGGGCAGCTCCAGCTCAGCGCCGAGGTGCTCCAGCAGCGGATCGATCAGCGGCTCAGGAACAAGGTAGTAGAAGCCATCTTCCACCGGGCCGCTGCCGCACACGATGCCGCGGTCGGCGAGCACCTGCATGGTGCGCGCCCAGTCCGGCTCACGGCCGCCGAGCATCAGCACCAGCTCGCGGTGGAAATCATCCGCGTGAGCGATGCCGCCGCACTGGATCAACACCGCAAGCGCCTGACGATCCCGCGGCTGCATCTGGAACAGCAATCCGCTGAGGCGATTGCCCTGCGCCAGCGCTCGCACGGTGAGCTGCACCACCCGCTCCTGCTCGCCCACGCGCACCGGTTGCCCGCCCAACGCCCGGTAGAGCGCGTGAACCAGCGTTTCCGGCATCTTCATGAAGTACGCGGCCAGCTCGTCGATCTCGCCGCGGCTCAGCCGGCGCCGGCGCGCGAGGCCCGCCGTGGGCTTCCACTTCTTGCGGTGTGTGCGCGGTCGCACGACCATCTTGCCGGTGCTGACCATGCCCGCGCCCTGGGCCTCAAAGTCGTCGCGGAACACGCGCCGCTGACGCCGCCCCCGCGGCGCCGCCTCGCCATCACCGCCCCCCTCGTTCGGAGCCGCTACCTGGGTTTCCGGCGCCCCCTCGGAGCCGCCGCCCCCGCGACGACGGCGACGACGCCTGCGCCGCCGCCCTCCGGCATCTCCGTCCACTCCGCCCGCTTCCTGCGTATCTGTGCTCATTCCGGCGTTCCTCGCCGCTCCGACTACGCGGAGCCTTCCTGGATGTAGTAGCGGTATCCCTGCTCAGTGAGGAAGAGCTGCCGTTTCATGGCGAACTCCTGCTCCTTCGTCTCTCGGGTGATCAGGCTGTAGAAGTGCGCGCCATCCTTCTTGGGGCGCAGCACGCGGCCGAGGCGCTGGGCCTCTTCCTGCCGCGAACCGAAGGATCCCGACACCTGCATCGCGACGTTGGCATCGGGCAGGTCGATCGAGAAGTTGGCGACCTTGCTCACGACGAGGAGCTTGATCTCGCTTCGTCGGAACTTGCCAAAGAGTACGTCGCGCATGGGACCAGGGGTTTCCCCGGTGATCAGCGGCGCGTTGTATCGGCGTGCGATCTCGTGAAGCTGGTCGAGGTAGGTGCCGATGATCAGCACGTTGTCTTCCTTGTGCCGCTTCACGAGCGAGTCGAGCACCTCCAGCTTCGCGGGGTTCACCGCTGCGAGTCTGAACTTCTCGCCCTCGCGGGCGCGCTCGTATGCGGCCGCGCCGCCGTTCTTCCAGCCGACGCGCACCTCGTAGCACTTCGCCTCGGCGATAAACCCCGACTCTTCGAGCGTTTGCCACGCCATGTCGAAGCGCTTCGGCCCCACGAGCGAGAACACATCGCCCTCGCGACCGTCCTCCCGTACCAGCGTGGCGGTGAGCCCTAACCGCCGGCGCCCCTGCAGCTCGGCGGTGGCCCCGAAGACCGGCGCGGGGAGCAGGTGCACCTCGTCGTACACGATCAGACCCCAGTTCTGG
The DNA here is from genome assembly GCA_014191855.1 of Deltaproteobacteria bacterium. Lineage (GTDB taxonomy): Bacteria > Myxococcota_A > UBA796 > UBA796 > SXON01 > SXON01. Next base: position 30,390 of record BJHF01000011.1, read on the forward strand.
TCTTCAAACAGGTGCAAGTGCGCGAACTTCGATTCGCGCGACGCCCGCCAGGTGAGGATCTGGTACGTGGCGACGGTGACATCGCGGATGTTCTTCTCGTCCCCCGTGTAGGCGCCGACCTGTGCCGCGGTGAGCGACGTCTTGTCGAGGATCTCCCTCACCCATTGGTTCACGGCCGCGCCGTTGGTGGCGAGGATGAGCGTCTTCTGGCCGATCTTGGCCATCGCGACGATCGCCACGATTGTTTTTCCAGCGCCGCAGGGCAACACGATAACGCCGTTGCCGCCAGCGGGCCGACCATCCTGAAACCAGCGATCCGCGGAGGTTTTCTGGTAGTCGCGGATGGTGAAGGGCTTGCCGTTGCCGACCATCGTTTCGCGCAGCGTGAAGGGCATCGGATCGCCCTCGATAAACCCCGCGAGATCCTCCACCGGCCAGCCCGCCGCCAGCATACGCTGCTTGAAGATGCCGCGGTGCCCGCCGCCAATGGCGAGGTAGCGCTTGCCATCTTCAACGAGGAGCTCCTTCACCGACTTGACCTGCCCCACGAGCTTCGCCACATACGCTGTGGAGAATTCGAGCCGGAGCAGCTTCCGGTCGTCGGGGTGCTGCACGAGCTTCACGAGGCCGTACCGCTCGATCGTCTCTCCAACCTGCGCGAGCACGTCGGGAGGTACATCAAACTTGGACCATTCGCGAAGACCGTCTACGATCTCGCTGCGGGTCATCCCGCTGGACGCGGCGTTCCACAACGTGAGCGGATGAATCCGGTACGTGTGCAAGTGCTCGGGTGAAGTTTCCAATTCCGCAAAGCGTGAGAGGAAGTCGCGGACCTCCTCATAGCGAGCGTGCTTGGTTTCCAGAAGGACCTTGCCATCCCCCTGGACGATGAGGGGGTTGTCAGGCCTGACGTGCATGGGTCATCAGAAGCGTCCTCCGCGGACGGACCAGCATCCAAGTGCGTACGAGCGATGCTCGCCGCGGTGTAAAACCCCCGGCCGGATGAACCGTTCCCGGGGCGTGGATGGAGTGTCACACGGAATTGGAGGCGTGTCAAGCGGGCGCGTAGGCCGGCTGGCGCAACGAGTTGTCGCAGTTCAGAGCGCGGCGAGCCGGCGGCTCAGCGGCACCCGCACGTCGTCGACCGTAAGGGGCCGCCCGGCCTCAACGGAGAGGCTGCTCAACAACGCGCTTTCAAGGCCGCACGGGTTGATCCGGCGGAACCACGCCAGGTCGGGGTTCACGTTGAGCGCCAGCCCGTGCCAGGTGACCCAGCGCCGGCACGCGATCCCGATGCTTCCCACCTTCCGACCGCCCACCCACACGCCCGTGTTGCGCGGATCTCGCTCGCCGCCGAGGCCGACGGCGCTCACCGTGTCGATCAGCACATCCTCCAGGGTGCGGAGCCACCGGTGAAGGTCGCGTTCCGCTCCTTCGAGCTTACAGATCGGGTAGGCGACGAACTGCCCGGGGCCGTGCCAGGTCACGTCGCCGCCGCGCTCCACCTCGATGACCTCGGCCTCGCCCGGGTCGAGAACGTTGGCCATCGCCCCCGATTTTCGCCCCACCGTATACACGGGCGCATCGTGCTCGACGAGCAGCACCACGTTCGCGATGTGGTCGTCGATCCGATCTTGGAGGAGCTGCGACTGGAGCGCCCACGCCGCCCGGTAGCCCATCCGCCCGACGTCGATCACCTTGGCCAAACGGCGCCCCGAACGCGCTGATGTACATCGTCCGGCGTGCCGCTCGCGTCGATGCGGATGATGCGGTCGCCCCGGGCCCTGCAGCGCAAGATCGCCGCCTCGTACGCTGCTGCGATGCGCTGGAGCTGGTCGAGGGTTTCGAAGCGATCGCGGACGGCGCCGCGGGCTTCGACGCGGCGGAGGCACGCCTCGGGCGGGAGGTCGAGCATCACCACGGCCGTAGCGGCAGGAAACTCGGCGTTGAGCGACCATACGCGGTCGAGCCCGAGCGCTTGCGACTGGTAGGCGAGGCTGGAGAGGAAGTACCGGTCCGTGAGCACGACCTCCCCGCGCGCCAGCGCGGGGTTCACCACGCGGTCGAGATGATCGCGCCGATCCGCGGCGAACAACATGCCAAACACGTCGTCGCCGATCACGCCGCCGGCGAGCTCTTCCCGGATGAGCTTTCCGACCGGGCCATCGGAGGGCTCGCGCGTGCGGCAAACGGTGTGGCCTGCCGCCTGCAGGGCGGCCTGGTATAGGGCGATCTGGGTGGTGCCCCCCGACCCATCGAGCCCCTCGAAGGCGATGAACATGCGCCAGGCTATCCGAGCCGCGCGGTATGTGGATTTTTTGACTTGTGGATCTGGCGGTGCGGTGGAAAGCTCGGCCCGTTCCGAGTCTCTCCATGCTCTTCTTCGTCGCGATCGCCGGGGCAACCTCGCCCACCCCCGCCGATGCGCAGGTGCACGACCAGCTCCTCGCCCTGGTGGAGCGGTCGACTGAGCTCGGCTGCCTCACGCCGCTCGTGGGACAGATTAGGTTGAACGCGGCGTTGTTCTCAGCCACCGAGCGTGCGCATATCAGCGCCACCCTCTCGCCGGCGGGCGTGGATCTCTTTGACGAGGCGCCGGTGATGCCGGCGGCGCCGCCTGCCGCTGCCCCACCGCCCGCCCGGGACTCGTGCTGGTCCTGGTCGGACAACCGGGTGGTCGGCGATCACTTCGTGGTGGAGTGGGCCGATGGTGTGGACGACGCCGACGCGGACCGGTTCCTCGAAGACCTTGAGTATTCCTGGCAGATCGAGGTGGAGGAGAAGAACTGGGACGCGCCGGACGGCGCCGACAACTATCTGATCGTCGCCTACATCCAGAACGAGCGCACCGGCGGCGCCTACACCACCGTGAAGAGCTGCGGGGGCGATTACATCCCGTACATCGTTTCTGGAAAAGACAGTTGGGACGACCCGAAGTGGGGCGCTACCATGGCCGCCCACGAGTTCAACCACGCCATTCAGTTCGGCTACAGCTACGCGCCCGAATTCTGGTGGTGGGAGGCGACGGCGACCTGGGTCGAGGACTACGTGTTCCCGGACACCAACGACTGGTCCGACTACGTGTGGGGCTACTCGGCCAACCCGTACATCGCGTTTGCGGCTTCCGACCAGCAGGATCAGGAGATCTTCTGGCACATGTACGGCATGGCGATCTGGGCCTTCTACCTGGATGATTACCAGGGCGGGCACGACACCGTGCAGCAGACCTGGGAGGACGCACGCAGCGACCGCGGGCAGTACTCACGTAGCGCCGAGGACATGGTGGACGACCTCGGGCTCGACTGGCTGACGCTGTACAACGACTTCGTCGCCCGCAACACCGTGATGGAGTACAAACAACAGAGCTATTTCCCCGCGGTGGATGTTCACGACACGGTGAAGTCCCTCCCCGACGACGGTGGTTCAGGCAACTCCGACACGCCGCAGGGCTATGGGCAGAACTACGTCAAGTTCAACGAGGGGATGGGCGAGGGCGACCTCGTGCTGCACTTCGCGGGCAGCGACAAGACCGAGTGGTCGGTTCAGCTCGTGGAGACCAGCAAATACGCGGTTACGCGGGTGGTTACCGCGAAGACTGAGGATGGCGCCGCCGACGTGACCCTCACCGGGTACGGCAAGCAGGATGTGTACCTGGTGGTGAGCCCCCTGACCGAGCGGGACGACGACTTCGACTACGAGTGGACGGCGGAGCTGATTGAGGTGGAGGAACCCGAGGATACCGGCACGCCCAGCATTGACGACACCGGCGCTGGGGGAGATCCGGTGGGCGGGGGACCGGTCGAGATCTCCGGGCCAGTCGCATGCGGCTGCGCGGCGACGGAGCCGGGTGCCGCCGCTGCCGGAGCGGCGGTGATCGCCGCGTTGATCGCCGGAAGGCGGCGCTCTACGCCATGACGTGCCGAACCATCTGCCGGGCGTAGTGTTGGGCGTACTGGCGGTGGCTGGGGTGCCGGTTGGCGAACCCGAGCACGATGTCGCCGGCCATCGCGAGCGTCTTGAGCGCTGGGACCGGGATCCCGTTGAACCACTCGGCCCGGGCGCGCTCCCGGAGCGCGGGCGGAAGCCCCGGTAGAATCCGAAACAGCGCTTCGTAGTTGGTGAAGCGGCGCAGCTCAGCGGGGTCGCGAACAGCACCATTGTCGTGGAACGTCGGAGAGAGCCCCCGATCCAGGCGGGCGACGTCCTCCACCGAGAGCACGCCTTGATCGACCGCTTTCTGGGTCATCTCCACGCCCGGAAGCCACGTCATCCAGTAGGTGCTGATCCGCTTGGGCGGGTGGGCGACGTAGAACTTCCTCGCGACCTCTTGGGCATCGGCCGGCTCGCCAGGGCCGCCAAAGATGTGATCGCCACGAACGCCGATCCCCGCGGCACGAAACGCATCGAGCGCCCACGCGACGTCGCCCACGGTTTCATAGCGGCGCATCGACGCATGTTTGTATTGTTCGTCGAGGCTCTGGATGCCGATCTGCACCCAGGTACACCCGGCCTCTTTCATCCAGCGCACGATGTCTTCGTCCACGTACTTGGGATGCGACAGGCACATCCAAGGCACGCGGATCTCGGCGTGGTAGGCCTCGAGGAAGGACTTGAGCCAGGGCTTGTCCACCGTGAAGATGTCGTCTTCGAAGTCCACGAAGCGCAGGCGGAACTGCTTTTTTGCGGCCTTGAGCTCGCCGATCACGTGGGCCACGGACCGCTGTCGCACGTAGCGCCCGCCCTTCACCCCGGAGCGCTGGGGGAGCTTCGCCCAGAAGTTGTTGAAGCAGAAGGTGCAGCGGTAGGGGCAGCCCCGCCCGGTGATGGTCATGTACGGGTCGCCGACATCGAACTCGGAGGCGTAGAGCGCCTTGTCGGGGAACGGCAGCGCGTCGAGATCCTGGATGAACCCCGACTGTGGACCGCGGACGATCTGGCCGTCCGCCCGCTTGAACCACATGTTCGCCACGGGCGTGTCCTCGTCGCCTCGCGCCCAGGCATCGAGCATCGCGGGGAACGCTTCGTCTCCCTCGCCGACACAAACGGCGTCGATCGCCGCCTCTTCGAGCACCACCTCGGGCACGGCCGACGGATGAACGCCCCCGAAGATCACCTTGGCCCCGGTGGCCTCGCGGATCGCCCGTGCCATCGCCAACCCGGACTGGTAGGTGCTCGACAACACCGACATCGCCACGACGTCCGGGCTCAGCGCGATCGCTTGTTGAACCAGGGCCGCTTCGCGATCGAAGCGACGCGCGAGCGCCGGGATGCGGAGCTGAAAGCGGTCGTCGAACAGCGAGGGGTTGAACACGAGCCGCACGTCGTGACCGGCGCGCTTGAGCACCGCCGACAGCAGCTCCACGCCGATCTGCTCCGCGCCGATGCCGAGAAACACCACCCGCATGGGAGCAGTGTAATAGTACCCAGGGCGGGCCGCCGTGAACCTCAAGCTCCTCCTGCCGACCTACCGCGCCCGGGCCCAGTTCGTGGTTACGACGATTCGTGGCCTCGGCGCGAGCGGCCTTGGGGGCGGGCTCCCGCGCGTTCTGGACGTTGGTTGTGGAGAAGCGGATCTTCATGTGGCGCTCCGCGACCACGCCGCCGTGCTTGCGGGCTGCGATGTTCACCCGGGGGACGTGGATCGGGCGCGGGCGGCGGCACCTGCGTTCGCGCGAGGTAACTATCGTGTCGCGGATGCGGCGCATCTGCCCTGGGAGAACGGAGCCTTTGACGTGGCGTTGTGCCTGGAGGCGATCGAGCACGTTGGCGACGTCGGGGCGACGCTTTCGGAGGCCGCGCGGGTGCTGCGGCCCGGCGGCACGCTGGTGCTCACCTGTCCGAACGCCAACTTCCCGATCACGTACGATCCGCTGCACTGGTTCGCGGGTCGGCGGGTGCTCCCGGTTGGCGCGTATGCCTACGGGCACACCTGGTTGCCCTCGGAGGCGGACGTGCGCGGGGCGCTCGGGGCGGCCGGCTTCGTGAACGTGGAGGTGGCCGGCCTGACGGGGTGGGCGACGGCGGGAGTGGAGGCCTATTGGGCGGGGCTGGCGCAGCGCTTCGTGAAGCGGAACGCGGGGAATGTCGCGTACGGGCGGACACGGGGGGCCGCCGGCACGAGTACGCAGCCAGGAGGGAACCGTAGCGGCCGACCCCCGTGTCGGCCGATGTCCGACATCGAGGGGGCGTCCGCACCCGCCCGCCCCCCCACCGTAACCCTCGCCTTCATCGCGAGGAAACGGGGGTAGCTCCCGGAGCCACCACCACCCCCGGCAGGTAAATATCGACGTACAACCCCGCTTGCCACGCGGAGTCGCGGACACCTTCGGCCCCCATGGCCAGCGCTCGTGCCGCGTGAGCCCAGAAGCGGTGGCGGCTCTTCTCGAAGGCGGCTGCGAGGCGCTCCAGCTCGTCGCCGACCCCGGCCACATCCCCGCGCACCACGCGCCCGTGGAGCGCGGTCAGGTCCGAGAGCTCCCGGGCATACACTGCCCCCGACCTCCGGATCCGGCCGATGTCGTCGCGTGCGTATCCGGCCGCCTGGGTGCGCGTCGCCGCCGGGAGGTCGCCTCGCCCGGCCGCCACCGCCGCCGCGATGGTAGCGCGCCGGAAGTAGTAGTCCGACCCGATCGCGGGGATGATCTCTGCTTGGTGGCGTGCGCGCCGCGGGAGACCGCGCAGCACCGCCGCCCAGGCCCCACCAAAATCTCCCGCCGACAACGCCACATCCGCCTGGCACATGTCCGCGAGGATCTCTCCCACGTTGTGGCCGCCACTCTCGCTACGCGCAAGCACCGCGTTCACGGCCGCCGCGGCGCGCTCCGGGCGCCCGCGGAGGAGGTGGGTGCGCGCGGTGGCCCAGAACATCCCGGCGTCCAACGCCCAGGTGTCCTCGCGCTCCGCCGCGTCCCGCTCCACCAGATCCGCCATGGCCATGAGCTTGTCGTGTTGTTCGTCCAGCAGGTACACCGCGAACAACCACAAGCGCGCGACGTTGGCCTCCCAGTGCGCGGTTGGCGAAACGACCGAGTCGTAGCGGCGAAGCGCCTCCTCTCCCGCAGCGATGGCCTCCACGGCGTTGCACACCGACCAGTGCACGGCCGCCTCGGCAACGTAGGCGTAAGCGAGGTCGCCGGGGTGCGGGGAGAGCCGCGCGAGGCGGAGCGCGTCCTGGGCGCGCTCGGGAGCGAATCGCCCGAACCACGTGCCGCGGAAGCGCGCGAGCAGGATGGCTTCCAGCGAGGCGGCGCGTGCGAGGGCTGACGGGTCGGCGGCGGCACGGGCCCGCAGCGCGTAGAGCGCGCCGTACCAGTGCGAGAGCAGGGGTTGAAAGGGCGACAACGAGGCGGCCGCCACCCAGAGCACGTGGAGCTCGTCGGCCGTCGTCGCCTTCGGCAACCACCCGGCGGCGAGGCGCACGTGCGCCCACGCGATCGAGAGCAGGAGGCTTACACCGGGCTCTTTGCTCGGGATGGACTGCGCCGCGAGCACGCCGGCCAGGAGCGGGGCACCGGCCTGGATGCGAGAGGAGAGCAGGTATTGCTCGGCGGCGCGCACCCGCAGCGGGGCGCACGCTTGGGCCCCCTCGGCGGCCAGGTACGCCTCGGCGGCGCGGTGGCGCAGACCGAGCGCGGCGAGGATCTCGGCCTGCCCGACACGCGCTTCGCGGTCGGCGAGCGTGGGATCGAGGCGAAAAGCTCGCTCATAGGCCAGAGTTGCGGCACGATAGGCGAAAGCGCGCGCGGCGGCGCGTGCGGCGCGGAGGAAGGAGCGCGCCGCCGCGTGGGGCTGGCCGCCCAGCTCCAGGTGCGTCGCGACCAGCTCTGAGCGGGGGTCGGCCGCGGCTTCGAGGGCGGCGGCGACGGCGCGGTGGCGGTCTTCACGGGAGAGGGGGTCGAGCGCGGCGAGGCAGGCCTCGGCGAGGCTGTCGTGGGTGGGGAGCACCTGCACGCCGGTGGGGGAGGGATCCACCCGAACGAGGCGTTCGGCGAGGAGGATCGACAAGCTGGCGAGCGGGTCGCTCACTGGCGCTCGCCGCAGGATCGGGGTGGAGAGCGGCGCGCCGGCGACGGCGATCATCTCGAATACGCGCCGCGCGTCCGGCGGCAGCTCGGTGAGCCTCGCTGCGATCACCGCGCGCACATCGCCGCCGACGGGCAGGCCGCCTCGCGCCGCGGCGCGGCAGAGCTCGCTCAGCAACAGCGGATCGCCCGCCGACGCCGCTGCGATCTGGCCAGCGAGCTCGGGCGACCCCGCCGTGGCTGCGACCTTGCGCGCGTCACTCTCGCCGAGCGCCCCGAGAGAGAGGCGAAGCGCCACGATCTCCGCCGGCAGTTCTACGTCTGCGCGAGCGGTGACCACGAAGAGCAGGCCGGCCGGCAGCGGCGGGCGCGCGAGGTCAACGAGGAGCGCGAGTGTGTCGGGCCCGGCCCACTGCGCGTCGTCGATCCAGACGACGACCGGGCGCCGCCGCGCTTCGTCGAGGAGGCGATCACGGAGCGCGGCGAAGGCGCGTTCGCGAGCTTCACGGCTGGGGATGGGGTCGACCGTAGGTGTGGTGGCGGTGAGGCGCAGCCGGCCGGGACCGTGCGGCGTGAGCTGGTCTTCCAGGGCATCGAGCCCGCGAAAGGGCACCGACTCCCGTGGGTCGCAGCGACCGGCGAACACCCGCGCGCCGAGGGCGCCCCGGAGGCTCGACGTCCACTCCTCCACGAGCCGCGACTTCCCGCTTCCGGAGGCGCCGACGATCAACACCACCCGGCCTGCGTCGGCCCGCTCCCAAGCGCGGGTGAGCCGGCCAAGCTCGCTGTCTCGCCCAACGAACGGGAGCGAACGCGTGAGCCGGCTGCGGGTATCCACCACGGCGGCGGCCAGCGCGCGCAAGACCGCAACGCCATCGCCGCGCGCGGCCGGATCCTTGTGCAACAACGCGGTGATCGCGCCGCGCCACGGCTCCCCGATCCCGGTGAGCGCCGGCGGAGTCCCGCTGTGTTTGGCATTGAGCACGCTGAGCGGCGAGCCGGTGAACGGCGGCGTACCGACGCACGCTTCCGCCAGCACAACGCCGACTGCGTACCAGTCGGTTCCCGGCCCCTGTGGCGCGCCGCTGGCCTGCTCGGGCGCCATGTACGCCATGGTGCCGATCACCGTGTCCGGTGCGGTGTCGTGCGCGCCAGGGAGACGGGCCGCGATGCCAGGGTCCACGATCACGACGCGCCCGCGCCCGTCTACCAGCACGTTGTCGGGCTTCAGATCGCGGTGCAGGATCTTCGCCGCGTGGATCGCCTCGACGCCCTCCACGAGCTGCCACGTGGCGCGCAGGAGCCGGGCCTGCCCGGGCCCGTCGAGCGGCTGACCGTCTTGCAGTGTGCCGCGTACATGGCGGACAAAGTTCTCGCCGTCCACGTATTCCATGCTGTAGCAGCACGACTGATCGTCGCCAACCAGCTCGTACAGCCGCACGACGTTCTCATGGTGCACCCGGGCGAAGGAGCGGAACTCGGCGCGCATCCGCACCGCGGCCTCCGCAGACCGGAAGTTCGCGGTCTTCACCGCAACGAGGCTCTCCCACTCTCGGTCGAGCGCGAGCCACACCCGCCCCATTCCGCCGGATGCAAGTAGGCGCTTCAGCGCAAAACGCCTGCGCGCCGGGGCGGGGAACGAGGGGTCCAGCTCCTCCATCACGACGATCCTACGCCCGATCTGCGCCTACGGATCGCTTGCCAACAGCTTCTTCGCGTAGAGCACGGCTTCTGCGGTGCTGGTCTGGCGTACTGCCTGCTCCCGGAACACGTGGTCGGGGTGGATGAGCGCGACCAGCCCCGTCTTCAAAAACACCCGATGAAGCTCGTCTCGCACCCCGCAGAGGAGCACGTGTACCCCCCGGGCGTGCACCCGGCGCACGAACCCATCGATCATGTGGGTGCCGACGGCATCCGGGTTGCGAGCGCGCTTCACGCGGAGCACGAGGACGCGCGTCGTTTCCGTCAGCCGTTCCTCCATCTCGTCGAGGTGCGCCTCCAGGGCCGGACCGGCACCGAAAAACATCTCGCCTTCAAGACCGAAGATCAGGAGCTGAGGGTCGGGCTCGTCGTTTTTGAAGCGCTCGTGCACGTGCCCCTGGTCGTTGGCCACGACGAACTCGGAGAGCAGCATGCGACCGGCGCGGGGGACGGCGAGGAGGAACGAGAGGATCACCCCGATCAAGATACAGAATTCGACGGAGATGAACACGGCGGCGAAGGCAGTCGAACCGATGATGATCGCGTCGAAGCGCGTGGCGCGCACGCTGTAGAGCAGCGCCTCCCGGTCGACCATCCGCCAGGCCGCGACAATGAGCAGGCCGGCTAGCGCCGCGCGCGGAATGTAGCGGGCGTAAGGGGCGAAACACACCATGATGAGCGCGACGGCGAGCGCCGACCATGCCGCTGCCCACTGGGAGCGGGCTCCCGCCTGCTGGTTAATTGCCGAGCGCGTGAGCGAGCCGCTACCCGGCAAACACTGGAAGAAGCTGCCGGTGAGATTGGCCAGCCCCTCGGACAAACACTGCTGATTCAGGTCGAGCCGTTGACCGGTGCGCGCGGCGATGCCCTTGGCCATGGCGAGCGCCTCCAACAAACCGAGCAGCGCGATGGCGAAGGCGCTGGTAGACAGCTCCTGCATCCGCGCCAGGTCGAAGCTTGGCAGCGCAAACGACGGGAGTTTGGCTGGGATCTCGCCCACCACCCGCACCCCGGCCTTGTCCAGGGCGAAGATGCCGGTCACGACGGCCATGGCCAGCACGATCACGAGAAAATCAGGGAATAATACCAACTTCTGGCGCAGCTTGAGCCAGCGGAGCCCGATCGCCAGCGCGATGCTCAGGAGCCCGATGGCCAAGGTGGCGCCGTGCACGGGGCCCCCCTGCGTGAGCGACTCCCAGAACCGCACGAGGAAATGGTCGTGCGGATCGCTCACCATCTTCTGGCCAAGCAGGTTCTTGGTCTGGTCGAGCATCAACAACAGGGCGGCGCCGGCGGTGAATCCGACGATCACGCTGTGGCTGATGTACCGGGTGAGGTCGCCCAGGCGCAGGATGGTGATGAGAAGCTGGATCGCGCCGATCAGGAAGCCCAGCAGGATGACGGCGGAGAGCTTGTCGTCGGCCGCGATCGCCCCGGTGGCGCTCAGGATCGCGATGCTCGTCGCGTTCGTGGGGCCGTTGATGAGCTGCCGGCTGGAATCGAACATCGAGCCGACGAACGTGACCACGATCGCCGAATAGAGACCGTACACCGGGTCGATCCCGGCTGCCATCGCATAGGCCATGGCTTGTGGAACCGCGACGGCGGCTACGGTGAGGCCGGCCACGAAGTCGAAGCGCAGGTCCTCCACCGAATAGCCACGGAGCGCCGCAACCGCGGGGAAGAAGCGCCAGGCGCCGGTGGGCACGGGGATCGAAGGGGGGGCGGAGGCGGCCATCGTCGTTGCTTACGCCCCCACGCGCGCGTACTCGTCGAGCGTGCCGATGTCGACCCAGCTCCCGGGGTGAACGAGGCCACGAACCTTGCCTTCGGGGATGAGTGCTTTGTAGGCGGTGCGAATGATGCAGGCCTCGCCGGCGGCCGGTACGAGGTCGAGCACCGCGCGGTCGAGCACGTGGATTCCGGTGAAGTGCAGGCTGGGGTCGCCGACGCCGACCACCCGGTCGATGCCCTTGACGACGCCGCCCTCGAGGGAAACGCCTGTGTGTACCGGGGTGATCTGCCGCCGGACCGCCATCACCGCCGGCGCGGGCTCGCGGAACAGCGCCGTAAGATCCACATCGCTCAGGATGTCCCCGTTCACGACGCAGAAGCGCTCGGCGAGGACGTGTCGGGCATTGCGAAGCCCGCCGCCGGTGCCGAGGATCGTGGGCGCCTCTACGATGACGGTGACGCCTGCCTTTCCGACGGCCCACTCCACGACCTGATCGGCGAGCCAGAACGCGTTGACCACCACCTCGTCGTGACCGTGGGCGCGCACGTGATCGAGCACGATGTCCAACATCGGGCGCCCGTGGATCGGCAAGAGCGGCTTCGGCGTGCGCAGGGTGAGCGGGCGGAGCCGGGTGCCGAGCCCCGCGGCGAGGATGAACGCGGTGGCGGCCATGCGCGAAGCTATCCCCCCGGGTCCGCTCCGGATAAGCCCGCGCCATGTCAACCGAGACCGTTTCCGACCTGGCCGCGCGGGTGTTGGCCGGCGAAGCCGACGCGATCCGCGAGGCCGTGGCGCGGCTCGACCGCGGCGAGCTTCGTGTCGCCGAAAAGGTGGATGGGGAGTGGATCGTTCACGCCTGGGTGAAGCAGGCGATCCTCGGCTTCTTCCGCATCTCCCCGATGGAGGTGATGGAGCTGGGCCCCTTTGAGTTCTACGACAAGATCCCGCTGAAAAAGGGCCTCGAAGCTGCGGGCGTGCGCGTCGTGCCGCCGGGAACCGTGCGATACGGCGCCTTCGTGGAGCGCGGCGCCATCGTGATGCCCGGGTACGTGAACATCGGGGCCTGGGTGGGCGCAGGAACGATGGTAGACACCTGGGCGACCGTCGGAAGCTGCGCACAAATTGGGCGGAATGTGCACCTGAGCGGCGGCGTGGGGATCGGCGGGGTGCTGGAGCCGGCGAGCGCGCGGCCGGTGATCATCGAGGATGGAGCGTTCATCGGCAGCCGCTGCATCGTGGTGGAGGGGGTGATCGTGGAGGAAGAAGCCGTGCTTGGCGCGAACGTGGTGCTGACGTCGTCAACGGCGATCCTCGACGTCACGGGGCCGGAGGTGGTGCGGCATGTGGGCCGCGTTCCGGCGCGCAGCGTGGTGATCCCCGGCGTGCGGAACAAGAGGTTCCCCGCCGGAGAGTTCGGCGTGCCGTGCGCGTTGATCATCGGGCAGCGGCAGGCCTCGACGGACAAGAAGGTGTCGTTGAACGCGGCGTTGCGCGACTTTGGGGTGAGCGTTTGAGATGAACGCGATCCTCACCCGCCGCACCGTTGAGCTCTGCCGCATCGCGAGCGTAACGGGCAACGAAGCCGACTGCGCCGAGCGCATCGCCGCGATCCTGCGCGATACCCCGCTCGCCGTTTCCCGGGTCGGAAACACCATCCTCGCGCGAACCGTGGCGCGCGCTGGACGTCCCCTCGTGCTGCTCGTCGGCCACACCGACACGGTGCCGCCCAAAGCCACGGACGGCGGCGTTCGGATCGAGGGCGATCGGCTCTACGGCCTCGGTGCCAGCGACATGAAGGGCGGCCTCGCCGTGATGCTGGAGCTGTCGCGCGCAGTCGGCGACGGTCGCGACCTCAACGTCGACCTCGGGTTTGTCTTCTACGACAAAGAAGAGGGGCCGTGGGCGGAGAGCGGCCTGGGGCCCACACTCGAGCAGACACCGTGGTTGCGGAGGGCTGAGCTCGCATTTTGCCTGGAGCCGAGCGACAACGTCGTGCAGGTAGGCTGCCTCGGCACCCTGCACGCAACCGTCGCGTTCGGCGGGAAGGCGGCCCACTCCGCCCGCCCCTGGCAGGGCGCCAACGCCATCCACGCCGCCGCCCCGCTGCTCGCCGCGCTCGCCGCCCGCGCCCCCAACGACGTCGTTTGCGACGGGCATCTGTTTCGCGAGGTGCTGAGCGCCACCCTGGCGAGCGGCGGCAACACGCGGAATGTCATCCCCGACCGGTTCAGCTTGAACCTGAACTACCGCTTCGCCCCGGGCCGCTCCGACGAGAGCGCGATGGAGGAGGTGCGTCGTTTTTGCGCCGAGTCCTGCCCGTTGAACCCGCCCGACGTCTCATTCGTGGAAGTGGCGCCTTCGGGCCGCGTGGTCCTCGAAAACCGGCTCCTCCGGCGCTTCCTGGCCGAGAATGGGAACGCGGTGGCGGCGAAGCAGGCCTGGACGGACGTGGCGCGGCTCTCCCAGGCCGGCATCGACGCGGTGAACCTCGGCCCCGGCCTCGCCGCACAGGCCCACCAGGCCGACGAGTATTGCAGCATCGACCTGCTTGAGGCCAGCTACCGCCAGTTCGCCCGCTTCGTGGGCCTGAGCGGTTGAACCACGCGGGCGAAGCCCAAGCCGGCCCACCGGCCATTCCGTGGTGGATGGTCGGCGCGGCCGTGGCGCTGTCCGCGGTCGCCATCCCGAAGCCGCTCGCGATCGACGAAGAGAGCTACCTGTGGCTCGGGCGTTCGCTAAGCTTCGGCGACCCGTATGGCTGGGCGCGGGCGTGGCCGGGCGGCGACGGCTTCCTGTTCGCGCACCCGCCGCTCCACTTGTGGTGGATGCACCTGCTCAGTCCGCTCGGCGCCCTCCCCCTGATGCGGCTCGCCGCATTGCCGTGGGTGGCGCTCTGGGCGGCCGCAAGCGCCCTCTGGATCCGCCGCACCTGCCACCACCCGGAGGTCGCGGCCGTGGCCTGGCTCGGCTCCACGACGGTGGTGCTCGGGCTGCAAGACAGCGTGATGATCGACCTGCCCTACGTTGCGCTCTTTACCGCCTCATTGGCGGCGTTTCGCGAGGGGCTGACGGATCGGCGTGCCCGCTGGATGCTCGCCGCCGGCGTGGCGTTCGGGCTGGCCGTCGAGACCAAGTACCCGGCGGCCGCGCTGGCCGTCGTGTTCGCGCTCCACAGCGTGCGGTCGGGCTTCGCGCCAGCCTTCTGGGCACCTGCGCTTGCGATCGTGGGCGGCACCGAAGCGTGGTTGTACGCCCAGTATGGGCAGTGGCACCCCGCCGTGGTGTGGGGCACGCGCGACCTCATCCCGCGAGGCCCGCTCGCCGGGCGGGTGCTCGGCGCGTTGGCGCGGGGCGCGCTCTTGCCCGCGGTGCCCTCGCTCCTGCTCACGCGCCCGGTCCACGCCGCCGTGGGCCTCGGCCTCGCCGTGGCGACGCTAGCGTGGGCCCGCCCGGGCCACCTCGAGGTGAGCGGCGTCGTGTTCCTGCTCGTGTGCGCGACGCTCGGGGGCATGGCGTTTTCCAGGTCGGCCGCGGGTTTGTTTGCCTCGCCCATGCGCCGGCGCAAGGGGGACCGCGACGACAGCCTGTTGCTCGGCGGCGCCGTTGTCGTCACGTTCGTGGGCGTCATGGCGCTGCACAACTTCGCGAGCGCGCGGTACCTCCTTCCTGCGGCCACGCCGCTGGCGATCCTCCTGGCGCGTTCGGCGGAAGACGTGAACGCGGGCAAGCGTGTGCAGCTCCTCGTGAGCAGCCTCGCCGGCCTGCTCGCCTTCGCGCTGGCGCTCGCCGATTGGCAGTTCTGCGCGGCCGGGGAGACCGCCGCGGCGAACGCGCTGGCGTCGCCCGAAGCAACGAAGCCGGGGTATTTCCTTGGGGAGTGGTCGGGCCGCGCGACGCTCGAAGCCGCGGGATGGACGCGGGCGACCGACGTACGCGCCATCCCCGCTGGGAGCCGCGTGATCGTGCTGGGGAACTCCGGCGGCGCGGTGCCCGGCTCGTGGCAGCCCTTGGAGGTGCTGGAGGCCTCGGGCGGCGTGCCGCTGCGCGTGGTGGACGTGCGCGATAACATTGGCTTGTACGCCGAAACGCTCGGTGTGTTGCCGTTTGGGCTCAACGGGCGCGCGTTGGAGACGGCCGTGATCTATGAGGTGGCGTGGTGACCCCCCTCCGGCCTGCGGCCACCTCCCCCCGCGTGGCGGGGGGAGGAGAATGGGGCGCCGGCCACCCGCCCGGGCGTTCGGGAAGGTCGTGGTGAGCCCCCCCGACTCAAAAACCGAGCGGAGCTGGGAGCGGGCCGAGAAGCGGCTCGACTACTACCTCCGGGACCGCCCGCGCGGCACGCAGGCGTTGTGTGCGCTGCTATCGGCGACGTACTTGTGGTCGTGCGTGGAGGATTTTCTGGGAGGGCAGGCGGTCTGGCGCGTCGTCGGCTGGAACCGCTCGCCGGAGCTGCTGAAGGCGCTCGGCGCCCGCACGCGCGACCTCGCCCGGCACGGGGAGTGGGATCGCCTGTTCGAGTACGGGATGTTGCATTGGAACCTGGGCCATCTGCTGATGAACGTCTCTGCCATCTGGGCCGTGGGCGAGGTGCTGGAGGCGGTGTACGGCCCCGGTCGGGTGTGGCTGCTCTTCTTCGTCTCCTCGGCCTGCGGCGGTGTGGGATCGTGGCTGGCAGGCGGAGAGCTCACGGTTGGCGCGAGCGGCGGGGCGTTTGGCCTGCTGGGCGCGATGGTGGCGTTCGGCTGGCGCTGGGGCGGGAAGCTGCATCCGCACACGCGTCGCTGGTTCGGCACGCTCCTCTGGCCCTGGGTGGTCGGAAACCTCGCCCTCGGCTTCATCCTGCCGTTCATCGACAACGGCGCGCATATCGGCGGTTTGCTGGGGGGAATGGCGCTCGGCGCGACCTACGGGAACCGGATCACCGACAACTCCGAGAGCGGCGACGTGGTGCGCTGGCTCACGCGGGGCGCGGCTGCGGCGCTCACGTTGCTCGCGTTGTCCCGGTTCCTGCGCTAATCGGCGCGCGACCCGGAGCCTTCATGCCTACGCCCTTCGGCATTCGCCGTCGCCTCAAAGCCCTGTTCGGAATCGACGCCAAGGCGACCGTTCAAGAAGAGATCCCGAAGGTGCAGCTCACGCTCGTCGGACCGGATGGCACCGAGCAGGTGACCGAAGCGTTCGTGGGCAGCACCATCGTGAGCGCGGGCACGCGGTTGAAGCGTCCGCTCGCGACGGGCTGCTCAGAGGCCAACTGCGGCACCTGCCGGGTTGAAGTTCTCGAAGGCGGCGACAACCTCACGGAGCAGACGGCTCGGGAGCGCGCCACCCTGAAGGAGAACAACTTCCCGACGACCTACCGGCTCGGCTGCCGCACGGAGCTGGTGAAGGGCGCCGTGAAGGTGCGGGGCTTCGAGCTGATGTAGGCCCCGCGGCGGCGCCGCGAAACGCCGCAGGGCCCGCCTGGGGAAGGAGACGTGGCCGCGCGTTTCGCCCGCCGGCGACCCCCAAAAACACACCAACCCCGCCCGGAATCCCGGGCGAGGCGGTGTGGCTCACGAACGCGGCCCGAAGGCCCGCCGTGCTTACTTCGCGAGGCCGTTCGCGATGATGAAGCCGAGGAGCACCAGCGACTCGATCAGCGCCAGGCCGATGATCATCGGGGTGAGGAGGCTACCGGCCGCTTGGGGGTTGCGGGCCATGCCTTCGAGGGCCGCCGAAGCGGTTTTGCCTTGGCCGAGGCCGCCACCGAGAACGGCGAGGCCGATCGCGAGGCCGGCGCCGATGGGCGCCCAGCTCGCCGCGCCGCCGCCATCTTCCGCGAGGGCAACGCCGGTGGAGAGGACGAAGAGCGCGGCCACGCGCAGGGAGGAAGAGAGAATGGGCTTCATGCGTGCTCCGGGTGATGATGATCTTTGTGATCGTGATCGTCGTGACCGTGAGACATGTCAGCGGTTGACAAGCTCACGTACACAGTGGTCAATAGGCTGTAGACGAACGCCTGCAACATGCAGACGAAGGCGCCGAGGCCGTAGAAGGGAACGGGGGCCAACACCTGGCCGATGGTGCCCACGAGATCGCCCGCCACGTCGCGAACTGCGCCGGCCACGAGGTGGTCGGCGTACATGTTGGCGGTGAGACGAACCGTGAGCGAGAACGGCCGCAAGCACAGGCCGAAGAGCTCGATAGGGAAGAGCAGGAAGCCGATCAGGAAGATCGGACCCCACAGGTGCTTGATGTACGCGAAACCGTTTCGCGTGAGCCCGGCATAGTTGAACACCACGAACACACACAACGACATCGCCAGGTTGCTGGAGAAGTTGTCGGTGGCCGGGAGGTTGCCGGGGATGAGCCCGAGCAGGTTCATTGTGACGATGTAGAGGAACAAGGCACCGGAGAGCGGGAAGAACAGCTTGGCTTCTTTCTCGCCGAGCACCCCTTCCACGAGGCCATAGAAGCCTTCGACGAAGATCTCCAGGGCGTTGCGGACAGTGAAGCCCGAGTCAGGGATGAACTTCTCAGGGCCCTCCTTGGCAAGCGCCCGTGTGAGGCCCGCGCGAGCGACGAGCGCGAGCAGCAGGATCACGATCACCGAGGCCCACGTGGCCACCGCCGCCCAGGCATCGTGCGTGTTCTGCAGATGCAACGCCTTGCCCAGCGAACCATCGCCGATGAACGGGATGAAGTGGTACCAGGTGAACCCGCTGACCATCGGGGTGAGCGCGTGCGAGGCAAAGCCTGCGAGGAGCTGCGTAATCATCGTGCCCTCACGAACGAAGGGAGGCGAAACAAGGCGCGGAGGAGCACCGCGATGAACGGCACTGCGAAGCCGATGAACGCAGGCGCGCCGGGCACCCAGCGCTGCAGGGCCCACACCATGCCGATCGCGGCGAAGAGCTTGAGCGGCAGAAACGACCGAGCGGCGCTCTCTTTCATCATCGTGTGGCCCGCGATCAGCCACAGTCCAAAGTTCAGCAGGCCCGCCGTTGCACCCAAACCGAAGGCGATGGCCACGCTCGGCGCGAGCACGATCGCGCCCGCCGTCATTCCGACGGAGAGCAGGGCGGCATCACGGAGCAGCAGGTGGGGAGGGATCATGGGGTTCAGTGCGGCGAACGCCTTTTGCTAGGTACACCGCTCCGGCGATGAGGCCGAGGAGGGTGAGCCCGCCGGTGAAGATCGAGTCGGTGCCGAGCTGGTGATCCAGCCAGGTGCCGAGCAGCGCAGAGGCGAGGATGAACCCCGTCATCGTGCTGACCAGCGCCATCGCGGGCGCCAGTTGTCGCCAGATGCTCGGATCGATCATCAGCGGACCTTCACGGGTGAACTGCAAAGAGCGCCGGGAGGGAGGCCCCCCGAAGGGGGCGCGCCGTAATCTGGACGTCACGCCATGTCAACGGCGGCGGAGCGCGCCTTGGACGATCCGAACTCGGGCCGGTCAGCGGCGGAACCGGCCCTCGATCAGCCACGCCAACCAGGCAATCCCCAACATCTGGCCGATCGATGGGCGGGCGATCGGCGGGGCATGCCGCACTTCGGCGATGGGGTACAGCCGAAACGAATTGCGCATGCGTTGCTGGGGGCCCTCGGGGATGCCCGAGAAGCTCAGGCCGGCGCCGTGGTCCCGCGCGACGGCCGAAACGGAGCCGCCTTCGAGGTTCTCGTCGCGAACCACGTCACGAACGTCCTGCAAGAAACGAATGGGGACGCGCCCATTCACGACGAGCACCTCGCCCTTGCGGATCGAGAGCTTGAAGAGCGTGCGGCTGCTGAGGAACCACCAGAGGATGGCGCCGGCGATCAGGAGGAGGAAGAGCACGGCGGCCCCTCACTCCCCAAAACAGTCGTAAGGCCCGGACTTCGTGTGCCCCGAAGCATCCAGCACCGGGTTCCCATCCGCGTCGGAAACGACGTTCAGATGGTAGATATCGGTAACGCCGAAGGTGCCGCTGGGCGTGCTGCCTGACCCGGACCAGTTCACCTGGCCCACCTCCCAAACCGTGTTGAGCGACATCGTGAGCGTACGCTCGCCGATGATGTGGCCCATGGCGTACACGCGCACGATCGCGACGGTGTCCCCGTCCCCGTGGTCGTCGAAGTAGTGGATCAGCACGCGATAGGTGCCATCCACCGGCACGTCGATGTTGGTGTTCTCGGGCCCGTACCCCGAGCGATCGTCGATATCGAGGGAAGGGTTGTCCGCGCCATCGAGCAGCACGCCCCAGTCGTTCGTGCCGCTGCAGTAGTTGCAGTCGTTCGGCAGGGAGAACAGCCCCTGGCTCACGCCCCCCTTGCACTCGGGATCGGAGGCGCAGGGGCCGTCGTCCTCGGCGCTGACGGCGTCGCAATCCACGAAGCCATCGAGGTCGTTGTCGAGACCGTCTTCGCAGGTGGCCACCTCGTCCACCATCACGAGGTGCAGGTCGAGATCGGCGGAGTTGGTGCTCCACGAGAGCTCGACGTGGAGCTGCTCCGTGGGGATGGCGTCCATCTTGCAGCTTCGTTTGGCCGAGGAGACGCCATCGGTGTTCGTGACCACGAGGCCCACCGTGTACTCGCCTGCTACATCGGTCGTAAAGTGCGCGATCGGCAGGGTGTCGTCGATGATCTCGTCCACGTCTGAGCCGACGGGCGTGCCGTCCAGCGTCCAGTTGAAGCTCAGGTCCTTGCCTTCGGGGTCGGTGCTGCCGCTGCCGTCGAGCACGACGACCTGCCGCGGCTCGATGGTCTCATCGCAGTTGATGACCGCCTCCGGATACACAAAGTCCCCCCCGCCGTTTCCGAGGATCGTCACCGTGATTTCGGGCTCGTCGGGATCGTTGCTCTCGATCACGTAGGTGCCGTTGTCGCCCTCCGCGATCGTGGGGGTGTACGCCCAGATGAGCTGCTGGCTCTGTCCCGGGGCGATCGAGTACCCGCTCGGATCTGCGCCCTGGAGCGTGAACGCGCCGCTGCCGTGCTGCACGGCGTTTCCGAGCGTAAGGGTGGCGCCGCCCTCGTTGCTGATCTCCAGCACCTGGTACGCCGTTTCCCCCACATCCACCGTGCCGAATTCCAAGGCCTGGGGCGTAACCGCGATGTCTGCGGTTGGGGCGTAGACGCCGGTTCCGGTGAGCGGGACGCGCAGATCGGGGTGCTCCTCGTCGTTGCTCTCGATGACCAATTCTGCGGCGAACGGAAGGTAGGTGTCGGGCGCGAAGGTGACGGAGAACACCGCTGATTCGTCTTTGGCTAACGACAGAGGCCCGCCGTTATCGACGGCGAAGAGGGAGGCATCGGCGCCTGCGATCGACACGGAGGTGATCTCCAGCGAAGCGAGTCCGGCGTTGATTACCTGGACCGGCGCGGCGCTGGAATAGAGCACGGCGACATCGCCGAAGTCCACGGAGGCCGGCGTAACCACGAGGTCGGGGTACACCCGGTTCACGTTGGTCTCGTTGCCGTCGCACGCGCCGAGCGCGAACAGCGCCACGAACAGGGTCCGCTCCATGTGTTTCTCCGGCCGCGAGCATACCCGGGCGGCGGTGGGCGATCACCGGGAACGTGAGGTATGGTGGCGCGATGGTGTGGATCCTCCTGATTGCCGGCTGCGCGAGCTGCCTCCAGCTCCCGAACGAGCAGGACGACCCGAACGAGGAGCCGCCCACCGGAACCGACGATAGCGGCGGGGAAGATTCGGGAGAGGGGGACACCGACACGGCGGAGGACACGGGCGCCATCGTGATTCCGATGTGTACGCTTGAAGAGCTGGAGGACGACGACCCGAGCAACGACTTCAGCGAGCTGCTGTACGTGCCGCTGAGCACCTACGCCTGCGGCGAGGTGAACACCAAGGGGGACGTGGACTATTTGACGTTCACCACCACCGCGCCGGGGTGGATGAAGGTGGACGTTCAGGCCGCCTCCCGCGGCTCCTCGGCTGACATGTTCTACACGTTGAACCAGCCGGAAGAGGACGAGTCGGTGCTACAGTCCGACCGGCACGACAGCACGGATCCGCTCAGCGTGTTCAAGGCCGACAAGGCGGGCGATTATCTGGCCACGCTGGCGGAGGCGCAAGGCGGCTTCGGTGAGCCTTATCCCTGGTGGTTCATCGCGATGCCGACGAAGGAGCCGGTGAGCTACCACCTGCTCGACGGGCTCTTGTCCAACGATCCCGCGCTCACGGCGGATCCGGTCGCGATGGACGATGAGGGAGAGCCCAACAACACCCTGGAAACGGCAAAGGTGATGGCGGCGAACGTGCCGATCTTCGCCGAGATCGGCACCCGGGGGGACAGCGACTGGTACACCTTCAGCATCCCCGAAGGCACCCAGACGCTCACCTATGAGGTGGATGCGTACGATTTCGGGTCGGCCGCCGACATGCAGCTCGAGGTGTACTACGCCGGCACCCAGAAGCTGCTGCTCAACAGCGACGGGGTGGATGATCGCGATGGCGGCGCGGACCCCTGGGCGGAGTGGGATCTGGTGGCCAATCGTGAGTACTGGGAAGGGAAGATCGCGAAGAAGCCGGAAGATTACCCCGGCACCGTCGACTTCTCCACGCTCACGATCCGGGCCCACAACTGGGACGAGAACGACGGATCGATGTTCTACTGGTACACCGTGTGGATCACGGTGTCCGCGGAGTCCAAATGACCTTGAAGTACGCCCATTTTGCGCTGTGGTTGCCCGTGATGCTCGGAGGCTGCCCCTTCGAGGGGGAGCCCAAGGACACGAGCGGCGCGGCCGGAACGGGAGAGACGGGATCGCTCGACGACACCGCATCCTGCACCGCCTCCCTCACGACGGTTGATCCTGCGGAAGGCGGCGTTGGCGTGTACTACCGCAGCCCGGTAACCCTCTCATTCGATGGCGACGGGTCGGCGGCGCTCATCCAGGTGCTCGATCCCGCGGGGGCGGACATCGGGATGACGCCGACGTGGCAGGCCGGCAACAACATGGTGGTGCTCGAAGGCGGGCTATCGCCCAGCACCGCGTACACCGTTCACGTGGAGCTGTGCGGCGTCACCAACGAAACCCACTTCACGACATCGTCGGACGGCTCGCCGCTCACCGTCGGCGTCGACGAGCTGATCGGGCGCACCTACTCGTTCGCCTTGGCGGACGCGGAGATCACCGAGCCGGCGGTCTTGGAGATGTTCGACGATACCAAGCTGGTCACGCCGCTCGGCTTCATGGTTCAGAACGCAGACGCGACGACGCTGGAGCTGCTCGGTGGCGTGCTCTCCCGCAAGGACGGAGTGCTGGTTCAAACGGATGAAACCGACACCTGGGACTTCCCGGCCTCGGACTTCACCGCGCAGCCCTACTTCACGACGTACATCGACTCCTTGGCGATCGTGTACAGCGACACCGGCGTGGAGAAGACCACCATCCAGCTCTATAAATTCACGCTGGATGGCATCTTCACTCCGGATGGGTCTGCGATCACCCACGGCCACGTCGACACGCTCGTGGATGTGCGCAACCTCGGACCGCTCTTCGGCTTGGAGGACACGCCGACGGCGGTGTGCGAATTCGCAGCGGATTTCGCCGTGTACTGCGTGGCGTGCCCCGACGAGGTGGAGTCCTGCCTCTACACGATCGGCGAGGACATCAACGCGCCGTGGGTGGAGGGCCTGTCGTTGACGCCGTATCCGGTGGAGTGAGGCGCTCGCCATCCTTGACCGGGCCAGTGTACAAACGTACATTGTACAAATGCTCCGCCATACCGCCACGACCGCGCGGAAGCACTTCTCGGACCTGCTCGACGCCGCCGAGGCCGGCGAGGCCGTCTTCGTGGAGCGCCGCGGGCGAACGTTCAAGCTCGAGTTGATCCGGCCCGACGCGCCCGCGCCTGCGCGAGAACCACTGTTCACGGTCGACGAATCGTTGCTCGAAGGGCAGTGGAACTTCGACGCCGAGGGCAACTTCACCCTCGGCTCGTCGTGATCCTCCTCGACACGAATGCGTTCATCTGGCTCGAAGCCCGTCACCCTCGCGCGGCGGCGCTGGGCGGCGGGCCGTTCGCGCTTTCGCCCGCGTCCGTGCTGGAGTTGGCGTACCTCGTGGAGGCGGGTCGGCTTCGCCCTACCCGGCCCGACTTCCTCGGCGCCTTGGGGGATCACCCGACCGTGCGGGTGGACAACATCCATGCGTCGCCTTGGTTTCTGGCCGCGGCGTCCCTTACCTGGACGCGCGATCCGTTCGACCGCCTGATCTCGGCCCACGCGCTGCATCGTAAGTGGCGGCTCGCCACCGGAGATGGGAGCATCCTCCGGGCGCTGGGTCCGGAGGCGACGTTGGCGCTCTGATGGGCGGCCTCGCCGCGTTAGCCGCCGCCACCATGCGCGAAGCCCTCAACCGCTACTGGGGCTTCGACACGCTCCGCCCCTTGCAAGCCGAAGCGGTGGAGGCGGCATGCGCGGGTCGCGACTCGCTGGTCGTCCTGCCCACGGGGGGCGGAAAGTCGCTTTGTTACCAGCTACCGCCGCTCCTGCGTGGTCCAGGCGAGCCCGCGTTCACAGTGGTGGTCTCTCCGCTCATCGCGCTGATGAAAGATCAGGTCGATGGCCTGGTCCTGGCCGGCTACCCGGCGGCCGCGCTGCACGGGGCCGTGTCGCCGAACGACGCAGCGAACACGCGCCGCGCGGTAGACCGTGGTGAGGTGAAGCTGCTCTACGTCTCTCCGGAGCGCCTGCTCTCCGAGGGGTTCCTGGGCTGGCTGGCTTCGAAGCGCGTCGCCGCCGTCGCCATCGACGAGGCGCACTGCATCAGCCAGTGGGGTCACGACTTCCGGCCCGAGTATCGGCGGCTTGCGGAGCTTCGGGATGCCCTGCCCGGCGTTCCCGTGCACGCCTTCACCGCAACCGCCACGCCCCGCGTGCGCGAGGACATCGCCGCGCAGCTCAACATGGTGGATCCGGCGATCCTCGTCGGCATTTTTGATAGGCCAAACCTTAGCTATCGCGTGCTGCCGCGCATTGGAAACGGGGAGGAGCAGGTCGAGACGGTGCTCCGACGCCACCCCGGAGAGGCCGCCATCGTGTACTGCATCTCGCGGAAACAGACGGAGTCCATGGCGGAAACGCTGGTATCCCGAGGGTTCTCGGCCGCCGCCTACCACGCCGGCCTCGACGGAAACACCCGCTCGCGGGTGCAGGACGAGTTCCTCGGGGAGCGACTCGACGTCGTCGTGGCCACTGTGGCGTTTGGCATGGGCATCGACCGGGGGGATGTTCGCGCGGTCATCCACGCATCGATGCCCAAGTCGATCGAGGCGTATCAGCAGGAGACCGGGCGCGCTGGTCGCGACGGGCTGCCGGCGGAGTGTGTGCTCCTCTACTCTTCCTCGGACGCCGTGAAGTGGAGTCAGCTCATGGAGCGCTCCGCCGCGGAGGCGGAGGTGCCGCCGGCGCCGGCGGTGCTCCGCGCGCAACGCGACCTCCTGTTCCAAATGCAGCGCTTCGCCGCGAGCGCCCGCTGTCGTCATCAGGCGTTGTCCGCCTACTTCGGCCAGGCCTGTGAGCCCCCCTGCGGCGCCTGCGACGTCTGCAACGCGGAGCTCGAGGAATTCCCGGATTCCACCACCGTTGCGCGCAAGATCCTCTCTTGCGTTGCGCGCCTGCGAGACCCTTACGGCGCGGCCTACGTCGCCGACGTGCTGCGCGGCTCGGCTCAGGCGCGCGTTACCCAGCGCGGGCACGACCAGCTCTCCACCTACGGGCTGCTCAAGGAAGTGGACAAAGATACGCTGGTTTCGCTCATCGACCAGCTCGTGGACATCGGCGCGCTCGTCCGCGACGAAGGCGAGTACCCGGTGCTGCGGCTTACCGGTGTTGCGAGCGCAATCCTGAAGGGCACGCAGCCGGTCCGGATGCTGCGGGTGCGCCCCTCCGAGGTGCTCGTCGCCACCGACAAGAAGCGGCGTCGCGACAAGGGCGCTGCGCTCAACCCCGAGGAGCAGGCGTTGTTCGAGGAGCTGCGGCTGCTGCGCCGGCAACTCGCCGACGAGCGTGGCGTGCCCCCCTACGTCATCTTCGGCGATGCGCCGCTCATCGAGATGGCGCAGCGGCGGCCAGGATCCATCGACGCGCTGGCGACGATCAAGGGCGTTGGCGCCGTGAAATTGGAGCAGCTCGGTGAGCGGTTCCTGGAGGTGATCGTCGCCTGGGCGGCGGAGCGGAACGTGCCGCTGAACGTCGGGGCCAGCGCGGGAAGGCCGGCGCCCCCGGTCGCGCCGCGCGATCCCAACGAAACCAACAAAAGCCGCCTTGCCGCCTTCGCGATGTTCGCGCAGGGCGCGCCGCTGGACGAGGTGGCGGCCACGCTCGACCGCGCCCGATCCACGACGCAGCAGTACCTCGCGGAGTGGGTGTCCCGGGAGGCTCCGGAGAGCATCGAGCCGTGGGTGAACGCTGCGAACTACGACGCGATCCGGGTGGCGGCGGAGGCGACGGGCGGCGAGCGCCTCAAGCCAATCTTCGACGCGCTGGGCGGAAACGTGCCTTACGACGACATTCGCCTCGTCATGGCGCATCTGCGGGCGTAGTCGGCCGGCTACGGCGCCCGGGCGGCCAGGCTTCGCTCCCAGATCGTGAGAAAACGCTCGGCGGAGGCGTCGAGCGGCGCACGGTCGGAGCCGGCGGCCGCGAGGTGCGCGAACATCGGCTCCACGAGTCCGGTGTGGGCGAGGCCCTCGATGTCGAAGGTGTCGGCTGTCGAGGGCGCGGGGGAGCAGCCTTTGAGCCCGTGCGTCGGGCCGATGTGGTCTACGCCGCCCTGGAAGTCGGATCCCCAGGCAACCGGAGCGCCTGGCGAAAGGGCGACGACGTGATCCCAATGCAGGCGAAAGTCGTCGATGGTCCCGGGACAATGCTCCGCGGCCAGCCCGGGGGGCACCGGGTCGGGACGCATGTGCGCGAGGTTCGCCGTTACCCCCACGAGGCCGCCAAGCCGGGTGATCTCCACGAGCTGCGCGTCCGAAAGCGCGGTCGGGTCACGACGAACGGCGTCGGCGGTGACGTGGGTATAGACCGGCGCGACGCCGCGTTCACGCAGGATCGGGACGATCTCGGCAAAGGAAGCGTCGGACGTGTGCGCGAGATCGACCACGATGCCGGCGTCGATGAGGTCGCGAACGCGGGCCGGCCCCTGCCCTGTGAGCCCGTGTGTTGCCGGGTCCGACTCTCGCTGGCAACCAGGAAGGTTCAACCAGCGTAAGCTCCCCTCCTGGCACCAGGCGCCGCCGATCTCGTTGTCGGCGAGGTGCACGGGCGTGATGACCGCAACGCCGCGCGTCGCCCAGTACGTTGCGTCCTCGGCCCCGGACAAGATCTTGGTTGCCCCCTCGATCCCGTGTACGATCGCGGTGCGGCCGCTTGCGATGATCGACCGCGCTTCTTCCGGCGTCTTCGCCCAGCCGAAGCGCTCCGAATGGCGCGCACACAGTGCCTCGACGAAGTCCAGTTGTCGGTCCATCCGGGCGCGCATCGAGCGGCGGCTCTCGAACACCGTCGCAAACGGATTCGCGTACGCGAGGCTGACGAGGATCGTGGGCCCGGGCTCGGCGAGCTGCTCGGCGAAGATCTGGGGTTCGAGCGCGTGAAGGTTGGTCAGCCCCGACGGCGCCTTCGCCTCGGGCCCCGCGCCGTACACCGGCACCGTGAGGTGGGCGGCGAGGTGGATGTGGAGGTCGACGTAGCCGGAGATGGGGTCGGCGAGGGCGTGGCTGAGCAGGGCCATGATCATCGCGCGGCGCTTATCCCCGTTCGCTGTGGGGATACGTTGCGCGGATGGGTGAAACACCACGGATCTGGCAGGTTCCCGTCTACCTCCCTTACCTGCAGCCGCCGCTCACGGCGGAGGCCGTTGCGTCCGCCGAAGCCCGGCTCGGCGTGCGGCTCCCGGCGGCCTACCTGGCGCTCGTGCGGGAGCAGAACGGCGGGTACGTCGCGGCCAGCCTCCCTGACAGCCCGCACTCGATGATCTGGGGTATCGGACCGTACTTCCCGAGCATCACGGGGGAAAGAGCGGAAGAGATGGCCGAGGGGGGACTGGTTCCGTTCGACGGGGACGGGCATTGGCACTTGTGTTTGGACTACCGCACGTCGGGTCGGACGGGCGAGCCGAGCGTCTCGTACGTGGACGATGAGTGCGAGCATGAAGAACCCGTGGCGGCGGATTTTTCGTCGTTCTTGGGGAGCTTACGCGTGGATCGCTCCACGTGGACGGTGGGGATCGTCGGCCCGGCCTCCCTGGACGGGACGGCGCTGCGCCTGTCCTTGGCGCTGGAGGCGCGGTTCGGTCCGGCGGATGCGATGTCAAATGGCTACCCCGTGCGCCGCGCTGCCGTTGGCGCCGGGCGGAACCCCGAGTGGGCCTGGCTCGGTCCAAACGAGGTTCCTCGGGGCTTTGTCCGGCCGGGAGCGCATCGTTATGCAGAGCTGGTCAACCTGCTCCCCGGCACCGCGCTGCGCGAGCCCGAGCACCCTGAGGTGACGATGCTGCTGTCGTGTACGGAGGGAGCCGTGGCTCAGGTGGAGGAAGCGTGCGCGAAGGCGGGGTTCACCCTGGTGTCCCTCGGTGGGGGCGCCGGGACCCCGTAGAGCGAGCGCGCTGGCGGGAGGAGCTCTTCGCGAGTCGAGAGCCCCTCGTTGGCCGGGCGCAAGAGTCGAGCCACCCTGTTCAGCCGAAACTACCGCGGCATCCGCGTTCCTGGACGCTGCGCCGCGGCGCGGGGCTTCATCGTCCACCAGCAAACGCCGACTTATCTCGGCCCCCATCGGTCACTCGGCTGCGGAGGACAAACAGCCCGCTTCGACTCGCCGGGTCGGCCATCTACGGTGACTCGACCTCGGGCATGAGGCCGAATCGTCGGTGGTCGGGCGAGCGCCCGCCCGGGTCGGCGGCGAATCGAGCCTACCCTCCCACCTTCGCCCGCAGCTCCTTCAACCCAGTCCGCGCCGTCACGAAGATCGGAGCAAAACCCAGCTCCACCCAAACTTCCGATGAAACGGGGTTCATCGCCAGCCAGTCTACCGTTACTCCGGTGGCGCCGGCGCGCTCGCCCCAGGGGAGCGTGAGCGCGATCATGGCGCGGAGCACTCCCTGGCGTCGCTTGCTGCGGGCGACGAACGCGTCGCAAATGTGGAGGAGGGGAGGCTCATGCTGCATTCGGGCGGCGAGCAGGCCGAAGGCCTCGCCATCCTCGTGCTCGGCGATCACGACGAAGCCGTGCGTCAAGTAGGAGAGATAACTCCGGCGGACTTCATCGTGGCCGAGGGCGGGAATCCGCGTATCGAGGCGCGCGTGGACGAGCTGGTTGGCGCGACCGAGCACGGTGAGGGATCCGAGGTCATCGGCTACGGCGCGGCGAACGCGCCAGTCGGGGGCAGCCATGCGGGAATGTACCGCGCCGAGCGCCGCCGCCTACGCCACCCCCGCCCAAGCCGCCTTCAACCGCTCCCCCGCCGCCACGATCGCGTCGAGCTTCGCACCGTCGGACAACGCTTTGCCGCCGATCGCGAGTCGCATCCCCGCCGGGGAGAGGATCACGGCCATTCCGGTTGCACACGCGGCCTGCACGGCACTTCGCTGCGCCTCCGTCGCCAGGAAAGCGCCGAACTCGGGGTTGGTCCCCACCGCGACAAAGCCATCGTCAAACCGTGTATCTCCCGTTTCGATGCGGGCAAGCTGGTCCAGGCCGCCCAGCTCCTCCATCGTCGCGCCGGTCATCTCCTCGATCGCACGCGCAAACAACCACGCCAAACTGTCCCCCGAAGGTGCGAGGGCGCCTTTCGGCGCTTCCCCAGGGCGAATCGCCAGGACCCCCTTCGGGCTCGGTACCGCCGCCTGCCACACCGTACGCAGCCCTCCCGACCGGCTCACCTTCGTCTGCTGCCCCCCGCGCGGGATGCGTCGCGACATACGAAGCGTCCATGCCGCATCGCGCGGCGTAAGCTCCACCCGCTCTTCGTCGGCATCGCGGGTTGGTTGTACGCTCCAGCCGCGGGCCGCGCCCACCTTCGCCAGCGCTTCGGGATCGAGGCGGTCCAACGTGGATACCCACCACGCCACGAGGCCGATGATCGGCGCGAGCGCCATCGCGGTGAACAGCGGCCACATGCCAACTCCGGGCTGCGTTCCGACCTACCCCACCAGCACGTCGAACGGCAGGGTGAACTCCTCCTCTACGGACTCGCGGGCGAACTGGATCCACATCCGGTAGCGCCCGGCGGCCGGGAATACGTAGTGGAACTCAATGTCCGGGCCCGGGTACACGTGGGGCATGTCGTGGCCGGGGGGCGAGTCGGCCATGCCGGGAAAATAGGCGTGCGTGTGGTAGAAACTCGTGCCTGCGAAGTCCACCATCTCCACGTGGGCGTCGGCACCACCCCACTGCACGATGTCGGTGACGTCGGCGCCCCCGTCGTCCAGGAGGTGGAGCGTCCAAACGGCCTCCACTCCGGCGATCGGAGCCGCGGACCAGGCGATCGAGGCCGTCAACCCCTCGCCATCCACCGATGTCGCGTCGTTCTCGACCGGCGCATCCCCCTGCATCGGCTCCCCGACGACCTCTGCGGAGTCGACGAACGAGAGGTAGTCATTGCCCCTCGCGAAGTCGAAGTCGACGAGGTAGGCGCCGCCAACCGGGAATTCCGCGTGTACGTGGAACGTCGCCGCGTCCAGATCCTCGCCGCTCACCTCCTCGTCGTCTTCTTGGTGGGCGTGGCCAAAGGCTGAAAGATCCTTGGGGATCAGGAAGGTGTGGAGGAACGCGCCGTGAAACGAGATGAGGTCGCGCACGGGTAGCCCGTCAGGCCCGAGCACCTGCGCTTCGATCGTCGTGATCCCGCCGGCCTCCGGCGGCGCGGGTTCCGTGCTCCATTCCACGACATACTCGCCAGTGCCGGCGGCGGTGTCGCCCGTGTCGTCGGTGTCCTTGTCGACGGTTTCGCAGGCGAGGAGGAGCCAGAGCATGCGAGGGCCGCCGGGATTGTGCTTTGGGTAGCCCAAGGGGCCGGCAGGGGGAATCGGTCTTTTGGGGGATGCGCGCGGCCCGGTCCCTTTGTCGTACGGCCCGAGCGGCGCATCCCGCCTCGATACACTGCCTGGGCATGCTCTCACTCTCCGAACGCATCGCCGCCGCGGCGCCCGGGTCCATCCTGGAGATCGGGCTCGACGAACCGCCCGTCGTGGAAACGCTCCGGATCGATAAGCCCTTGTCCCTCGTCGGCGTTGAAGGGGCCGTTCTGCGTGGTTTCGCGCGTGACGCGCTGCTGCGGGTGCTGAGCCCCCGCGTCGTGATCGAGAACGTGCGCTTCGAGCGCATCCCGCGGTCCGACGGCACGCCTTCTTGGGGAAGCGGTGTTGTCGTGGAGGACGCCGGGCATGCGACGCTCCGCTGTTGCGCCTTCACCGCCGCTGCCGACGCCTGGGTCGTGGAGCCTCAAGGCACGCTTTTGCCGGGCGAAGCGTGGACGCACGCGGGCCTCGACGTGCGCGGTACCGGCCACGCGGTCGTGGGGGACTGCCGCTTCGAGGGGTGCTCGACGGCACTCTCGGTTTCAATCTACCCCGCGGACAAGGTGGCGAACCTCGTCGCGAGGGGCGTCGTGATCGAAGGCGGCCTCCTGGGCGTCAAGGCGCTCGCGAATGCGCGGGTGTCGCTCCGCGATCTCTCCGTGGGCGGCGGCACGGACACGGCGGTGAAGGCGGACAATGGCGCTCAGCTCACCGGTGCCGACTGGAAGGTCCAGGGTGCGAGGGTGGGGATCTGGATGGACGACAAGGCCAGCCTGAAGCTTGAGAACGTGGGTCTGGACGCGGAGACGGCGGGGATCGTTGTGCGCGCAAACGCGTCGGCCACGATCAAGGGAGGCCGGATCGCCCGCGCGTACGCCGCCGCGGAGGTGCACGGGATGGGGGAGCTCCGCCTCGCGGACGTGGAGATCGGAGGTGTGAAGCTGGGGATATGGGCCTGCGATGCCGCCTCGGCGGTCGCGGACACGCTCCGCTTCACCGGCGACCCGCCGGAGTGGGGCGCCTACGCCGACTGCGCAGCGACCGTTACGTCCGACGCCCCGCTCCCCGGCGAGTGCTCCAGCGCCGGCGTGGCCTCCGTTTCCGGCGGCACCTGCGCCCCGTGGGATCGCGCCACCTGGGTTGCGACGCTCCGCGACCGTACGAACCGCTTCTCACCCAGCGTGCGGGCGGCTCTTTCCTCCGCCTACCAGCGCCGGCTCCATGCGGCGCCGGGCGCCCTCACCGAGCCCGAGCTCTCCTCGTTGATCGACGCGATCTTCCAGTGGGGCGAGCTTGGGGAGAACGGCCTGAGGGAACCGCTCGCCGTTGCGCTCCGGCCGGTACACCGCTTCGCGATCCCCTCCGATGTGGCGGCGATGGTCGTCGTTGGCGAGACCGCATTCGTTTCGCACGCCGACGGCAAGCTGCGTGCCTGGAGCGAGGCGGGTGAGCTGCTCTGGACGGTGGCATGCAAGCCGGCGCGGGCGCTTGTCGCGGCAAACGGCGTGTTGGTGGTGATCATCCCCAACCACAGCTCCGAGATCCTGCGTGCTTTCGACCCGGAAACGGGCGCGTTGAAGGGCTCCGCGTGCACGGGGGCGAACGTGGCGGCGATGGCGCTTGGTTCCACGATCGAGCTGAGCACCTACGACAGCACGGGCCACCCGACGGATCGGTGCACGTACCGCGAGCGCTGGACCCTGCCGGACACCAAAGCGCCGACGGAGTGCATGGCGCAGGGGGCCGAACTGCTCCCGCCGCCCGCCGGTTTTGCCCAGTGGGACTGGGTTTCGCCGGACATGGGCGGCCCTGGTCGGGTGCGGGCGGGGCGCGTGTTCGCGCCGGGTTGCGGCGAGGTGCCGGGGCTCGCAGTGGCCCAGATCGCCGGTTTCACCGTCGTGGCTCTGGAGGAAGCCCTACGCATGTTTGACGCTGAGCGTAAGATCATCGCCGTGTTTCGTGAGCCCGGCGTGGGTTTGCTCGCGATGGGTCGTTACTTGTGGCTCGCGACAACCGGCCGGGAGCTGAGTATTCGCGAGATTCTTCACGCCACTTGAGAGGGGTTTTTCCATGCGGCTCCGTTCATCGTCCATGCTCCACCTCCCCCGTGTCGGCTCCGCCGGCGTGTTCTTGGCGCTCGGCCTCTCCATCCTCGCGTGCGGAGGGGGCGACGAGCCCGTTGCGCCAAAGGCCGACGCCACGCCCGCCGTACCCGCTCCGCCGCCGGCGCCCAAGGAGGAAGGAGCGTTCCTCGCCTGGTACCACCCCAGCGGGCAGTTTTATCGGAGCGCCGACGGCAAGACCTGGGACACCGTGGCCGCCGTGCCGCAGGACTTGTCGATCTGGTACAACACCCTGGCGTCGGATGCGGGGGGGCGCCTCTACCTCGCAGATTCTCGCAACGAGATCTGGACGTCCGGTGATGGCGCAAAGACTTGGTCGAAGGTGGTGAACGTGGGCGCGCGCCCCGCCGGGATGGACGCCGAATCGCTCGTCATCTGCGGGGGCGCCGCGAACGAGCTGGCGGCGGTGTCGTCGGCCGGCCGTGCCTACTGGTCCACGGATGCGGGCCAGAGCTGGACGGAGAAGACGAGGATCGCCCCCGAGGGCGCCGCGGGCTCCGGCGGCGGCTTCCAGGGCGGCTGCGCCTTCTCGGCCGATGGCAGCAAGGTGGCGCTCGAAGGCTGGTACTTCTCGCCGCAAAACCCGCAGCTCGCGGTGTCGTCCGACAGGGGGGCCACGTGGACGGTGCAGCCCCGGCCGGGCGAAAACGTAGGCACCAATGGTATCGGCTTCGTTACTGGCGGCCTCGCCTTCGCGCGCGGCGGCGGATTCGGTCCGGGCACGGTTTCGCTGTTGGCGGATGGCAGCGGTGCGTGGACACACAGCGCGGATCTCCGTGGGGCGGCCGGCGGTGAGTACGCTCAGCACGTTGCCGCCACCGACGGTCGGAACACCGTCGTGGTCTGGCAGGCGCCGGCCGCCGGCGCCAACGGGGCGCCGCCCGTACCGGTCCTCGCGTTCACGTCCACCGACGGCGGAAAAACCTTCACCGAAGCTCCGGGTCCGGTAGCCGCAGACCCGACGCCCACCGTCTCCGACACCTACCAGTCCCTCGTCTGGACCAACGGGAAGACGCCGGGGCCGATGCCGGGCGCGGCCGTGGTGGAGGCGGCGCCCGTCCCGCCGCCGGTGGCTGCTGAACCGGCGAAGGTGGCACCCACGCCCGAGCCGGCCAAAGTCGAAGTCAAGTCCACGCCGAAGCCCGCGCCGAAGGAGCCAGATGTCAACCACAAGCAGGGCAAGGGGATGAAGCGGAGGAACTAGGACGGGCCCGCCAGCACCACGCACGCCGCGACCGCCCACGCCAGCCCGCCCGCCCAGGCCGCCCCCCGCACCCCCTCCAGCCGGTTGAGAACCTGCACGCCAAGCACGCCCACCGCGCAATAGGGCAGGAAGATCCGGATCGTCGTGAAGTGGAGCAGGTCGTCGGGCAGATAATAGAAGGTGAAGCATCCGAACACGACGAGGCTGAAGAGGTTGGCGGCCACCTCCAGCAGCATCGCATCCGCCGCGATGAGCACGCCCCGAGCGATGTCTCCCGATACTGCGCGGAACCGGGGATCGCCGCGTAGAACCTCGTGGAGCAGGTGAACGAACGCGCCGTAGAGCGGCCACATCACGATGCCGATGCCGGAGGTGTAGCCCTGGTGGACAGGCCACACGATGTAGCGCCAGGCGGGCGCACCGGTGAGCGCGACGAACGCCGAATCTACCGCGATCTCGGCCGTGGCTGCGCAGAGGAAGGTGACGCCCGCCGCGGCCACGAGGGGCTCCGCGTGCAACGGGAGGCGGCGCCGGGCGAGCAGGCATAGCCCCCCGTAGAGCAAGGGTGCGAAGAACAGCGGAAACGCCAAGAGGAACCAAAGCTCCGCGACACGGCCCGGTGAAGTCGTCGGATTCGCCGCGAAGCGTGAGCTCACCGCCGATGCCACACCCGCGAACATCCGGAGAACCACGTACCCGGCCACCAGGAGCCCCAACGCCGCGAAGCAGCCCCGGAACCGGGGAATTCGTCTCATGTTCGCCCCATCAGCCGACAAACGCCGCGTTGACGCCCGCCGGCGCGACCCGCTACCTTCAACCTGCAGGAGTCCCCCATCGCATCCGCCCGAACCACGCTCACCGGCTGGCCTGCTCGCTGGCTCGCCCTCGCCGGCTTGGTGGTCTGCGTCCTCGCGTTCAATGGACCCGCTCACGAGCGGTATCTGTACTTCGTCTCCTTGCTCTTCGTGGGCACCATCTGCGGCTTCCTCCACAGCCTCGTCTTCGCCGGGTATCGCTGGGACGATCCGTGGGAGCCCCACGACGCGGAGCCGAAGGCGAATTGGCGAGAGAACGCCCCCCCGTTCATCAAGGCGGTGCTCATCGCGTGCGGCGCTTCCGGGGCGATCTGGGCGGTTCTGCAGCTCCTCGGTCACGACGGGCTCAAGTCGGGGGGGTGGTACCTCTTCTACGTGGCGGTGTTCACCCCGTTTCTTGTGGCCACCTGGTCGCGACTGAAATTCGTGAACTTCCGGGCGGCGGTTCCGACGGTGCTCATCATGGACCTCGTGTTGAGCGGTTACGAGTACCTGCTGCTCAAGGAGGGCACTGGCTGGGCCTACAACGGCACGATCATCGGGTGGATCTACGTGGTCCCGATCGAGAACGTCCTCTTCATCTACCCGGTGGCAGGCGCGCTTGTTTGTGTGCTCTTCAGCGTCGTCTCCCGGCACCTGAACGACTTCAAGGCGTTTTGGCTGCTCATGGGAGGGTTGACCTGCATCTTTGTCCCGGTAGAGATCATCGGGATCGGATGGCTCAAGCTGTGGGACGTGGATCAGTTCAAGGATCAATCCGTACTGCCGATTTGGCACACGAACCTTGAGGAGTTCGTATACTACCTGCTGTTCCAGGCGCTGGCGGGGCTGCTCTACGTGTGGTTCGATCAGAACCTACGCCCATCTCCGCGCGCCCGGTATCCAGGTCGAGCGCCTTGATGCCGCTCCGCTACGGGCCCAAGGAGATGTTGTTCAGCGACATCTGTGGCCTGTTGGCGGGTGCGCTCGTCGTCGCGTTCGCGGGGAGTGACCTGTGGATGTGGCTGGGGGGTGCCGCGCTGATTGCCCTGCAGGGCACGGCGTTGGTGCTGTGGTTTTTGCGCCCACCCGCTCTCTGGCCCAGCCTGCACTTCAACCTCCAGCGGCACGTCGTCGTGCCCGGCAGCATGGCGGTGTCCCTCGCGGTCAGCGCCCGGATCGTGCCCGAGCACCTGTACTTTGTGGCGCTGTTCTGGGTGGTCACCGCCTTCGCGTTCAACCTGCTGGTCTTTCGAAGCGCGTGGCTGAACGTGTTCTGCTTCCTGTACCTGTTTGCGGCGTTGGGCACCTCGTGGCTCGCGTACCAGAGTCCGCCCTTCCTCGACGCCGCGATGGTGTTCATCACGTTGGTCGCCGCATTCGTGCTCGGCTTTCAGCGCCGCGTGTTCAACCAGCTCGAGAGCAGCCTCGACGACAAGGCGCGGGAGGTGGAGCAGGCGCGCTTCTTCGACCGGGCCACGGGCCTGCCGAATCGCGACCACTTCCTCACGCGCCTGAACGAGCTGGTCTCTGCGGCCCCCGCCCCGGAGAACGGCGTGGCGGTGCTCTCGCTGCACGTGGATCGGGGCGCCTTCCTCCACGAGCGCCTCGGGGATGCCGCAACCGCCGAGCTGATGCGCGAGGTGGGGCGGCGGCTCTCCGTCGAGGGGCGCGAGACCGACTGCGTCGCCTTCTGCGGAGGGGACCGGTTCCTGTTGTGCGCGCCGGCCGGCTCCCGTGGTGGCGAGGCCCTGGCTGAGCGCCTGCTTGCGGCGGTGAGCGGAGACTACGTCATTGGCGGTAAAACGGCCTTTGTATCCGTGGCCATCGGCATTGCGCGCTTCCCGAGCGATGGCGGGGATGCGTCGTCGTTGCTGCACCGCGCCGAAGACACGGTGCGCCTCGCGAAGCACGAGCATCATCGCCGGATCCGCTCGTGGGACCGCCAGATCGGGGACCGTCTACGCGTACAGGGTGAGATGGAGGAGGAGCTGCGGCGCGCGCTCGCAAACGAGGAGTTCGTGCTGCACTACCAGCCGAAGTTCGACCGTATCGGCCGGCTGCACGGGCACGAAGCGCTCATCCGATGGCTGCATCCCACGCGCGGCCTCATCCCGCCGGGCTCGTTCATCCCCGTGCTCGAACGCATGGAGATCATCGCCCAGGTCGGGTACTGGACGCTCAACGAGGCAGTGCGGCAAACGGAGGCGTGGCGAACGGCCGGGCACCCGAGCCTGAGCGTGGCGGTGAACCTCTCGCCGCGCCAACTGCTGGATCCCCAGCTCTCCCAACGCGTGGCCGATGTGTTGGACGCGCATGCGTTCCCCGGCGCCCAGCTCGAGCTGGAGATCACCGAGTCCATGTTGGTGCGCGACGTTGTACACACACGCCGCGTCCTCGACGGGCTCCGGGTGCTGGGGGTCCGCCACAGCGTCGACGATTTTGGCACCGGGTATTCCTCGCTCGTGCGCCTCATCGAGCTGCCCCTCGATGTAATCAAGATCGACAAGTCCTTCGTGGATCAGCTTGGCGCTGGCGGCCAAACGGAAGAGGTCGTACGCCTGATCCTGCGCATGGCGCGCCACCTTGGAAAATCCACAGTGGCCGAGGGCGTAGAGACCGAAGCGCAGCATGCCTTCCTGTCCGCCGAGGGGTGTGAGCTGTTCCAGGGGTTCTTGTTCGCGCGGCCGATGGCGCCGCCGGCGTTCGAAGCGTGGATGGCGGCGCGGGCTTCGTAGGGGCTCACCGACCGCCCACGAAGGCCTCCACTTGCGCCGGCCGGTTCACGACCCACTGGTGAAAACAGTCCACCTTCGATTCCCACGTGTCCACGCCCCACGGCCACCGCGGATCGGCCGCAACCGAGTCGGCGAGGCGGTCGTGGGTATCCAGGATGAACCCTTGCAGGTCGTCGGCGACCATCTGCTCGCTCAGCTCCAGCATGTGGGTCTTCACGTCGGCCCAGCACGCGGCGTTGTTCATGCACCAGCTCGCGAGGTAGGCGCCAGGGTCGGAGGCGAGGTTGTCGAAGTAGCCGGGCTCGCAGGGGCGTACTTCGTCGGGCGGGTAGGTGTAGCTGAAGGTTGAATCCGCGCCCCACGGGGAGAGGGTGAGCCGCTCCGTAAGCGGGTCGTAGTAGACGTAGTAGTTGTTGCGATTGTAGGAGTAGCTGTCGGCGTGGTTCACCACGCGCTCAAGCGCCATGTAGCGGGTGAGCCGATCCCAATCGAATGCGTCGCGGATGTCGGCCTCGTTGCCGGTGGCGGCGGAGGCACACGCGCGGGCGAGCCCGAATTCGTCGAAGTTGTCTCCCGTCTCCTGGATAGGGTACTGCGCACAGTCAAGGTTGAAGTCGCAGCTTCGGCACATCTCGTAGAGGCCGCCCTCGCTCTCGGGCCAGTTCGCGTCGATGAAGGTATCGTCCATCGCCTCGACGATCGTGTAGAGCCCATACGGTTCGCCGTTGAGCGTTACGTTGGCGTACCCGGTGCGCGGCGCCGGGTTCCCCGCCAAGCGCCACGTGCGGTACGCGAGCGTCTCTGCCATCATCGCGCCATCCCAGTAGTTGCTATCGAGCGTGAGCCGCTCCAGGCCGAACACGCGGGCGCCGGGCTCGAACTCGTCGAACTTCAGCTTCCAGGCGGGCTTGCCGTCGAGCCACTGGTAGGTGGAGCTGCCCTTGAGGCGCACGCCCACCGGTTCATAACGTTCGCCGCGGAACACCATCGCGCCCGACACGTACTCGCTCGGCAGGCCGGCCAGCTCGTCGATCGCGGCCTCGCTCAGCTCGATGCCGACGGTGAGCACGCCGGTATCGGCGAAGAACACGCGTTCGTCGTCGATCACCTTCGGGGTGTCGGTGTGGGGGAGGGGTTCGCTAGCCGCGGGCTCGCTGGCGGCGGAATCGGCGGGGGCGTTGGCCTGTGGCGCGACGCAGGCGGCGAGGAGGAGGAGGGCCGCCATGAACGCGCCCTGCAAAGGAGCATCCCCTGCTGGGTGAAACCGATCTTTTCGCATCCCCCGCTGAATGAAACCTCCCAAGGTCGAACGCGGCGACGCACCCGCGTGGACTCGGCCACACTGCAAAAAAACAGGCGTTCGCCTGTTGTTCACCAAGGGGACGGCTGCGCCATCAGACCACCCCGTTTCATCCAGGTGAGGATGCTCGGGCAATGGTTTCATCCAGATAGGGATGCTCCTTCGACCCCCTACCGCCCCCAGTTCGAGCGCGGCGCTCGGCCCGAGCCGCGAGCTCGCCGCGCCCCGAACTAACACCCCCCACCCGACACAATCTCCGAGTCGGCCCCCACGCCGATCACGTAAAGATAGGCGCTGCAGCCCTCCTCCCACTCCCAGCCGGCGCGATCGGGCTCCACGATGGCGCGCACCTCGCCGAACTCAGCCTTGATGCTGGGCACCGGGCCGGCCTGCGTCGGCAACGGAAGCAGGTGGAGGTCGGGCGCCCCCGTGAAGCAGGCGCGCGCCGCCGCCCACAGCACGTCGCGACCTACGCCCGGAAAATGGAGGGTGTCCGAGCCCCACTCCCACCCCGTGTTCTCGTGCATCCAGGCGCCGTTCACCAGGTTCGTGCGCGTATCTTCCGAGCACTCCACCTCCTGCTCCGGATTCTGACACTGGGGCGATTGCGTCGTCACCGGTGCCCCGACGCGCTCCAGCGAACCCGCCCACGCCTTGAGGCTCGAACACCCCGGTGGCGGCGGAGGCCACGGGAACAGGAACCCATCGAACGCATACCCTTGTTTGCCCGCGTACCAGACGGGCGCCCACCCGCCGCGGATACCGGCTGCCACTTCGTACCCCTCGGCAGTGCCGGTCACCACGACGGCCTCGCCCCTCGGAATATCTGCCAGTTCGGCGGCTTCCTTGCTCGGCGCCGAGCGGAGCGTCAACGATGGCGTCGCGACCACGTAGCGCGCCTGCCCCGGTGGCGGCGTGAGCCCCGCGTCGGGCTCATCGCCCAAGCCACAACAGCAGGACGCTGCGGCGAACACGGCGCCGGATCCGAGGAATAGCCGCATCAGACCTCGCCCTCCGGCGGAACCCCACGGCGCACCGCCAACAAGCCCTCGATCCGCACGAGGCTGTCCCGGATGTCGCGCAACAGCGCGTCGTCTCCCTCCGCCGCCTCCCCCCGCGGCGCCGCCGTAATCGAGTCGCGACGCGTGATGATCGCGCTCCGGAACGCCGCGGCGCCGACCACCCCCGTGAGCACCGCCGCGGAGCCCGCTGGCCCGCCGCCCGCCGTTTCCACGCGC
Organism: Deltaproteobacteria bacterium; assembly: GCA_014191855.1. Lineage (GTDB taxonomy): Bacteria > Myxococcota_A > UBA796 > UBA796 > SXON01 > SXON01. Next base: position 70,252 of record BJHF01000011.1, read on the forward strand.
AGCGTCGAGAGGCCAAACGTATCGAGAATCGGGCCGTGGTGCAGCGACACATCCTGGATCTTGTCCAGGGGAATGCTCATCTCCTGGCGAAACCAGATTCCGTGGGTGTAGAGCAGCGCGCGGTCGGTGAGCGTGGCCTGAATCGTGGGGAAGTACGCGTTCGCCCACACCGGGCCGACGAACGCCCAGATCGGCAGCACGAGGATGCCCACCATCGTTGCGCACAGGATCGCGGCCACCTGGAGCACGAGGTACACCTTGAGCTTCGGGTCGAATTCAGCGGAGACTTCGGGGGCGGTCATGGGATAGCCGGGGTGCGAGCAGTCTATCGCCTTCTGGGCGAGGCCCGCGGCCCCGTTCCCTTCCTCAGGCGCTGCGACCGCGCCGCTCCGTGCAACCGGGCCGCGCGCATCGCCCATCCCCATCCCATCCCCGCGGCACCAAACTTGCAACACCCCGGGATCGACCTCCCCGGAGCCTCGATGCTGTTCTTCCTCCTCGCCTGCACGTCCACCGACAGCCTGATGGACGTGCTCGACGATGTCGACGCCGCCGCGGCCGGCATCGACACCCTCGTGAGCGACCACGTCTCCGCCGTGACCGCGGCCACGACACTCGACGAGGTCGCCGCCGCCGAGTCGGACTACGCCGCCGCCTGGCCCGCGCAGAAAACCGTGTTCGCCGACGCGATGGATATGATGGGAAAGTGCGCGATGGATGTGGACGATGGCGTGGCCATGGACGACGCGATGATGGCCATGGACAACATGGATGCCGAAATGACTGCGCACGGCACCGCGCAGGCGGCCTGCGCCACCGTCGAGGATTGCGTCGCGACTGAAGCGACCCACCAGGCGGCGATGACCATCGAGACCGACACCATCCGCGCTGGACGCGCCGGCTGGGAGGACGGCACCATGGAGTGCGTGATGGGCGATATGGCAGGGATGTAACTACAGTCCCGCGATCCACGTCGCGATGTCGCGCGCCTCGCCCCCGGGCAAACGCTCGGCGGGGTGCCGCTCCCCGGGGACGACGGCCGGACCGTCGCGGAGCAGGGTGACGACGTAGTCCGGGTCGAGGCGGGCCCCTGCGCCGTCGAGGACGGGGCCCTTCATGGTGCCTGCGCCCCGGCTCATGTGGCAGCTGCCGCAGGCGCGGGCGGTGTACGCGGCGGCTCCCCGCGTGGCGTCCCCGAGCGCTTCGCCCTCCGTGATCCGCGGGTCGGCGAGGCTGGAGAGGATCCAGTCCGTGAGGAGGTCCGCGTCTGATTCGGAGATGCCCATTACTGGCATTCGCGCGCTCTGATCCATGCGAATGGTTACGGGATCCTGGAGGAATCGGAGCAGCCAACCACGCTGCACGCGGGAGCCTTCGCCATCGAGGGGCACGCCGGCGATGTGGCCGCCCTGCCCACCCAATTCGTGGCACTCCAGGCAGCGGTAACGGTCGACGAGCGCGCCGGCCGGGCCGGCGGGGGGCGTCTGGGCGGGCGTCGACTGGATCACGTAGTCGCCGGGCAGTGGCGACCGCTTGAGCGAGGCCAACGCGATGCCGACGGCGAGGGCGTCGTCGGGAGAGAGGCCGCGGTAGGCGGGCATCAGCGAGGGGGTGGCGCCGGGGAGGTCGAAGGCAGTGGGAACGCGCACTTTGGTTGCGATCCATGAGGGGAGATCAGGCATCGCCGCGCCATCGGCGAGCGGGAGGTCGACCACGCGGCGGCGGCCGAGGTCGTCGAGGGGCATGGCGGCGGGGGCGCGGGGAAGGTCGCCGGCGCGGTGGCAGCCGGGGCAGCCGTGTTCGATGAACTCGAAGCGGCCGACGGCGGTGAGGTCACGCTTGACCTCGGGGGAGAAGGCGGTCCAGGGCGTCTCCGCGGTGTCGGGTACCCACTGCTCCGCGGCATAGGCTACGATATCGGCTGCTTCTTCGGGAGAGAGCCGGAAGCCGGGCATGCGAGTGTGCGGGCGGAGCCGGTGGGTATCGGTGAGCAGACTGAACATCCAGGCGGGGCTCAGCTTGCTCCCGGCGAGGCTGAGGTCAGGCGCGAAGCCTCCGCCGCGGCCCTCGATGCGGTGGCAGGTGGCGCAGCGACGTGTCGCAACGAATTTTCGGCCGCGGGCGGGGTCGGGGGCGCCGGCTTCCGCGGCCGGCGTGAGCGCTGGCCCTTCGAGGGAGAACAAGAACGCCACGATCGGGTCGATCTCCTCGTCGGGCATCGTGAATTGCGGCATGCGGTGGTCAACGTTGAGGGCGCCGGGGTCGGCGAGCCAGGCGCGGACCCAGGCGGGCGACACCTTGTCCTGCAGTCCGTCGAGGTCGGGCGCGATCTCGGGCAGCTTGATGCCGGGGATCTCGTGGCAGCCGACGCAGCCGCGCTCGGCGAGCACGGCGCGACCGCGGCTCAAGGCGGGTGCTCCGGCGAGCGTTGCGGCCTCGTGACAGGTGCCGCACGCCGCCTCGCGCTCGGCCGCCGTGAACAGCGGGCGCTCCCAGCTCGGGGAGGCGAGGTGGGCGGCGTCCGCGGTGGTCGCCGCACCCTGTCCGCCGTGGCAAACGGTGCATCCGAAGCGCTCTACCGCGTGGAGGCCGAGCGTATCCCCGGGGTGGTCGGCCGCGTCGTGGCAGGCCTCACACCTGTCTACGACGCCGAGCGCGGCCACGAGCCGCTGCTCCAGCTCCACCGGGCGCTGTGCGTCGCGATAGAGCACGACGAAAACCATCGCGATCGTCGCGAACAACGAGGTGAAGAACACGACGTGCGTCCAGCGGGGGAGGGGGGCTTCGTCGTTCATGCCGGCCCGGAGGTCATGGCGGCCACCACATGAGCGCCCAGGCGGGGCCGCGGAAGAAGGTGCCGACGACGGTAACCACCATGAAGAACGCGGCGAAGAACAGAAACACGCTGTTGGCCCAGCGGCGCTCGGGAGGCCAGTAGCGGCCGAGGCCCGCCGTTCTGCGGTCGAGGTAAGGAAGCACGATCAACGCCCCGATCGCCGCCGCGGGAATGAACACGCCCCCCCAGAAGGCCGAGTAGTGCGCGAGCTCCTGGATGCCGAGGAAGTACCACGGAGCTTTGGCCGGGTTGGGCGTCCGCGTCGGGTCCGCCAGCGGCTCCAGCGGGGCGTTGAACAGCATCGACGCAGCCAGCAGCAGCGCGACCATCCCTGCGAGCAACGCCAGTTCCCGGTAGATCAAATGCGGCCACGCGGGCCAGAGCCGCGGCCCCTCCGTCGGCTCCGGCGCGTGCTCCGAGGTGACGAGCCCACCGTCCTTGCGTACCCGATACAGGTGGAACGCCACGATTCCCGTAAGCGCGACCGGCAGCACCACACAATGGAGCACGTAGAACCGCAGCAACGCGGCCTCGCCGACGGTCTGATCGCCGAGGAGGAGCAGGGCCGCCGCGTCCCCGATCACGGGCACGGAGGCGACCATCTTGGAACCGACGGTCACGGCCCAGAACGCGAGCTGGTCCCAGGGGAGGAGGTAGCCGGTGAAGGAGAGGCCGAGCGTGAGGACGGCGAGGCCCACCCCGGCCACCCAATTGGCCTCCCGCGGAGCCTTGTATCCGCCCGTGAGGTACACGCGCCCAAGGTGTAGGAGCACGATGGCGACCATCGCGTGGGCGCCCCATCGGTGCAGGTTCCGCGTTACGACGCCGTACGGGACGACGAACTCGAGATCGCCCATCGAGCGCCACGCCGCGTCGGGATGGGGGATGTAGTAGAACATCAGGTACACACCGGTCAAAACCAGGGAACCGTAGAGGAACAGCGACAGGAGCCCGAGGCCCCACGTGGCGGCGAGCCGAAGGCTCGCGGGGCGCACCTTCGGCGCGTGCAGGTGCAACAGGAACGACGAGCGCATCGCGAGCAGCGCCTTACGTTCGTCGGCGGGCCAGCCCACTCGAAACACCGAGTCGCGAATACGCTGGAAGAAGGCGCGCATGGCCGCGCTCAACCCAGCTTCAGGCGGTCGTCGGGGTCCACCTCCACGTCCGTGTCCACCACCACGCGGCCGCGGCGATCTTCCTCCACCTGTACGTAGCGCAGGGATCGAGGCGCCGGCCCACCGGTAACCTCCCCTTTCGCGTTGTAGCGGCTCCCGTGGCAGGGGCAGAGGAAGCCCTCGCCGTCGCGCCGCACCGTGCAGCCGAGGTGCGTGCACACCGCCGACATCGCGCCCAGACCCGCGTCGTCATGTACGACAAAGACCCGCGCCGCTTCGGCGTAGGTGACCGCGCCGCGGGGGAAGCGCCCGCGCTCCCCGAGCGTGGTTTTGGAGGGCGGCCCGTACGACACTGGCGCGCGTGCAAAGCGAAGGGTCGCCCAGGCGGACTGCGCGAGCAGCACGCCGGCGCCGCTCAAGCCGAGGGCGCGCAGGAACGAGCGCCGGCCCACCCCCGCCAAGGCTACTTCGCCCCGAGCGGGAACGTCAGCGTGGTCGTTCCGCCCGCCGTCACGTGGATCGACTGGTCGGGAGAAGCAAGCTTCTCGCTCCACACGCCGAGGGTGTAGTCCCCGGCGGGAAGCCCCTCGATCGCGAACGCGCCCTTGGTGTCGGAGAGGCCGAAGCGCGCGGTGTCGAGCACCACAATGTACGCGATCATGTCGTCGTGCACCTTGCAGAGCTGCCGGTACATCCCCGTTTTCTGGAAGGTGTAGCTCCGGCTCTCGCCGGTTGGCCAGGTGCCGAGATCGTACTTCTCGCCATCCAGCGTGAACACGCTGTGGCCCACCGGGTCGGAGTTCGTGAATTGTACGGTCCAACCCTTCTGGATCGGCAATACACGTGGGAGGAAAATCAGTCCGTTCTGGTCCATCTTCACGGTCTTTGCGGTCGTTGCGCCTTTGTCGCCACCCTTCACGTACACCACGGCGTTGGGCAGGTTCTTCGCCGCGGCTGCCGTAACGGTGCCGGCCACCCGCCCGGTGTCACCGGCGAAGGCGGTCGCGACGAGCAGGCTGAGAATCCAAGTGGTCACGGGAGCCCCCGATGTGCAGAGAAGCGGTTCAGAACGCAGCGGAATAATCGAGGCTTGCGAAGTGGAAGCCGGGTTCTTCCTCCGCTTCGGCGCCCACGCCCACCTTGGCGCGGAGCACCACGTTCGGCCGGACCACCCCGGTGATGCAGAGGACGCTGACCCAGTCGAGGTCGCTCGACGCTTCGTCCCCCTGAGTTGCCGTGGAGCCTTCGAAACGAACCGTCGGGAACACCACTGGCAGCGCCACCCAGGTGAGCTCGGCGTAGACGCGGTCAACCGAACCCTCCGTAGAGTCGCCTGCGATGGGGGAGTCGTGCCATTCGCGCATCACGACGAGATCGAGCGAAAGATCGTCGTAGATCGCGTGCCCATCCAGGCCAACTCGGGTGAACGGGTCGTCTTGCAGCGAGGTTTCTGTGCTGATCTGGGCGCGCCCGTTGTAGGCGGAGGCCCCGAGGGTCACGCTCCGGTCGCGCCACGCTGCGGTCGCCGAGGTGCCTCCGGTGCCGTCGGCCGGCATGCCCCCGAGCTTCACGAAGGCACGCGCGTACACGTCTTTCGCCAGGTACACCCCGCTCGTGGCGTTCTCAACACCCGCCACCGCCCAGCCGAAGCGGTGCGCCGCGATGCCGCTCAGCTCCACGCCCACCTGCGTCATCTCGGGGGAGAAGGGGCTGTCTTCGTAGGTCCTGGTCGTGAGGCGCAGCATGTGTCCGAGCAGGCCGCGGTGCACCGACACCCCGTGCAGCTCGGGCTCGAAGGCCCCCACCTTGATGCGGAGGTCGGTGGGGTGCCGCAGCGGGCTGAAGATGACGTTCGCGCGCTCCACCTCCACGCCGCCCGCCCCGAGGTTCGTGGCCAACAAGAACGACACGTGATCGCCGAGTGTGCCGGCGGCGCGCAGGCCGAAGGGGTCCACGAGGGTGGAGGCGTTCAACATGGCGTCGCCGTGCCCCGCGTCCTCCGCCTCCATCGCCTCGGCCTCCATCCCGACCATGCTGCCGTGGGCGTGAGTCTCGAACTCCGAGCCGTAGCCGAGCGAGCCGGAGATCGCCCCGGAGAGCGGCACGTCCCAGGCGATCGCACCCGGGAAAACGACTTTTGGCCAGCGCTCCTTCTGTGCGTCATTGCCGAGCTCCACGGGCGCGCGCTTCTCCGAAGCGGCGTCGCCTCCCCCGGGGAAACGGTATCCGTTCCAGCGAAAAGCCTCGCCGAACGGGGTGAGCTTGGGGTAGGCGACGTGGCAGGTCTGGCAGCTCGTTTCATATCGCCGCGCGAAGGCGGGGATCGCCTTGGCCGGGCGCGGGATCGCGAGCACGAGCGCCATGACGGGGAGAAGGACCAGCAGAAAGGGGCGCAGAGGACGCTCCGGAGGGCCTCCGTGGAGCAAGCGGCGTGCCACGGCGCGAACGGTCGAGGCAGCGGGATTCCCCAGGTCGCGCCCCCGAACCTCGAATCACAAAGGATGAACCGGCACACCGCCTGTGTGTTTTCGCACTTCGTCTCCGGAAAAACACGCCGCGTACACCCCGAGCGTGAATACGGTGAATGCGCCGACCTCCATCGTCGCCTCGATCCCCACGTGCAGGAGCAGGCCAAAGAGCAGGAAGGGAAGCCGGAAGTCCACGCGGTTGCACTGCGCGCGGAGCCAGCCGGCGCGGGTGCGGGTGTGCCGGAACCACGCGGCCAGGAGCAGCATCGGCGAGAGGTGTTCGAACGCCCACGTGCTCAGCGTCGCTGCCTGGGTGAGGGGATACAGCGGCGCCGCCCAGCGCATGTCGAACCGCTGCCAGGTCGGTTGCTGAAGGATGTACCAGAGGGCGTCGGCTGGCCCCCCCGGCACCCACCCCGCCGACAGTTTCTGCCACACGGTCATGTCGTACATCACGACGAGCTGCCACACCATCAACCAGCGGGGCCAGGCGGGTACGTCGCGGGCGGAGAGTCCGCGCCGTCTGCGGAGCCAGGAGTCTATCGATACCGCCTCGCCCGATCCCGCGAAGCACAGCAGGAAGAGTACGTTCGCGCCAAGGAAGTCGTAAGAGCCGCCTGCATTTACGCCGACGTTGGTGAGCAACGCCCACACCATCGTCGTCACCAGCGCGGCGAGCGGCGTAAGCGCGCCCATCGCCAACGCAAGGCCCGACACCACCCCGGTGAGCACCAGCGCGCCGATCGTGGTCGGCGTAGCGCCGCCCAACTGATCGATGTAGCTGCGGGCCAACGGAACGAGACCCCCGTCGGCTGGGGCCAACCACACCCAACGCCACGTATCCGTTCGCCACAGCCGCAACATATGCGCCGCGATGCCGAGCCCGAACACCACGCGCACGAGCGCCACCGCGTGGGCCGGCTCGCGTCGGTTCACGAGGTTCACCCAGCGGGTCCACGCCCCACTCATCGGCTCGTCCGGGTGACGATGTGGCTCTGCGTTGGTTTTTCGGCCACGACCTCGCCCGCGATCACCTCCGCGGCCGAAGGGCTCCGTCGCTTGAGATACCGGCACCGCACGGCCTCGACGTCGGGGCGCTCCGAGAACAGTTCATCGGCGAAAGCACCACACGCGGCGCGCCATCGGGAATCCGCCTGCATCCACCCCCAAGCGAACGTCGCCGCGCGCATCCGCTCGGTCGCAAAACGCTCTCGGCGCCACGTCGCCGTCGTGTCCCCCTCCAGGTACACCGTCTCCCACTCGCCACCGTCCGAACGCACCTGAACCTCCGGCCGCGCCGGGAAGCGATGCGGGGCCACGAACATCTTCCAGCTCTGTGTCGTGTTCGTCACCTTCAACCACGGCTTGAATGGCGCATAGAGCGTGTTCTTCGCGCCCTGCACCACCTTGGCGGCCTCGAAGAGGCGATCCTGGAAGGTATCGGGGTTCGCGTGGAGCATCTGCGCCCACGTCGTCATCTCCGCCTGCACGGTGGGGTCGGCCCAGTAGGTGCGGTCCATCCCCCGCCCAGGCGAGGGCAGCGCCGACGCCAACATCGCCAGCGCGTGCCAGATGACGAACGCCGCCAGGAGGTGCCGCCCGACCCCGTTCATGGCGTGCTCAGAACTCGAGCTGCCCGGCTGCGCGCGGGTAGGGGATCACGTCGCGGATGTTCTCCACGCCCGTGGCGTACATCACCGCCCGCTCAAAACCAAGTCCGAAGCCGGCATGAGGCACGCTGCCGTAGCGGCGCAGGTCCCGATACCAACCGTAGTGCGCGGGGTCGAGACCCATCGTCCGGATGCGGTCGTCCAGCACGTCCAGGCGCTCCTCGCGCTGGCTCCCGCCGATGATCTCGCCGACGCCGGGCGCGAGTACGTCCATCGCCGCCACCGTGCGCCCGTCCTCGTTCTGCCGCATGTAGAACGCCTTGATGTCCTTGGGATAGTTCATCACCACCACCGGGCGCCCCACCTGCTCGCACAACCAGCGCTCGTGTTCGCTCTGCAGGTCGATCCCCCACTTCACGGGAAACTCGAACTTCGTGCTGGTGGCCTCCAGGCGCGCAACCGCTTCGGTGTACGTCATACGCTCGAAGCTCGCGTCCACGAAGCGGCTCAGCCGCTCAACGCACGTCTTGTCCACCCGCTGCGCGAAGAACGCAAGGTCGTCCTGCCGTTCGTTGAGCACGGCGCGGAAGATGTACTGGAGGAAGTCGCTGGCGAGGTCGGCATCCGCCGCGAGGTCTGCAAACGCGATCTCCGGCTCGATCATCCAGAACTCCGCGAGGTGGCGGCGGGTTTGGCTGTTCTCGGCGCGGAAGGTGGGGCCGAAGGTGTAGACGTTGCTCAGCGCCAGGCAGTACCCCTCCACGTTGAGCTGGCCCGACACCGTGAGATGCGCGGGTTTGCCGAAGAAGTCCTGGCTGTCGTCCACCGTGCCGTCCGGCCGGCGGGGCAGGTTGGCGAAGTCGAGGGTGGAAACGCGGAACATCTGCCCGGCCCCTTCCGCGTCGCTCCCGGTGAGGATCGGCGTATGAATCCACAAGAAGCCGCGCTCGTGGAAGAAGCGGTGCACCGCCTGGGCGAGCGTGTTCCGCACGCGGGTAACGGCGCCGATGATGTTGGTCCGCGGCCGAAGGTGAGCTTGTTCGCGCAGAAACTCCATCGAGTGCTGCTTGGCCTGCATCGGGTACGTCTCGGGATCCTCCACCCAGCCCACGACCGTGAGCGAGTGCGCCTTGAGCTCCACGGCCTGGCCCGCCGCTGGGCTCGCCACAAGCTCGCCCACCACGGTGATGGAGCAGCCCGTTCCGAGGCGTTTCACCTCGGCTTCGTAGTTGGAGAGCCCGGACTCCGCGATGATCTGCAGCGGCGTGAAGCACGAGCCGTCGGAGAGGCCCACGAACGACAAGCCGGCTTTGGAGTGCCGCGCGGTGCGCACCCATCCCTGCACGGTAACGATGGAGCCAACGGAGGTTTTTCCGGAGAAGCAGTCGGCGACACGGACGGCGGACACAACGGACACGGCGGGCCTCGGGGAGCGGGAGCGGGGATAACCAGAAACGCGGCGGGGGGCGGGGCCTAAAGCCGCCGGTGGGCCGCCACCGGCATCCCGCGCCGAACCTCCGCCACGCGCGCGCGGTCCACCTCCGCCAGCGCCAACCCTTCCCCATCGCCGCAGTCGGCGAGCACCGTGCCCCACGGGTCTACGATCAGGGAGTGCCCGTAGCTGTGGCGACCCCCGCCGTGCGGACCCTCCTGCGCGGGGGCGAGGACGTAACACTGCGTTTCGATGGCGCGTGCGCGCAGTAAAACGTGCCAGTGGTCGCGACCAGTCGTCATCGTAAACGCGCTGGGCACCGAGAGAATCTCCGCGCCGGCCTCGACAAGTCTGGCGTACAGCTCCGGGAACCGCAGGTCGTAACACACGCTCATCCCCAGCTTTCCGATGGGAGTATCCACCACCACGACTCCCGCCCCCGGCGCGATGTGGGCGCTCTCCCGGAAGCGGGTGCCGTCCGTGAGGTCGATGTCGAAGAGGTGCAGCTTGCGATAGCTCGCGACGATGGTGCCGTCGGAATCGTAGAGCACAGACGTGTTGTGGCACCGCGTCGAGTCTCCGTCTGTCGCTTCTGCCACGCTGCCGGCGAGCAGCCACACCTTGTGCCGCCTCGCGATGTCGCCGAGGGCGCGATGGGTTGGCCCGTCCAGCGGCTCCGCGGCGGCCACCTTCTTGTCCGGCGTGGTGAGGAGGGTCGTGTTTTCAGGGGTTGCAACCAACACTGCCCCGTACCCCGCCGCCCGCTCCACCAAGGCATCCACCCGCGCGAGATTGGCCGCGATGTCGGGACCCGACCGCATCTGCATACACGCCACGAGCGCCATCAGCGCACCACGAAGACGAGGTGTTTTAGGTACTCGGTCTCCGGCACCCCGGGAAGGATTGGATGATCGGGCGCCTGCCCGCCTCTGCGAACCAACTGAAGTCGCCGTCCCGCCGACCGCGCCCCATGCACCACGGACTCCTCGAAGCGGGCGGCCTCGACGTGGTGCGAACACGACGATGAAAACAGCAGTCCCCCGGGCTTCACCAACCGAGCCGCCGCCTGGTTCACCCGCTTGTACGCGCCGAGCGCCACGCCTGCCGACTTGCGGTTCTTGGCAAACGCCGGCGGGTCGATACACACGGCGTCGAAGCTACCCGCGGCGAGCTTGCCCATTTCCACCTCGGCGTCGCCGTGGAGTACGTCGATCTCCAGCCCATTGAGCGCCGCGCTCCCCCGGATAAGCTCGTTGGCCGGCGCGCTCGACTCGATGGTCGCCGCATAGGCCGCCCCGTGTTTCTTGGCAACGAGCGCCCAGCCGCCGAGGTGGGCGTACACGTCGAGCACGCGCCCGCCCGCCACGCGCGAAGCCATGAAGGCGCGATTCTCGGCTTGATCGAAGAAGAAGCCGGTCTTCTGCCCGTCGATCAAGTCGGCCTCGAAGCGAACGCCGTTCTCCTCGAAGCGCACCCGCGCCGGCACCTCGCCCCACCAAACGCTGCGTTCAAGCGGCAGTCCTTCCATCGCGCGCAGGGGGACGTCGCCTCGGAACACGACCCCACGGGGCGAGACCACCGCCTCGATGGCGGCGCGCAGCATGTCTTTGCGATCTTCCATGCCCCGCGTGGTGATCTGCACGGAGAGGACATCCTCGTAGCGGTCGATGATCACGCCTGGGAGACTATCTGCCTCGCCGGCGCACAATCGGTAACTGCGACGACCGGGCACCACGCGTTCTCGCAGCGCCAGCGCGTCGCGAAGCCGGCGCACGTACAGCTCCGGATCGTCCGGCGAGTCGCTCGGGTTGCAGTACAAGCGCACCGCGATCAGCGAGTTCGGGTTGGCATAGCCTCGCCCGAGCACGCGGCCCTTGATGTCGACCACCTCCACGGCACCGCCGGGTGGCAACTGGATTACGGGCGGCGAAACAACCTCGTTGGAGAACACCCAGGGGTGCCCGGGGCGGGAGCGAACGGTGACACGCAGCATGGGGCGGGGGCTATCGCGGGGGAGGGCCGGATGGGCGAAGCGCGCGGCCACGTGTCGATGTCAGGCGAGGGTGGGAGCGCTTCGCGGTGCGGGCTGGAACCGACCATCCCCCTCCACATGTGACAAGTTCGCGACCATCCTGGTCTGTAGGAGACACCGGCTCGCCAAGCGGAGAATCAGGCCGGCGCGACGAACGGCCGAACCTTTGTTTTCGATGAGCGCCGCTCCGCCGAAGCCCGCGGGAAGGCCCCGCCAAGCCCGCGCAGTCTCATAGGGAGAGGGATGCTCCCGGAAAAGTCACATTCAGGGGGGCATGCTCATCGTTGCCACCGGTAGGCGCGCCAGTCGAGCCGTCGGGGGAGGTCGCCATCGAGGAGGGGACCGAACCGCGCATCGCCCACCACCCTCACCGCTGCTGCCAGTGCGCGATCTCGAATCGGCGCGTTGCGACTGGGTGTTCCCTCGATCGTGCGGTAGAGGTGTGCGCGGGAGAGGTTCACGGCCGCGGCCAACCCCGCGACGCCAAGGCCCCCGGGCTCGAGCAGGCGATGCGCCGCGGCGGTGCGCACGAGAAGGGAGCGGACGTTGCCGATGGGCGGAGGGTTGATCAGCGTTCGCGAAACGGCGCTGACGGCGTCGCGGATCGCGAGGAAGTCGAACCGTTGGTATTGGATTTCAGGCAGCCGTGTGCCTGCCGGGTCCACGCTCGGGTCGCCCGAAACGTAGGCGTGGAAGCGCTCGGGATTTGAGTGCAGCAAGGTGCCTGGATCCGTAGAGAGTCCCACGAAGTCGCGATGCGTCGAGAGCGGCCACGCGAGCGGATCGGCCACCAGCTCCTTCCGGCAGGGATTGAGGTGGACGTAGCGGATGTTTCGCTGCTCCTTGTCCGGCTCGATCAGCTCCGGCGTGGGCGCTTCCTGCCACACCTGCATCCCGACTTGCGTTCGGAGCACGTTTCGGTACCGGGCGTAGCCGCTCATCGCGGCGCCGAGGCGGCGAGTCCCCTCGCCGTGGGGCAGCAGGATGTGGATGTGGTCGGGCATGACGCACAGGGCGATCAGCTCGGGGAACGCGACGCGGAGCATCACGAACAGCCGCAAGCCTTCCTCCCAGGTGCGGAACAGGAGCGTGCCGTGTCGGGCGCGGGCGACGTAGTGGTACATGCGCTCGTACAAAGCACGAGCCGTGCCGTCGGACGAACCTCGCGAATCTGCTGGCGCGGTGTCGGACGTCCGTCACCTGTCCGTCGACGTTCGTCGGGCGGGCGGCGTCAAGTGCGAGTCTTGCGCGCTTTCGCGACGCGCTCGTGCCCCGCTGACGCTCGTCGCCTCCGTCGCTCGGGTTGGCCCTTCATCGCTGCGCGCGGGCCGACCCCTTCGCTCGCGGGTCGGGGCCCTTGGTGCGCCGGGGGGCGCACAACGGGCCCCTCGTCCGTCACCTGTCCGTCGAAGCCCGTCACTCACGCGGCGTCAAGGGGGCTGCTCGATCGCGGGCGCGCCGCCGTGGTCGCGGCGGAACCGACCATCCCCCTCCATACGTGACAGGCTGGCGACCATCCTGGTCTGTACGAGACACCGGCTCGCAAAGCGGGGCACCATGCCGGCGCGACGAACGGTCGAACCTTGGTTTTCGATGGGCGCCGCTCCGCCGAGGCCCGCGGGAAGGCGCCCCCAAGCCCGCGGCGTCTCGTTGGGAGGGGGATGCTCCCGAAAAAGTCACATCTAAGGGAGCATGCTCATCGTTAGGAGCGCCCCGCTCGCTGCGGCGATGCGATGACGCGCGATCCACTCGCGGCACAGTCACCGGGCCTGCGTCATCGCCCGAGAGTCAACCGCTCCGCCGCCCTCGAAACGCGAGCTACACTTGCCAAGTGTCCGCTGCCTCCACGCGCGCCCTCGCCCACCCGGTCACGCTCGCGGCGGCGGCCCTCGTCCTCTGCAACGACTTCCTCTTGCGGGGCGCGGCCCCGGGTTGGCTCACCGGGAAGCTGTCGGATGTCGGCTGGTTGATCCTCGTTCCCGTGGGGTTGGCGGCGGCGTTCTCGTGGATGGGGGTGCGGGAGCGTCGCGCGCGGGGGGCCTCGCTGCTGCTCGCGCTCGCGACCTTCACCACCCTCCAGCTCTGGGCCCCCCTCGGGGCGTATTTCTCGTCCGCCCACGTAGCCGACGCCGGCGATCTCCTTGCGCTCCCGGCGCTGGTGCTCGCCATGCTGATCTGGCGCACGCCCCGGTGGACGACCCGTGTGCCCGCCGCCGCTGGCGCCGCAGCGCTCATCGGGACGTTGATTGCGGATGAATACAGCGTGCCCAACGAGGGGAGCTGGCCGTGCGCGGCCCTGCCTACCTGGGACGCCGCGACCCCACTGCGCCTGTCCCTTGCCGACGTCAGCTCGCCGATCGGGGGTGATGCGTTCCTCCGCGGGCTAACGCTTACGGAGGACGACGGCGCGTCGCTCACCCTCGTTGCGGCGCACGCGCAGGATCACGGGAATATCGTGGTGTGTGCCCGCGAAGGCCTGCGCGCAAACACGACGTACACCTGGACCATCGGCCCCTGGGAGGAGCCATCGAGCAACGAAGTGGCCTTCCAGCACGTTGCGCTCGACTCCGTGACCTTCACGACCGGCGATGCACCGGGTGAGCCCGCGCCCGGCGCCGCAGCGTGCGCCGCGCTCGACGCCGCCAATCCGCCGACCGACGCCGCGTTCGAGGCCTGCGACCCCAACCCGCCGCTCCTCGAAGACACCGGTGATTCGGCCGATGTGGACGGCGCATGACTCCGGACGAGCCGGCGGTCGATGCCGCCCCGCTGCCGGCGTGGCACCCAGACGCCTTGCCGCCGATCCATCCCGGGATGGTGATCCGCAAGAACCCGCGCCTCCCCTTCGCTGGCTACCGCCTTCAGCTTCCGGCGGGTCCGGCCTCGGTGAGCTCCCGGCTCGCGCTGGTCGAGGGTTTCGACGGAATCTTCATCGGGGAGCTGACCGTCCGCGGCCAGAAATCCTGGGCGTGGTTTGGCATGGCGGCGGAGGTGTCCGGCGCGGCCGGCGTGAGCGACATCTGGGGAGCCGCCGGGTTGGGAAACACGAGGATCGACCTGGCCGCGCTGTTCGGGCCGGCCGGGACCACCCACGCCCTCGGCCTCCAGGTCACCCTCGCGAGCGGCGCGTGGGATCGCCCCGACGGCCAGTTGAGCTTCTGGGGAACGGTGCCGAACGCGACCGTTCCCACCTTTGGGGCCGCGCTGGCGTGGAGCGCCACCCGCGGAACCTTCGCGTGGCACCTGCACGCCGGATTCCGTTCCCAGAGCTACTACGCCATAGACTACTCGAACGGCATCTTCGACCTTGCGGCAAGCGCCGCCACGGTTCAGCCGCTCGGCAAGGGCTGGTTCGGCGTGGGTGAGCTTGAGCTCTTGACTGGCCCCTCGCCGGTCCACCTCCGCATCCTTGTTCGCCGCGACCTTGGGCACGGCTGGCAAGCTGACGGCGGCCTCGCCCTGCCGTTCCCCGGGATGGTCACCGACCCCTCGATACAGGCGCTCGGCCAAATCTATCGGACGTTCTGACGGAATCATTCTCAGGGCGAGCACGTTGCGCGCTGGCCATGGAGTGCCGTCGGGCTTATCCTCCCCCCGATGGGTGATTGGCCGGAATTCGAGAACGAACGCCTCGCGGGGGCCCTCCTCAGGGTCGATCTGTACGAGCAGCGTTATCTCGCGACCGGTGAGTACCCGAACGTCGTGAACCACTTGCTGCGTTCCGCGTCTGCCGCGTGTTTGTCGAATCGAGAAGATGAGGCGTTGCGGCTGATTGATCGCGCAGCGGTGCGCACGGTTGAATGGGTGCGTGCTTCGCGAGAGGGAAAGGCGCGTCCGACCTCATTTGCCGACCTCGCGTTCGCCCGCGGCTGGTTGGCCATCGCGATCTCACCCCCCGAGGGCGCCGAGGAAGCGGCCCGCAACTGCCTCGCGATGATGGCCTGGCAGCCGGCCGGCCCGGTGCACAACGCGCGGCTCGTGGTCGCTGCGTTCACGGGGGACTGGGCGGCCGTAGATGCCGCCGCCAAGCTCTGTGATCTCTCTGATGCCGCGCTGGGCGGCCCTTTGAAGCGATTCCTCCTCGCGCTGGTTACCCACGACGAGATCGTGATGCGGAAGTCGATCGCGACCTGGCTGCAGGAGAAGATGGACGCCACGATGACCCACGAATGGGGCGCCTACAACGAGGTTCCCATCGAGGTGAGCGGGGGCCTGGCGCTTGCGAAGCGCTCGGGGCGGCCGGTGCCGGTGGCGAGCAACCGCGTGCTCACCCGCTTCCGGGGGTAGGCCGCGAGGGCGGGTGGGCGCGCAGCCACTCGCCGATGGTGGGGAACACGTCGATCTCCGCGTCTTCGCCGAGACCGAGGTCCAGGTGGCCGTAGTCGGGGATTTCTACATAGGCGCTGCCCGCGCCCTCGGCCCATGGGCGCACGAATTCAGGGCGCCCTACCTGATCAGCGCCGCCGGCGATCGCGAGGGTGGGGAACAGCTTTTCCCGGTATGCGGCGGCCCAGTCCGTGGAGGCATCTGCGCTCTCGAAGCGCTCCGCCTTCAGCATCCGGCCGAATTGCTGCATCTCCTCGCGGGAGAGCGGCGAGGCGATGTGGCGCAGCATGGACCGCTCGGTGTCCGGCCGAAGGTGCGAGACGTTGTAGAGCATCCGTTGAAGGTGCCGGGGGGCTGCGGGGCCGAGCGCGGCGGCGGCCTCCCCTGCGAGTCCCGTCTCCACCCAGAACAACGAGGCCCCGCCGGCGGCCATCGCGCCCTGGGCCAAGCCCATCATCGGCGCCTTCCGGTTGAACGTGGCCGGGGAGCCGACCATGACCATCGACGAAAGCTTCGGCCCGCCGCCGTTCGCCACGTAGATGGCGCCGACCATTCCACCCATGGAATGCCCGATGTAGCCGACCTGGGGCTCGCCGGTGACCGCGCGGACGTAGTCGACCGCGCTGGCGACGTCGTACCGGCCGTAGTCGTCAACCGTCCAGCCGCTGATCTGCGGGGAACCGTCGGCGTCGCGCCGCGCGCTGCCGTGGCCGCGGAGGTCGAGGAGCCAGGGATCAAAGCCATTCTTGACCAGCCAGGTTGCCAGTGAATGGTCGGCGTCGAGGTCCCAGAAGCGGGCGTTGCTGGAGACGCCGTGCACCAGGAGCACGGCGGGGCCCTTGCCAGGGTGGTGGTGCAGCGCGATCGTGGCGCCGTCGGCCGTCGTAACCAGCAAGTTGGTGGCGAGCGGGCACGGCACCTCTGCGAGGTCGATCTGAGGCGCGCACGCGAGGGCGAAGGCGAGGAGCACGGCCTCAGTGCTAACCACCGCGCGGGGCGGGGTGCAGCCGAGTCGTCAAGGCGGTAGGGTGCCCACCCTTCTCGGCTCCGGGGTTCCGATGTTGCTCGCGACGCTCGTGCTCACCCACTCCGCTTTGGCGATCTCGCTCGAAGATGCGTGGTCTGCCGCCGACCATTCCTCGATTGAAGGCAAGCTGGTGGACGAGCAACTCAACGTCGCCAAGACGGTGCCGGGGGCGGCGTGGTCGCTCGTTTCGCCGAAGCTCGTGCTCAAGGGGAACTGGACCCGGAACAACGAGGAGCTCACCTTCGATACCTCGGCGTTCATCCCTGAACAGTTCGCGAGCCTGTTCCCTGAGTCGGAGCCGATGGTCATCCAGAAGCTGAGTTACTTCGACGCGAACGCGTCGGTGATCCAGCCCTTGTTCTCGGGCCAGGCGCTGCCGCTGCTGAAGGCTGCGTACAGCGAGGTGGACGCAGCCACGGAGGATGCGCGAGCGAGCCGGGGCGCGATCCGGGCGGGGGTGGCGCGGGCGTACTGGGGCGTGTTGTTGGCTCGGGAGGGTGAGGCGATCGCGCAAGGGGCGCTGGAGAGCGCCGAGAAACATCGGGTTCTGGTGGATAAATCGGCGGATGTGGGGCTGGCGGCGCCCACCGCCCGGCTGCGCGCCCAGATCGCGGAATCCCGCGCGGCCCGCGAGTTGGCCGGGGCCGCGGAAGGGCGTACCGTCGCCGAAACCGCCTTCGCCCAGCTCACGCGCCTGAGCCCCGACACGCCGGTGGAGCTGCCTGCCCCGCGCCCGCTGCGCTGGGGCTCGGCCGACGACGCCCTCTCGGAGGCCAAGGAAAAACGTCCATCCATCCGGTCGGCGCGCGGGCATGAACGCTCGGCGTCCCTGCAGTCGACTGCCAAGGCCTTGTCGTGGCTCCCCGAGGTGAACGGGCGGTTCACCTACGTGTGGACGGAGAACGTGAGCGCCTTCAACGACCGGGACTCCTTCTGGATGGTGGCGATCGAGGGGCAATGGGTGCTGTGGGATGGCGGCTACCGCCTCTCGCAGCAGGCGCAGTCGGCGGCGCAGAAGCGGATGGCAAGCCTCGCCGAGCAGCGCGCGGTGCTCGAGGCGGAAACGGAGATCCGGTCGTTGTGGGCCAAGCACGAGAAAGCGACGACGGCGTTGGCGGCGGTGAGCGACGAGCTCAAGTTGGCCAAGGAGAACCTGCGGCTCGCGGAGGTGGCTTGGGAGGCGGGCTCGATCATCCAGCTCGAGTTCGAGGACGCCCGCCTCGGCGAAGCGGCCGCGCGCTTCGGGGTGATGCAGGAGCGGATGAACCTCGATCTGGCGGCGGTGGATCTGCTGGTGGCGGTGGGGGAGCTTTAAGGGGATCGGGGCGTACGCCACCGCAA
>BJHF01000012.1:0-83779 GCA_014191855.1 Deltaproteobacteria bacterium
TCGCTGGATCACCGCGTTCGTCCTGCTCGCGCTCGCAGGGGGCACGTTCTTTCGCGACGGCAGCACCTACGCGTGGGGGACGAGGGCAGGCACACCGGTCTTCCTCCTGCTCCGCGACGGCGAGGCCACCGCGACCGGGTATCGGGCGCGGGACATCGTCGCGTTCGAGCTCGCCGTCCGCTACCCGTTCGGCGAACCCTTCTACGCGGAGGCGGAGCCTTGTGGCGGGGAGGCCTTGTTCGAGGGGGGCGTGTGGACCTTGAGCCTCAGCTCAGCTTCCTGCCGCAACGCGAACGGCGCCTGGGCGCCTTGGGAGCCTCCGACCCCGGTGCCGACCGACGATCGTGCGTGCGCCCGTTACGTCGCGTGCGCCTGCGACCTCAGCGTTGTGCAACCCGAACTATTCACGCAAGCGTGCGAGGACGCGCGTCGATTGATCGGGGTCGCGCCGGATGATCCGGAGTCATGCCGTAGTGGGCTCGGCATCGCGCGCGGACTCGCCTCCCCGTCGGTCACCACCGTGCCCGCGTCCTGCGAAGACCGGTGAAGGATGCGCGCACCGACCACCCCCACCGCGCTTTTGGGCGCCCTCCTCTGGGCCTGCAGCGCCCCCCCTTCTGAGCCGTGCGCCTGCGCGAACGGACACGGGGTAACGCTCTGCGAAGGCGAGGAATGTACCGGCTGCCAGTGCCTGGACTTCGCGCCGCCTACGGAGGATCCCGTCCCCGCCGCCACCCGCTACGTGGACGCCGATGCCACCGAGGGCGACGGATCCGAGGCCGCGCCGTGGGCCGCGCCGGACTGGGAAGCGCTGGACGGCGATGTCGCGACGGGAGATGTGCTGGTCGTCTTCGACGCCGGCGACACCTGGCCCGAATTCCTCGCCATCGGCCGCACCGACACCGGCCCGAATCGGATCGTGCTCGACGGCCACCGCAGCGTGAGGAGGGCGGGCGGGTGGGTTGAAGTCAGCGGGGCGCGGGCCGTCGTCCCCGGCATTCGCACTGGTTTTGAGAACGTCGTGCGCAGCCGGATCACGGTGCGGGGCTTCGACGTTACCGGGAGCGACGACAAGGGTATCTACTGGCGTTCGGGGGACGACATCCTGATCGAGGACAACCTGGTCCACGCCAACCTCGGCACCCCGTCGATCAGCCTCGACTACACCTCGCGGTCCGGCCATCGCTCCACGTCTTTCGTCGTCCGCAACAACCACGTCTGGGACCAGGCCGGCGAGTGCATCTACATCGGGGGGGCGGAGGGCGAAGATCTGGACGCCCACGAGGTCGTGATCGTGGAGAACAACCTCGTACATGACTGCAGCGTGCCCCTCTCGCCCCAGTCGGACGGGATCAACATCAAGGACCGCATCGGCGCCGTGACGATCGCGCACAACGTCGTGTTCGCGACGAACTGGGGGATCGAGCTCGCCAGCCCCGGGACGGTAAGCGGAAACTTGGTTTTCGGCACTCGCGCGAACGGGATCCACGTTGTGGATGAGTGGGGCCTCGGCTCATCGGGGCTGCGGCTGGAAGACAACGTGATCCTCGATTCCGACGAGGCCGGCCTCTACATGAACGCGTCGAACCATGCCTGGTCGAACGTAACGATCTCGCGACTGACGGTGATCAGCTCGCGTGAAGCTGCGATCGAGGCCGGCGGCGAAGGTGGAATTGAGGGGACGATGGATGACGTGGTCTTGACCAACGCGAGCGTCGGCCTGGACGCGTGGTCGCCGATGCGGTTCCAGCTCGGGAAGTGCACGGCCCATGGGAACGATCTCGCCGGAGACCGCGAGTTCGCGGCCCTCGCCGAGGGTTGCGTCGACGTCGATCCGGAGTTTGGGGATCTTGGCACTCCGGCGGGTCCGGACGGGCGGTTCTTCACCGCCGATGATCCTTGGGTCTCTACGGTTGGGGGCGCACGGCCGACGCGGGATTAGCGCGGCGAACCAGGCCCCCCGCTCACTCCTCCCCCCGCCAGTCCGCCTCCCTCCGGTAGATGCTCCGCGCGCTGATGCCAAGCAGGTTCGCGGCAAGGCTGCGATCGCCGCTGCACTGCCGCAGCGTGGCCTCGATCATGCGGCGCTCTACCTGGCCCAACGGCGTGCCAACCGTGAACGTGAGCCACCCGGCCTCGACCGCGCCCGCTCCCCCCCGCAGCGCCGCCGGCAGGTCGACGAGCGCGACCGTGTCCCCTCGCGCCAGTACGACTGCGCGCTCCAGGGTATTCTCCAATTCTCGCACGTTCCCCGGCCAGTTATGGCGCTCCAGGGCACCCAGCGCGTCGCTGTCGATCCCGATGATGTGCCGCCCGTGCCGCGCGGCGTGGTTGGCCACGAAGTGGCGGGCCAAGAGTGCGATGTCCTCACGACGATCGCGCAGGGCGGGCACGGTGAGCGGGATGACGTTGAGCCGGTAGAACAGGTCCTCTCGAAGCCGGCCTTCGGAGACAGCTTTGGCGGGGTCGCGGTTCGTCGCCGCGATGACGCGTACGTCCGCCTTCAGCGTGCGCGTGCCGCCGAGGCGCTCGTACTCCCCATCCTGGAGCACGCGCAGCAGCTTCACTTGCAGGATGAGCGGCATCTCGGTGACTTCGTCCAGAAACAGCGTGCCACCTCCCGCCAGGTCGAACCGGCCTTCCTTGCGGCCTTGTGCGCCGGTGAACGCCCCCGGTTCATAGCCAAAGAGCTCGCTTTCCAGCAGCGCTTCGGGGATCGCGCCGCAGTTCACCGTGACCATGCGGCGGTCACGCCGGGGGCTCATGTCGTGGATCCAGCGCGCCAGGAGCCCCTTGCCGGTGCCGCTCTCGCCCGTGATCAGCACGTTGGCCATGGACGGGGCTACCTGGCCTGCCTCCTCCAGAAGCGCCCGCATCGTGGCGGCCTGGCCGACCATCTCCGTGCGCGCGACCTGGGCGATCTGGGCGCGCAATCGGAGATTCTCTCGGACCAACTCGTATTTTTCGAGGGCCTTCTGCACGCTGTGCACCACCGCGTCCTTGCGGAGCGGCTTGGTCACGAAGTCGTATGCGCCCTCCTTCATCGCCTCCACCGCTGTTTCGACGCTGCCATACGCGGTTACGACGATGACCTGCGTTTCCGGGGTGATCTGCCGCGCCGCGCGGAGCAGCTCCAGCCCGGTCATTCCGGGCATCTTCAGGTCGGTGAGCACGACGCCCACCGCGCCGTCGCGCAGGTGATCCAGGGCCGCCCGACCATCGGCCGCGGTGCGAACCTCGTAGCCTTCGCGGGTGAAGATCCGCTCAAGGGCGAGCCGGTTGGGCTCTTCGTCGTCGACGACCAGCAGGGTGGGCATCTGTCAGTATGGCACGCCTCCGCCACATTGGCGGCGAACGTGACAATTCGTCGGCTACCGCGCCGCGGGGAGCCGGATGGTGAAGGTTGTTCCTCGGCCGGGCGCGCTCTCCATCGTCACGGTGCCGCCGACATCTTCGATACCCTGGCGCGTTACCGCGAGGCCCAGCCCTGTGCCGCGCGCCTTCGTGGAGAAGAACGGCTCAAAGATCCGGGCCGCGGTTGCCGACTCCATCCCCGGCCCGTCGTCCGCCACGGTGATCACCAGGTCCGGGCCGGCGCGGACCACGCCAACGGCGACGCGGTGGGCGCCGGCCTCGGCGGCGTTTCGCACGAGATTCAAAAGTGCTCGCCGTAGGAGGTTTCCGTCGATTTCCGCGGTGCCACAAGGCTCCGCTTGAACATAAACCTCCACCCCGAGGCGGCGAAGTCGCTCATCTTCGAGCGCGACCACGCTGCGGGCGAGCGCCACCGGGTCCTCGGGCGCGAGCTCCGGAGCGCGCCGGCGGGCGAGGTCGAGGTAGCGCTCCGTTACCGCTTCAAGCCGGCGAATCTCGTTTACGACGGTGCCGAGCAACGCCTGCTGCTCGGTGCCGGCCAGCTCGTCGGCCAACAGTTCGGCATGGAGGCTCATGGCGTTGAGCGGGTTCCGCACCTCGTGGGTGACCTGGGCGAGGAGCTGGCCAACCAGCGCGAGCCGCTCGCTTCGCAGCAGTCGGTCGCGATCTCGGAGGCGCTCGGTTACGTCTTCACCCACAAGAATCCTACCGTTTGCGCCGAAGGGGGCCACGAAGATGTCCTCGGTTCGGGCGCCCAACGCGCGCTCCTGCCGGCCCTCGTGCAAGGTCGTGAGCGCCTCGGGGAGGGTGCTGCCCTCGCGGAGCCCCCAAAGCGAATCCGCGGCGGGATTGGCGACCAACACGCGCCCCGCCTCCACCACGGCGACCGCCGAAAACAGGCTGTCCAGCACCCGCCTGAGCTGCAAGGTCACCGCTTGTAGGTTGCGATCCCGCTCGTCCACCGCGCGCACCATCGCTTCGAATGCGCGGGCGAGGCCGCCGATCTCGTCGTCCCCGCCGACGTTCACCGCGCCTGGGCGCTCCCCCGCCTCGAGGCGGCGAACCTGCTCGGTGAGCGTACGCACGGGTCGGAGCGCCGTTCCCGCCAACCACAGGAGAGCGGCGCCAAGCGGTACGGAAAACGCAGCAAGAAGCAGGGACACCCGCACCGCCTCCTGCTGCGCATGCGCGGTTCGCTTGCTCAGCGCGCTTACCCGCGCCTCGGCGAGCGCGCCGAGCTGCAACACCTCTTCGCGCAGCGTGCGGCGGGCGGCGTCCTCGTCGGCGACAGGGGCGGTCGCAGCGCGAGCGATTCCATCAAGTTGGGCGTCTGCAGCGCGTAAAGCTGCGGCCTCCTCGCCGTCGCCAGCGAGCTGCAAACCCCGAAGCACGGCCGCGCGTGCGTCGTCGATGGAGTCATCCAAGTGCGGCTCGGGCGACCGCGGCCGATCGAGCTGCCCCTCCATGCGTGCGGTGAGCCGCGCGAGGGGCAGCCACGCCTCGTTCACGGTGTCCACCGAGTCGCCGATTGTGCGGAACTGTGCAACTTCAAAGGCGATTGCGCCGACCTGACAGAGCACGCTGAGCGCGACGGCGCCGAGCACCCGCCCACGCAGCGTCCGGGTCCAGGCCAGCCCTCGCATGGCCGCCAACGTAGCGCACCGGATCGGCGCGGGAGTCACGAATGGTCGCTCCCGACGCGCGGAGCCGTTGCGGCGGCAACGGCCTGAGTTAGCGGTGCCGGCCCGTTCCTGATGGAGGATCAATGTTCTCGTGCTTCCGCTCCGTGCTCGTTCCGCTCTCGCTCATCGCCGCGTTCGCCGGCCTCGCCGCGTGTGACAGTGGCGCTCCCGCCGCTGGGGATGCGGCCACCGCCGCCCCCGGTGAAGATGTTGGCGAGGTGCTGGCCGATGTGAACGGCGTGAAGGTGGGCAGCAAGGAATTCCTTACCGCCGCCGAGCGGAAGGCCCCGGCCAGCGGTGATGCGCTCTCCCCGGAAGAGAAGAAAGAGGTCCTCGATGGCCTCGTGGAGGAGAAGCTCCTCTACGCGCAGGCCTTGAAGAAGGGGCTCGACAAGGATCCGAAGGTGCAGAAGGTCATGGTCAACACCCTCCTGCGCGAGGAGGTGTACAGCACCGTGAAGAACAGCGACTTCACGGATGAGATGCTCCAGAAGTACTACGACGAGCACAAAAGCGAGTTCATCGTCCCCGAGAAGGTGCAGATTCGCCGCATCCTGATCAAGGTCACCGATGCGCGCCCGGATGCGGATGCGAAGGCCGAGGCCGAGAAGCTTCGTAAAGAAGTGGCCGGCAAGCCGGATAGCTTCAAGGACGTGGCGGCGAAGTTCTCCGAAGACATGTACAAGCGCCGCGGCGGCGATGTCGGCTTCGTGAGCAAGGAAGGCAAGCCGGGCCTCGACCAGGCCATCGTGGAGAAGGCGTTCGGCCTCGAAACGGGCGCGATCTCCGAGGTGTTCAAGACGGGGGACGGGTACAACATCGTGCAGGTGGCCACGCGCCGCGAGCAGGTGGAGCGCACCTTCCAGCAGATGAAGGGCTCCGTGCTCCGCAAGGTGAAGAACGACAAGATGAAGGAGCTGTATGACTCCTACATCGCGAAGATCAAGACCGGCGCCACGATCAACATCGAGGAAGCCAAGGTGGCGGCCCTCGAAGTGAAGTCGGCGCGCCGGCCCGGCAGCATGCCCGGCATGCCGTTGCTCGGCGGCGGCGGCGAAGAGGGCGAGGAAGGCGAAGAAGGCGGCGGCGAGGCGGCCGCGGTGCCCGAGGGCGCGATGCCGGAAGGCGCGGCCATGGGCGAGCACGGCGGCATGATGAAGGGCGGCGGCAAGGCCCCGGGCGCCGGCGGGCCGGCGATGGGCGGCCCCGCGGCGGGCGGTCCTGGCGCCGGAGGCCCCGGAAAGCGGGGCGGTGCCGGCAAGGAAGAGTAGCCTGCCTCGGCGCGGCGGATTCGCAGCGGTCGTGAGGGGGGTCCGGTTCGGGCTCCTCTTCGCGACCGTGCTCGTTTCCGGGAGCGCCTTCGCGGGGGACCTGGGGCGTGTTTCCGACCGCGTGGCCGCCGTCGTGAACGACGAGGTGATCACGCTGTCGGAAGTGTACGAGCTCGGCGGCGACTACGTGGAAGAGGCCGTGACCGGCGGTGGCGAGAGCATGCGCCACTCAGCCGAGCATGCCGTGCTCGAACGCCTGATCGAGCGCAAGCTCGTGGAGCAGCAGATCACCAACCTGCACCTCGACGTTACCGAGGTAGAGCTCGACAAGGCGATCGACGAAGTGTCGCGACGAAACGGCATGGATCGCGATCAGGTGCGCGCGGCGGTGGAACAGCAGGGCATGGACTGGGACACCTTCCGCGCCGAGCAGAAAGAGCAGCTTCGAGAGCTGAAGTTCCAGCGCTCGGTCCTTCAGCCGCGCGTCACCATCACCGACGACGAGCTGCGGGATGCGTATATGCGCGCCGGCGGCTCGCTGGGCGGCGAGGTTGCGACGTTGCAAGGGATCATGGTCGCGGTCCCGGCCGGGGCGGATACCGCAAAGCTGGAGTCGGTGCGGGCGCGGGCGCGGGAAGCCATGGTGAAGGTGGACGGGGGTGTGCCCTTCGCGGAGGTCTCCGCTGCTTATGATGAGGGCCCGACCAAGGCGTCCGGCGGCGAGATGGGCGAGTTCCAACGTGGGCAGTTGGTGCCGGCGCTGGACACGCCGGTGTTCGCGGCCGAGGTGAACAAGGCGTTCATCGTGGAGCTGCCCACGGCTTTGTTCGTGTTCCGGGTCACCAAGCGGCACAAGGTAGACACGGGCCTGGAAGAGGTGCGCGGCAAGCTCACCGACGCCATCTTCCAAACCCGCATGCAGGAAGAGCAGAAGCGTTGGTACGAGCAGGCTCGCCGCGCGGCGGTGGTGCGCGTATTGCTCCCGGGTGGCGACGGTCGCGGGCCGCACGACACGGGCACGCCGCCGGCGCCCTGAGGGGCGATGACGGTGGCGCCAATCGCGATCACGCCGGGTTGTCCCAAGGGAATCGGCTACGAGGTCACTGCGATGGCGGTGCGCCGGTTGGGCTTGGGGCCGGTGGTGATCGCTGGCGACCACCGCGCGATGCAGCGGGCCGGGCTCCGCGAGTCCGACCGCGTGGAGCTGCTGGAAACGGGCGACACCGGCGAGCCGGCGGAGGTGGCGGCGCTCCGCTGGGCGGTGTTGGCATGCCGAACGGGGCGCGCGAGGGCGCTCTGCACGGGGCCCATCCATAAAGCGCGGCTGGCGGCGCAGGGCTTCGCCTACCACGGCCATACCGACTTTCTGGCCGATCTCTGCGGCGTTTCTACGCCGGTGATGGCCTTCGTCGGCGGCTCGGTCCGCGTGGCGCTGGTCACGGTTCACCATTCGCTGCGGGCGGTGCCCGACCTCATCACGCGGGAGCGCGTACTCACGACATTGAGGGTGGTGGATCGGGCGCTCCGAAGCCAGCTTCGCCTTGAGGCGCCCCGGATCGCGGTGTGCGGGCTCAACCCGCATGCAGGGGAGGGGGGGTTGCTCGGCCGGGAGGAGCTGGAAGCGATCGGTCCCGCCATCGAGGCGGCGAAAGCCGAGGGGATCCTCGCCTTCGGGCCGGTGAGCGCCGAGGAGGCGTTCATGCACCCCGAACGCTGCGACCTCGTGCTTGCGATGTACCATGACCAGGGGCTCGCCCCGCTCAAGCGCGTGGACTTCGGGCGCACCGTGAACTGGACGATGGGGCTGCCGATCGTGAGAACCAGCGTGGACCACGGCACGGCCGACGCGCTGGTGGGAACGGGCCTCGCGCGCAGCGAGAGCATGGAGGCGGCGTTGAAGCTGGCGGATGAGCTGAGCCGTGGATCGTGCACAGCCTGAGGCGGAGGGAGATGGCCGCGCAAGACGCGGCGCCGGTTGGGCGCTCCGCTTGGGATCGGCGACGTGGAGTGGGATGGGGCCCACGGGCATAATCGAGGTTTATGCTGGGTCCTGCCGGGGCCGGCCCGCCCGTAAGGGATGAAGGGCCGGCCCCGAGCGACGGTGGCGACGAGACCCGGGTGCGTGATCGGACACCCAAGACAAAGCCCGAGAATCCCGTGAAGGCTGGCTGCGGCGGCTGGCTGCCAGGGGGAACGGGTAGGGGCGGAACCCGTGTCCGCCCTGAGCGGTGTCCCGTCGTTCCCCCGCCGCCTGCGGGCCGCCGGCATCCGACTTCCTTCCCCCGGCCCCCGCCGGGGGAAGGTGCCCGAAGGGCGGATGGGGGTTGCAACCTATCTCTACACGCCTTCCACCTCAATCACAGCCGAACACTCCCCCAGCCCCCAGCCCAACCAAGCCTCGGCGTCCTCCCCGAAGCGGCGGCAGTCCGTCTGCTGGACTGCATCGCGGGAGTAGAGCACGAACAAGCCCTGGAGGCCGGGGGTGCCGCAGTTGAACCAGGTGCTTGAGCCTTCGTGTACGTCGCGGAAGTCGGAGGCGACGGAGAGCGAGCCGGCGAGGTGGTCACTCGTGCCGTCGAGCGCCGCGTCGGTGCTGTTCACGGGGTGCGCCTCGACGTAGTCGCCATCGGCGCTCATCGTGAGCGTGCCGCCGCCGGTCCATGCGTCAGTGTCGGCGGTGATTGTCCAGGTTCCGGCTGTTCCGTCGCAAACGATGCTCAGCTCGGTGAACAGCGGATCCTGCGCTTCAGGGTCCACCACGCCCGTGTCGGGCTGGATCCCGGGGCAGGCGACGAGGAGAAACACCACGGTCACAAACAGTCGTAGTAATCGACGGCCGAATCGTCGTTCTGCTCCCAGCACTCCCCCGTGCTCGCGTCGTACAGCATGTAGGCGAGGTGGCCGGCTTCGGCGATGGTGTTCGTGAGCAGGGTGGTGCTGTTCGCCACCACGTCGTCAGGGTTCGTCACCGTCGTCAGAGTGATTCCGCTCGAACTCACATTGTCATGGTTGATATCGTAGTCTCCAGAGTAGGGCCCCGGCCCCGCGTAGCCATCCTCCCCGTACCAGCCGTTCTCCACTTCCTCCGCCATGCCGAACAGGTACGTGCCAGAGCCGTTGGTGAGCTCGAGGTTCACCCCGCTCGCGCTCCAAGCCCACGAACAGGCCACGTCGGCGTCCGTGTCCGCATCCACGTCCGCATCGCCCCCTCCCGTGCCGCCGTTCCCACCGCCGCCGGTGCCGCCGTTGCCCCCGCCCCCGCCGGTCTCAGGCTGGGTGTCGTCGACCTTGCCACTGTCGGTGTCTGCCGCGGTGTCTGTGCTGCCACCGGTGCAGGAGGCCGAAGAAGCGCAGTCGGGATCGTCACAATCGAAGAGACCATCGGCGTCGTTGTCACCGTCGTCTTCACATTCGCCGCCATTGATGCCCTCGGGGCCGTGCATCAACCCGATGCAGCCGACCAACAGCGGGAGCGGGAGCCAGGAGCAGGAGAAGCGCCGCATGTTCGACCCCAAAGCGCTCCCTTATCGCCCAAAACGCGAAACGGCGCGAGGTTTCCCCCGCGCCGCCCGCTGCCAGCCCAAGGGCCGGCTACCGACTACATGCAGCCGTAGTAGTCAACCGCCGCGTCGTCGTTCTTTTCCCAGCATTCCATGCTGTCGTTGTCGTACAGCATGTACGCGAGGTGGCCGGCCTCGGCGATGGTGTTCGTGAGCAGCGTGGTGCTGTTCGCGACGACCGCGCCGGGGGTGGTGACCGTGCTCAGCGTGATGCCGGTGGCGCTGACGCCGTCGTGGTTGATGTCCCACGCGCCGCTGTTTGGGCCTTCGCCCTCGTAGCCGTCTTCGCCGTACCAGCCGTTCTCCACCTCTTCGGCCATGCCGAAGAGGTAGGTGCCGGAGCCGTTGGTGATGCTGAGGGTGACGCCCGAGGCCGCCCACGACGCGTTGAACGAGAGGTCCGCGTCGGTGTCGGTGTCGGTGTCGGTGTCCGTGTCGGACGGGGTGCCGGAGTCGCCGCAGGTGCCGCTGTCACCGGTGTCGCAGGTCTTGCCGCCGGGGCAGCCAGTGAGCGCCAAGAGCGCCGTGAGAATCGTGAGTTTCATGTGTCCTCCATTGCCGCGGGATGCGGCGCGAGCAGTGTACCTTATCGTCGCCGACCGGCAAGCAGAAACGCTGTTGGTCGATGGGGTGGCCGCTAACACGAGGACACCCGCAGCGGGGGGCGTTTTTTCACGTTTCTGGGTGCACGTGCCGAGGCAACCCTCCTCGGAACACCTGGATCTCGATCCGCTCCAGCAGCGCCTCCATCCCCTCGCCCGTAAGTCCACTCACGGCCAACCCGCCCCACGCCAAGGCGAGAGTGCGGAGCCGGGCCGGGTGGGTGCGGTCCGCCTGATTCAGAACGATCAACCTGGGTACGTTCGCTGCACCAAGCTCGGCGAGCGTCGCCTCGACCGTGGCTTTGTGGAGCTCGGCTTCGTCGTCCGACACGTTGACGACCACCAGCAGCAGATCCGCCTCCACGGACTCGTCGAGGGTGCTGCGGAAGGCGTGTACGAGGTCCTTCGGTAGTTTTCGGATGAAGCCGACGGTGTCCGTCAGTACGATCTCGCGCTCTTCGGGGAAGCGGAGGCGGCGGCTGGTCGGATCGAGGGTCGCGAAGAGTTTGTCCTCCGCGTCTACCGCCGCGTTGGTCATGCGGTTGAGCAGCGTGCTTTTTCCGGCGTTCGTGTACCCTACGATGGCGACGAGCGGCAGCCCTACCCGCTTGCGCCGCTCGCGCCGCATCGCACGCTGGTCGCTGATCTCCTCGAGCTGCTTCTCGATGCGCGTTTCGCGCTCGTCGGCCCGCCGCCGGTTGATCTCCAGCTTCGTCTCTCCGGGCCCGCGCCCCCCGATCCCGCCGGTGAGCCTCGACATCGCCGTGGGCATGATCGCCAGCCGTGGGCGCCGATATCGAAGCTGCGCAAGTTCGACCTGCAGCTTTCCCTCCCTCGTCGTGGCCCGCTGCGAGAAGATGTCGAGGATGAGCTGGGTGCGGTCGAGCACCTTCAGGTCGGTCTCCGTCGCGATGTTGCGCAGTTGGGAGGGGCTGAGCTCCTGGTCGAAGATCAGGTGCTCCGCCCCGAGATGCATGCAGCGCACCACGAGCTCCTTGAGCTTGCCCGCGCCCACCAGCGTGCGCCCGTCGAGCTCCCGACGCACCTGGAGCACCCGATCCACCACCCGCAGCCCCGCCGTGTCGGTGAGGCGCTCCAGTTCCTCCAGGGAGCGCTTCGCGGCCTGCGCGTTTCCCGTCGTAACCGACACGATCACCGCGGCATCGCGCCGGTCCACATCGCGGGCGCTGGGCTTGAACTGCGCTTCGAGATCCTTGATGAACACGGAGAAGTCGTCGTTCCACGTGTAGGGGTCCACCGGCTCGGTGCGCCAGATGTCCCCGGCCCCCGGCGGCAACAGGTGGGCGTACTCCGTGCCTCCGGGGAGTCCGTCTGCTTTCGCCTGCACGACCACCACGCCGTCGAGCCGGAGCAGCGCGAGATCGGTGAGATCATCCTTGCTGAGCGCTTCCCCGCGCAGGTGGGTGTGCACGAGGCGCACGCCACGAAAGCGACCGGCACCCGCCCTTTGCCGGCCGAGATCGGGGATGAAAAGCTGGTGTGCGTCCCCGACGATCACCTTCTCGACGACGCCGAGGCGGTCCACCAGCACCCCGACCTGCCGGTTCATCTCGCGGGAGAGCTCCGTCATGCGGCGCAAAAGCTCGGGCGAAGCCCACCGGTCGGCGGGCACGCGACGGTGATACAGGCCTTGCAAGGCCTTGTTTTCGGAGGGCTTCAGCCCCTCTTTGTTGCCGAACAGCTCTTCCATCTCGCTACGGTGCCCCCGGTGCCTTCAGTGCGCTCGCCGCGCTCAGCCAGCCCGCGATCAGCGCCAGCCCGCCGAGCGGGGTGATCGCGCCCAACCAGGGTTGATCCAGCAAGACCAGCAAGTACAGGCTGCCCGCGAAGATCAGGGTGCCGACCAGGAGCAGCGCGCGGGTGACGAATGGCAGCCCCGGCACGCACAGCGCGATGCCGTGGAAGAGCTCGTACTGTGCCGCCGTCTTCCACGTTTCGAGGCGGGGATGCTCGCCGAGGGCGTGGGCTCCGAACGCACCCGCGGCGACGCCGATCGCGGCGATCACCGCGCCGATCCGACGCCATTTCAGGGCCTGTGGGTCTGCGCTCATGCGTCCCGCAGCGCCGCGATGGCGGCGAGCAGCTCGTCGAGGCTACCACAACGCATCATCGCACCGTCAATGCGCACGAGCAGGCATCGTTCGCAGGTTTCGCATTTGTCAAAACACTCGACGATCGAGACGTTTGCGCCGGCGGCGCGGGCACGAAGCGGCAGATCGGGCGCGTGTTTGGCGATGCCAGTCTGGCACGCGGTGAGGTCCATGGCGCTCCTGCTAATCGATCCGAGCTTGCCCCGAGCCGGGGCCGACCATAGGCGCGAAGGATGGCAATGATCCAGCAGTGGCGCGTGAGCTTTGGCGACAACAGCGCGGTCGTGGAGGCGGACAATTGGCTTGGCGCGCTCGCGGTTGCGCTCCCGAAGGTGGGGTTGGACCTGGGCGCGATGGGCCGGCTGGTCTGCTCCACCCTCCCGGATGGCTCCGCGACGGCGCGCGACCCGCGCTCGGGGGGCGAGGTGCGCGTACAGCCGATGGACTCGATGGCGCCCCCCGGCTTCGAGATGCCGGAGTCGAGCTTCGCCCGAATCAATGTTCCGCATCTCATGGTGCCCGCCCCGGCACCCACCGTGGTGGCTTCGGCGAGCGAGTCCGTCATCGCGTCGCCATCCGCGCTCCGCGCGCAGCTGGAGGCCGACGAGTCCACGGAATCCAAGCCGGTCCTACCCCCGTCGTTCGGCCAGCCCTCCCCGCTGGACGACCGCTTGGAGGACCTGTTCATGCGCCTCGGGGAAGTGAGCGAGGCGGCTTCTGCGAACGAGGCCTGTGCCGCCGCCCTGCGCATCGCGAGTGAGTTGGTGCCCGCCGACGCAGGCGCAGTGCTCATCAAGACCAGCCGGGGGGATGGGCTGCGCTTCCGCGCGGCGCTCGGGCCGGCCTCGAAGTCCCTGCTCGATACGATGATTCCGTTGGATCGCGGCCTCGCGGGCTTCGTGTTTCAGCTTGGCGTGGCGCTCTCCATCGGGGATGCGAAGCGGGACGAGCGCCACTATTCGCGCGTCGACAAACAGACTGGCTACGTCACCCGCTCCGTGCTCGCGGCGCCCGTTCGTGCCGATCAAGGCGGCGTTTACGGCGTGTTGGAGCTGATCAACCCGCCGCGCCCGTTCAACGACGACGATCTGGAGCTGGCTACGCGCGTGGCGGCGACGTTGGGGGGGTATTTTCGGGCGATGGACCAGTAGGCTTCGGTCTACCGCGTCGCCGGCTCGGGTTGATCGGTCTGAGCGTCGGTTCTGGGCGACGCTCGATTCCCTGTCCCCTTTCTCAGGCGGGGGTGGCGGAGCGTCGCGGCGTGAGGGCTGCATTTCGAGGCGTCGCGAGCGGACTCCGGACGGCTTGTCCTCGCGAAGCCGGCTCGGCCGTTGTTCGCCGAGTGATCCGTTTGCGCCGGCGAACCGCCCAACTCGATTTCAAGGCGAGGCTGCCCAGGTGCAGTCAGCGCCGATGGTGGTGGCCTGCGTGCGGCGGTCTCCGCGTCGCTCCCGTTAACTTTCTTCCGAAATTCTCATGCCGAGCATTGACGCCGCTCGCGTCAGGGCGGACACTCCTCCGACGTCGCGACGTCGCGACGTCGCGACGTCGCGATCGAGCCATCGCCCTCGCGGAGAGCTTCGTATGTTGCGCTTTTCCCCTTTCGTATTCGCGCTCGTAGCAGGCTCGATGCTCGCGCCACACGCGCTCGGAGCGCCCTCCGATTCTTTCGGCCCCGCACTGCAAACGGGCGGGTGGGCTCACGTCGTTCCGATCGAGCTCCCGCCGGCGCCCGCGGGGTTGACGCCGGAGCTCTCATTGGCCTTCGACTTCCGGATTCCGGACGGCGTGCTGGGCCCGCAGTGGGCGTTGGTGGGCCCCTCGCGGATCGAGCGCCACGGGAACTGGGGCCAGGGCGCACCGGAAGCGACGGCGATCATCCTCGACGACACGTTCGTGCTCGATGGGCAGGTTCTCTACCTCGAAGGCGCGCTCTACCATACCGAACAAGACGACGAACGGTACTTCACCTACGTCGAAGGACTCGATCAGTGGACGGCCACGCGCGACGGACGTTCCGCGGCTGAGCGCGAAGGCGATCGGATCCGGTTCAACCTGGCGAACGACGGACTACGTCTACGACGCGCTGGGGCGGCTGGCGGAAGCGGAGATCGACGACGGCGGCGAGGTCGTGACCCAGACCTGGAGCAATCGCGACGTGTACGGGCGGCCGCGCGCGCAATCACGGGCGATCAACGGGGCGGTCGAGTCGAGCTCGACCTTCGCGACGGACCTTCGGGGCCGGATCACGGACGTGTCGCTGTTCACGCCCACGCGCACGGGGCAAGCGGCCTACCAGTACACGGCGAATGGGGAGTTGGCGGTGGTGCAGAGCCGGTGGGCGAGCGGCGGCTCGTGGGGGGCCACGCGTGGGCTGCAATATGACCACGCCGGGCCGGAAGGCGAGCTGACGGGGATCAAGGACTACAGTTCGGGCTCGACGTACGCATCGGTCGCCTCGCGCGATGTGCTGGGGCGGGCGACGGAGATCGAGCTGCAAGGCGGTGCGCTCGTGCAGCAGCAGTTCGACTTGATGGGTCGCCTGGACTGGCGGCGCGCGACCAAGGGCGGCGGAGACTGGCGGTTGCAGGACTACTCGTACGACAACCGCGGTCGGGTGGACGGAGTGGTGGCGTCCAGTTCGACGGGCGTAGGCTCCACCACGTCATTCACATACGACGAACCCGGCTGGCTCACCCAGGAGCTTCACACCGACGCCTCGGGCACGCGCACGATCGATTATGGCTACGACGTGGCTGGGAATCGCCTCTCGCGGCTTGAAACGGTGGGCACGACCACGACGAGCCGGGCGTTCACGTATGGGTACGGGAACGTGCTGGCGACGGTGGACGGTTCCTCCGTTTCGTGGAACGCATTTGGAGAAACCACAACCGACCATCGCGGCGCGGACATTGATCGCGCGGGCGATGGCGCGGAGGTCGGGGTCACCGACTCGGCCGGGTTGCCACTGTACGGGTTCACGCGGGGCCCCGGTGGTGAGGCGGTGGAACTGGAGGAGTCGGCGAGCGGCGATCTCCGCAGCTTCCTGTGGGGACCGGCCGAGGCAGACTTCCCGGTTTCAACGCTCGATGAGAGCGGCACCGATCAGGCGTACGTCTCCATCGAAGGAATGGTGGTCGGCCGCCTGGACGGCGGCAGCTTCGTGCCGATGGCGCAGACGGCCCAGGGCGGGATGCTGCTGGATGGGAGCGACTTTTTGGACGCGGGGCTCGCGTTCGGCGAGGAGTCGGCGGTGGCTTCGGGGAGCCCGGAGCGGCGGGTGTGGGCGTTGCTGGAGAGCCTGCCAGGAACGGCGTACAAGCTGCCGCGGCGGCGGTTGTACGACGAAGATACGGGCCGGTTCGCGTCGCAAGACCCGATTGGGCTGGCGGGCGGGGATCACCGGTTCGCGTATCTGAACGGGGACCCGATGGGCGGGGTGGATCCGAGTGGGTTGATGGGGGTGCGCGGCTTCACCCCGGGGGCCCGCGTGGGCGGACCGCTGGCGTGGGACCCGACCACCACGGGGAAGTCGATGCCGGCGTGGATGCGCTCCGCCAGCGGGAACACGATCCCCGCGTTGTTCCGGAACGACACGCCCGGCTGTGCGCCGAACGACC
The DNA here is from genome assembly GCA_014191855.1 of Deltaproteobacteria bacterium. Lineage (GTDB taxonomy): Bacteria > Myxococcota_A > UBA796 > UBA796 > SXON01 > SXON01. The sequence goes on from BJHF01000012.1 coordinate 16,222, forward strand.
CGTTCTGTATTCGGGCGGACGGGGAGCCTCCGCCGGAGACGGAGGAGGCTCAGGGCGAGGTGGATGCGGGCGCCGAGGGCTGGACGACGGACGAGAATGGCGTGGAGTGGCGACCCGGCGATGAGGGGATGGAAGTACTGGTCACCCCGGATGAACCGCCGGAGGAGGCGGGCGGCGGGGTGATGTGGAGCGAGGCCGGGAACGACCCGGCAAATGACGAGGATGGGGAGACCGATTTCTCGAGCCCAACCTGGGGGCTGGATGCGGCGGCGGCCGGAAACGATTGGGCGAGCGGTGTGGAGATCGGTTCGGGCGGGGGAACGGCGGTCAGAACGCCGACGGCTCGCGAGCAAGCGCTGTGCGCGACCCTGGATGACCCGCTTTCCCGGAAGTTGACGCTCGGGTACTCGATGCGGCAGGGGCGGCCATTGAAGCTGACGCCAGGGGAGCTTGCGCACTTGGCGTATGTCCCGGAGTCGAACAAGGTTCGACTGGCCATCGACGAGCAGTTGGGTCGTGGTTTCACTGAGATCCGAAACCACCAGCCGGGCGGCGGTGCCCTTGGCGTGGGAGGCGCGTTGGACACCGATAGCGGTGCGACAACCAACAAGACCGGCATTCAGATCGAGGGCGACGCGTCGAGCGGCCGTGACGGGCGACTCGACGCATTCCGCGGGAAATTCCGAGTGTACGACTCGCTGGACTTTGACAACTTCAGCACCGACCAGCCCGGTGGCCGCGACGATCTCACGCGGTTGGGCTTCGCGCTCATGTACCCGTATGGGCAGCCGTACATGGTGACATCCGACTGGTATCCGCTCACCATCGACGCGGGGGGCTGGCGCACGACGATGCCCGGCTTTGGGGTAGGCGGCAACCCTGTGGCCGGAACGAGCCAGATGGCGGAAATGGCAGGGGTGATTTTCCCCGTTTCGGACGGGGTGGCTGGTGCGGTGGGCGGGGCGAAGTTCGGCGGCGGACGCGGAGGACTGAACGCGGGCGACGTGGGTGCGTTGGCTGGGGGCACCCTCGCGTTTGGCATCGTTTCGGCGGCTGGCCAGGAGTGTGCGGTTGCGGAGTATGCGGCGCACCAACCCGGCGGAGCCTACGGTCCATGAGTCCGAGGGCCGCTGTCACTTTGGTGGTCGGGCTGATGGTGTCGGCGGCCGGCGGCCTCTGGCTGGCGGATAGGGCGCCCCACCTCTGGTGTGTGTCGCTGAGTCGACTGGCCCCCCGGGAATTGGAGCGGCTTGTGCTGCTCGGCAAGGCGCAGGCCACTTGCTCGGCGGGGAGCACCTACGTGTACCTCGACGCGAAGGTCTCTTGCTCGGATGCTGAATGTGGAGGACTATGGCGGGAAGGGGAGCGGATTATCCCGACACAGTTCGACCCCGATCCGGGCACAACTATCGGCGAACAACACTTTTTTGATGAACGAAACGCATGCGTCCGCTCCGGCGCCGTTGTTGGGAGGTATTTTGAGGATCCTACGGGATGGTATGTCATAGGATATCGGTGCGGTGACGATCTATTTGTGAGTTACAACTGGCAACGCCCGCTCTCCGAAATGCCCTGGATGCAAAACGTGCCGCCGTAGTGACTCGACTCCCGAGTGGCACCCGCGAGGCTCCCCTACCCACCTCCGACGAAGGGACCAGGCCGCGAGCCTCGCCCAGCCAATTTCTCCCCTTCTACACCGGCATATTCCAAATCGCCTGGTACGCCTCGACCATCTTGTCGCGCACGCTGCCCATCGCACGCAGGGAGATGTTCGCCTCTTCGAGCGCCACCATCATCCCGGCGTAGTCCTGGTCTTGTCCCGAGGCGACCTTGAACATCTTCTCGTCGGATTCGGCCATGTGGCCCTCGACCGACTTCACGGCGGACTGCAGCGCGCCGCCGAATTCGGCGCCGCCCGCGGCATCTGCCTGGCTGGGCCCTGCGCCCGGCCGCGTCGCGTTCGGAGTCTCAAGCCCGGTAAAGCTGCCGAGCGCGGGAGAGAGGGAGGTGATCATGGCTTACTTCCCGATTCCGATTGCGGTCATGGCCATGTCGCGCGTCGCCTCGATGACGTTCGCGTTGGCATCGTAGGCCCGCTGAGCGGTCATCAGATCCACCATCTCCCCCATGATGTTGATGTCCGGGTAGGACACGAAGCCCTCGGAGTCGGCGTCGGGGTGGGTGGGGTCAAACTGGCGAATCGGCGGGCGGGTGTCCTGCGAGACCCCGGTCACCACCACGCGGCTCGTGGCCTGATCGAGCTCGTTGCCGAACGGGTCGATCGACTCGGCCTGGAAGAGCGGCACCTGGCGGCGGTAGGGGCCGCCTTCGGCCGTCTTGGTGGTACGGGCGTTGGCCATGTTCGACGCGATGGTCGTGAGGCGAGTGCGCTCGGCACCGAGGCCACTGGAGGCGACCGCGAAGGTATCGAAGAAGTCAGCCATCAGGACTTCCCATCGGTGGCGGAGAACTTGAGCATCGCGAGCCGGCGGGACATGCCGCCGACGAGCGCCTGGTACATGAGCTTGTTTTCTTCGGCGCGTCCCGCCTCGGCTTCGAGGTCCACGGAGTTGCCGTCGAGCGCGTAGTCCGGGGCCTGAAGCTCCGTCATCGCGCTCCGCACGCGCTCGGTCACGTCGAGCGATTCACCCTCAACGCCGGCGCTCATCACCTCGGACAAGAGCTCCTTGAACGGAACCTGCTTCGCGAGGTAGCCAGGGGTGTTCACGTTCGCGAGGTTGGCCGCGCCGAGCTGGTGGCGGGCTTGCACGAGGTCGAGCGCGTTGCCGAGCCCCTCGTACATGCCGTCGAACAGTCGGATTCCGCCTGAAGGAACCATGGCGATCGCCTCCTGGTCCTCACTTCGGTCGCCGGCTCAGGAAGTTTAGCTGGCGCGGACGATTTTCTTTGCGGACCGGCGGCGGTCGCTGCGAATCGGCCGTACGGCGCAGCGTCGTTCGGGCGCCAGCCCGAGTCGCTGGAGCTCCGTCCACACGTCCGATCGGAGCTCCGGTCCGGCCTCGTTATCCAGGTTTGCAGTATCGAAGCCGAGCGGGGCAGGGTCGCCGGCGACGGCGAGCTGATCGACGCAGCGCGTCGCAAGGGCGATGGCCTGGGTGAGCGGCGCTTCATCGGCGTGCACACCCGCGTGATGGTCGGCAATCGCGTCGGCGATAGGCGCGCTGAGTCCCCAGGCGCGGGACGCGACGGCCCCGAGCTGGGCGTGCACGGCGGCGACACCCGCGATCCGGGCTGAGCGATCGCCGCGCCAGCGCTGCGGCAGGTGCGCCGCGTGCTGCTCGGCCAGCGCGAGGCCGCACGTCCAGCCGATGTCGTGAAGGCAGCCTGCAAGCAGCGCGTCGGCGCTCGGAGCGCCGCGTTGGCGGAGGATCATCTCGGAGGCGAACGCGACGGCGGCCGAGCGGACGACGAGCCGCTTCGCGAGCTCCGCCTCGCTCGCCCCGGCGTACAGCCGGGTGCAGGCCACGCCGACCAACAGCGTGCTCACGCCGCGCTCTCCGAGGCGCTCGATGGCCGCGCCAACGTGCATGCAGGGGAGCTCCGCGGCGTACGCCGGACCGTTTGCCAGGCGCAGCGCCCGGGCACCGAGCGTCGGCTCCTGACGGATGGCGGACGCGCCCCGCTCGAAGGGCTGACTTGCCAGGTACACCAGCCGAACGGTGTCCACGAGCACCGTCGGGTGGATCGGCCAGCCTTCCGATTCGGCGAACCCGAGGAGGCGCTCGGCTCCTTCCGGGAGCTCCGCATCCGGCGATCGGTCTACTGGCGCGAGGCCTCGACCGAACTGGGCATAGATGACGTTGGAGCTCACGGCTTCGCCTTGGGCGAGTGGGCCGCGACGAAGCGTTGGTGTCGCGTTTCCTCCGCCGCCAACGCGCCCCAGATCCCGGGGGTCTTCGCGGCGGAGTCGGTGAGCATCGCTGGCGGTGGCGTGGCGGTTCCCTTGGCGAGCCGCGAGGCCCGCCACGTCTGCCAGCTCGCGGCCCGATCGCTCGCGGCCAGCCCCGCAAGCGTCCGGGCTTCTGACGCCGCTTCCGGGTCGCGACCGGTGGCGATCATGCAGCGGAAGCGCGCCTCGTGCACGACCTCGTCGTTTACCTCCGGGACCGGCGCGGCGGCGGCCGCGGCGTCGAGCCCGGGCAGGGCGTTGGCGCAGTCCCCGTCGGCGGCGTCGAGCAAGGCGATGCGTGTGATCGCGGCCATGCGAAGGGAGCTGCGCGGCCCGACCGTCTCCCACGCGCGGCGGGCGCGCGCGGTTTCCCTGGTTTGCAGGGCGGCATCTCCTTCGAGCAGGGCGACCGTGTCTTTGGTGGCCGCATCGACGCCCTCGCGGCGGAGCCACGCCACCGCATCAAGCGCGTCTTCGTTGGCGCCTGTCGCGACGTAGAGGCGAAGCAGCTCCACGACGCTCCCGCGCCCGTCGAGCCCGCGCGCGCGCTCCTGGTCGGCGACGGTTCGCCAGGTTTCCATCGCTCGATCCGGCAGACCGGCCTCGGCGTAGCCGCTCGCGATGCTGCGTAGCGAAGCGAGGTCGGCGACGTGGGGCGCGAGGGCGGCGGCCCAGATCCCGCGATGGAGCGAGAGGGCCTCTACGGCGCGTCCCTCGGCCAGGAGCGCGGCGCTTCGTGTCGTCCACAGGCCGATCAGCTCCCGGCCGGCGCGCCCGGCGGCGAGGCGCGGCTCGCGGCGGAGCAGGTCGGCGTAGGCGTCGAGGGCGGCTTTTTCGTCGCCGAGCGCAGCTTGCACCTGGGCCAGCACGTAGAGAGAGTCTTGGCCGGCGGCGCCGGGCAGGGCGGCGTCGCGGGTGAGGTCGGGCACCTGTGCGGACCACGTCGCGGCCGGCGCCCTGAGCGTCGCGAGCAGGAGCGAGCGTGTACGCAGCAGGCGGCGGGTTTCGAGGGGGAGCGCGTTGCCGTCCACGGCCGCGTACATCCGCGTGGCCGCGTCCAGGTCCCCGGAGCGAAGGGTCGCCTCGGCGAGGAGCATCTGCGCGAGGGGTCGCCGGGCGCCTTCGGTCGCCGATAGGGCTCGATCAAGCGGCGCTTGCGCTTCCGCCGCGCAGTCGCCTTCGGCGAGCAACACGCCCGCGATGAGCTGCGCGTCCGCGTCGGGCGCCGTCGCCGCGAGCACCCGGCCATAGGCGGCCTGATTCGGCCCCCCGGTCGCCCACTCGCGAACGCCGAGCACCAACGCCGTGTACTCCGGCGCGCCCCCGGCGGCAGCAGCCGCGCGGGCGCTGGTGGCAGCCGCATCCCACTGACGCACGGCGAGCTGCGCTTTCGCGGCCTGGAACCAGGCTGCGTCGGCGTGGTTGCCCCCGTGCCGGGCGGCGCGCGTGAAGTAATAGGCAGCCTCGCGACTCAGGCCCAGATCGCGGTGCAGCGCGCCCAGACGGTAATCGCCACGCTCGAGATCGGCCCCTTTGCGGCGCGCAAGGGCCCGAGTGTCGTCGATCTCTCGCCACCCCGACACGCTGGGCTCTGCCTCCGACCAGAGCGGCAGTTCGGGCACGAAGCCAAGGGCCGCTTCCCCCCAGGCGCTGTCGGAAGCGGGCAGCGGCGAGAGCGGCAGGGGGGCCGCGGCGCACGTCGTCGGGTCAAGCTCGCCAGCGAGCGCACCGTCCAGATCCACGGGGCCGTAGGCGGCGGCCGACCCGAAGGGGCGCGGCACGACGGAGAGCTGCCATGCGTCGTCGATTTGCCCGGCGCGAACAATCGTGTGCGGCTCCGCAAGCTCGAGTGTGAGCATCCAGTGCCCGGCCATGTCGGCGATTCGCGCCCGGGTCACGCCGGTGTCCAGGGTGTTCGAGAGCTGCTCGCGGAGGTCGGCCCGATTGCCGTAGATCACCACGTCGGCCCGGCCTTCTACGAGTGCTGGCAGCACCTCGACCCGGCTGCCCGGGCTGAGGTGCAGCTCCAGGGGGGCTGCGGCGGCGATGGTGGCGAGGAGCGTGAGCATCAGAAGCGAACGAGCGCGCCGCCTCCGAGCCGGATGGCCGACCAGTCGAAGCCGCAGTCGCCGCCGTCGGAGCAGGCGGCCACGGCGGCGTCGGATACGTGGCTGAAGCGCGCGCCGAAGGCGACGAACAAATCCAACCCCCGCGGGCCCTCGTTCGGCGCGTGCAGCGAGGGTTGCAGGTACGGCGTGTGCCAACGAACCGACACCTCTGTCAATGCGCCCCAGCGAACGCCCCAATCCTTGCGGCCGTTCTCGTTGGCGGTGCTGGACTTCTCCTGCCACGCCACCAATGAGGGGCCGAGGCCGCCGAGCACTGAAACGCTCCCCATGTCCATGCGCCCCGACACCAACAAGCTAGCGGGAACGTACCAGATCCAGGAGTCGAGCTCGTCCGTGGAGGTGCCCGACACGCGGCGATACCCCACCTCAAGGCTCAGCTCCAGCGGCCACACGGCGGCGGCGGAGAGCGTGCCTTCACCCGAGAAGCTGCCCGAGAGCTTGGGGTAGAATTCCACAAGGCCGCCCTGCAGGATGGACTCGCCGGAGCCGGAGATGCCAATCGAGAGTTCGCGGATCGGACTTGCGGCGGAGGCGGTGGCGATCAGCAACGTGAACAGCATGTCAGCCCCTCAGGCGTGAATTCGGAAACGGCGGGCGGCGTCGTGACGCAAGCAGGCGTGCGCGCGGACGGCACGCCGCCGACGCGGCAGGTCGGCGAGCTCGGTTTCGTTGTGGGCGCGAACCTCGCCGATCGCCTGCACCAGCTTGTCGAGCTGGCGGTGCACGGCCAGCGCGCTCGCGGGATCGGCGCTGGCCAGGGCGAGCACGATCTTGAGCTGTTCGTCGAGCTGCACCGGCCGAACGGGAGCGCCGCGCACCCAGCTCACGCCGAGCACCTGCAAGCGCAACAGCAGCCTGGCCAGCTCGTCGGTCACCCCGCCTCCGCCGCGGCTTCCTGCTCGGCCGACTGCGCGTCGTTCGCCTGCCGAAACGCGTCCAACAGCGTGTTGGTCACGCGGAGGATCCCGTCCACGTCGTCGGGGTTTCCGCCGCGTCCTACGTCGGAGAGCCGACCGATGACCCACGAATACGTGAGCGCGAGGGAGCGCGTGAGCTCCGGGGCCACCGCGGGATCGAGGGCGTTCATCATCTCGATGTAGATGGCGCGCACCCGCCCGAGATCTTCGCACCACGCCACGCGAGCGCCCGAGTGGCCGCTCACCATGCCGTCTTTGGCGCGCTGCAGGCGGTGGATGGCGGTTTCGAACAACATCACGACCAGTTGTTCGTTCGGCGCGTTGAAAACTTGATGGTCGCGGTAGGCGGAGAAGCGTTTCATGCGATTTTATCTCAGGAAGAGGAGTCGGAGTCGGTGCTCGGGAGCAGGGCGGTGAGCTGACTCTGGGCGTCCTGCAGCTTGCCCAGGGCAATCTCCATGGCCGTGAAGGTCTTCTTCAGGCGCGCCTCGTAGGCGTCCATCCGGAGATCGAACGCGTCGATGCTGTCGTTCATGTCGCTGATCTGATCGTCGATCGCCGCCATTCGGTCCGTGAGGATGCCGCCGAGGGTCACCACGTTCTTGCCGGCGACCACGCTTACCGAGGACTTATCCTCGTTGTTGTACAGATCGAGGATCGCCTTGAACTTGTCGCCGAGGCCCCCGGCGTCGGTCTCAAACAGGTTCGTCACCTCGTCCGGCGCGTCCTCCAGCGCTGCGGTGAGAACGTCCTCGTCCAGCTCCAGCGTGCCGTCCTGCTGGGTGGAGATGCCGATGGAGGAGAGCCCGGTGTAGCTCGCACCCGTCTTGTACTCGGCGCTGAGTACGGTCTGGAACCCCTGCATCATGCTGATGATCGTCGCCTCTCCCACGAATTCGCCCTTGATGCCCGCATCGCTGTCCCACGCCCGATGGGCGTTCACATACGAGCGCACGGTGTTGTAGGCGTCCACGAACGCCTTCACGTTGGCCACCGTGGTCGCCGTGTCGTCGGCGACCTTGATGACGATCGGCTCTGTGGTGATGTCGTTTAGGTTGAACGTCATTCCGGTCACGACGCCGTCGACGTCGTTGTCTGCGCTGGTGATCGCGATCCCGTTCACGGTGAGCGCCGCGTCCTGCGGGGCCGACATCTCCGTGAAGGTTGGCACGCTCCCTACGCCCGTCAGCCCGCTCGTATCGAGCGTGAGCGTATTTGCGGCGCCGGTGTCGTCTCCCGTAATCACCAGGCGGTAGGGCGTGGTTGCGTCCCCCGTGTCCATGATGTACGCCGTCACGCCGGCCACGTTGTCATTGATCTCGTCGCACAGCCCCTCGAGTGACGAATTGGTGGAATCGAGGGTGAGCGTGGTCGTCGTCCCCGCATACGTCACGGAGAACGTGCCTTCGGCCACGGTGCCCAGCGTCGTCGAGTCCGCCACCGCGTCGGAGATGCTGGTGGCCTCACTTGCGAGCGCCGTCACCTCAACGGTATATCGCCCGGCCACGGCGGCTCCCGTCGCCGTGATGCCCACGAAGCTGTCATCCGAGCTCGTAGAGGTGGTGGACCGCATCTCGTCGGCGGTGTCGATCGCCTCGATCGCGGTCGTGAGATCGTCCATCTTGGCGGAAAGTGTTTCGTACGCGGTCTTGAGGCTCTCGGTGTCCGAGAGCTGCGTCTTCATCACGTTCTGCGGCATCCGGGCCGCCGCCACCAACTTGGTGATCATGTCGTCGGTGTCAATCCCCGAGACAATCCCGCCTACGCTGATTCCCATGGAAACTCCTGGGGAAACGAACTACCACACGTGCGGCCGCGCCAGGGTTGATCCCGACGCGGCCCCGCCCGATTCAGGCGCCCTTCAGTTGGGCCCGACCTAGCCCTGGAGGAGCTGGGCCACGGACTGGTTCATGTTCTTCGCCTGGGCGAGGATGGCCACGCCGGCCTGCTGCATGATCTGGTACTTCGAGAGGTTGGCGGTCTCCTCGCCGAAGTCTGCATCGCGGATCTGGCTCTCGGCCGCCTTGGTGTTCTCGCCGAACACCTCGATGTTGTTGAGCGCGCTGTTCAGGCGGTTCTCCGCGGCACCGAGCTGCGAGCGCGATTCGCTCACCGTCTTGATCGCGATGTCCACCTGGTCGAGGGCCAAGCGTGCGTCGTCCGCGGTGCTCAGGTCGATCGAGCTGCTGTCCACCCCGAGGTTGATGGCTGTCAAGTCGCCGAGGGTGATGTCCACGCGGTCGTCGCTGGTGTTGCCGATGCCGACCTGCACCGCGACCGTGGTCAGCGAGCCGTCCGTGAGCTTCATGCCGTTGAACTCGGTCACGTTCGCGATGCGGTCCACTTCGAGCGAGAGCTGGGTGAACTCGTCTTGGATGTACTGGCGCTCATCGTCGCCGAGCGTGTCCGAAGCGGACTGCACGGCCAGCTCGCGGATACGACCGAGGATGCTGGTCACCTCGGCGCTCGCACCTTCTGCCACCGCGATCATGCTGATGCCATCGCCGATGTTGCGGCCCGCGACCCGCGAGGAGTCGTAGGCCACCTTCAGGTTCTCCGCCACCCCGAGGCCGGCGGCGTCGTCGGCGGCTTTTCCGACGCGGAGGCCGGAAGAGATGCGCTGGAAGGACTTCGAGAGGTTGCGACCCGTCTGCGAGAGCTTGTTCAGCGCAGAGTTGGCCGCCGTGTTGGTGTTCACCGTGAGAGCCATCGTTCACTCCTTGCCACCCCGGCGGGGGGCCGATTCATCGGTCCACCATGGCCCGATGATACCGGTTCGGCTCGGAGCCCGTGGCCTTTAGGGAATCGTGGAAGAACGATCCGAAAAAGCGAACCCGGCGCCGTTTTCGCGGCGCCGGGTCGGGGGAGGCGGGCTTACTGCAGGAGCTGGAGCGCGCCCTGGTTCATGCTCTTGGCCTGGGCGAGGATCGCCGTGCCGGCCTGCTGCATGATCTGGTTCTTGCTCATCTCTGCCGTTTCGTAGCCGAAGTCGGCGTCGCGGATCTGGCTCTCGGCGGCCGTGGTGTTCTCGGCGAAGGTCTCGAGGTTGTTGAGCGCGCTGTTGAGGCGGTTCTCGGCGGCACCGTAGTCGGACCGGTACCCGCTCACCATCTCAATGGCGCTGTCGATCGCGTCCAGGGCGTCGGAAGCGCCGGTCGTCGTGCTCATGTCCACCGCGCCAGTGTCGACGCCGAGCGTCACCGCCGAAAGGTCACCCAGGGTGATGTCCACCTGGTCGTCGGCGGTGGCGTGGATGCCCACCTGCACGCCGACGGTGGGCACCGACCCGTCCGTGAGCTTCTGGCCGTTGAACTCGGTGACGCCGGAGATGCGGTCCACTTCCGCGGAGAGCGCTTCGAACTCGTCCTGAACGTACAGGCGCTCCGCGTCACCCAGGGTACCCGACGCGCTCTGCACGGCGAGCTCGCGCATGCGGCCCAGGATGCTGCCGACCTCCGAGGAGGCGCCTTCCGCCACCGCGATCATCGAGATGCCGTCTGCCACGTTGCGCTGGGCGACCTTGGCCGACTTGGCCGCGACCTTGAGGTTTTCGGCCACGCCGAGCCCGGCGGAGTCGTCGGCCGCCTTGGAGATGCGCAGGCCGGAGGAGATGCGAGCGAAGGAGCCGGAGAGCGCGCGGCCAGCCTTGTTGAGCTGGGTCATCGCGCGGTTGGCGGCCACGTTGGTGTTCACGGTCATGGACATGGTGTTGTTCTCCCTGTTTTGGTGCTTGACGGCTCGCGGTGCTGCGGGCCTTGTGGTGAGGATCGGAATGGGCGTGGGAGGGGATTAGGGGGGGTGTAGATTTTTTTCGGGTGGAGGGAATCGGGCCCATCCGGGCGATCCCAACAGGCCTGGTCCCTCCCACAGCGTGCGTTGCCTGGGATCGCGGCGCCGTGGCGGCGAGCGCGCGTTGCCTCGGGGGTGACCGCTCACCTCGTGACGTATGCGCGGTGGGCGCCTGGGTGCGCCGCCCTCACGCGCCGGTCGCCAGCCGCAGCGCCGCTCTGAACGGACGAACGCCGTGAATCTGCACACGTACGCCGCTGTCGCGACACAAACGAGACAACCGCGTCGTCGAGCCGGCCCGCGTCGACCACGCGAGCGCGCGTTGCCTCGGGGGTGATCGCTCACCCGGTGACGTATGCGCGGTGGGCGCCGGGGCACCCGCGGGGCCGAGGGTGCCGGCGCGGGGGACACACGGACGAACGCCGTGAATCTGCGCGCATACGCCGCCGTCGCGACACAAACGCGACAACCGCGTCGTCGAGCCCGCCCGCGTCGACCACGCGAGCGCGCGTTGCCTCGGGGGTGACCGCTCACCTCGGGGGATTTGCGCGCGCGGCGGCCTGGGTGCGCCAGCCGCACGCGCCCGTCGCCCGCCGCAGCGCCGCTCTGAACGGACGAACGCCGTGAATATCGACGCGCGCCCCACTGTCGCGACACAAACGCGACAACCGCGTCGTCGAGCCGGCCCGCGTCGACCACGCGAGCGCGCGTTGCCTCGGGGGTGACCGCTCACCTCGGGGGATTTGCGCGCGCGGCGGCCTGGGTGCGCCAGCCGCACGCGCCCGTCCCCCGCCGCAGCGCCGCTCTGAACGGACGAACGCCGTGAATCTGTACGCGTACGCCACTGTCGCGACACAAACGCGACAACCGCGTCGTCGAGCCGGCCCGCGTCGACCACGCGAGCGCGCGTTGCCTCGGGGGTGACCGCTCACCCCGTGACGTATGCGCGGTGGGCGCCTGGGTGCGCCGCCCTCACGCGCCCGTCGCCGGCCGCAGCGCCGCTCTGAACGGACGAACGCCGTGAATCTGCGCGCATACGCCGCCGTCGCGACACAAACGCGACAACCGCGTCGTCGAGCCGGCCCGCGTCGACCACGCGAGCGCGCGTAGCCTCGGGGGTGACCGCTCACCCCGGGGGATTTGCGCGGTCGGGGGCCCCCTCGCGCCGTCTCGGCGCCCTCCCCGCAACCCGTAGCCCGCCCCCGTAGCCCGAACCCCCCTACATCAAATCAAACAACCCCACCGACCGCGCCGACGCCGCCACTTGCAGCGCCGTCTGGTACGAGGTGCGAAGCTCCGAGAGCTTCATGTAGGTCTCGGCGGGATCGGCAGAAACGATGTCGCTCAAGCCGGCGTCGAGCTGGGCGCCCAGCGATTCGGCCAGGGACGACGCGTCGGTCGCAACATTGGTCTGGTTGCCCACGTTGGCGCGGGCGCTCATCACCTGGTCCAGCGCCGCGTCGATGTCATCAAGGGCTGACTGAATTCCAGTGGTGTCGTCGGCCTCCAGCGCGGTTTGAAAGGCGTCGATCGCGGCGAAGATGTCCACGCTGTCGTCGAACACCGCGGAGCCGTCGAGGCCGGTGTCCACCCAAGTGCTGTCGCCCACCTTGGTGGTCGGCACGTCGGTGCTGCCGGTGTAGCTGCCATCGTCGGCGAAGGGCGGGGTGTCATACGCGGTACCGGCGAAGATATAGCGGCCACCAAAGTTGCTGTTCGCGGCGTCGAGCAGGGTGTCGCGAAGCGCGCTCACCTCCAGCGCCGCGTAGCCGCGATCATCGGAATTGGAGAGGTCGCCCGCCGTCTGTACGGCCAGCTCGCGGGCGCGGCTCAGGGTGTCGTGTACGCGGCCAAGCGCGCTGTCGAGCTGGTCGAGCGAGCCAATCGCCTGGGTGGCGTTCTTGCCATACACTTCCTGGTCCAGGCTCCCGGCCTGCAACCGGTCGATCTGGCCGACCAGCTCCGGCGCGTCGGAAGGCTTGCTGATCAAGAGGCCGGTCACCGCCTGATCCTCGACTTCGCGCAGCCGCGTGGAATTGGTCGCGAGGTTCTGGCGAACGAGGTTCCACAAGCCGGCTTGGGTCACGCGCATGATTACCCTCCGATCTGCAACAGCGTGCGGAGCAATTCGTCACACGCGCTGATCACCTTGGCGGCCGCACGATAGGCCGACTGGTATTCCAGCATGTGGGTGGCTTCTTCGTCGGTGTCAACACCGGACACGCTCTCACGCAGCGTTTCGAGGTCGCCCACGATCGCGGATTGGGTCTCGGCGTCGCTCTCGGCAGCGGCGACGGCGCTGCCGACGCTTGCGGTAATCGCGCTGGAAGCGGCCCCGATGGTGCCGGTTGAAAACAACGAGTCGTCGTTTTCAATGTCCAGCATCGCGGCGAGGTTCTCGCCGTCGCCGGCCAGGGCGCTCGCGCTCCCGGCCAGCGCCAACAGCGAAGGATCATCGCTGATCGCGGCCGTTACCGCGATGGCCGCCGCAGCGCCCGCGGCGGAGGTGGGCAGCGTGAACAAGTCCGTCCCCGCCGCGCCGCTCTGGTCGAACCCGGCTGCGTGCTGGGTGTTCATGGCCGTTGCAAACGTGAACGCGAGCGCGTCGAGGTCATCGGCCCAGCCAGAGATGCGCTCGCGCGCTTCCGTCAGCCCGCCCACGGCGCCCCCAACGCCCTTGGTGATGTCGAAGTCCCCGTCGTCCATCGCCACGGTGATCGTGGATTCCCCGGCAGCGTTCGTCCCCGTGGACATCTCGCGCCAGTCGCCACCGCTCACGACCGCGTGGCCTGCGACGTACACCTCGGCTTGCCCGTCGGCGTGAAGCTGCGCCGTAGCGCCGACCCGCGTCGCGAGGTCGAGGATGAGCTGATCGCGGCGATCGAGCAGGTCGGCGGGGCCGACGTCCGCGCCGGCATGGCCGATCCGGGCGTTGAGCGCGGCGATCTCTTCGAGCGCTGCGTTCACCTCGTCCAGGTTCGCGCCGAGGGACTCCTCGATGTTCGTGAGGCTCTGTGAGAGCCCGGTCGCGACCCGGTTGGCCGTGCCGGAGAACACCTCGGCGGCGTACACCACGCTGCGGCGCTGGGAGGCGTCCGAGGGGTCGGCGCTGGCGGTGCCCAACGCGTCAAAAAGCTTGTCGATCGCCTCGGAGAGGCCGGTGGCGGTGCTGCCGTCGAAGTAGGATTCGGCCACCGAGAGCGTGTCGGAGAGCGTGCTGGTGGAGGCTTCGGCGCCCGCCGCGTCGATGAGGCGCACCCCCAACAGGCGGTCGGTGGAGCGCACGACCGAGGAGGCCATCGCCCCCTGACCGATCCACAAGCCCTTGGACGCGACGGGATCAAGCTGCGTTGTACGGAGCGTGCGGCGGCTGAACCCAGGGGTGTTCGCCCCCGTGACGTTCTGCGCGGTCACGTCGATACCGGCTGACGCGACGCCCAGGCCGCGCGCGCCGGTGTTCAACGCGCCGAGGAGGCTCATCGGGGGCCTCGAACCTGCCCGCGGCGGCCGTACGTCTCGGGGGCTCGTTCGGGAGACAGCGCGGCGATCGCGCCGAGCACGGTGTTTCCGCAGGTGCGGATGCGGCTGTCGAGAACGCGGATCCGACGGGCCAGCTCGCCCGCTCGGGCGCGCGTGGTGGCGTCGGCGGCCCGGATGGGACCGAGGTCGAGGTTCTCTTGCAGCTCGCGGCGGGCGGCGGTGTGGGCCACGAGCGCCGCCGCGTTGGCGGTGCGCGCGGCTTCGAGCTGCGCCTCAACGCTGCGGAGCAGCTTCTGGAGGTCGTCGAGCGCGGCGAGGGGCGCGATCTCGGGGAGGGATGCGAGGTCCATGGCTTAGAACCCCCGCAACAGGGCGTCGACGGTGCGCTCGAAGTCGGCGTCCGTACCGAGCCTGCCCGCGGCGATGTCCGCCTTGGCTTCCGCCACCTTCTCCGTGCGGATCTCGCCGTACGGGTTGGCGCGGGCTGCGGCGTGCAGCTCGCTCAGGAAGTCGCTCGAGTGCACCTCCGCGGCGCGTCCGGCGCTGCTGGTGCCCGCCGTCGAGCTCACCGCGCTGGTGCGACCCACGCGGCTGTAGGTGTGCATGTCTGCCGTCGGGACCATGGGGGAATGGATCTTCACAGCGGACCTCCTACAGGCCGATTCGGGCAGGTCGTTCGGAACTTGAGCCCCGATGACGAGGTTCAGCGATCTTTTTCGCCGAGCGGCGCGCGGCCGGACCAGGTGGAGGGATCGATCGGCGATCCATCCTGGCGGACTTCGAAGTGGAGGTGCGCGCCGGTGCTCCGGCCCGTGTTGCCGACGCTCGCGATGGGCTGACCGGCCTGCACGACGTCCCCCTCCTTCACCCCGAGGTCGCGACAGTGGGCATAGCGCGACTCGGTGCCGTCGGCGTGCGTGAGGATGACCACGTTGCCGTAGCTCCCGCGTTTGCCGGAGAAGCGCACGACACCGTCGGCGGCGGCGAGCACAGGCGTGCCCTCTGCGGCAGCGAGATCAAGTCCGTGGTGCTGGCGGAGCTGCCCGGAGAAGGGGTCGGCCCGCAGACCGAAGGCGCTGGTCACGCGGACGTCGCCTCGGGAGTGTGCGGGTTTCTCCGTGCGCAGCGGGGCGAAGCGTTCACCCGGCGGCGGACCGTTGCCGGCGTCGTGCCCCATCGCCTCCAGCAGGCTTCGCTGCAGGCCGAAGCCCCCGGATTCGGCCACGCGCTCCCCGATCTCCTGGTCGAAGAGGTCGGCAAATGTAGCCATGGCCCCCTTGGACCACGGTCCGTCCTTCACCCCTTCGCGCATCGTCTTGGAGAGGTACGACACCATCCACGACTCAAACTGCTTTGCAGCTTCCTCGTCTTTCGACGATAGCGGCCGGTCGGCTCGAGCCGACGATGCCAGGGAGCTGTAGGCCTTGAGATCGTCCACGGTCGTCGCATCGGTCGGCTCGTGCCCGAGTTGAGGATACAATCGCCCGATGTTGCTCCTCCTCGCTTCCTTCGCCGCCGCAGAGACTGACCAGATCGGGGGTCAGGACACCTACAACAACGACGGTGACATGCTCAAGGTCGTCGTGATCGACGTGGACGAGGCTGTGGCCATCACGCGGCTCCAGTTCTCCGTGTACAACGATGGCGACACGGGGGATATCGACCTCGTGGTGTACCAGCTGGTCGGTGGCACCTACACGCTCGTGCAGTCCGTCGCGGCGACCGGGCTGCCCGATCGCCAGGAAGGAACGGCCGACTCGGGTGCGGTGAGCTGGGTGCTGGAGGCCGGTGAGCGGTACGCTGTGGGCGCCTATGTGGGCGGCTCCTGGTACTACTACTACTCGGAGCGCACGGAAGATCCCTGGTTCGGGGGCGTCGCGGGCTCCCACCGCTATGAGGCCCGGGCCACGCCGCCCAGCTTCGAAGAGCCCGACCTCGAAGGGTACTTCTACGACATGACGATCGAGTCGGTGCCCGCGGACAACGACGGCGATGGCGCGGTGTCCGCGGCGTATGGCGGGGACGACTGCAACGACGAAGACGCGACGATCGGCCCCGAAGGCACCGAGATCGTATACGACGGGATCGATCAGGACTGCGATGGCTCCGATCTGGCGGATCTCGACCTCGATGGGGCGAACGCCACCGAGGCCGGCGGCGGCGACTGCGACGACGCGGCGGCCGACATCAACCCCAGCGCCAAAGAGGTGTGTGGCGATGGGATCGACCAGGACTGTTCGGGCAAGGATCTGGCGTGTGGTGGGGATGGACAGGGCGGGCCGGGCGCCGTGGACGCATCCACGTGCAGCTGCAGCGCCGGCGCGGACTCCGCAGGGTTGTTCGCGGTGATCGCCGGTGCGGCGTTGCTACGGCGTCGGCGCTCCTAAGGCCGCGTCGCGGCGTCTGCCTCGATCAGCGCTTCCATCACGGTGAACCCTGAACCCCCGCTGGACTCCAACGCGAAGCCGGAGTCGGAGCCGAGCACCTGCATGTCCGGGTTCACCACGATCATCGTGGGGAAGCTCATGCCGTCCTCCTTGCCAAGGTAGGCCGGGAACACGGTGTAGCCGAAGCCCTCGTCCGCGAGCACAGGCCCGGTGGAGCCGAGCGCCGTCGCCCATTGATCCAGCACGTCCGGGCTCGGGGATTCGTAGATTGCGCCGAGCGAAGCGTTGAGCAGCGTCACCCACTCCACGACGATGCCGCGCGCCGCCATCTCCTCCACCCACGCCGCTTCGTTCTCGGCGAGGTTGATGCAGGGCCCGCAGTCGGGCGACGATGCGTCGATCACGAGGTAGCGCCCCCAGAAGTCCCAGAGATCCACCTCGTCGCCGCAGGTGTCCACGAGGCGGGCGTTGGGGAAGGTGCCGCCGGTCGAAAGCACCCAATCGGTCACCGGGCCGCCGGGGTTGCAGGTTTCCCAGCCGCATTCGTAAGGCTCGGTGCGGGGCACGTTCACGTCCTCGATCGTGGTGGACTCGTCGACGCCCTGCACCAGCTCCAGGCTCGCGCTCAGCGCGAAGGTGCCGCCGTCGGTGAACTCTCCGCTGTCTTCGAAGCTGCCGACGAACGGATCCGACTCGGTGCCGCTCCCCGTCACGGCGTTCATGTCTTCAAGCGCGAGGTTGATCGTCGCCCTGCGGAAGAGGTGGGCGGTACCATCCACCGTGCCGAAGCCGAGGTGCTCGGTGCGCGTGGCCTCCGAGGTGGAGATGAGCGCGAGGCAGTCGTCGTAGCCTTCGTACACCAGGCCGTCGCCGATCGTGAACCAGTCGCAGTCGGGGCACTGCCACCCGTGGCCCTCGCGCTCCACCATGAGCGGATACGCGCGGTGGTAGCTGCAGTCTGCGTAGCCGCGGGCCTCGGCTTCTGCGTCGAAGTCGAGCGTCCATACGCCTTCGCCGCTCAGCGTTCGCGCGGCGTGGGGCTCAGCGCCGACGTACCCGTTATCCGGCGGACATTCGGGTGGATCCAGGTCGTAGATCACATCGCCGGAGTCGAGCCCGGAGTCCTCGCCGGAGTCCGTACCGTCGTCACCCGAGTCCCAGGCGGTGTCCGCGTCGGGCGTGCCCTCGGCGGTCGAACCCTGGATGGGGCAGGCCACGAGCGCCCACAGGAGCGTCACTTCACCACGCAGCAATCACGCAGGCCGGCGAGGGTAGCGGGGCCGATCCCGGAGACGTTGTCCAGGGCGTCGCACGAGGCAAACGGGCCGTTATCCGTGCGGTATTGCAGGATCGTCTCGGCGCGGCTCGGGCCGACACCCGGCAGGTTGGTGAGCCCCGAGGCGTCGGCGCTGTTGATGTTCACGGGGCAGCCGGCTGCCGCGGTGGGCGTCGAAGAAACCGTCGCGACCGCGGGGGCCGCCGTCGTAGCAGCCGTCTTGCTGGGTGCGGCTTCCGGAGCGCGCGTCGCCCCCGCCGCCGGCGCGCCAAACGACACCATGTCCTTGATGTTCTCCAGCGTGCTCGGCCCGATGCCGCTCACCGCGTCGAGGTCGGCGAGCGTCGTGAACGGGCCGTGCTCCGCGCGGTAGGCGAGGATGGCCTCGGCCTTGGAGGGGCCGATCCCCGGGAGCGTTTCCAGCGCCGTGGCGTCGGCGGTGTTCACGTCTACTGCAGCCAGGGCGGAGAAGACCAACGCGAGCCAGGCAATCATGAACACTCCGTTACAGGTCGATGGATTCGGGGCCTTGAGAGGCGCGTTCGCGCAATCGTGCGAGCCGGGCCTCCGCGTCGTCCAGGAGCGCAGCGCGCGCGGCTGGGTCGGCGACCAGCTTCAAAACGTCCCCTTCGCGGCAGCCCTCGGGAAGCACCGCGACGGGCACTTCCACCCGCTCCTGGCCGACAAGCAGCACCGCGCGTTCGCCTTCGATCCGGTCGAGGATGATCATGGGTGGCAACATCCGGCTGAGCGTTTTCCGGCGGCCAAGGCGGCCTCTCGGGTGGCGTAACACACGAGGTTCTCGGGCCCGATCTTGTGCGCGTTCCCGCACGAGGCCTCATGGAACACCTCGCTCTTCTTGCTGGCCGGGAACGGGCAGCTCTCGGGATCCACTTCCGGGGCGAGCGTCGCATCCACCACCGGGATCGTGCTCGGAGCCGTGGGCGGGAGCGGGTTCGGCACCGCTGCGACGGGGAGCATCGAGGCGGCGGCGTCGTTTCGCTCGGTGCGGAACCTCACGCCCTTGCCGGTGCTGAGGGCGGTGATCCGCCCGTCTCGATCGGTGCGGTAAACGGTGGCGTGAACGGCTTCGAGGCGCTGGAGCGTGTCGCCACCGGGGTGATGGTACCGGTTCGCCGCGCCCACCGAGATGAGCGCGGTCGTCGGCTTCACCACGTCGAGGAACGCCTGGATCGAGCTGTGGTTGCTGCCGTGGTGCGCCACCTTCAGCACCCCGCACTGGCCGATGTTCTTCTCGATCAGCGCGCGCTCGGTGGGCTCTTCCGCGTCTCCGATGAACAAGAAGCAGTCGTCACCGTGGGTGAGCCGAGTCACGACGCTGTTCGCGTTGAGATCGGAGCGCGTGCCGGTGAAGTGCTTCGCCGCGTCGGGAAGGAGCACCTCGAGCTTGGCGCCGTCGTCCAGGTTGAACACGCTCCCGGCCACCGCGGTTTTGTACGCGATTGCGGGATTCTCTTCGATGGCGCGCATCAATCCGCTGTAGGTAGCGGTGGTGTGAGGCAGCCCGCTGTCGATGTAGATCTTGGGCGGAAACGCCCGCACCACCGCCTCCATCGAGCCGATGTGGTCCGCGTGGGGGTGAGTGGCGATGACCATGTCGAGGTGGTCCACGCCCAGCGCGACGAGCTTGTCCAGCACGCCATCGCCGCGGTCCCCAGCGTCGATGAGGATGGCCTTCTTCGCGGGCGTGCGAATCAGGATCGCATCGCCCTGCCCGATGTCGAGCATGTCCACGACCACGTCGCCGGCATGCGCGAGCGTGGCGACGATCAAAAGGAACAGCGCGAACATCGACCCTACGGGAGCGCGGAGAAGAACACCGCGCGGGCGGTGAAGTCGTAGCAGGCCACGTAGCGGGTGTCCCCGATCCGAACGGTCTCGTTGTGGTACCCGAGGGCGCCTTGCGAGCCGGTGACCGTCTCGGTTGTCCACGCGCCGTCGCGCGCTTTGGCCAGCTTCATGTCATTGCCGAAGCCATCGAAGTACACGATCCCGGGCGAGCCACCGTCGAGGAACATCGCTGTGTCCGCGCCGACGTGCTCGCCGGTGTCCACGGTTTCCACCGTGAAGTCTCCCGGGGTGCCGTGCGCGACCTTGAGGTCCTGGTTCGCGACGTCGTGGTACGCGATCCACAGCGTGGACCCGTCCATCGCGATGCTCGGCCACTCGCCCACGTCTCCGTCGTCATCGACCGTCGTGACCGTGTAGCCGCCAGACTTACCAGTCGCCAAGCGCAAGGCGCCCATTGTACGGTCATAGTACGCGATGTACTCCGTTCCATCCGACCCGATGTAGAGCTTGGCGTACTCCCCCACGTTGGCTTCCACCACCTCGGCCCCCGCCCCCGTGTCCGCCGGGGTGAATGCCTCGCCCTCCGCGGCCACTTCACCCGTGAACGCGCTGCCGTTGTAGTGGGCCACGCGCAGGTTGCCCTTGCCGTGGTCGTAGTGGGCCACTACGGGGTTTCCCGACGAATCGAGCGCCAGCGACGCCCAGAATCCTGCGTCGCTCTTCGAGCCGCCCCCGACATCCGCCACCGCGACGTCCCACACCCCGTCGCCCTTGTGGGCGTACTTCAGGGTGCCGTTCGTGGAGTCCTGGTAGGCGATCCAAACCTGTCCGTTGCTGCCGATGGCCATGCTGGCGTAGCGCCCCGCGTCGCCCGGGTTGAGCCCGTTTTCATCCGGATACGAGTCCACTTCTTCGCGAGTCCACGTCGCTGCGCCCGCTTTGTCTACCGTCGCGACGGCGTACCCCAGCCCGTCCTGCGTGCGATCGTAGTACGCGATGGCCGGCTTGCCGTCGTCGGTGGTGGCCATCGAGAGCCAGGAGCCTGCGTCGTTCGTGAACGCAGGAGCTTCGTCGGGTTTCGCGTTTACGTCCGTCTCGACGCAGCCCTCGCAGGCCTCCAGCACGAGAGCGGAGGCGGCGGCACACAACAACGGCGCTGGAACGCGCATACGAGGCTCCACTCAGAGGGGGCAGGGTAGTCGGCGCAGCGCCGAGAGTCAATCTCCGAGTGTACCCGACACGCTCAGAGGCCGATCCGGAAGCCTTGGGAGTAGAGCCACGGGTAGGCGTGAATGAGGGCGTCGGCCTGGTCTGACAGCGCGGTGCGGAGGTGCTCCGGCACGATGTCCACCCGCACGCGATACACGCCCGGCTCGGTGATCGTCCAGCTTCCACAGCCCGTTTTCCAGGGCGCACCGTCCTTGTACACCGCCGATGTGATCGCGGGCTCGGTGGTGTCGGTGGGCGAATCGGCGGCGAGCGTCGGGCACGTCACGCGCAGCTCGCCGCCCAGCGCCGCGTCGGTCGTGCTCCAGTGCTCTTCGTCGTAGCTCACATCAAACCCTGATGGAACGCCGAGAACATCGAATACGACGAAGCTTTTGCGCGCGCGCAGCGCCGCCTCGGCGCCCGCGGGCGAGTCCTCGTCCACGATGAGGTAGTTGCTGAACCACGACATCATCCGGCGGTAGCTGTCTACCCGCTCGCCGTCGGTCATCTCCATGGGAAGTGCGTTTTCGTGGGCGTCCGTGCCGCCGGTGGCGAGCGTCGGGCCGATGGTGTTCAGCGCGTCCCATCGCTCGATCGAAACCGTCTGTTCCTCGTAAAAGGCGAGGAATACGAGGTCGGGCTCCGAAGCGGTCGCGGCGTCGATGAACGGTCCGGCGGCGGCGAGGTAGCTCAGCGCCTCCAAGCCGAGGTCCTCCTCCCGCTTCGTCGGGTCCACCATCGCGTGCAGGTTGAAGAGCTCCACACCGGAGAGCCCGCGCGCCTGCCGCTCCAGCAACGCCTCCAACGTCTGCCCTTCGGTATGGGCCTGCAGCACGACCGCTCCCGCCGCGATGTCCTGGGTGAACGCCTCTTCGTCCGAATTGTTGTAGATCCGGTCGTTCTCGGCAGGGTCCTCGCTCACATGGCGGTCGAGGCTCACCGGCATCAGCTCGTCTTCAATCCCGGCGGTCCACGTCACCGTCTTCCCGTCGGGGCAGGTGATCCGGCTCGCGACGCCATCCACCAGTTGGTCTCCGTCCTGGGGGCTGAACAGGTCCGTCCACGCCGTATATGCGGCGTTCGACGGGTGATCGGTCATGAACGCGTAGTCGATGGCCGCGTCGCACAAGCCAGCGCGCAGGTCCGCGAGGCAGGGCTCATCCGCCATCTCGTGATCGTCGCAGGCGTCGTGCGACAAGGGCGAGTGAAGGTGGATGATCGCGCGGCGCAGCGCCCCGCCGCCGGGGGCATCTTCGTGCAGCGCGGGCCGGGTGTGCGTCCACGGCACCGGCTCGGCGGGCGCGCTGTCGACGGGATCGGGGGTGCAGGCGGCGATCAAGAGCAGCATCACGCGAGGGTAGCGCGTTTTTCGGAGCGTCGGGCGGTGGCCGGGCCCCACTCCGCGCAGTAGACTCGCGGCGAATCCGGGTGTCCTCGTGAAGCTTCTCCTCCCCGTTGCGACCATTCTCCTTGCGGCCGGCTTCTGCTGCTGCTGTGGGGACGACATGACTGCCGAGCTCGAGGGCCTGGGCGTCGACGTTCCGGACATGGATGCGCCCGCGGGTGGCGAGGCTCCTGCCGCCGGTGTCGATGCGGCGCAGGCACCGGCCGGTGGCGGCGGCTCGGCGGCGGCCCTGGCCGGGAGCTGCGGCAAGTTCAAGGAGAAGGGCCTCGCGGTCCCGGCTGGCACCTCGGTGATGGTGTGCAGCGAAGGCGGCGGGAACGACAGCATCGTTCTGAGCGGCGGCGGTACCCCGGCCGACATGTGCAAAGCGGTGAAAACCTGGGCCGAGGGCGTGGGCTACACCACCGAATTCGACACCAACGCGGCCGGCACCTACGCGGTGACCATGAAGGGCGCGGGCGATAGGCTCACGGTCGGCTGTGTGGAAATGGCGGGCCAGTCCACCACGTCGATCTCGCTCTCGCCGCAATAGTCGGCGGATCCGCTCCCGTAGCTCAGCTGGATAGAGCACCAGTTTCCTAAACTGGGGGTCAGCAGTTCGAACCTGCTCGGGGGCACCATTTTTGGTTGCCTACGGCCCGGGTTGTGAACGGAAGAGAGTGGAATGAGGGCGGTGCCCGCGGCCCATGTCGCCTTCCTCAGGCCGAGGTCGGGGGCACCGCGGCGGAAGGCGGGGCGTGGGCGGCCGTCAGAAAAGTCGAGGCGGGCTGCCTGGCCGCGTCGTTCGAGGCTCGGAGCGGGTCGTGACGGCTAAACAGCGGGGCTTGACCCCCGGCCTCGGCCAACGAGGGCGACTCAACTCCGCCCGTCGCGGCGCCTCAGGCGCCCGCACCAGCGCCGCCGCGCGCTCCGGCGAACGCCGCGAATTCTGTCGACGTACAAGCGGATGAAGGGGTGCTTCGGCCACTCAATTTGGCTGAATCGGGTGGCGACGTGCCCGGACAGCGTCACCCCATTTTCTGCCGGCGTGGATGGCTAGCCCTTCACATCCGCGGCGCGCCGGCTCGGGGCGTCGAGGGAGCGTGCGTAGTAGCGAATCAGCGCGAGATCACGGGGTTCGATGTGCACCTTGCCGTCACGGAGCTCCATCAGCGAGCGCCGGCGCAAAAGCGCGAAGGCAAGATCGACGACACGATCGGCCTCCTCCGAGTCAACGATGTGATCGTCCAGCTCGGTGTGGGTCAAGGTGCTGTCTCTCCGGGCGCGGCTCACGCTCGCGAAGGCGAGCCCCTCGGCGATCGGCCGGCCGGACTCCCGAAACGCCGCGATCTGCTCGCGAACGTGGCGACGTACGGCGCCGGGGTCGGTCGCTCCGGCGTCGAGGGCGCGGCACACCAGCACCACGGGGGTGGCGGGAACAACCTGCGCGATCCGGTCCATGAGCTGGTCGGCCAGGAGCGCCATCCGCGCGAACCGCTCCTTGCGGGGGAGCTGGGCCACCGCGTCGATGTCGGGTGCGAGCTCACGCACGGGGACCACCTTGCCGAACTGGACGGAGGCGTACCCGTAGCGACGGTGAGCGGCGAGCCATGAAGGCCCGAAGACGCCCAACGCGAGGCGCGGCCCCGCTCGAAGGATTCGACCCAGCGAAACTAGCTTGGCGCTGAAGCCGGGCGGCGGACCGTCGGCTACCTCCACGGTGAGGTTCCGATCCTCCAGCACCCGGTCGAAGTTGATTCCAACCGGCACAAAACAGATCTCCTTGCCCGGTTGTTCGCGCAGGATGCCGACCATGTAGTCGAGCAGGCCAATTTTCGGCACGCGGAACGAGCCGTCGCGACTGAGCGCCCCTTCGAGGAAGAAGGCGGTGGTGAGCCCGCGGGCGGCCACCAACTGGAGGTAGCGGCTCAAAACCCGGTGGTACAACGGGTCTTTTTCACCCCTTCGGATCATGTAGCTGCCGAAGCTGCGAAACAGCGTGTCCAGCGGCCACACGCGCGCCCACTCGCCCACCGCGTAGCTCAGCGCCACCTGGCGCATCGCCCCCACGCTCAACACAATGTAGTCGGCGTTGCTGCGGTGGTTTGCGACGTACACCGTCACCGCGCCTTCGGGGATCGCCTTGCGAGCCGCCGCGAGGCCCTCGTGGTCGAAGACCAGCTCGTAACAGAAGCGCACCGCTGCGGTCGCGACGGCTCCGCCGAGCTTGTAGTACGAGAACAGGTTGAACACCGGCACGATCTCATCGAGCCAACCTTCCATCTTCACGCGCACTTCGCCGACGCTGGTGCCCAGCTCCTTGGCCCGTTCGGCCGCGGCCTTGTCCAGCTCCGGATCCTGCAGCAAGGTTTGCCGTACCCACATCCGGTCGATGAACCGGAAGTGTTCGAGCTTCACGTCGTATCGACGCATCCACTCGCCGATGCTGGTCTGCCACCGTTCGCGCAGCGTGCGCCAGGCCGCCCATCGCACCAGCTCCCACACCACGATCGTGAGGATCACCGTGCCGACGAGCCGCCCGAAGCCTTCCACCTATGCGTCGCGCCGGAGCCAGGGCTCCAGGGTTTGACGGAAGGGCGCGGTCCAGGGGAGGGGACGGAACACATCCGGCGACACACGTACGATGGTTCGGGAGCCGGAGGCGTGGGGAAGATCCTCGTCCATTGGGAGGATCTTGACGCCGAAGGTGAGGCTGGACGTGCCGAGGCGCTCCACGGTCACGCGAACGCGCACTTCGCCCGTGCCGCGAAACGCGCGGAGGTACTCGATGTTGTTGGCGCGGACCACGTGGAACTGGTCGGGGTTTTTCTGGGCGTCCAACGTGCCGCCCCAGCCAAGACGGTGCCAGAACGCGCCGATGGTGCGCTCAAACATCAGGAGGTAGCGGGCGTTGTGGAGGATCTGGAACGCATCGAGGTCGTCGAAATAGACCGCGTGCACCTGCTCGAAGTGTCGCATCCGGGCAGGCTAACCGGCGGGCGGGGTGGGGGGCGCTGGGGCTGCGGCGACTTCAGGCAGCCACCGAACGTCGACCCGCCCTCGCTCCCAGGCGGCTCGCTGCGCCACCTCGCGCTGCGCCAGGGGGACCAGGAAGGCCGCGAGCGCCCCCACCACTACGGCGCGAGGCCAGAAGAACGCCGCCGCCACCAGCGCCGCGCCGAAGTGCAGCGCGGTGAACAGTCCGCCGGGCGCCATCGGCTCCCCGGCCTTCTTACGCAGGGCCATCCCAACCACGTGGGGGACGATCAGCGCCACGCCGGTGAGCGCCGCGCCGGGTACGGGAAACAGCCAGGTCGTGGCGGCGAGAAAGCCGGCCATACCCAGCATGATCACGCGGGTGTACCGTCCCCAAACGTCATCGCCCGCGAGCCCGGCCGGGTTCCGTTGGCCGCACCGGGGGCAGGTGGCGAAGCGTAGGCGGGCCGCGATCTGCTCGGGCGGCGACGCGTCGGAAAGGCGATCGAGCTCAGCGCGCGAATCAGCGTGGCATACGGGGCAGGCGTAGGTGACGGTCATGGGGCTGAGGGCTACCCCGATTACCGGCGCCGAAGCTGCCGTTCCGCCTCGATCCAGTTCTCGAACGCGGAGCCGCCGCGGGCGAGCCACAGCTCGTAGGCACGCCGGCCCACCTCTTCGCGGGAGGGCTCGGCCGCTGGGGCGGGGGCTGCGGCCGGTGCCGGCGCCGCCTCCACGGGCACGGGTTCGTCGATCAGGATCAGGCCGGTCTCGGTGGCTTCGGCGGGAAGATCCGCCGCTAGAGCCTTCTTCTTCGCCTTTGCAGGAGCCTTCGCCTTGGGCGGGGCCTTCTTCGGGGGGGTGGAGGCAGCCATGTCAACCGCTGGTGAGGTGCGGCGTATAACGTGGCGACGTGCGATGTGGGAGGGGCCCAACGTGGCGCCCGCGATGCCAGGCTACCCCGGCCCGGCCTTGCCACCTGGCCTGTTGCATCGCCCAACTTCCCCCGCCCCCCTCAAACCGCCAGGCTCAGCCCCGTTCGCCGCTCGGATTCCTCCCACAAACTCAACGCCAACGCCGGATCTTTCGCTGCCGAAGACCGCGGAGAGCGCTCCGGAGCCCCAAACCAGCTCAGCACGCGCGGACCGAAGAAGTCTCCTCCCTGCGCGCCCGGGTCCGTCGCGGCCCGCACGCTCGGGAGCGCACCATCCGCGGCGCTCTGAGCAAACAAGGCGTTCCCGATCCCAAAGACGCCGGACACAAATTTGGATCCCGACTGCCGCGGACCGACCTGCTGCAAGTCCGTAGCGGCGTACCCCGGGTGTGCGCTCAGCGACGCCACCGCGGATTTGGCGCTCCGCAACCGGCGATCCAGCTCCGCGGTGAACAGGAGATTGCACAGCTTGCTCTGGGCATACCAGGTCCAGGGCTCGTAGCCCTTCGTGCCGTCGAGGTCGTCGATGTGCAGCGAGCCGACCCAATGCATGCCGCTTGAAACCGTCACCACCCGGGCCGCCGGCGCCTGTTGCAGCGCCGGCATCAACCCGAGCGTGAGCGCAAAATGCCCGATGTGGTTCGTCGCAAGCTGCATCTCGAAGCCATCGACAGAAAGAGTGCGCGGGATCGCCATCACCCCCGCGTTGTTCACCAGCACGTCGATCGTGCCGCGCTCCCCAAGCCAGCGCTGCGCGAACGCCCGCACGCTCGCCAGCGACGAGAGGTCCAGCGGCCACACCTCCACCTTTGCGTCAGGCACGGCTGCCCGGATCGTCGCCAGCGCGCCCTCCGCCTTCTCGGCGTTGCGCGCCGCAATCACGACGGACGCACCCTTCGCCGCCAGCATCCGCGCTGTGTGCAAGCCGAGGCCCCCGTTGCCGCCCGTTACGACAGCAACGCGCCCCGACTGATCCGGAATCTCCGCTTCAGACCAAGCCATGTGTGCCGCTAACCTGAACGGGGGGCGCCGCTCAGCTCCCGATCTCGTCCAGCTTGCGGCGCAGCCCCTTGCGCTCTTCCTTGAGGCCCGCCTGGTCGGCGGCCGTCAGCGCGTCCTGCAGGAGCTTGGTGGCCGCGCCCTTGTCGCGCCCCGCCACGAGCCCGGCCAGGCTCTCGCTGGCCTCCACGAAGCGCTTCACGTCCTTCGTGGCGCGGGCGTGGTTCATCGACTCCCCGAAGGCGCCCTCGGCGTGGTTGCGCTCCCCGATCTTGGCGTAGGCCACGCCCGCGTTGAACGAGAGATCCTTGAGGAACTTTGCGTCCATCCCGCCCGATCGCTCCCGCGCCTTGCCGAACAACGACGCCGCCTCGGTGTTGCGACCGAGCGCGAGGTTGTAGTAGGCGACGTTGTAGATGTCGACGGGGAGGAACTTGTCGAATTTCAAGGTCTGCGTGAGCTGCAGCGTGCGGTTCGCGAACTGCAGCGCCGCCTCGAAGTTGCGGAGCTGACCCTGCGCCTGCGCCAACAGCGCCGCCGCCGAGCGCTCGCGCACCGGGTTCTGGAGCTGGTTCGCGAGCTGGGCTACACGCGCCAATACGTCCGCGGCGTTGCTCGCCTGCTTCGCCAACAGCAGCGACTCGCCGTAGTGGAAGCCCGCTTCCAGCGCGAGCGGGGCCATGTTGAGCTGGCCGGCCAGCTCGTTCGCCTTCTTGAAGTGTTCAGCCGCTTCCACCTGCCGGTTTGCCCGGCGCGCGATGAGCCCGCGGATGTACTCCGCGTTCGCCTGGATCGGCGGCTCGTTGGCGAGCTCCAGCGCCTTCTTGATGTGGTCGAGCGAGGCGTTCGGGTTGCCCTCTTGAAGCTCGATGCTGGCGAGGTGGTTCTCGATCTCGGCCAGCTTGAGCTTCTCTTCGCCGGCGGCGTAGAGCTTCGCAGAGTCTTTCGCGCGATCGCGGCTGCGATACATGTCGCCGCGGCGGAAGTCCAGGCGGCTTCCGGCGAACAACAACCAGGCCTGAAGGGTGCGATCTTCCTTGGTGGTCGCCCAGGCGAGCGCCTCGTTGATCAGCGCCTCCGTTTGCTCCACGTTCCCCGCGCCCACCATCCGCTCCACGATGTTGAGGTACACGGTGCGGCGCAGCGGATCCGGCCATGCGACCGCCGAGAAGTGCTTGATGGTGTCGTGCACCATCGCCCACACCTGCGGGGCCTCCTGCCCGAGCGCCATGCTGCGGAGCATGTTCGCGCGCTGGCCGACGCCGTACTCCGCGTACAACCGCGCGGTCTTCACCATGAACAGGTAGCCCCGGGGCACGAGCACGCGCTCCATGAACAAACCGACGCGCCGGGCGATCTCCTTGTCGGCATCGCTCTGGTGGGCGAGGATGACGGCTTCGCGGAAGAGGGGCTTCTTGAACTGGTAGAGCCAGGTGCCGAAGCCCTGGTGGAACTGGTCTTCTTTCACGAGGCCATCGGCCGCGTCCATCACGTCGTCCACGCTGTCGCGGTCGAAGCCCGCCATGTCCGCCACGAGGCCGGAGGGGAACTGCACACCGAGGAGGGCGGCGAGGTGAAAGAGGCGGTCGGCGTCGGCTGCCGTGGCGTATTTGCGCTCGCCTTCTTTGGGCGGGGTAGCCGGGGGATCGTCGATCTCGTCTTCGTTGAGCGCGGTTGGGAGCAGGGAGAGCAGGTCGCCCTCAAGCGCCTCGCCGAGCTTGCCGTTGGCTTCGAGGTGGTCGATCAGCTCGCCGATGAAGCCGGGGCGGCCCTGAACCAGCTCGGCGATCCGCGCCGGGTTGCCAACGGTGAGGCTGCGCGAGGCGGCGTACGCGGCCACGTCATCGCCAGTCCAGGCTTCCATGACCTGGCGAACCACCTGCTCTTTGCGGCGATCGAGGAAGTCGAGCCATGGGGCCGGCATCCAGGCGCGGGCGGCGTCGTTCACCGTTTCGCTGCCAAGGAGCAGCAGGAGCTTGCCTTCCTTCCGGAGCTCGCACAGGCCGTCCAGCGGGGCGAAGAGGCCGAGGGAGTGCACCACGTGGACGTTCTGGAGCTCCAGCACGGTCGTCATCTTCTTGGCGATCGCCGCGACGATCTCGGGGAAGGCGGCCAGCGGGTTGTCGGCCGGCACCGCGAGCTGCATCTTCTCGGCGCCCGGCTCGGGCACGTTCTTCTTCACGCCATCGATGAACACCTGGAACCAGCCCTGCTGGCGCTTGGCGTACTGGGGCGCCTGGCCGGCGAGGATCAGCTCGACCTTCCCGCGCAGGATCGGGTCGCGATACAGGGCGCCACAGAGACCGGCGTAGAGCGCCTTCATGGCCGAATCCCCGTCCATGTCCTCGGTGAGGCCCACGCGCACGACGAGCACGTCGTCGTCCTTCGGGAGCAGGCGGAGCATCTCGGAGACCAGCACCCGCTTGCCCGAGCCCAGCGGGCCCTCGAGCACGACGAATTGCGATTGACCCGCCTTCGCCGCCGCGTAGTGGCCCTGAAGGGCGGCGAGATCAGAGGGGCGGGCGACGTAGACGGGATCGGCCAAACTAGACTCCGGTGGGTCCGCCGCAGCGGCCCCGTAAAAAGGCCCGGCAATGTAGGGCCGCGCACCCCCTTCGTCAACGCAGCTTTGACGGGTCGCACACGCCGTGACCGTTCACACCGGGCCGCCGCCGGTGATACCCTACGGGCGCTGCGGAGCGCTGCGTGCTGACGTTTCTCCTGCTCGTCGCTTGTGAGACCTCGAAGATCCCCGCGGAGTCCGCGCACTACACGGTCACGGCCGCGGCCGACCCCGAGGAAGGCACCTACTCCGACACGTTTGAGTATTACTTGAGCTTCGATGCCAGCTCTGCCCTGATCTACATCGGGGAGGATGCGTTCGCGCGCGGCACGGTGTCGGGGTGCGATGTCACCTATCAGTCCGTCGTTGTGGGGCAGGACACGGATGGCGGCAACGTGAAGTGGCAGCTCAACGGGCAGGCCTCGATCGAGTCGGCCGATGGGGATCCGTGTGTGGATGGGGAAGACGACTGGGCCGGCACCGAGTGGTTCGAGATCGTGGCCAGCGAAGACGAGGCGATTCCCGTCGGCCAAACGTATGATCTTCTCACCAACGGCAGCTTCGTCGGCTTCACGGAATGAGCCCTGCGGAGGCGGTCGCGGCGCTCGTCGGCCGCGTCTCTCGGCAGGTGCGCGGCAAGCCGGCCGTGGTGGAGCTCGCGGTGGTGTGCGTGCTTGCCGGCGGGCATCTGCTGCTGGAGGATGTGCCGGGCGTCGGCAAAACCACCCTCGGCAACGCGTTGGCCCGCGCCATCGGCGGCAGCTTTCGCCGCATCCAGTTCACGAGCGACCTGTTGCCCGCCGACATCGTCGGCTTCTCGGTGGTCGACCAGGGGCGGGTGGCCTTTCGGCAGGGGCCGATCTTCGCGAACGTGGTGCTGGCGGATGAGATCAACCGCACCACCCCCCGCACGCAGTCGGCGCTGCTGGAGGCGATGAACGAAGCGACCGTGAGCGTGGACGGCGTCACGCACCCGCTCCCCGAGCCGTTCCTCGTGATCGCCACGCAGAACCCCCACGAATACCACGGCACCTGGCCGCTGCCCGACAGCCAGCTCGACCGGTTCCTGGTTCGTACCGCGATGGGCTACCCAGATCGGGACGCCGAGCGGGATGTGCTTCGCGGCGCCTCCCGCCTCGCTGCGGCCGAGGGCGCCGTGCTGGACGCAGCTTCGGTGCTCGAATTACGGGCGGCCACGGCGGCGATCTTGGTGCACGCGGATGTGGAGGATGCAGTCCTCGATCTCGTCGCCTCCACCCGTACCGCGCCTTCGCTTGCCCGAGGTGTCTCTACGCGCGGCGCTGAGGCGCTCCTGCGCGCGGTGCGCGCGCGGGCGCTGCTCCTCGGGCGCACCTTCGCGATCCCCGAGGATGTACGCGCGCTCGCGGTGCCCGTGCTCGCTCACCGCGTGCTCGCGCGCGCCGAAACCGGCGTTGATGCTGGCGGCACCGCCATCCGCGAGCTGCTCGCGGGTCTCCGCCCCGTCGCGTAGGCGTCGCCGATGGCGGTCCGCCGGCGCTTCGCGACCTACAACCTCGTTGCGCCCACGCGCGAGGGCTGGGTGTTCGTCGCGCTCGTGGCCGGGGTGCTCTTCGGCGCGGTGAACACTGGGAACAACCTCGTGTACCTGGTGCTCGGCGTGCTGCTCGCGATGCTGGTGGTGGCCAACGTGCTCGCGGAGTGGAACTTGCGCGCCTTGGTGGTGGAACGCCGCCTTCCCGGGGAGCTGTTCGAGGGGGCGGCGTGTGCGGGCGGCTACGTACTTCGTAACCCCCGGGGCCGGGGCGCCGCCTGGCTCGTGGAGCTGGTGGAGCAGCAGGGCGCCCAGGCGCGGGCGGTGGTTGAGCGCTGCCCCGCGAGCGGCAGCGTGTTTGTGGCCGCCGACTTCACCTTTCCGCGACGTGGCGCCGCACCGCTCACCGCCGTTCGGATCGAGTCGGCGTTCCCGTTCGGGCTGGTGCGTCGCTGGCGCGATCTCTCCTTGCCGGGGGAGGTCCTTGTGTATCCGCGGATCTCGTCGCGACACGCACCCCTGGCCCCACACGGGGAGGGGGATGAACTCGCAGACCGTGGGCGCCCCTCCGACGGTGGCGACTTCGCCGGATTGCGTCCGTGGCGGCAGGGGGATCCGCTGCGTCGCGTGCACTGGCCCACCTCCGCGCGGGTCGGCGCCCCGATGATCGTGGTGCGGGTGGCGGAGGGGGCAGACGAGGTGGTTCTTCGCCTCGACCCTACGCTTCAGGGTGAGGCCCGAGAGGACGGGATCCGGCGCCTCGCCGGCCGGGTGGAGGCTCACCTCGCGCGCGGCGATCGGGTGGGTTTGGAGGTGGATGGTGTGGTGCTCGACGCCCGAACGGGCGCGTCTTGGCGTCGGCGGCTGCTTACGGCGCTGGCGCTGGCGGAAGCACGATGAAGCTGCACACCGACGCCGCGCTGGCCGCCGCAGTGCTCGGCGGCGCCGTGTGCCTCGCGCTCTCGGGGGTTCTTGGCCTTGCAGCGGCGCTCCTGGTCACGATCGGATTGTGGGGCGGGCGTCGGCTTCGGGTGCTGGACGACTGGACCTTCCTGCACATCCTCGTGATCTGTGTGTGCGGCGCGCTCGCGTTCGTATGGGGTGTCATCCCTGCCTTTTCCCTCCTCCTTGGGTGGCTCACCGCGCATCGGGCGGTGGTGGCGGAGGAGCGGACCGATCACCGAATCCTGCTGCTTCTCGCCACCTTGATGGCGCTCATCGGCTCGGTCGGCACGCTCTCGCTGGCGATGGCGCCGGCGTTGCTGTTGTTCGCCCTCGCCGCCCCGGTCGCCCTGCTGCGGGTCGCCGGGATCACGGATCGGCCGCTCTCCATCGGCGCCGCTGGTGGCACGGCCACCCTCGCGCTCGGCTTCTTCTTGCTCGTCCCTCGACTTCAGGGGGGGCTGATGGCCGGGGCGGGCGAAGCGGTGGCCTCCGAGCGCTTCGCGGATCGCGTCGCGCTCGGCGATGAGCTGGACGACCCGGATCGCGACGCGCTGGTGATGCGCGTCCGCGCTTGGTCCCGCGATGGAACGCCGATTCATCGCCCGTTGTACCTGCGCGGCCGCACGCTCGATGCCTTCGATGGTCGCGCGTGGACCTCCTCCGGCCGCGTGGGTCGCGGCGCCGTGGGCGCGTGGGAGGAGCGCGCGGAGATCATGCTGGAGCCCATGGAGGGCACCACGCTTTTTGGCCCTCCCGACCTGCTCTATGGCCGTAGCGATCAGGGACCGATCCTGCAGGGCGGGGAGGGGGAGCTCACCCACACGCAGCCTGGGCGCCGCATCCAGTACGAGGTGTTCTCCCGTTCCCGCGGTTGGGACTTGATCGAGCAGGAAGTTCCGGCGCTTCTGCAGCTCCCGACCCTCGATCCGCGCATCGCCGCGCTGGCCGCTACGCTCGCCCCCGGCTCCGACGACCCCCAGCAGATCATCCGGGCCGCCCTGCGCTTCTTCGGCGAGGGCTTCACCTACCAGATCGATCCGATCGCGCCGGCGGGCGATCCGCTGGCGTGGTTCCTCTTCGACTCCCGTACTGGCCACTGCGAGTACTTCGCCTCGGCGCTGGCGGTGCTTTTGCGGGAGCGCGGTGTGCCTGCTCGCCTCGCGACAGGATTCTACTCGGCAGAGGAGAACGCGGCGGCCGGCTACATCTCCGTGCGGCGGGGGCACGCGCATGCCTGGGTTGAGGTGCCGGTGCGCGGCGGCTGGGCCACCGTGGACTCCACGCCGGTCGGCGGCCTGCCGAACCTTGAGGTCTCCTGGTGGCAGTCCACGGCGGAAACGGCGAACGACGCCTGGCTTTCCCTGGTGCTCGACTACGACCTGGAGCGCCAATTCGATGCGGCCGCCAGCCTCGGCTCCCACGTCGTCGCCCCTGTTCCCGGCGATCCCATCCGCGAGCGAGGGCGGGCGGGGATCGCCGGCGCGGGACTGGTGCTGGCCGCGCTCATGGCCTCGGGCACGCTTGTGCGCCTGGCGTTGTGGTGGTTGGCCCGACCGAAAGGGGCGGGTGTGGGGGAGGATGCGCTGTTGCGCCGCTTCGCAAAGGCGCGGGCCCGGGCAATGGCGCGTGGCTGGGACATTCCCGAGGAACTTCCCCCCGTGGAGGCGGGTGACTGGCTCGTGGCCCACGCCGGAGCGGCGGGCGAGCCGCTGAGGGAGCTGGCGTGGCTCTTGTATCGCCAGCGGTACGGGAATGTGGCTGCCCCTCCCAACGAGGTGGAGCGGCTATGCAAGGCGGCCGCCAACGTGCCGAAGCCAGTCGCCTAGGCCGTTAGTCCCGGCCCACGCCGTCGATGAGCGGATACCCCTTCCACTCGCCCAGGTAGGCCTGGTAGGCCATATAGAGGGGCAGAAGCAGCAGGATCAGCCCGAAGCCGCAGGTCACCGAGCCGATGATCCACGCCACGAGGTGGAACACGAAGGCTTGCATTGCGTGGTACTTCACGAACGGCGCCTTGTCCTTGTACACCACGTAGAGGAGGATCGGGCCGATGCCATAAGGGAGGGCGAAGCCGGAGAGATGGGAAACGAGCCCCCACATCTTGTCGTCGGAGGTGGGGGTTTCGCCGAAGGTGAGGGCGTGCGACATGGCTCGATCTCCCGAAGCGGCAACGTAGCCGACCTTGCGCACGGGACAAGTGGTCAGGGCGATTCGCGACTCCCTGTCCCGCTGTCAGGCGTTGATCGCGGCGAATCGCACCGCCCTCCCCATCGCCTCCACACAGCGATCGATCTGCTCGGTCGTATGCTCCGAACAGACCGTCAACCGCACCCGCTCCTGCCCTCGCGCCACCGTTGGGTACCGGATCCCCGGCGCGAAGATCCCCGACTCCGCGAGCCGCGCCGCCACCGCCATCGTCGTATCACCGGTCAGCACGGGCACGATGTGCGCGCTTCCGAGCACGGGAAGCCCGAGGTCGAGCAGGCCCGTTCGCAGCCGCAACGCGTTCGCCGCCAGCCGCTCTCGGCGCTCGTCGGTGGCCAGACGCAGCCCGGCCAGCGCCGCGTGGGCCACCGGCTCGGGCATCCCCGTGGTGTAGACAAACGCCCTCGCGGTGCTGACGAGCAACTCACGGAGCGCTGGGGGCCCGATCACGAACGCCCCTGCTGAACCGTACGCCTTGCCGAGGGTGCCGACGAGGAAGTCAGGTTCAATCCCCTGCGCCGCGGCCGCACCTCTCCCGTGCGGCCCCAGCGTCCCCACCGCGTGGGCCTCGTCCACCGCGAGCCAGTGCCCCCCCGTCCACGCCGCCAGATCGGCAACGTCCCCGTCCATCGAGAACAAGCTCTCGGTCACGGCGAGGCGCGCCCCGACCGGCACGCGCTCGGGCTTCCCATGCTCCAACACGACACGCTCGGCCTTCGAAAGGCGCAGGCCATCGATGATCGAAGCGTGGTTCAGCGCGTCGCTCGCGGCCAGATCCCCGGCTTCGAGAACGGTCGTGAGCAATCCGAGGTTGGCCTGGAAGCCGCTCGGGAACAGCGTCGCCGGGCGGCCAAAGTGCTCGCTCAAGGCCGCCTCCAGCGCGTCGTGTGCGGGGCGATTTCCGCTCACGAGGCGGGCCGAGCCGGCGCCTCCCCCCCGAGAAAACGCCGCCCTCACCTCGGGATGCTCCGCGAGCCCGAGGTAGTCGTTGCTGCAGAACTGCAGCATCTCCCGGCCATTCACGCGCGCAGTCGCGGCGCTGAGCGGCTCCACGCGCCGAAGCTGCCGCCGGAGCCCCGCGGCGTCCAGCGCCGCCACCCGCGCCGCAAGCCGCGAAAACCGGTCGTTCATCCTGGGTTCAGGCGACGCCGTTGGCGTCCGTACCCTCGCCCCGCACGCTCGGGCGCAGGCTGGAAGGGTGCGGCTTGTGGGGCGGCGGCCGAATCACCAGGCCCTCTTTCTCCAGCATCTCCAGGTCCATCTCCGCTTCTCGCCCGGCCGTCGTGAGGTAGTTCCCCAACATCACGCCGTTCGCGCCCACGCGGAAGATCTCATCCTGCCGCTCCCCGAGGTTGGAGGCGCGCCCACCGCAAACAATGAGGTCCTTGGTGGGGAGCACCAGCCGGAAGATGGCGATGATCTTGAGGCAATCCTCAGCCGTCAGCTCGTGCTGCGCCTCCAGCGGCGTGCCCGGGCGCGGGTTGAGGAAGTTGAGCGGCACGCTGTCCACGTCGAGGTTGCGCAGCTCAAGCGCCAGCTCCACCCGCTGCGCCCAGCTCTCGCCCATCCCGAAGATTCCGCCGCAGCAGGTATACATCCCCAGCGACTTCGCCGCCTTCACCGTATCGACTTCTTCATCGTACGTGTGCGTGGATACGATGTTCCCGTGGAACGACCGCGCCGTTTCGAGGTTGTGGTGCACCGCCTGCAGGCCGGCCGCCTGCAGCTCCGCCAGCGCCTCCTTCCCCATGAGGCCGAGGCTGGCGCACGTCTGCATCCCGGTTTCTTCCCGGATTCGCGACACCGCGTCCTTCACCGTGTCGAGCTCCACTCGGCTCGTCATCGCGCGGCCGCTCGCCACCAGCGAGAACTCCCGCACGCCGTTGTGCCAGGCCTCCTTGGCCTCGGTAACGAGCGTATCCGCCGACTTGAGCTGGTACTTCGGCGCGTCGGTCGTGAAGTGGGCGCTCTGGCTGCAGAAGCTGCACGCTTCCGCGCAGCGCCCCGACTTGGCGTTCGAGATTCCGCAGGTGTTGACGAAGTTTCCCTTCATCACGTGGCGCACGGCGCCCGCAACCTCGTAGAGCGCCCGAAGGTCGGCCTCGCTCCGGAGCCCGGACATTGCGGCCGCCTCGTGTTCGCGGATGCCCTCGCCGGCTTCCGCGCGGCGACGGATATCGGCCCAGTCGAGGTTCGCTTCAGTGTTCACGTCGGTATTCACGAGGAGCTCCACGGGCTCCCGGGCTATCCGGCTCCGCGAACCTCCGCACGCTCAGCAGGCGTTGAGCTGGGCCTCGAACTCGCGGAGGATCTGGGCTGCGGGGCCGGTGCGGTTCGCGCACAACAGCCGCTTGTAGCTGCGCCAAAGCTCGCCCAGGTAGGGGTCGGCGGCGAGCTTGTGCTCTTCAGTGTCCGGGTCCACCGTCGGGAGGGTCGTGGAGGCCAGCCCGCGCCGTCGGTGCAGTGTGCGAAGACCACTTACGAAGTTGCCGGTTGCTTGCGGATCGCCGCGGCGGCGCAGCTCGATGAACACCTGCCAGCACACGCTCTCGGGGAGCCGGGTCTTGGTCTCCGGCGGCGTGCGGAGGAGGCGAAGCAGGTCGCGGGTGGGGGCGTTCAGATCGACAGCGTGGGTGAGCACTACCGGAACCTCTGAGCGCGCAAAGGGTAGCACAGGCCACCTTCGCGCGGATAGGGAGCGGCGGACCAGGGGCGTGCTTCCCGTGCTCGGCGTGCTGTTCTTCGTGGTCCTTCCCGGGTGTTCCCCGTACCGACCGCCGCCTGCCACGCCGCCGCTCATCGAGGCGAGGGGCGCGGTGCGTGTGGTGCGCGAGCCGTCGGCGCCGGCGCGGGTGCACGTCGTGCTGCGGGCGGGCAGCGCCTATGATCCTCCGTCGCGAGAGGGGCTGGCGTATGTTGTGGCCACCGCGGTGGCCTCCGCCTCAGGCGCGGCGCTCTCGGTCGGCCCTGAGCTCGTGCAGCTTTCGGTGGCGCCGGAAGGGGTATCGGCGCTCGCCGCAGCGCTGGCCGCGCCGCTCACCGCGGAGGCCTTCGCGGCCGGGAAAGCGGATGCGGCGGCGCGCTTCGGGGTGAACGAGTGCGCCGCGGTCGCCAGCGCCCTGGGCGATGCCTGGATCCTCGCCGGGCACCCTTACGGCCACGCCGTTTTTGGGCGTTCGTCGGTGATTCCCACGCTCTCCCTGGCCGAAGGCGAGTCGTTCCGCTTGCAGCGGTATGCTCGCGATGCGGCGGTGATCGCCGTCGATGGCGAGGTGAACGTCACCTCCCTGCTGGGGCTGTTCACCCCGTCGCTGTCGTCGTCCGTCACGCCGGCCGTGCGCTCCAAGGTCGCAATGGAGGATCTCGTCGTCGTGGCCCCGGTCACGGCGTCGTGCAGCGTGGTCGGTCCGAGGCGCCCAGAAGCCTGGTCTGCCGCCGATCAAGCCGCCGCGTCCGTGGCCGCGGAGCTCGTGGGAGCGCCCCCGCCGCCCGCTCGGGTCGATCCCTTCGTCACCCTCACGCTCCCGGGTGCCGAGGCCGCGCTCAGCCCGCTGCTCGAAGGGGATTTCGAAGCGGCACGCGAGCGTGTTCGCGCGCGCGTTTCCGTCCCCAGCGCGCTGCCGGCCGCTGCCGACATCCTCCTTGTGCCCATCCGGATGGGTCACGCGATCCGGGCTTCTGACCTTGCTTCTGCGGTCAATGCGCTCACCGATGAAGCCTTCGACGCGTGGGTGCTTACCACCTTTGGCGAGGGTGCCGTGCGAGTCGCGGTGTTCCCGGATACCGCGACTGCATCCACCGTCGAATCGACGGCCACCCGGCACGTTCTCACGAGCGAGGCGCTATTCCGATGATCCTGACTCTCCTGCTCGTGGGCTGCGGTGGTGGCGGCAGCGATCTGTCCGCGTTCGTCCCCACCGTGAAGTTCAACCGCTTGGACCTCACCGATCTGAGCTTTGACGACCTGTCGGTCGACTTCGTGTTCGATGTGCACAACCCGAACCCGGTGGACCTGCCGCTCGAGCGCTTCGCCTACGGCCTCGCCCTGGATCAGCTTGAGATCCTGAGCGGGGACAGCCCCGAGGGCGTCATGCTCCGGGAGGCCGCCACGAGCGAGATGGTGCTGCCGGTCACGCTCAACTTCGTGAACCTCTACGAGTTGGTCACGGCCGAGCGCGGCACCGACAACCTGCCCTTCGAGCTTACCGGCGGCTTCGGGTGGGACACGGATATCGGCCCGGTGGACGTCACGTTCGACGAGGAAGGCGACTTCCCGGCGCTGCGCACGCCCGAGATCAAGGTGGGGGACCTGTTCGTCACTGAAGTCACGGATTCCAAGGCCGGCTTCGCGCTGAACGTGGACATCGACAACGATCACGGCTCCACCCTGGACTTCGCCAATCTCGACTTCAAGGTGAAGTTCGCCGGCTTGAAGGTGGGCGCGGGCACCGTGGACGAGTTCGGCTCCGTTCCCGGCGCCACCACCGACACGCTCCAGATCCCCTTCTCCGTGGATTACCTTGATGCCATTGAGGCTATCGCCGCGGTGGCCTCGGGGGAGAAGTTGAAGGTCGACCTTTCGGCCACGAGCGACGTCACCACGCCCTTCGGCGTCGTGCCGCTGAGCATGGACGAAGAAGGGAACGTGGACGTCGTCGAGGAGTAGTCGGCGTATTCGCTGCGGGTACGGTCGCGAACGCCGATCCGGTGTTTCGGTGGTACGCTGGGCACCTCCGTCGGGTGACCCATGCGCGCTGCCTTCTGTCTTCTCCTCTTCGCCTTCGCCTGCACCCCCACCACGACCGTGATCGAGGGCGGCGGCAACGACGACACGTCGGCGAACGCGAACGACACCGGCGACACCGGCAGCAACGACACCGGGGACACGGATACGGCGACCGACACCGGCAAGGACACCGACACCGACCCGGGCCCCGACCTCAGCGAGGGCGAGTACGAGGGCACGATGGAGGGCGTGATGGAGGCGCAGTGGGGCGACTCCGATTGCTCCGGCGATGTGCGCTTCAGCATCGACGGGAAGGGGAAGATCGACGGCACCGCCTCCTGCAACTTCGAAGGCGGCGGCAACGGCATGGGCGACTTTGATGGAGACCTCAGCGGCGACGAGAAGAACGGCAAGGTCTCCCTGATTTGGGCCATCGATTATGGTCGCGATACCTGGGACATCGACGGTGCGGGTTCCTACGCCGAAGGCGTGGTCGAAGCGGAGGTGAGCTACGACGAGGACTGGGGCGCGTTTGTGGGTGAGATCTACGCCGAGCGGCAGTAGCACCGGGGCGAATCGCGGCTCCCTGTCCCGTGGTTGAGCGGGTGTCGCAGCGATTCGCGGCGTGGTCGCGCCGAGGTATCCCCCCCGAAAAGCGACACCCACTCCAGGTATCCCCTCCGAATTGCGACAGCCGGGGCGCTCCCGCCAACACACGCCTCGTAACGACGCAAAGTTTTCGGCGTTGCTCCGTGTGGCAGCTCCTCGCGGCGCGCGTCCGCCGCGGCGAGAGTCGCAAATCCGAGGGGATACCTCGCGAAGTGTCCCAAGTTGAGGGGGATACCTCCGCGGCGGGTAGCGTCGTCTCCCGTGCGTGCGCCTCCGGTCCCGCCGCGATGCGCCGAGATGCTCGCTCGGCCCCAAAACCTGGCCTTGCGCATCGCCCCTGAACCTCATAATGAATGAGGGTTCATTCAGGGAGCCGCAGCATGGCCATCCAGAAGGTCGCCGTCCTCGGGGCGGGTGTCATGGGGCAGGGCATCGCCGCCCACCTCGCCAACGCCGGCGTTTCGAGCTTGTTGTTCGACATCGCGCCGAAAGAAGGGGCCGACCCCCGCGCGCTCGCCAAAGCGGGCCTCGCGAACGTCGGGAAGCTCAAGCCGCCCGCGCTCTTCCGCGCGGCCGATGTCAGCTTTATCACCGCCTGCAACTACGATACCGACGCGGCGCGCCTCGCCGAATGCGACCTCATCATCGAGGTCGTGGCCGAGGTGCTCAGCATCAAGGAGAAGGTGTTTGGCTGGGTGGCGGCGAACCGCCGGCCCGGCAGCATCGTCGCGAGCAACACCTCCGGCATCCCGCTCGCGGTGATGGCCGAGAAGATGGCTCCCGACCTGCGGAGTCACTTCGTGATCATGCACTTCTTCAACCCCGTGCGGTACATGCAGTTGTTGGAGATCGTGAGCGGTCCCGACACGCACGCCACCGTGGTGGAGGAGGTCGCGCGCTTCGGCGA
This sequence comes from Deltaproteobacteria bacterium, assembly GCA_014191855.1. Classification (GTDB taxonomy): domain Bacteria; phylum Myxococcota_A; class UBA796; order UBA796; family SXON01; genus SXON01. The sequence goes on from BJHF01000012.1 coordinate 56,892, forward strand.
GCGCCAGCTCGGCAAGGGCATCGTGTACGCGAAGGACACGCCGGCGTTCGTCGCGAACCGCGTCGGCACCTACGGAATGACCAGTGTGTTCCGCCATATGGCGCGCCTCGGCCTCACCGTTGAACAGGTGGACGCGGTGTTCGGCAAGGCGATGGGCCGGCCCGACAGCGCCGTGTTCCGTACGGCCGATCTCGTCGGCATCGACACGCTCGCGCATGTCATCCAGGGCATCTACGATAGCTGCCCGAACGACGAAGAGCGCGCGTCCTTCGCCGTTCCTGAGTACGTCAAGCAGCTCATCGCCGCCGGCCGCCTCGGGGACAAGACGGGAACTGGCTTCTACAAGAAGGTCAAGAACGCCGAGGGGAAGAGCGAAATTCTCGCGTTGGACCTCGCCACGTTGGAGTACCGCCCGAGCGAGAAGGTGCGGTTCGCCTGCCTCGGCGCCGCGCGCTCGGCCGAGACGGTGGCCGAGAAGGTCAAGATCATCCTGGGTGGAACCGATCCCGCGGCGCAGTTCGCCTGGGCCGTCACCGCCGACACGCTGCTGTACGCGGCTCGCCGGGTCGGCGACATCGCCGACGACATCGTGAACATCGACCGGGGCATGCGCTGGGGCTTCCGCTGGGAGCAGGGCCCGTTTGAAACGTGGGACACGCTGGGCGTGCCCGAAACCGTCGCGAAGATGGAGGCCGAAGGCCGCGAGATCCCGGCCTGGGTCAAGGCGATGTTGGCCTCCGGCCGCACGAAGTTCTACGACCGCGACGCGGCGGGAACGCTCACGTTCGCCCCGCTGTCGGGCGCGCCGGTGGTGGTGCCGCGCAGCAAGGGCCAGCTCCTGCTCGACGACGTGCGGGCCCGCGGCGGCGAGGTCGACCGCAACATGTCGGCCTCCCTGCTCGACCTCGGCGATGGCGTGCTCTGCCTCGAGTTCCACTCGAAGATGAACGCGCTTGATGATCTCATCTTCCCCATGTACAAGCAGGCGATCGACCTGATGGAGGCGGACAAGTACGACGCGCTGGTGATCGGCAACCAGGGCGGGCAGGCCTTCTGCGCCGGCGCCAACATCCTGATGGTGCTGATGTTCGCCATGCAGGGCGACTGGGCGGGGTTGGAGGCGGCGATCCGCGGGATGCAGGATGGCCTGCAGCGCGCCCGCTACTTCCGGAAGCCGATTGTCACCGCGCCCTGGGGACTTACCCTGGGCGGCGGCGTGGAAGTCACGATGCACTCGTCGGCCACCGTCGCGTGTGGCGAGATGTACTCGGGGCTCGTGGAGGTCGGCGTCGGCTTGTTGCCGGCGGGCGGCGGCTGCAAGGAGATGGTGATGCGCTTCCTCGGGGATCAGCCCCCGGGCGTCGCGGTCGACCCGAACCCGTACGTGCAGAAGCTGTTCGAGTACATCGCGACCGCGAAGATCTTCATGTCGGCGGAAGAGGCCCGCGATGGTCGATTCCTGCGCACCACCGACCGCGTGGAGATGGATCCAGACGCGGTGATCGGCACCGCCAAGCAGGTCGCCCTCGGCCTCGTCGCCGGCGGCTACCAGGCTCCGCGGCCCCGCACCGCACGCGTGCCCGGCATCCAGGGCCGCGCCACCCTGGAATTGGGCTTGTACCAGTTCAACAAGGGCGGCCTCGCCACCGACTACGACGTGGTCGTGGGCAAGAAGGTGGCGCACGTCCTCTGCGGCGGCGACGTGCCGTACGGCACCGTTCGCACCGAGCAGGACCTCCTCGACCTCGAGCGGGAGGCTTTCCTCTCGCTCTGTGGCAATCCCCAGACCCAGGCCCGGATCCAGCACATGCTGGAGAAGGGCAAGCCGCTGCGCAACTAGGAGCCTTCTATGCGAGACGTTGCCATCATCTCCAGCGTTCGTACCGCCGTGGGCAAAGCGCCCCGCGGCTCGCTCAAGGACACCCGCCCCGACGACCTGCTCGGCGTGGCCATCGCCGCCGCCGTTGCGCGCGTGCGGGGCTTCGACCCCGCCCGCCTCGACGACGTGATCATCGGCTGCGCGATGCCCGAAGCCGAGCAGGGCATGAACGTCGCTCGCATCGGCGCCTTCCTGGCGAACATCCCGGATAGCGTGCCGGCAATCACCGTCAACCGCTTCTGCTCCTCCGGCATCCAGGGCATTGCCCAGGGCGCCGCGGCGATCCTCGCCGGCTGGCAGGACGTGGTGATGGCGGGCGGCGTGGAGAGCATGAGCGAGATCGCGATGGGCGGGCAAAAGCCGGCCCCGAACCCGACGTTGATGGCGAACCGCCCCGAGGCGTACACGCCCATGGGCATCACGGCCGAGATCGTGGCGGAGCGGTTCAACGTCACGCGCGAGCAGCAGGACCAATTCGCGGTCGAGTCGCACCAGAAGGCGATCGCCGCCCAGAAGGCCGGCCGCTTCGTGGACGAGATCTGCACCGTGAACACCCGTGTGATGACCGACTCCGGCTGGAAGGAGCTGGCGTTCTCCGTGGACGAAGGCCCGCGCGGCGACACCACGCTGGAAGGCTTGGCGAAGCTCCGCACGGCGTTCAAGCAGACAGGCGGCACCGTTACCGCGGGCACCAGCTCCCAGATGAGCGACGGCGCGGCGGTGACGATCCTCGCGGCCGGGGACGTCGCCAAGAAAGAAGGCTGGCCGATCCTCGGCTACCTGCGCGCCTACCAGGTGGCGGGCGTGGCGCCGGAGATCATGGGCATCGGCCCGGTGGCGGCGATCCCGAAGGCGCTTGCCAAGGCGGGCATCACCATCGGCGACGTAGACTTGTTCGAGATCAACGAGGCGTTCGCGGCGCAGGCCGTCTACTGCGTCCGCGAGCTGGGCATCGATCCCGCGAAGGTGAATGTGAACGGCGGCGCCATCGCGCTCGGCCACCCGCTCGGCTGCACCGGCGCCCGCCAGATGGCAACGCTGCTGCACGAGATGAAGCGTCGGAACGCCCGGTATGGGGTGATCTCGATGTGCATCGGGGGGGGGATGGGGGCGGCCGCAGTGATCGAACGGGCCTGAGCCCCGCCTCTCAGTCCCAGTCTCCGCCGCCTCCCGAGCTCAGGGACTGCTCGTACGTCAATCCCGAGGGCTCGACGCCGAAAATCGTGTTCTCGGTCACGTGCATGAGCTTGAGCCCGTCGGGGGCGTTCTCGTAGAGCGCCATCAGCATCCCCGCGCAGGCGACCGGCTCGTAGCGCTCCCGCGCGCTCTCGATTGGGCGGCACGTTGCCTCGACCTCCAGAAGCACGGTCACGTCGCCGAAGATCGGGCCCCAGGCGAGCGGGTAGACGTTCACGGTCGCCGACTCGACCGCCACGCACTCCTCCCCCTGCGCGCACAGGTGATCCACCACGATTGGGGAGTCCCGAACCCGGGCGACAAGCTCGGCTTCGTCCACCTCAGGCCAGAACCCGAAGGTCGGGATGCGGAGGCAGCAGCAGTTCGTGCAGGAGAGCAACAGGACGGTGACGATGCCGAGCGAGAGGCCGCGCATGACCGACGGTGTACCTCAGGGAGGGGGTCACCGCCCCGTCACGGACAAAGCTGCTCCGCCACCTGCTCGACGCCGCGCGCGCTCCAGTGGAGGTCGCGGTCGAGCCACGCGTCGTGAAGTTCGAGGTCGATCATCGGCGCGCCCACCTCGTCGCGCACGGTTGCGACGGCGCGCCCGTCGGGGAGCGTGGGGGACGGGTATCCGCCCCAGACCACGCGTGTTTCGGGATGAGCGTCGACAAACGCCCGGATTCTGGCGCCCACGCTCGCGAAGCCCACGCGAGGCTCCGGCGCGCGGCGAAGCGCGCCGATCATGCCGACGACGTCCTGTGGGATCTGCCAGCCAGCGAACGGTGAGGCGTAGAACCGTCGCGCCCACGGTGGACTCTTCACTGCAAGCAACCAGCCGTTCACGGTGATTGAGCGGTCGGCGAGCCGCCCGGCGTCGTCGTCATAGGGGTTCACGATGAGCAGGCAGTCTGTCGCGATGCTACCCAGGGACTCAGCTCGATCCAGGGCGTCGATCGCCGACCAGCCGGGGGCGGCGGCGTTGAGCATGGGATGTCCCCGTGCGATGCAACGGGCGGCGAGCGTCTCGTCGTCATCGAGGCCGAGGCCGAACGCGAGGCTATCCCCAAGCAGGACCGTGCCCTTGGCGGAGGAGGGCGTGCGGAGCCCTCGGGCGTCGAGGTGGACCGAGTATTGCCGGGCGCCGAGCAGACCCACCGCTGAAGTAGTGGGGATCAAGGCCGGAGGTGACGTGGAGGCGTAGATGGGCAGGGGGCCATGGCCGCCGCCCCGCACGGTGCGCAGCCCGCACTCGGCCAGCCCGAGGGCGGCGACCGAGCCCGCGAGCGCGAGCAGGACGTTCAATCCTCGGCGTGCCAAAGCCTCACCGCCAGCACGATCTCGAGGATGAACGCGGGGATCAGGGAGAGCGGGCCGATGACCAGGAGCACGAAGCCGAGGACGTAGGGCAGCACCCCGAGCGCCGCGAGATTGAAGGGCAGGAAGGGCAGGAGGGGCAGGAGCTGGGTGACGACCCCCGCCAGCAAGCACGCCATTACGCCTGCGACGATGCGGTGTGGGCCTGTTTGAGGCTTGTACCGGGCGAAGACGAGGATCGGAACCGCGACTCCCAGCGCGATGGCCACGCCATCCACGAGGTAGTCGAACGCCGTACGGTCCGGCACCGGGCTGCAGAAGAATCGAAGCTCGCGTCCGAACTCGGCGACGATGAGCATCGCGGCGCTGGCGACCAGGTAGCTCGCGCCGACCGCCCAGAGGGGCGTGGGTCCGGACGGCGGCGGGTCACCCCGGGGCGGCGGTTCACCATAGGGATCGGGGACCATGTTCGAAGCCTATCGCGGGCTAAGCTCACGGATGTCGTCGCCATTGGCGCCCACCCGCGTTTCCCGTACCCGCGCCGAAGCCCGTGCCGGCTACGACCGGATCGCCGGGATCTACGACTGGCTGGCGGGAGCTTCGGAGCGCCCCTTCCGCCGCCGTGCCCTCGATTTTCTGGACCTTCAGCAGGGCGAGTCGGTTCTGGAGATCGGCTGTGGAACCGGCGAGGCGCTCGTGGAACTCGCCGGCCTTTCCCCCGAGGTCACCGGCGTGGATCTGTCACCGCGAATGCTCGAACGGGCACGTCGGCGCTTGGATGCGGCGGGGCGCTCGGCGCGGCTCATCGAGGGGGATGCGCACGCGCTGCCCGTGGCGGACGCCAGCCAGGACGCCGTGTTCATGAGCTTCGTGCTCGATCTCGTCGATACCCCCGAGCTTCCCGGCTTCCTCGCGGAGGTGCGGCGCGTGCTGCGCCCGGGCGGTCGCCTCGCGCTCGTCACGATGTCGGCCGACTCCGGGAGCGCCCTCCCGATGCGGCTGTATGCGTGGGCGCATCGGGTGTTTCCGGTAGCTGTGGACTGTCGCCCGGTCCACCTCGCGGCCGTGCTGGAGGCTGGCGGATTCCGGCCGGAGCGGCTGCAGCAGGGCGCGATGTGGGGGCTCGGGGTTGCGTGGGCCCTCGCCCGCCCGCGAGGATAGGCCCTCCTTATGCCCGTTTCCGCCGAGTGGGTGCTGGTGGCTGTTCAGGTCGGGCTGGCCGGAATTGCGGCGGGCTTCGCGGTCGCCCGTCGCCGGGGTCCGCACGGCACGCTGGCCTGGCTGTTTGCGATCGTCGCGTTTCCGCTCGTGGGCCCGCTCGCGTATTTTGCCCTGGCGAATCCGCACATATCGCGGCCGAAGCGCCGGAAGATCCAGGCGGCCGAACGGGTGCGTGGCGAGAACCCGCCGGCGGCGGCGCCCCCCGAGGCCGTGTTCGGCACGCCGGCGGTGCGATCGGTGCTCAAGGGCATGACCCGCGCGACGCTCCTCCCGCCCACGACTGGGAACCAGGTCACCCTGCTCACCGACAACGTCGCGGCGTTCGCCGCGAAGGAGCTCGCCATCCGGGAGGCGAAGCACAGCGTGTGGGCCGAGTACTACAGCCTTCACGACGATGCAACGGGCCGCCGTTTCCTGGAGGCGCTCCGCGCTCGCGCGGCCGAGGGTGTGGAGGTGCGGCTCCTGGTGGATGCGGTGGGATCGCACGACATCGACGAGGCGTCCGTGGCGCGGCTCCGGGCGGCAGGGGGGCGAGTAGAGGCGTTCCACCCGGTGAACCCGCTCCGGCGGCGCTGGTCGGTGCACCTCCGGAACCACCGGAAGGTGCTCGTCGTGGATGGTGCGATCGGCTTCGTCGGGGGGATGAACATCGGCGATCGATACGCCGGGAGCGGGCGGCGGCGCTCGTTGCGCTGGCGAGACACGCACCTGCGGATCGAGGGGCCGGCCGCCCGTGATCTGGCACGAGTGTTCGACGAGGATTGGTGCTTCATGACCGGAGAGTGCCTGCGCCTGGCCGACGCCGCGCCGGCCAAGGGAAACACCACCGTCGCCGTCCTGCCCAGCGGCCCCGATCAGCCGGAGAACGCCGCGGCGCTGGCATGGTTTTCGTGCATCGGGCTGGCGGTGGAGCGCTGTTGGCTCACGACGCCCTACTTCGCGCCAAACAGCGCGATCCTGACAGCGCTCACCAGCGCCGCCCGGCGGGGGGTTGATGTGCGCCTGCTCGTACCGGTGAGGACGGACTTATGGTTGATGGACCTTGTGAATCGCTCATTCTACCCGGCGCTGGTGGAAGCCGGTGTGCGGGTGTTCGAGTATCAACCGGCGTTCGTCCACGCCAAAACCCTGGTGGCGGACACCGAGCTGTCCTTCATCGGCTCGGCGAACGTGGACATTCGCAGCTTCCAGTTGAACTTCGAGGCGGGGGCGGTGATCGCCGACCCGGGGTTTGCCGGCCAGATGGAGCGCCAATTCCTCGCTGATCTCGAGGAGAGCCGAGAGGTGAGCGTCGGCGCGGTGCGGCGCGGGAGCGTCTGGGCGGCCGCGAGCCAGGGCGCCGCGCAGGTGCTGGCGCCGCTGCTCTGAGGTCGCTGCGGCGCGGTGTCGCAGGTTAAGGGGCGCGTCCGACCCTCATGCAGTCAGGACTCGACTCGATCACGGCGATCCAGGTTCTGGTGGATCTCAGCCGGCTCCTCGCGGAGGCGACGGTGCCCGACGAGGTGCTGGCGCGCCTCGCCGACGCCGCGGCTGGCCGGCTCGACGTGGTCGCCGTCGTTGTGATCGGGGTGGGCGACGATGGGGCGACCCGGGTGCTCGCCGCGCGGGGTTTGCCGCCCGGGGTGGTGGGGATGACGAGCCCGGCAGACGACTTCGATGGCCTGCTTGTGCGCCGGCTCATCGAGGCCGCCGAGGGCCGTGCCGGGGCGGCCCGAACCTACCCTTTGGTGAGCGGCGGTGGCCTCTATGGCGCCTTGCTCCTGCTGGATCGGGGGGGTGGCGACGTCGATGCCGTAACGGAAGCGCTGGAGGAGGGCATGGCAAACCTCGCCGCCGTTGCGCTGGACAAGGCGTTCCACGAGGCGGAGCTGCGCCGGGCCCTGGAGGAGCTGCGGCAGTCGCGCGAGGCGCTCTTGCGCGCGGAGCGGCTCAAGGCGCTGGGGGAGATGGCGGTGGTGGTGGCGCACGAGGTTCGCAACCCGCTCGCGGCGATGGGCGGGGCGATGCAGATCCTTGAAACCCGGATGGCTCACACGCCTGCGGATCAGAAGATCGTGCGGATGGTCCTGGAGCGGCTCCGCGGCCTCAACGCGATGATCACCGAGATGCTCAGCTATGCCCGGCCAAAGGAGCTCAGCCTGGACTCGGTGGATCTGCTGGCCCTCGCCCGGGAGGTGGTGGAGGCGGCGGCGAACGATCCCAGCGCAGCGGGCGTGCAGCTCAGGCACGCGGGGGCAGCGGTGTTGTGCCGCGGCGACCGGGACCAGCTCAGCCGGGTGGTGCTGAACCTCGTCATCAACGCCATGCAGGCCCTCGCAGGTCGCGGATCCGTGGAAGTGTCCGTGTCGCAGGCCGGGAGCTGCTGCGAGCTCGCGGTGGTTGACGACGGGCCCGGCGTGCCGGAGGCGATCCGGGGTCGGATCTTCGAGGCGTTCTTTACGACGCGCGGGGGCGGCACCGGGCTGGGACTGGCGATCGCGCGGGGGGTCGTGGAGCGGCATGGCGGCACCCTCGAGCTGCTCAGCCCGCCCGAGGGGGGGGCGGTGTTTCGGATCCGCCTCCCTGGGTAGTCGGACACGTTAGTCTCGCCTCCCCAAAACCAGGGATGCCCGATGCGAACTGGAACGCACTCCGACTACATGCGCACGTTGAAGCTCGATTCCGACGAGCTCGCCAGCCGTCGCCGCTTCTTCGGGATCGAAGAGGCCGATCTCGATCGACTCCGCGCGCTGCGTCCGCTCGCGGAGCGCCACATGGCCAGCATCATCGAGGGGTTCTACTTCCTCTTGCTGGAGCACCCGCGCACCCGGGAGTTCCTCAACGACCCGGAGCTCGTGGAGCGGCTCAAGGGGGCGCAGAAAAGGTACTTCCTGGGGCTCTTCGATGGTCGCTGCGATCTGGCGTATGTCGAGGATCGGCTGCGCGTTGGCTTCATCCACGAGCGCGTTGGCCTGCCGCTGAAGTGGTACCTCGGCGCCTACAATCGCTACCTGGAGCTCACGGGGAAGGCGCTGCGGGAAGAGCTCGGACCGGAAGCCACCACGGCCGCACAGTTGAGCCTGCAGAAGCTCGTGTTCTTCGACACGGCGCTCGCGGTTGACACATACGTGGCTGCGCAGATCGACACCGTGGCCCGCCACCGCGCGGCCGTGGAGGAGCTCTCTACGCCCGTGATTCGCGTGTTCGATCGCGTGCTTCTGCTGCCCCTGGTCGGGACGATCGACAGCGCCCGGGCCCAGAGCATCATGGAGACCGTGCTCCGGCGCGTGAGCGACCAGGAAGCGAAGGTGATGATCATCGACATCGCCGGGGTGGCCGTGGTGGATACGCAAGTGGCCGATCACCTGCTGCGCGCAACGGCCGCAGTTCGGCTCCTGGGAGCGGCCACCATCCTCACCGGCATCAGCCCGCAGGTGGCGCGCACCGTTGTGGAGCTGGGGGTCGACATCTCGAGCATGCACACGCGCAGCCGCCTGGCGGACGGGATCGAGCTCGCGCTGTCGCTGGTCGGGCGGAAGATCAACGTGGAGACACGGGAATGAGCGCCTCGGGCATCCCGGTCATCCGCATCCGCAACACGTTGTTGAGCGCCATCCAGGGCGACTTGAGCGATCAGGTGGCCGAGGCGTTCCAGCAGCACCTGCTCACGCGGATCGAGGCCACGGGCGCGTCGGGGGTGTTGTTGGACATCTCGGCGCTTGAGATCGTGGACACCTATGTGGCGCGCGTGCTCGTCGACACGGCCAAGATGGCCCGGCTCATGGGGGCCCGCACCGTGCTCGTGGGGATGCGTCCGGAGGTGGCGGCGACGCTGATCAACATGGGGAACGGGCTGGACGGGCTGGAGACTGCGCTTAACGTTGACGACGGGCTGGATCACCTCGGGACGCTCAGGAGCGGTTGATGGGCGTTCTCGCCAGCTACTCCATCGAGATTGCGTCGGAAGATGGCGTCGTTCGTGTGCGCAACCAGGTGCGCGAGGTTGCGCTGCGGGCTGGCTTCGACGCGTTTGCCGTTGCGGCGATCTCCACCGCGGCGTCGGAGCTCACCCGCAACGCATGGGTGCACGGCGGCGGGGGCGCGGCGCGTGTGGAGGAGGTCGAAGAAGCGGGTCGGCGCGGCGTACGCGTCGACTTTCGCGATGCGGGACCCGGGATCCAGGATGTTGAGCGCGCCTTGCGGGGCGGCTTCAGCACGCGTCGTTCGCTCGGACTTGGGCTGTCGGGCACCCGTCGGCTGGTGGACGAGTTCTCGATCGACTCCACGGTGGGCGTCGGCACCCACATCGTCATCGCCAAGTGGGCGAGGCTCGGCGCGCGCGCGTGAGCGGCGGCGTCGTTGACGTTCGGGACGACGCCGGGGCTTCGGCCGCTCGGCTCCTCGCGCGGGCCACGGCCGCGGAGGCCGGGATGGCGGCTGCCCAGGCGGAGGCGCTGGCGATCATCGCGAGCGAGCTGGCCACGAACCAGCGGCGCTACGCCGGCGGCGGCCTGGTATGGGCGCGTATCCTCCGCCGCAACGGGGTAGCCGGCGTGGAGATTGAGGCGGTGGATCACGGTCCGGGTCTCGGCGACCCCACTTCGGCGTTTGCGGGCGAAGCGCGCTCGCCGGGCTCCCTCGGCATCGGGCTAGCCGGCGTGCGGCGCTTCGCGCTGGAGTTGGACGTTGACGCGCGAAAGGGGGAGGGAACGCGCATTCTGGCCCGGGTCTTTGCGGGGCCGGTGCCGCGCCGCCCGACCGTGGCCATCCTCGGGCGCGCGTTGGCAACCGAGCGGGTGAGCGGCGACAGCGCTGGGTTCTGGCGCACGGACGAGGGGCTCCTCCTCACGCTGGTGGACGGGCTGGGGCACGGGCCCCTCGCGAGGGAGGCGGCTGATCGCGCGATTTCGGTCGCCGCGTCCGCGCCGGATGACAAGCCGGTCGTATTATTATGGGCGTGTGCGGCTGCTCTTCGTGGTACGAGGGGTGCCGTGGTCGCGATGGCCCGGCTCGGCGGGGAGGGCGCCGAGATAGACTACGCGAGCGTCGGAAACATCCAGATGGGCGTGTGGAACCGGGGCACGGTGCAGCGGGCGGCGGGCAACCCCGGGATCGTGGGCTCCGCTTCCCAGCGGCCCAGCCGGCCCGCCGGGCTCCAGCTTGCTTCCGGCGCGCTGTTCGTGATGGCCACCGACGGCATCCAGGACGTGTTCAGCGGGTTGGAGCTCGCGGATGCGCGGACGCTCCCGCCGTGGGCCATCGCGCAGCGCATCCTCGCGAAGCGGGGGAAGTCCCACGACGACGCGATGGTGGTGGTGGTGAAGTAGCGGCGAGCGGAGTCGACTTATTTCGCGCGCATCCGGTTGTTCTTCGCGTTGTGCTCCACCTCGGCGAGGCCCATGACCTCCAGCACCGGCGGAACGTACACGCCGAAGCGGCCGCGAAGCCCGTTCTTCAGGCCATACCAGCCCCCCATCGGGTTGTTCTCGTCGCGACCCCAGGCTTCCACGGTGCCCGGCGTGGCCTCCTTTTGTTCGTCGGCGCCCCCCAACGGTACCCAGTCCGCGCGCTCCTTGAGCATCGCGGTCAGGTCTTCGATGCAGCTCAAGTGGTAACGAAGCTCGGTCTTCCCGACCTTTACGACGAGCACCTCGGCGTCAAGGTCACGGAACGCCGTGAATTCGGACGTGCCCGGCGGCGTCGTGAGGGTCCAGGGGTTTCCGCGGGTGCCGGCGTCGGCCATGGGGCTCCAGTGTGGGTAGGGCGCCGCAGTAACCGACCTCCGCCCCGGGCGCGCCGCGATGCCTCGCTTCGCACGTCGGGCCCCGAGATTGGGCCTGCGGCATCGCCCCTGGGATATGCCCCCCTCGAAGGAGGCTGCCCATGGCCTACGTCGTCACCGACGCGTGTGTGCGCTGCAAGTTCACGGACTGCGTTTCTGTGTGCCCCGTGGACTGTTTTCACGAGGGCGAGAACATGCTCGTCATCGATCCCGTGGAGTGCATCGACTGCCAGGCCTGCGTGCCGGCGTGCCCGGTGAACGCCATCTACTTCGAGGATGAGGTGCCGCCCGAGCAGGCTGAGTTCACGATGCTCAACGCCCGCCTCGCGAAGCTGTGGCCGGTGATCACGGTGAAGAAGGCGGCGCTCCCCGAAGCCGAGGCGTTTCGGGCGGTGAAGGGGAAGCGGTTGATGGTGAGCGAGAAGCGGGGCGGCTGAGCTATCGGCGATGTAGCATCACTTCGGCCACCTGTGCGTCGGTCGTTGCCAGATCCACCAGCTCGTTCTCGGGCATGCTGCGATCGGCGTTGCGAAGCACGCGGCACATCGGGCGGGCGAAGGATTCGAAGCTGCGAACGCCCGATACGACGACGACGAGCCGACCGTCGCGGAGTTTGAGCAGCGTCCCTGGGGGGAAGGCTCCCACGGTGTTCACGAACAACTGGAACAGCACGGGATCGTACGCAGTGCCCACGGCGCTGGCCATGCGCGCGAGGGCCTCGGCCGGTGAAACCAGTTGGCCCGTGGCGCGCACCCGGGTGTAGTTCTCGAAGTCGTCCGCAATTCGGATGATCCGTGCGTACAGGCTGGGTTTCTTGTCGAAGTCCCGATGGTGCTCCAGGGCAACCAGCATCCGCTTGATCTTCGCCTGGTGGAAGCCGCGCTGCCGACCCAGCGCGCGTGCGCCGGCGGTGCCGTGGTGGGAGAAGGGCGGAGCAAAGCCGGCTTCATCGCGCTGGGCGTACCCCGCGTCGTGGTACATGGCGGCAACGCCGAGGTCGGCCAGGGCGCTGGCAGGGAGGCCTAGCTCGCGGCCAATCAGGACGGCAAACGTGGTCACGCGCACGGAGTGCCGGGCGAACTCGTCGGAGCCGGTGTTCCCGCCGATCGCCTCCTCTTCTTTCCCGAGGATGTCCTCCGTGGCCGAAGCATCCACCAGCTCGTTGACGAGCCGGCGAACCGGCAGCGGGTTCGGCACGCGATTCGAGGACAGGCTCTCCCACGCGTCGGCCACCACGCCGCTCGCGCGCTCCAGCGTTTGGTGCAGCTCCAATTCCGTCGCGGTGCGCGTCTTTTCTCCCGACATGCGCAGGCGGAAGCGCCCCTGAGGGTTTACCTCCATCACGCCACAGTCTCGGAGCGCCTGCACGAAGGCATGCAGCGGCTTTTCTTCGGCCGGCGCGGCGGAGATGCACGCCGTGAGCGCTCGCACCTGCTCGTCGGGGATCGGTTTCACGAACGTGAGGCCACCACAACCATGGCGTCCAAGCTCGGCTTCCAACGCCTGCGGTCCGGAGATCCGATCGTCCATCCGCACGCGGATGTCGTTGACGTACACCTGCCCTTCCACGCACACCACGCTCACCTGCCCGATCAGCGTGTCCAGCCGCTCGAGCGCGTTCACGAGCTGTCGGGTCGGCTCGTCGAACGCGTCGTTCTCGGGGGCGTGAACCTTGCAGAGTCGCACCAGCGCGTTGGTGAGCCGCACGAACTGCTCGCCGAGGTCGCGCACGCGCTGGCCCAGCTCTTTGTCTTCGCCGGCCCGCGCCCGGTTGAGGGCCGCGGCGAGCTGGTGTTGGTTCTCAACGAGGTCGTCGCTCACGTGCGGCCTCCACGCAAGATTCGACGCCGGCGCACCATCACCTGCGTGCAGAACTCTTGTAGCTCACTCCCCGCTTTATCGGAGACGGCGCGGATGAGCGCCTCGGCTTCTTCACCCGGCACGCCCGCTAGCCCCGCCACGGCTGCACGCTGGAGCCGCGCGTGCCCCGGGAGCACCCCTGCGAGCAGCCCCCGCGGGCGGCACCATTCCCGAAAGGCCGTGAGGGCGTAGTTCGTGTCGATTGCGATGAGCGTCTGCCCAATGGACTCAGCCTCGCTGTTGCTCAGACGCCCGCTCGCTTCCCGCTTCAGCTTGGTGAGCAGCGGGGCAAAAGCGTCGGCCGAACGCCGCGCTGCGAGGATCGCCAGCGCTTTCGGGCGCACGTCCTCCGCGCCGGACATCCCGAGCTGCAACAGGATGCGCACCGGCTCCGGCCCGTCCGGCATCGCCTCGATCGCGGTGAGCACCCCGAGCTGAACGTTGTGGTCGCCCCGGTGTACCAAGCCCTTCGCCGCCGCCAGGGTGCGGTCCAGGTCGCTGTGGCGGAGCACTCGGAGGAGCTCACAGGCCAAGTGATCGGGAGCATTCAGGATGTAGCTCACGACCTCGTCCCCGCGGTCCTTTACGTACATCTCGATCAGGCGACGCGCCACGCGCCGGGATGCCTCCCCTTGCTCGGTGCCAAGCACCTCCACCAGGGTCTTGAGGTGGTCCCCCGGGATGGCTTTGAGCATCGCGTAGAGCTCGTGCGGCGCGTCGGACGCGTCCTGCGAAACGCTGTGCAAGAAGCGCCGCAGCGCGTGGGCGCTCACGAAGCTCTGCAGGAACTCCAGGCAAGCGGCCTCGCTTTTCGGATCGCGGGTATCCGCCGAGGCGGCGGCGTAGGCGAGCTGCAAGGAGGCCGCCATGTGTCCTTCCGAGAACACGAACTCTCGCGTTTCGTTGAGGTGACTGGCCAGATCGGAGAACGTGAGCGTTTCCTGGGGGTCGGCGAGGGCGGCCAGCAGCTCCTCCGCGAGGTGGAGCGCCAGCCCTGCCACGCCCTGGGTGTCGTCTTCTGCCAACAGCTCGTCGATCGCGGCTTGTGGAACGACGCGGTACCGCACCGGCGCGATCCGGGGCCGGACCGGCAGCGGCAGGTCGAAGTCCGGAGGCGCGGAGATGTGCACCACGGCGCCGGTGCCGGAGGACTGCGCTACCCCCCCTTCGTCCTCGGCGTCGGCGACGAAGCCTTCCACCGCCTCGAAGGCGATGTGGGAGAACGCAGCTTTCCAGAGCAGAACAACGAGATCGTCCTCCGTTTGGCGCACGCCGACGTAGCGGATGGACATGACCTCCAGGAGCTTCAGCAGCTCCTGCCAGTCGAGCCCCGGTCGCAGCGTGAGCTTCCGCACCCCGTCGCGGTACAGGCGGAAGGCCAACGAACGCTCGCGGTCGCGGTCGAGGTACACCACCTCGCCGTTGTGGATCAGCTCAAAGGGGCGGATCTCAAGCTGGAGCTCGCCGTACGTGTCGATGAACGTGTTGGCCGACTTTCGAAGATTGTCGAGGAAGATACGGATAGCTTCGTTGGTCGGCTCGTAGATGAGGAAGGACCGGGCGGCGCGGGAGAGCGCCTGGAGCACCGCGTTCGCGGCCTGCCCTCTCGGGGTTCCGCCGAAGCTGACCTCGGCATGGAGCTCCGCCTCAAGGCTCACGTCCTCCGTTTCGGAGAGGGGGGCTTCGGTCTCGGCGGGCGGCGTGGACACGATGCGAATCGTACCACGAGCGCGGGTCCACCCCCGTTGTGGACTGGACGCAACGGATTAGCGGGGGGCCGATGTTGTCTGCGATCGTGCCCACGAAGAACGAAGCGTTGGCGTTGCCCGCGTTGTTGGCGGCGCTAACCGCTGAGGTGGACGAAGTGGTGGTGGCCGACGCTGGGAGCTCCGATGCAACCCTGGAGATCGCGGCGCGCTTCGGGGCCCGCCTCGTCACCGGCGCCCGCGGGCGCGGGCCACAGCAGAACGCGGGCGCTGCGGCGGCCACGGGCTCGATCTTGTGGTTCGTGCATGCAGACACCGGGGTTCCCGCGGGAGCAGGGGCCGCCCTCCGGGGCGCGGCCGCTCCCTGGGGATGTTTCGCCACCACCTTGAGAAGTCGTGACCCTCGCCTGCGCTTCTGCGGGCGGTGGATGACCGCGCGGGCGCGCCGATCCGGCTCCTGCAGCGGCGACATGGGGCTGTGGTTCCGCCGCGAGCTGTTCACCGCCCTGGGTGGTTTTGCGCCGCTTCCTGCCCTGGAGGATCTCGAGCTATCCGACCGGGCGCGAGCACAGCACCCGTGGGCCGTCCTTGAGCCACGGATCACCACGTCGGCGCGCCGCTGGGAGCTGGAGGGAACAACGCGAACGATGGTGCGCTTGTGGGCGCTCCGGGCGGGTTATCGACTCGGCGTCGATCCAGATCGCCTGGCTCGATCGTATCGTTCCACACCCCGGCGCCCGGACCCGGCGCCCCTGCCTCCGGAGCCTGGATGAACCGCGCGCTGCTCGCCTCTTGCCTCGCGTTGATCGCGCTGTTCTTTGCGTCGCCCCGCGCTTCGGCCTCGGGCGGCTTTTCGCACGCGGCGTTCAACGCGGTGGTGGCGAGGTATGTCGATTCAAAGGGGCTCGTGGACTATAAGGGGATCATCGCCGACCCCTCGGGGCTCGATGGGTACCTCGCCGCGGTCGGCGCCGACTCCCCCACCTCAAATCCGGCGTTGTTCCCAACGAAGAACGACAAGCTGGCGTACTACATCAATGCCTACAACGCGATGGCGATCAAGGGGGTGGCCACGCGCCCCGGGATCAAGACGGTGGACAGCGTGAAGCTGGACTTCTTCGCCCTCTCCAAGTTCGCCATGGGCAAGGACAAGATTAGCCTCTACACGCTCGAAAACGACATTGTCCGCAAGCAGTTCAGCGATCCTCGCGCGCACTTCGCGCTCAACTGCCAGTCCGGCGGCTGCCCGCGCCTCCCCAACGAGGCGTTCGACAGCGCCCGCCTCGACGCCCAGCTCGACGCCTACACCCGCGAGTTCTGCACCAACCCAAAGAAGGTCTATGTCGATGCGGCGGGCGCCCACATCTCGCAGATCTTCGAGTGGTACGCCAAGGACTTCGCCGCGGCGGGCGGCGCCGTCGCCTTCATCAACAAGTACGGCGGAACCATCCCGACGACCGCGAAAGTGCAGTTCATCCCGTACGATTGGACGCTGTCGGCGCAGGCCGGGAAGAACCCCTGACCGTCGGGCGCCGGCTCGCGCTCGGCGCTGCGGTGCTCCTCGTCGCCGGGGCCGTGCCCGGTTGTTTCCGCCAGTACGTATTTTCCAGGCTTCCCCAGCCCGTGATCGCGGAGGCGGCCACACCGACGGGCCTCACCTCGCTCTCCACCGCCACGTGCGCCGCCTGCCACGTCGAGATCGCGGCCGAGTGGGGAGAAACCCTGATGGGCCGGGCGTGGACCGACCCGGTGTTCCAGGCCGATTTCGTTCGGGGGGGCGAGCTGTACGCCTGCCGCTACTGCCACACGCCGCTGCCGCAGCAGCAGCCCGAGCGGATCACCGGACTTCGCTCGCTCAAGCCGGTGGCTGGGCAGGGCGAGCCGAACCCGAACTTTGAACCTTCGCTCCTGTCGGATGGGGTAGGGTGTGCGGCCTGCCACGTGCGGGCGGGTGCCGTGGTCGGGAGCCTCCCCGATCTTGAGCCGCCGCACGGTGTCACGGTCGATCCGGGCTTTGGGGATGCCGAGCTGTGCGCGACGTGCCACCAGGCCAGCGCACCGCCCTTCTCCAGGATGAAGCGTCCGATCGCGGACACGGTGGGGGAGTGGGCCCGTTGGCAGGCGGCCACCGGTCGAACCGAATCGTGCGTGGATTGCCACATGCCTGCCGTGGAGCGTGCGCTCACGACGTGGACGCCGGCGCGCCCCACCCGCTCCCACCGCGTGCTTGGCGGCTGGGACGACGAATTCGTGGCGTCTGCGATCCGGGTGGGGCCCGTGGAGCGTACCGCCGGCGGAGTCGCGTTGACCCTCACGAACCTGGCCGGGCACAATGTTCCCACCGCAGACCCGATGCGTGCCCTCGACGTGGTGGTCCGGTTGGGCGCGGCGCCGGGCGCGCCAGAGGCCCGAACCACGCTGGAGCGCGTCGTCACCGATCGCACTTACGTCGAGAGCCGAGATACGACGTTGCTGCCGGGAGAAGCTCGTGTTCTCACGCTTCCGTTCGCGGAGGATTCGCTCTCAACCGCAGACGTCGTCGTCGTCGAACTCGTCTACGATCGCCTCCGCAACGCCGCGCCCGATATACAGGCGGTGCGTGTCGGTTCTACCACGGTCGCCACCCAGACCGTAAGCCTCCCCCGCCGCCCCTGACCCTGGGGCTTGGAGTCGTAATGCGCATCCTGCTCGTGCAGCCTGCCCCGTTTGAAGAGCGTCGTTTGGGACTGGAAAACACGGTCTGGCGGAGCGAACCCGTAAGCCTCACCAGCATCGCAGCGATGGTGCCGGAGCACGAGGTGCGGATCCTGGACATGCGCCTTGAGAAGCCGAATGTGCTGCCCGAGGTGATGTCCACCTGGCGGCCCGACATCGTGGGCACGACGGCGATGACCACCGATGCGTACCAGGCCCAGGCCGTGCTCCGGCTCGCTCGCCAGATCGTGCCCGATGCGCTGACGATCATTGGTGGCCATCACTGCACGATGAACGCCGAGAGCTACTACGTGGACTGGGTGGATGGGATCGTGAAGGGCGAGGGGGAGCTGCTCTTCAAGGAGATCGTGGATCGGTGGTCCGCGACCCCCCGGGCCGAGCGTACCACCGCGCTGCTGGACGGGCTTCAAGGGCTCGATGCGCGCTTGCCGGACGGCACCCGTTGGCGCGGCGGGAAAGCCAAGAACGCCCCGAGCCTCGACGCGCTGCCGGCCCCGGCCCGACACCTGATCGAGCAGTATCACGGCCAGTATTTCTTCCTAGCTGCCAAGCCGATGGCCAGCCTGTTCACCTCGCGCGGCTGCTCCTTCGACTGCAACTTCTGCGCGATCTGGGAGTTCTACGACCGCCGCACCCGCTTCCTCAGCGCCGACGTGATCGCGGACCGCATGGCGGCGTGTACGGAACCCTTCATCTTCCTGCTCGACGACAACTTCATGACGCGCGTGGACCGCCTGGAGCGCCTCGCGACGGTGCTGGAGGAGCGCAAGATCAAGAAGTTCTGGATGACGCAGGGTCGAAGCGACTTCATCGCGGCCAACCCCGAACTGATCGCGCGGCTCGCCAAGGTGGGGCTCATGGGCGTGCTCAGCGGCTACGAAACGAACGATCCGGACGCCCTGGCCGGCCTCCGGAAGCGCAGCACCCTCGACAGCAACACCCGGGCCGCGAAGATCCTCAAGGAGAACGGGGTCATCTCCACGGGCATCTTCATGGTACGCCCCGACTTCGAGGAGAAGGACTTTGCCGATCTCTACGACTACATCGAGGCGCTCGGGGTCGCGATCCCGCTCGTGACCATCCTCACGCCGCTCCCCGGCACCGAGATGTGGAAAAAACACCGGCAGGACCTGCTCACCGAGGACTTCCGGCTGTTCGACCTCTTGCACGCCGTTACCCCGACGCGCCTGCCGCGTGAGGAGTTCTACAAGAACTACGTCGCGTGGAAGCGTGTCGGGCGCACGAGCATGCGGAACTTCTTCGACCGGAAAACGATGCTCAAACGCTGGCCGTTCTACCTGCGCGCGCTGCCGAACTTCCCCGGCATGGTGGTGAACCGGGTGCGGTACCAGCGGATCCAGTTCGACTACCGGAGTTATCTCCGCGATGAAGCTGGGATCATCTCGGAGCGAGCCCAGGGCGGCCCGCCGCCGGAGGTGTCGCTTGCAAGCAAGTGAGTTCCTCCGTGACCTGCGGCGCGAGATCGAAGAACACCCGGCGGTAAACCACGTGTTTCTCATGCGGGTCGGCACCACGCCGTTCACGCGCGAGGACTACCGGGTCTTCGGCCTGAACCACTACCCGCTCGTCGGCACCTTCTGCCGGTACATGGAGCACTTGTTGCTGCGAGCGCCGGACAGCGAGTCCAAAAGCTGGATCGCGAAGGTGCTGGTGGACGAGTACGGGGAGGGGAGCGATGGTGAGGACCACGCGCACCTCTATCGGAAGTACCTTACGGCTTGCGGCGTAGGACCTGGGGAAGAGGACCAGGAGCCGCTCGATTCCCGCGTGGCGGAGTTCATCCGCGAGCACATGCGCATCGTTACGGAGGAGCCGTTCCTCGTGGGACTTGGCGCGTTGGGCCCTGGGCACGAGTGGGCGATCCCCAAGATGTTCGTGCCGATCATCGATGGGCTGCGACGCGCCGGGTTCACCGAGCGCGAGATCGTCTACTTCACCTTGCACACGATGCAAGATCAGGATCACGGCCGGTGGCTCGAAGAGGCGCTCTCGATCATGGTGCGCACCCCCGAACAGGCGGCTCAGGTGCGCCGCGGCGCGATGTTGTCGATGGAGGCCCGGCGCAAGTTCTGGGACGGCGTACAGTCCCGCGTCGTGCGGTGGCGGCAACCGGTGCACCTTTGGGATGTGCGGGAGCGGCTGCGCTTGTGGGCCGGGCGCCATCAGCCCCGCATCTCGCAGCTCAGTCCGGCGCTTGGCGCGCGGATCGCCGTTTATCGGCCGCAGGTTCGGGCGGCGGCCGGGCTGGAGCCGGCGGAGGGGTAGGGTGGGTTGGGCGATCGCCGGATCCCGGTCCCGGGGCCAGGGTGGGTAGCGGGCGATCGCAGCGCCATCCCACCCCCGCCGCCGGGCCAGGCTTCGTGACGTTCACTCGTCGAGATCCACCGCGACGACGAGGCGCTTCGGATCGAGCGGGCGCTGCGCGGCGTGCCCGGCGGCGTCCGTGAAAACCAGCTCCGCCACGCCGATATCCCCGGGGCAGCTCAGCGAGAACGAGCCTGCAAGGGGCACATCCACGCTACTCCAGCTCGTGCCCGCCGCGTCGATCACCGCTACCCGGTAGGGCGGCGTGCCGCCTCCGATCGTGCCGCTCGCGGTCACGGCCGCCGCGCCGGTTCCTGACTGATCGGCACCGGTAAACAGGTGGCTTTGGGCCGAGAATCGAGCGGATTGGCCGGTTTCCGTGGACTGCTGAAAGTCGTAGAGGTCCCGGGGCACGTAGGGATCGGCGCGTCCAAGCAGCGGGTCCGCAGGCCACCCCCGCCCGGCGAGGAGCGCGGCCGTGGCGTCGGCCAGCGCAACGACGCCCGCCGCCGAGGGATGCATCACGTCAACGAACGCGTCGGCGCCGCTCAGCCCGCTCGCGCGCATCGCGTCCGTGCCGGAGAGCAGGGGCAGCCCGTGCCACGCAGCGACTTGCTTCTGGGCCTGGAAGTACGGATCCCACCCATGACCCGAGCCCGCATCGAGTCCCTCGGCCATCGCGCGGTTCACGGGCGCGATGAACACCACGCCGATGTTGCGTTCGCGGGCGTCGCGAACGATCTGATCGAGGTTGGCGGCGTAGTCCCAGAGCGGCACGCGGCGAATGCGCCGGCTTGGCCAGCGGCTGTCTCGCGTCCACTCGATCACCCGCGGGCCCTCCCCCCGGGCGTTCGCCACCCAGGCCGCCGTGACGCGGAACAACGCGGAACGACTGAGCGGGTTCGCGGCGAACAACGCCGACGTACGCAGCAGGTCGGCGTCCTCGAACGCGTCGGCGCTGTTGTCGCTCCAGAGGTTGCCCACCACCAGTAGATCCGGCTGGAGCGACCAGCCCACTTCGTCAAGCAGCACCCGCGTTTGGGCGGTGGAGTAGCCGGGCACCGCGCCGTTGAGCCCTGCTGTCGGGATTTCGCGGTCGTCGAGGGCGCGCCCGAGCTGCACGGCGAGCGTGTCATCGTCGGCCAGCGCATGGCCGAAGAAGCTGGAGTCCCCCAGTACGAGCAGGCGTTTCTGGCCGGCCGTCTCCGCCGGTGTCGGGCACGGGAGGCGCAGCCCGTTCGCCCCGATGTTCGCGACGTTCGGGCCGTTCTCCAGCGCGCCAGGCGCCAGTCCCCAGAGCCGGGTGGAGTGCGCCGTCATGCTCAGCCCCTCCGCAGACTCGGCTTCCCACCTGGGGATCGCCGGCTCGATGCCGCGTGCCGCGCCCTCCAGCATCGCGAGGACCGAGAGGGTGGTCAGGGCGGCCGCGGCAATTCGGAAGCCTCGACGTCGGGGAGTGGCGCGGCGGCGAGCCATGGCGGCGAGGGAGTGTACGGGGTCCGTGAAGCGCCGTCGAGCCGGTGGAACTCCGCTCCCGTTAGGCTTGTCGGGGGCGCCATGCTGTCCTTCGTTGCCGGGTTGTCTTCCGTCCTCGCCGGTGAGCCCGCCTCGCCTACGCCGGCGCTGCCGCCTCATCGCGTTTACCCGACCGCCGCCGCCGCGCTCGACGCAGTCCTGGCCTCTAACCCGCATATTCTCGGCATCGGCGAGCTGCATTCCACGACTGCCGGCCCCGAGGTGCCTTCCACGCTCTCGCTGTTCACCGCCCACCTTTTTCCGGCTCTGGCACCTCACCTCACCGATCTGGTGTTGGAAACCTGGCGGGTAGATGGTGCCTGCGGGGCGCCCGCCGCCGAGGTGACCGAGAAGGTGGAGGTGGAGACGGAGCGCCCGCCCGAAACGAAGAGCGATCTGGTCCTGCTCATCGAGGCCGCCGTGGCTGCTGGTGTTCGTCCACATGATCTGGCGTTTTCTTGCGCCGAGTACGAAGCGATGCTCGATCCGAAAGGCGACGTCCGCTTCGGCGAGCTGCTCCGCCTGCTCACGGAGAAGCTTCAAGCGTTCGCGTTGCTCGCGAGCGCAACACCGAACGCGACGATGGTGCTCTATGGCGGGGCGGTGCACAACGACTTGTTCCCGGCTGCCGCGCTCGCATCCTACGCGTACGGGCCCGAGACCCGAAAAAAGGCGGGGATCGACTACGTGGAGCTGGATCTCTACCAGCCGGAGCTGCTCACGCCGACGATGACGGAGGCAAGCTGGGCTGCGCTGCTCACAGCCACCGGCCCCGATCGGGTGGTGCTCTATGAACGCGGGCCGCAGAGCTTCGTGCTGCTCCTGCCCTCCGTCCCGATCAAGCCGGGTTGATCCTGCGCGCCGACGTGTCGCGCCACCCCGGCGGGAGCGCGGCGTGCGATAGACTCCGGCCGGCAATGTCCCCACCTCGCTCCCTCCTGCTGGGCCTCGGCCTCCTCGCGTGCAGCGCGGGCGCGGGCTGCGCGCAGGAGAACGTCGGCGCTAGCGCCGAGCTGAACCTCAACGGCTACTGGGCCGCCGGAGCGGGCACGTTCCGCGTTCCGGCCGGCGCGCCGTCGATGTCCGCGCTGGAGCTTCGCCGCACGATCACGGTCCCCGAGTCGTGGGCGAACGACGCTTCGATCCGGCTCCGTGCGGAGGCATCGGGGTGGCGCATGACGGTGAGCGTGAACGGGGTGGAGGCCGGCTCGGATGTCGGCGGTTTGTGGGCGTCGAGCGTGGATCTCACCGGGCGCCTTCTGTCGGGGGAGAATGCGCTGATCGTGCGCTTCGATCCGCCGACGGCTCAAAATGTGCGGCGTGACTTCCCCTCCACGCCCGTCGCCGCTTGGACGTCTGGCGTACCGCGGCCCGATCAGGTTTGGGTCGCCGGCGAGCTCTCGCTGCAATTCGATGGCACCCATCGGGTCGACGACATCGATGTGCGCCTCGACGGGCAGGAACTGGTGGCGAGGGTTCGAACCAGCGGCGCGGCCGGAAGTGTGGCGCAGTTCGGCGTCGTGCGCGATGGCGCGGTCGTGAGCGAACTTCCGGACGCGAAAATCCAGCCCGACGGAACGGCCGAGTCGCGTTCGCGGTGGGCTGGCCCGGTGTGGCAGGTTGGCGGGAGCGATGAGCCTTCCCTGCAATACCTCACCGTGCGCGTGGGCAAAGCGAGCCTGCGCCAGCGGCGATTTGGCGCGCGGACCGTGGCGCTTGAGGGGGACCATGTCCTCATCAACGGCGCGCCCGTGTACCTAGCTGGGCAGCGCTACGCGCAGGGCGGCGAGGATCCCCGTGAGCGCTTCGCCCGCTTTCGCCGATGGATGTTGCGCACGGGCACGAACGCGGTGGAGCTGCACGGAGCCTATCTCGACCCGCGCATTTTCGATGCCGCCGATGAGCTGGGATTGCCGCTGATCATCACGCCGCGCTGCGAAGGCCAGGCTTTGCTGGATGGCCCTCCAACCGAAACGCCCGCGCGCCGGTCCTTTCTCGACGCGGGAGACAGGCGCATCGCGGAGGTGGCCTCGTCCCACCCATCCACGACCCTCTGGCCGCTGGAGGAGATGGGGAGCACTCGGGTGTCCCCAGCGTTTGCGGTGATCGATGGCGCGGTGATCACCAGCGAGCGCCACTCGGGCATGGAGGAGAAGTTGTTCCCCGACTTCGTGGCGGAGAAACGCGTGCCCGATTTCATCAACGAGCTGCCGTCCTGGCCGCTCGAACCCGTGGCGGGCGTTTCCCTGGGGGCGCGCCTCGCTCCGCTGGTCGGGATGCACGTGCCCGTGGGCATCGGGGCGGTGTTTCCCGAGTTGGGGGTGCTCGGAGATCCGCGCCGCGGCTCGCTACCTGCGGTTCAGGACTACGCCTCGGAGCTGCACGCTTCACTCGCGGCAGCCGGTGTCCCCCCGCTCGGCCCCGGTGTCCGCCGCGGAACGTCAACGCTGGTCGTTCGCGCGCTTCGAGGGGAAACCCCGGTCGCGGGTGTGCCGGTGACGCTGCGCGCGCCACGCCAGGCGCTCGTCGGGGGATTCACGGACTCAACGGGAAAGACGACGATCACGCTGGACTACGCGGGTGCAGCGGAGATCGGTGTCTTGGGCACGGACATCCGCCTCGGCGTCACGCTTACGCCCGGAGTGTATCGCGATGGGCGCTGGCTCCCGAATGTAACGGCGGTGGATGTGCCGGGGGTGCCGTAGGGCCGCTACATCGCCTCGATCTCGGCATGGATCCCACCCGCGAGCTGCATCGAGTGGAGGATCGAGATCAAATCGAGGGGTGTCACACCCATGGCGTTGAGCGCGCCGACGACGTCGCCGACGGTGGCGCCCTTGAGCAGGGTCACCTTTCCCGCATCCTCGCGCACACGAACCTCGGTGTTCGTCACCGCCGTTGTGTCGCCCTGGCCGAGCATGTTCGGCTGGCTCACCTGCGTTTGGCGTGCAACCTCGATGGTGAGGCTCCCGTGCGCGACAGCGACCGGTGAAAGCGGGATATCTGCCCCCATCACCAGGGTGCCGGTGCGTTCGTTCACGACGACGCGCAGGATCTGGTCCAGCTGAACGTCGAGCCCCTCCACCGCGGCCACCAGCTCGGACTGCCGGCCCAGGTACCGGTCGGGCACCATCACGCGAACGGTGGCTCCGTCCACGGCATGGGCGACGTCGCTGCCCAAAAGCGCGTTTACGACCGTGGCCATCCGCGTGCTGTTGGTGAAGTCGGGTCGGTCGAGCACCCAATCGAACGACACCTGCTCGTCGATGGCGAGCGCCGGGATCGGGACCTCCAGCGTGCCGCCACGGGGCACGCTGCCCACGGTGGGGTGGTTCTTCACCGTCTCGTTTCCGGCCGCGGCGATGGAGTAGCCGCCCACAAGCACCGAACCGGAGGCCGTCGCGATGCGCGTACCGTTGAATGCGCGCAGCTCCGTGATCAGCAGCACCCCGCCCGAGAGCGAGCGGGCGTCGCCAGTCGAGCTCACGGTCAAGTCGAACCGGCTCCCGGGTCGGGCGCCGGCCGATACTTCGGCGCTCACCATCACGGCCGCGATGTTCTTGGACTTGATCTGGTCCGCCGTCGTCGGAAATCCCTGGGCCGCGAGCATCTGCTGGAGCTGCTTCATCGTGGCGAGGTTCTGGGAGCTATCGCCGGTTTTGTTGAGGCCGATCACGATGCCGTAGCCGACGAGCGCGTTGGAGCGAACGCCGTACACACTGGCGATCTCCTTCACCCGCGCGGCCTGGGCGGGCGCCGGAAAGAACGTGAGCGCGAGAGCGAGGAGCGGGATCATGCCCCCGCTTCGGTCAGGGGTGGGGGATCTTGAGGCGCTCAGCGCGAAGTTTCGGATCGAGGGCGGCCAGCGCGATCGAGTCGGCGAGCAGGGTGGGGGCGTCGGCGATCCGAAGCCCCCCATCGGCAAGGTTTAGCTGGAGTCGGTACACGTAGGTTGCCAGCGGATACCCAGCCGCGAACCCATCGATCGCCCCTTGGCCCGCCGGCCACAGCGAGAGGAGCTGAGCGTCGAGCCGCGTTCCCGCCATCCCCTCGGCGTTCGCAGCGGTAAGGCGCACGCTCAGCACCTCGATTCGGAGGGTGTCGGCGCCCTCGGCGGAGATCTGCGGCGTCCAGTCCCGCGCCTCGCCGGGGAGGAGTCGCGTGTCGGCGACGCGCTTCGCGGGCCGGGCCGTGGCTACATCGCCCCAGTCCCAGGTCTGACCCAGGCGCAGCACGTCGGTGGCCAGCGCGGCGCCGTCCTTCGAGTCCACGCTGGCTTCAACGCGGAGGAACCGCTCCGGATCGCCCGTGGGGAGCGCGTGGCCGGCCCGGGCGTTCGTCAGGGTCACCCGCAGCGGGTCGAGCTGGAAATCTACGTTCAACCCAGACTCCCAGCCCCGGCCGAGCAGCGTGGAGAAGCCCCCGGTTGTCTTGGGGATCCCGCTGCCGGTCCACGCGTGGCGGCGTACGGTGTGGGGGGCCGCGTCGGTGGCGGCCGGCCGCTCCACCTGGGGCATGTGGCAGGTTGTGCAGGGCTTCCCGGCGTCTGGCCCCGCCGCAACCTCCTCCGCGGTTTCAAACCAGCACGGGAAGGTCGGGGTGATCACGATGTTCCCGCCCGGACTGTGGCAGGTCTGGCAGATCCCGGCGAGCGCTGCCGGATCCTTGCGAACCCGGTGGGGAGCTGTGGCCGCGCCGTGTGGCCCGAGGATGATGCCCTGGCCGTCGGCGTCGCGCCGCACATGGCAGGTGGCGCACGTCACCCCTTCGGCCACGCGGGCGGCGTCGAAGTTCGGGTTCGGTCCCGTCGTGAGCGCCGCGATGGAGGTCGTGCTCGCCAGTCGCGTATTGAGCGTGATGAGCTCGGCACGCTGCGGACTGGTGGGCGCGTGGCAGTTGAGGCAGAGCCAACGCGGCTGATCCGGCTTCTGCATTTCGGCGAAAAACTGGACGTCGCGCATGGCCGAAGCGTGGGTGCTCGCCGCCCACTCGGCGTGGTTCTCGGCGTGGCAGGTCGCGCAGGTCGCGGCCCGCGTGTCGATCTCCCCGCCGGCCACCAGCGGCACCGTGCTCGGGGTGTCGATGGGGGTCAGAAAGGCGTATTCGCCGAAACGCTCGCGGATCGTCGGGGGCAGTGCGGGTGGAGGCTCCGTTCCGCACGCGAGCGCCAGGAGGATCATCCCCGCGCGCGCCGACGCCCGAGGATCGCCGCCAGGCCGATCATGGCTGCGGCCGTCGCGCCCCTCCCGTCGCCGCTGGCGCACCCGCAGTCTTCCGGCGGCGCCTCGCCGGTGTCGTCGCCCGCCCCCGGGCCCGTGTCGCTCGTGCCACCGGTGTCCGCGGTGTCGCCGCCCGTGTCGGCTGGCGCGCCGCAGTCCGCAACCGCACTTGTGTCTCCGAAACAAACGGT
>BJHF01000012.1:83789-87101 GCA_014191855.1 Deltaproteobacteria bacterium
CAAACGGTGAGCTTCGTGGAATTCTCGGCCAACGTCGAATTCACGACCATCAACCAGTAATCTCCCGCTGGCTGCACGCCGAGGCTGTGCACCGCGCCGTCCGCCGGTAGCTCGGCCAGCGCCGCCAGCAGGTCGCCGCTTTCGCTCATCGGGTACACGCGCAGCACAAGGTCGGGGCCGGCTTCGCTCGTCGCGAGGAACAGCTCGGCTTCCGCGGCCGACTCGAGCGTGTAGTACATCGTCGAGAGCGGGTAATACCGCCCTTCGTCCACGATGCTAGTCCCCTCCTTCTCGGCGTCGATCCCGTGAAGGTCGCTCGCGAAGGGGTAGCTCTCCACGCTCCCCGCGCGCGACGAGGTGGCCAGGTTCCACTCGGCGAAGGTGGTGAAGTCGGCCCCCAGGTCGCCCCCGCGCCCCGCTTCGAGCTCTGCCATCGCGGCCAAAAGCGCGTCGTCGTCTTCGGCGGCCGCCATGGCTTCGAGCAGATCGATCATCAGGTCGTCGCCGTAGCGATTCGTAAGGAACCACCACCATAAGGCCGTTCCATACGCGAACGCGGGCACCGGGCCGCTCGGGGGCTCCGACAGCGAGCGGTCGGTGTCTGCGAGGTACTCGCTGCACAGGTCGAGAAAGTCCTCGGTCTCCGGGTCGAAGTAGTCTTCGGCCCAGGTAGCGGTGCCTTCGCTGAA
This sequence comes from Deltaproteobacteria bacterium, assembly GCA_014191855.1. Classification (GTDB taxonomy): domain Bacteria; phylum Myxococcota_A; class UBA796; order UBA796; family SXON01; genus SXON01. The sequence goes on from BJHF01000012.1 coordinate 84,479, forward strand.
CCATACCGCGTCGCTCGACCCATAGGCAGCTTGAACGCCGTGGAACAGCTCATGGCTGGTGAGCACGTTCACCGCCATCTCGATGCTGCCATAGCCGTAGCCCGAGAAGTCGTTCTCCATCTGGAAGTAACCGGAGCAGCGGCCGGAGCCGTCGCAGTCCTCGCTTCCCCAATTCCCATCGGAGTTCCCACCGAAGTCCACGAGGTAAGCGTCCAGCCGGTCGTCGCCGCCCTGGCCATCGTCGGGGAGCGGGAGCGAAACGCCGAGCCCCTCCAGGTTGAGCAGCACGGCTTCGCTGGTGGCCGCCACCGCCTCCGCAAAATCCGGGAGGCCGTTCACGTCGAGATCGTCGGCCAAAACGGCGTTTGTGCCGCTGGTGCTGTACCACACCCGCACCAAGCCGGCGGCCCCATCGAGCGATGTCACGGTGTCGCTTTCGTCGTAGGTCCACATCCCGCCGCCGTCGGTCGGCCGGGCGTCGGCGCTGGGAGTCAACAGGAGGGCGAGCAGCATGGCGGCACGGTAGCCCGCGTGCCAAGATATGTCCCCCCCTCGAACCGGACCCAGCATGCGCATCGCCTCGCTCCTCCCGCTCCTCGCCCTCTTCGGCTGCGGCGACATCATCCCGGCCGAAGGAGACGACGCAGGGGAGTGCTCGGATGCCGCCGACAACGACCAGGATGGTGCCTTCGATTGCGACGATTCGGACTGCTCGGCCTCCCCTGATTGCCCGGGGGACTCGGGCGATTCCGGGGAGGACAACGGCCTTCCCGACCAGGATCCGGTCTGCACGGATCCCGTGGAGCCCTCGTGCATCGACGAGATCATCCAAGAGCTCTCGCTGCACGACGACAAGGTGAGTGATGGCGACGTGAGCACCGAGGCGGATGGCGAAGACTTTGTAACCCTGGTGGATGCCACGGCCGGCGGGATGAATCGCGCCGACGAGAACCCCTGGACCTACGTTCGCTTCACCCAGGACGGCGCCGTGCGGGTGGACATCGACGACGAAACGGCGCTTGAGGACATGACCTGGCACCTGGCCCTCCACCGCTTCGTGATCCGCACGAACAGCGGCGACTCCGGGCCGAGCTGCGTGGGCGTGAGCGAAGTCGCGCGCGCGGACTACGGGGAGGTCACCGCGGCGGAGATCGACAGCGCCGACTGGCAGTCCGAGAACTTCTACAACAACCAGTGCGATCTGGAAACCGATGCGATCGGGGGCCCGGTTACGGCCATGGAGGCGTGGTGGGCCTACACCTCGTGTGTAGAAACCACCATGGTGCCGTGGCTTGTGCAGCTTGAAGACGGTCATGTCCTCAAGCTGGTCGTCGAGAGCTACTACGAAGGCGAGGGGCAGACCGAGTGCAATGACGACGGCAGCACCTCCGCCGAGAGCGGTTGGTACACCCTGCGGTGGCAGTACCTGAAGTAGGCCGCGAAAGCGAGGGATCAGCGCGTGCATCGCGGGCCATCGCGGCTGCCATCGGTGCAGCCGACCCGTTACTTCAAATAGGCGGCCAACGCCTCGATGTCGCCTGCCAGGGCCGGCAGCGGCGTCATCAGCGTGGAGCTGCGCTTCGGCGTGTAGCCGGCCGGATACTCGGCCTTGAGCACCCGCGCCTCCAGCAGCTCGCGAGATGAGCCCTTCACATCGGGTCCCAAGCTCCCGGCCTTGGCCGGATCTGCGTTGTGGCAGGCCGTGCAGCTCGCGGCGTACACGACCTTGCCGCGAGCCGCCTCGGGGGAGAGGGCGGGGGTCGGCGGGGTGTTCCCTGCGCACGCGACCATGACGGTGGTGAGGAGCAGCATGGAAGCTCGCCTAACGGACGGAGCGCGCGCCTGATCGGGGCCGCTAATGGCTTGGCCGTGCGCCAACCAAACGGACAGCTTGACCGCGGGATCGTGCGGGGGGATTATAGCAGCCTTCTCCAAGGACTCTCCTATGTCGCTGCTCACTCAAGAGGGGGTGCTGTTCCTCCTCCGTTGGATGCACTTCCTGGCCGGTATCACGTGGATCGGCCTGCTCTACTACTTCAACTTCGTGCAGGTTCCGTACTTCGCCGAGACAAAAACGGCGGTTGGAACGGGCGAGTTTCGGAAGCTCGTGGCCCGCGCCCTGTGGTGGTTCCGCTGGGGGGCGATGCTCACCTTCCTTTCCGGTCTTGGGATCTACCTGGTCAACCTCGGCGCGGGCATCCCGGCCATGGGGAGCTGGGGCGTGAAGATCAGCGCCGGCATCACCTTCGGCACGCTGATGTTCCTGAACGTCTGGCTGGTGATTTGGCCCAAGATGCAGGTGGTGCTCGCGAGCGCCGAGTCGGTGGCCGGTGGCGGCGCGGCGGATCCGAACGCGGCGGCGGCGGCAGCGCGGGGCTTCCTCGCGTCCCGCACCAACACGTTGTTCTCCGTCCCGATGCTCTTCTTCATGGGGGCCGCCCGTCACCTGGACGGGTTGGATGCGGATGGCGGCATGATCGGCCTCACGGTGGTCACCGTCCTCGCGGTGATTATTGAGGCCAACGCGCTGTTCGGGAAGCGGAACGAGGGTCTCTCGAAGATCCTCGAAACGGTCCCCGCGGTGGTGCATGCCGGGCTCGGCCTCGCGGTCGTGTCGTACCTG
>BJHF01000013.1 GCA_014191855.1 Deltaproteobacteria bacterium
CCCGGTCGCGGTGCCTCGCCGTCGCGGAGCAGGAGGAAGACCGGTGTGCCTGCCCTCGTCCCCCACGCGTAGGTGCTGCCGTCGCGAAAGAACGTGCCCCCTGCGAGCGCGAGCAGGACGAACGCGGTGATCCAGCGACGTCGTGTCATTCACAGGGCACATAAGGCTTCGCGGGGTGCTTGCCCGCCGTCGGGCGCTTGCGCGAGAAACTGTGGCTGGTGGGCTTGCCAGCGGGTGGGGAGGCCGCGGGGGCGAAGATCAGCCGTTTGAACCTAACAGGTCTGTAAGTCGTGCGGCTGATCGCGGGAGGCCCTGATTCCGGATACGGTCGACGAGGTCGGTCAGCGTAGTGGGTGGCTTCTTGAGCGCGAGCGCCTGCCGCTCAACCACCGCGCACACGCGCCCGGGTGCTTGGTCGAGCAAGGCGAGGACGAGGTCATCGGGATGGATCGCGCCGATCCGAAATGGGTCGAGTACTCGCTCCGGGAAGTCCCGAAGGTTGAACGTGACAATGGACGCCGCGTCCGCTCGGATGGCCGCCTCGACCACATGGACATCGTCCGGATCGGGGAGGCCAAGCACCGGAGGCACCGCGCCATCCTCGGCGACCATCGCATCCGGGAACGCAGCACACATCTTCATCCGCGTCCGCGCGAGGGCTTCGGCCGACAACTCCGGCCGTTTGAGGAGGATGTTGAGGAAGCACTCGTCGAGAATCCGATCCGACCACCGTGGCTGAACAAGATCTGCCGCGGCCAAGCGCAGCATCAGGTCGCGAAGCGTGGCGGGAAACAGGACGCAGGCGTCGTAGACGGCGACTCTGCTCACCCGAGATCCTGCTCCTGACCCTCAACGCTCAGTTCGTCGAGAATCGCCCGACGATCGGCGTCGCGCGCGCGCTTATAGGCAAGGAGGTCTCCGAGCTTGATTCGCCGATGGGTGCCCACCAAGCTGAAGGGGACTCCACCCGCCTCCAGCACCTTGATGAGGTAGGGCCGGGAGGTGTTCAACAGGTCGGCCGCCTGCTGGGTCGTCAGCTCGGCGTGGACGGGAACGACACGAACGCCGTTCCCATTGGCCAACTGGCCGAGGATCTCGACGAGGAGCGGGACAACCTCCGCCGGAATCTGCACCTCTGACTCCTCGTCGCCATCGCGAACTTTCAGGACGAGGCCCGCCGGCACGTGGTTCGAGATCGAGCGGAGCGCCTCGCCCGCCGCTCGGGAGGTGTCGGGGGTGGTGACGCCGAGCATCGTGGACTCCTCGACTGAGTATAGTCCCCGTTCGGGGTAGTCGCAATATTCGCAGCGACGAGGCGGTGGCGGTCAGCCCCCGTTTCGCCGGCAAGCCCCGTCAGGCCCGAACGCGGTCTGGTTGACGTCGCGGCCCTTGACCCGTCTGCCCCGGTCATCCGGCGATCCCCACGCCCCCGATGAACTCGGATGGCCCCACAGAAAGCCCTCACCCCGCCCCCCCGCGCACCCAAAGCGCCATCCAAACTTCGTCGGCGTACTCGCCATCGGAGAGCCGCTGCTGCCGGCGCCGGCGCCCCTCCTCCTCGAACCCGTGCCGTACGTACAGCGCGTGCGCCCGCAGATTGTGCGCGTACAGCGCCAGCTCCACCTTCTCCAGCGCCACGTTTCTCCGCGCCGCACGGAGCGCCGCCGTCAACAGCGCATCCCCCACCCCAAGCCCGCGCAGCGGCTCGGCCACCATCATCTCGAGCCGGCCGACGTGTCGGATTCTGCGAAGCCCGCCCCCTTCGATCATGGCCGTACCCGCCAGCTCCCCGCCCACCTTCGCGACCAGACAAACCCCATTTCCAGACCGTTGGAGGTGACGAATCAGCTCCGCCCGCTGCGTCACGTCCTCGCGGAGCTCATCGGGCTCCATCGTAAACCAGGCGCCCTCCCGGAGCACCGATCGTCGCAACGCCAGGATCGCACCGGCGTCGGCGGGGAGGGCGGGCAGGATCTGGAGATCGGTGAGCAAGCCCCCCCTCGTATCGAGACCGGTAGCGGCCGGCCCCCGTGCCGGCCGATCTGCCGCTCCTCAGCCCCTCCCCGCTCCGCCCGGCCCCGTCCCCGGCACCGCCGCCGCGCACCGCTCACCGCACAACGCACCCCGTCCCCCAGCCGTCGCAGCCAGCCTCCGCGGGCTTCTCGGCGTCTACCGCCCGTGCTCTCCGTCTGCCGAACGCTGTGGAGGGCGCTGCAGGGGCGGGTGACGGTGCAGACCGACGCCGCCGAGCGGCGCTTCGACGCGAGCGCGGTGACGGGCTGCGCCGGCAGGACCCAACATCAACGTTAATGTACCGCTCTCCGGAACCGAGCCCCGCTCCAAACCCCGAGAAACCCGCCCACGAGGCGCCGCGTCTTGCACGGCGCCCACCACGAACGTCGTCAGTCCGCCGCGCTCGGCGCCGCCGCACCCGCGTCTGCACCCGTCATGCCCGTGAGCCGCGCGCGGTAGGTTCCAAGCGCCTTCGCCCGCTCCACCGCCGGAGAACGCAGCGCCTGCCGCAGCGAGTGGATCGCGGCCTTCGCCACCTTCCCCGCCGGCGCCATGTAGTCGCTGGTCATCACGTCCACGACCTTACGGTCGATGAGCACCTTGAGCAACGAGTGCGGAAAACGCCCGCTTCGCGCGAGGAACAACAGCGTGTTCGTGTAGCTGTCGTGCCGCTCGAAGAACATACGGTCGTAGATCTCCGCCTTCTCGTCGTTCACCAACCCGTCGCGACTTGCAAGGGTATGGAGCGACGTGCCCGGGTAGTAGATGACCGAGAACACCTGGAGCCGGTACGGCTTCGGCAGCTCGGTGATCAGCCGCAGCGTGTCGAGCTTGTCTTCGATGGTTTCGTAGGCGAGATCATAGATGAGGTCGTACTGCGGCGGCGCCGTACGATCGGCGTACTTCGTGATGATCTCGGCGCTCTTGAGGATCTTGTCGTTCCCCATCGTGGAGCGCTTGAACATCTTCTGGATGCGTTTGCTGCCGTGCTCCACGCCCATCTGGATGCAATGCAGGCCCGCGTCCACCATCGCCGAGTACTTCTCGTCGGTGATCGTGCCGGGGCTCCCGAGCAGGTAGAACGGGTCGCCGATCTTGGCTTTGTACTGGGCCGCGAAGTCCAACAGATCCGGCAGCGGACGGCCGAAGAAGCTGTCGTCCGAGAACCAGATGAAGTTGATGAACGGATATTCGCGCTTGATCGCCTCCAACTCCCCAATCACATGCGGGGTGCTGCGGTAGCGCACGTAGCGCTGGCGCTTGTAGAGATCGCGGTAGAAGCTGTTGCCGCAGTAGGTGCAGGCGTGCGGGCAGCCGCGGCCGGTCATCGTCTGGTATCCGGTCTTGCCGAACATGCGGCTCACGGTACCATTGTGCAGGTAGCGCCGGAGCAAGTCCTTGGTGACGGGCATGAGCTGCCCTTCGAAGAGGATGTGGTGATCCTCCCGCGAGAAGTCCGGCGCCGGGTAGCGGTCGAGCTCCTGCTCCAGGCTGCCGGGCTGGTTGCGCACCACGTCCGTACCCTTGCGCCAAACCAGGCTTTTGATGCCGTGAAGGTTCTGCGAATCGCCGTTCTCGAGCTTGTTGCAGAGGTCGAGCATGAGGTCTTCGGCGTCGCCGATCGCCACGTAGTCCGCCCACTTCGCGCACTCGTCGGGCCGCACCGACGGGTGAAAGCCGCCCCAGATTACCGGGATGCCGAGGCGCTCTTTGATCGCGACGGTGATCTGCTTCGAGCTGTCGAAGTAGTGGGTCATCAACGTCACACCGACCAGATCGCTGTCCGCCACCAAGGCGAGCATCTGCTCGATCACCTCAGGCGCGTAGCGGTCTTCGCTCATGCGAACGTGCACGCTCTCGCCATCGCCAGCGAAATCGGGCATGCAGATCACCTGCGTTTGATGCCCGTTTGCGCGCAGGTGCGCGCTGATGCTGCGCAGGCCGTAGTTCGTAATGTCCGGATACGGGCTGATCAGGGAGACCTTCACGGGCACACCTCGTCCGAGGGGTCTATAGACGGCCCTTCGCCGCGCGTCCACCCTTCCCTGCGCCGTACCCCGCCTCCGGTGAGGCGTACCACCGCGGCGGTCGTGACTTTAGTTGCCCCAGCCCGGCTTCTCGACGATCTCGGACACGACGTCGGCATCGAGGATCACCTCACGCCGGAAGCGCTCCACCGCCTTGTACTCGGTCTTGCTGTCGGGCACGAACACCATCACCGTGCCGTCTTCCTGCTTCTCGAACTTGTAGATGAGCATCTCGGAGCGGGGCGCGGGGCGACCGACCAGCTTCTTCTTGTCGAAGGGCGCGCCCCAAGCCATCAGGACCATATCCTTGGTCCAACCTTCCTGAACGGCGCCATCCACGATGGACTGCCGGATGTTCTCGGGGAACTGGTAGAACAGATCGTACAGGGTGATCGCCGGGATGCGCTGCATCGTCTGATCCTTGAGGTAGGTGTTGCGCTCCTCCTCAGATTTCAGCTTCAGGTACGTCTTCTGCATGTCCTCGCTCATGAACGGCTTCAGGGCGTAGTACGCCTTGAACTCATCATCGCTGAGGTACTTCACGCGGGCTTGCCACGAGCAGGCGGAGAGGGCGAGGGCGAGCAGGAAGAACCAGCGCATGAGAATCCCGGAATCGCGAACGGGCTAACCCGGGCGGAGGATGCGGGCGATACCGTAGGCCCGGTAGCGCGGTTCAACGGACGCCGCCCGGGATCGCGGCTCCTCCGCGCGGCCGCCACTCGCTAGGGGAGCTGCGCCCAGGGATCGATCCGCCCCACCGCCGCTTCTGGCAACCACCCTCGCCGGCCATCCCCGAGCGCGACCAGAACCTGCCCAGCCGCCGCCTCCACGATCTGCACTTCCGCGCCTACGTGCAGCGTAAACAGCTCCACGCCGCCGCCGAGATCGGACTGTGCCGTGGCTTCTTCGGCCAACACGACCCCACCCGGCGGCAGCCCCGCTTCGAGGATGCCCCCCATCCCCACAACGCAGCCCAAGCCGCTGAGCACGCCGCCGATCGCCGCGAGCGGCGCGTGCGCTGACCGGCCACGAAGCGCCAAGACCAGCAACCCCGCCCCGAGAAGCGCACCCCCGATCCACTGTCCCTCGGCGGCCGTCAGCGCCGACTGCCACGGGGCCCACACCGGGTAGGGGTCGGCGGCGGTCACGTCGTCGCGCACGGAGCGGCGCGCGAAGTCGAGGTTCGCGGCGGCATCGGGATCGCGCGGGGCGAGGGCGAGCGCGCGGCGCCAGGCGAGGATGGCGGGCCCCAGCTTCTCTTGACGGTAGAGCACATTCCCCAGGTTGTAGTACACGTCGGCGTCGATCCCGCCAGCCGCGAGTGCCGCCCGATAGTGCGCCTCGGCCTTAGCCATGTCGTTCTGGGCGATCGCGGTGTTCGCCGCCTGGAATTCGGCCTCGCCCCCGGCGAACGCCTGCACCACGAGCCCTGTGAACAGCAGCACGGAGGTCATCGCCGCTCCACCCACGCCCGCACGCGGGCTTCGGGGAGGTTCGCGCCGCCGCGGTACCGCGCAAGGTCCAGCTCCGCGTAGATCGCCGCCGCTTCCTCCCCGAGCGAGGCCACGTCTTCGCGTTTCAGCTCCGGCGCTGGGCGCGAGAGGCGCCGCCCGGCCTCCTCGCGGAAGATGCGCTCCAACCCCGAGAGCCGCCCTTCCGGGTCGTCAGGCAGATCCGCGAAGCCGAAGCTCCGCTCCAAAGGCGCCGCACCGCGGCGTCGCAGCCGGGGTGCCAGCTCGGCGAGCAGCAAGCCGGCCCCGGGCACGGCCAACAGCCACGCCCAGGCGCCGCTCCAGGGGGCGGCGATGCGCGCCTGGGTGCGAACCGGGAGAATGTCGTCCGCCGTTGGGTCTACACCCGGTCCGGTCGTCCCGGCACCCGCGCCGCCCTCCACGGCCGCCTTGGCCTCCGTACCAGAAACATCGAGGGTGATGGCGGGGAGCTCCTGCTCCACGTAGCGGCCCTCCGCAGGATCGAACCACGACGCGCGCAGCGGCGGCAACGTCAGCGGCCCGGGGCGCTGCGGCACGATCGCGCGCTTGAACGTGGCGGAGGAGCTGAATTTGCCGTCGGAGAGCCGCGAGGTTGCAACGGGTTCGTCGTCATAGACCCGGAAGCCTTCCCCCGACCAGTCCGGCAGCTTGAAGCCGGAGATCGCGCCGGAGCCGCTCAAGCTCACGTCGATCGTGACCGTTTCGCCCACGTTCACCGCGGGCACGCTCGGCGCGGCCGAGAATACGAAGCTCCCAACCAACCCTGAGAAATCGACGGGGCGCCCCTCGGTGGGCAGCTCGCGCACCTCAAGCGGTACGGGGTTGCTCAGGGCGCTGTCGTTCTGCACATCGGCGAAGCCAGGCAGGTCGTTGAAGAAGGGATCGCTCCTTCCCCGGCGGCGCTTCACCGCGAACTGGGCGAGGAGGCTGCCCCCCGAGAGCGTCGTTTTTCCTTCCGCTTTGCAGTGGTAGGGGTACCACAGCTCCTGCACCTTCACGGCCTTGCCGCCCTCGCCGACCACGTAGTCGGCCGTGATCGGGTCCACGCCGGGCTCCGCCATCAAAAGAGCGTTGTCCGGGGGCCCCCAGCGGGCCGAAACAAGCTGGCGCGTGGTCTGATACTTCAGGTGGTACACCAAGACTTCGCCCACGTACGCGAGGCCGTCCGGCAGGTCGGCGACCAGCTCGTCCATCCCGGCGCTGCTGGTGCGCTCCGCGACGTGCAAGCGCGCCGGCGGCGACGTGAGCTCGCCGCCCGTCGTGACCACGGTCACGGGGCCCAGCGTGTACTCCCCCGCGGCCGTGGCGCGCACGTCGTACCGGAACGTCTGCGTTTCGGTGGTTTGGAAGTTGATCATCATCGCCTGGCTGCTCTGCGTCACAAACTCCACGACCAATCCGGGGGGTGCGGCAATCTTCGGGACCGCGCGCGCCCGCCCGTCGATGATCTGCAGGGTCAAACCCACGGTCTGCCCGGCCGCGATCTCGGACGTGTCGAGCTGCAGCGCGAGCTGCGCCGCGGAGGCCATGGACCAGAAAGCGAGCATCACCAGTCCTTCTCCGTATCCCGGCCGCCCACGCTCACGTGCGGGCGCCCATCCTTCACCCCGTCCACGAGCCGCGCCGCCTCGGCCGCGGTCATCTTTTCGCCGCCCGCGCCCTCGCCGGCCTCGACCTCTGAAGCCGCGCCTGTTTGCTCCGGATCGCCCTCTTGCCCTTGCGCCGCTTCCCCCTGCTCCCCCTGCTTCGGCTCTCCCTGCTCCCCCTCCTTGGGCTCGCCTTGCTGCCCTTCCTGCGCCTCGCCCTGTTGGCCTTCCTGCGGCTCGCCTTGCTGCCCCTCCTGCGGTTCGCCTTGCTGCCCTTCCTGCGCCTCGCCCTGTTGGCCTTCCTGCGGCTGGCCCTGCTGGCCTTCCTGCGGCTCGCCCTCCCGGCCCTCTTGCTGCTGTTGTTCCTGCTCTTTCTGTTCGCGGAGCGAGATCTCCTTGCGCACCGCCTCCGCGTTCTTGCTCGCGCTCGGGAACTTCGGGTCCGCCGCTTTTGAGGCCTCGAACTGGTTGAGCGCCTGCTCCAGCCGCCCGTCGCGATACGCCGCGTTCCCAGCATTGTACTGATGCGACGCGCGATGCGCCGTGTCTGCGGCGGCCATCGCCGAAAACACCTGCTCGGATTCCCGATATCGGCCCGCACGGTACAAGGATTCGCCGAGGGCTTGACCGACCTCGACGTCCGCCGGATCGTCCACTCGCGCCTGGCCCAGCCGGTCGATCGCCGTTGCCCACTCTTCCTTCTTCGCTGCTTCGAGGCCCTCCTCCCGGGCGCCTGCCCAGGCTGCCGACGGGAACGCCCCGAGAAGCCCGAGCCCAAAGAGCGCTGCGCCAGCCCGCGCGGCCAACGCCGCCTTCGCCCTCGCCTTCCGCCTGCCGGGGCCGATGCCCAGCGCCGCGCTCCCCACGAGCGCCACCAGCGCAAGGCTCAAGGGCCACTGGTACTGCTCATGGGGAATCTGCTCGCGGCGAACCTCGCGTTCCTGCGCCTGTAGCTTGGCGCGGATCTCGCCCTCATAGATCCCGCGCACGTCGTCGTCCCCGGCGACCGCGCGAACGTATGCCCCGCCGGTGCTCAAGGCGATGGCGCGAAGCTGCGCCTCGTTGAGCTTCGAGAGCACCATGTCGCCGCGTGTATCCTTCTTGAAGCCACCTTCGCTCAGGGGAATCGGCGCACCCTCCTCGTTGCCGACCCCGATGCTGTACACGCGGATATCGGCGGCCCGCACCCGCTCCAGGGAAGCCGCGATGGCGGCCTCGTCATCGTGGAACTCACCATCACTCACGACGATGATCGCCTTGCCGGCGCCGCCGGCCCGCGTGAGCATCTGCGTGGCCGTATCGAGCCCGCCCGCCATCGCCGTGCCCTGCGCCGCGATGGTTTGGGTGGTTGTGTCCTGCAAAACCCACAGAAATGTCCCGTAGTCGGTCGTGAGCGGCAATCGTAGGTAGGCGCCGTTGGCCACCAGGACCAGTCCCACGCTGTCGCCGCGGAGGATCCCGAGCAGATCAATCAGCTCGCGGCGGGCCTGCTCCATTCTCGAGGGGGAAACATCTTCAGCGTCCATCGAGCGGGAGACATCCAGCACGACCACGAGGTTCACCCCTTGTGCCTTGCGTTGCACCCATTCGAAGCCAAGCTGCGGGCGCGCGGCGGCGAACGCCAGCCCGAGCGCGGCCACGACCGCGAGCACCGCCTGCGCCGCCCGCGCCCGGAGCGCGCCGACGGGGACCAGATCCGCCAGCGCCGACGCGGAGAGCAACGCCCCCAGCACCCGCGCCCGCCGGCGATGCGCGACGATGACCAACGCCGCCGTGAGCGGCACCAAGGCCAGCAGTACCAGTAGCTCCGGTCGCCCGAAATTCACGGCACCCTCCGCAGCGGACCCGCGCTCAACAGCAGCTCCAGCCCCCACAAGACCAGCGCCGGAAGGAGCGCCGTCCAGAAGAGTTCGTCACGATGAACATACTCTTTCACCTTGGCCGTGGAGGGCTCCAGCGCGTCGATCCGAGCGTACACCTCCGCCAGCGCACGAGCGTCCGTTGCGCGGAAATATTCGGCGTTGGTGACGGCGGCGATGCGGCGAAGGGTCGGCTCGTCCACGTCCGCGCCACCGGCGCTGAACATGCCCATGAACCCGGTGCGACCGCCGCCCGTGGCGCCCACCCCGATCGTGTACACCTTCACGCCCAGCGCCGCCGCAGCTTCCGCAGCTTGCACCGGGTCGATCTGGCCGGCGTTGGACTTGCCGTCGGTCACGAGGATCACCACCTTCGATGGCGCCTCCAGCTCCTTCAGGCGCTTCGTGCTCACCGCGATCGCGTCCCCCACCGCGGTGGCGGACTTGCCCGCCATGCCGATCTCGAGCTGGCCGATGAAGTCGTGCAAACCGGTGTGATCGAGCGTGAGCGGCACCTGGGTGAACGCCTCCTGGCCGAATACGACGAGGCCGACGCGGTCGTTGGTGCGCGCCTCCACGAAGGCCGCCATCACCCGTTTCCCAGCCTCCAGGCGGGTGAGCTGCGTACCGGCCACGCCCATGTCCGGCGCGTCCATCGAGCCGGAGGTGTCGATCGCGAGCAGGATGTCAACCCCCTCGCTCTCCCGCTCTGTCTCCCGAACCACCTTCTGCGGCCGGGCGAGCGCCACCACCACGAGGAGCAGGACCACGAGCTGCAGCAGCGCAGGCAGGCCGCTCACCCACCGACGGAGGCTCGCACCCTCCCGCATGGCGCCGGTGGCCGAGAAGCGCAGCGCCCACGGGCGCAGCCAGCCGAGCGCTGGCAAAAGTGCGAGCGGCAACGCGGCGAACCACCATGGCGAGGCCCACTCAAGCACGGCGCACCGGGCGGACAAGGCCTTCGAAGTCCGCGTCGAGCTTGGAGAAGAGGTCGGCGTGCTCGCTGCGCTCGGCGAACTTCACCAGGTCGGTGGCCATCAACAGACGGCGGGAAGCGTCCAGCTCGGCCGCGGTGAGCGAACCGGCGAGGTTGTCGAGGATCTCGCGACTTGTGCGCCGCGTGGCCGGGAAGCCCCAAGCCGCGTCGATCCAGGTGCGGAAGATTTCCGACATCGCACGCGCCACATCCTCGCTCCCGAGGTCGTCGCGCGCGCGGAGCGCCGCCCACGCTCGCCGCGCGATGACGTCCGGGGGGTCGGGGTTCGGGGGCGGCGGCACCGGCTTGAAGCGCGACCAGGCCCACGCGCCCGCGGCCACGGCCGCCCCCGCGGCGACTGCGCCGCCGAGCACCCACGGCCACACGGGGGGGGGCGGGGGGGGAAGGGCCGACAACCCGTCCATTTCTCCGCCCTTCGGCCCCTCGACGCCGATGTCCACGAACACGCGAACGGCAGGGGCTTCGCCGCCGGGTTTGACCGAGACGATGTAGCTCCCGTCGTCCCCCGAGAGGTCCCACGTGCCCTCGGCGGTCGGCGCGATGACCAGCGCGCTCTCGGTTTCAACCGTAGCGCCTACCGGCGCGTGGAGCGTGATGTGCGCTTTCGACACGACGTGTTGCGCATCTACCCATACGGCGGAAGGCGCCGCGGCCTCCGGGGCCGGCCCGCTTTCTGTACAAGCCAGGAGCAGCCACACGCTCATCCCCCGCTCCGAAAGTGCGCGTGCAACTTCACGAAGGCGTCGTCGCGGGTGCTCACCGCGGTGGCGCGCACGCCGAGGCGGCGCACGTCCATCAGCCGGCGTTCCACCGAGGTTTGGGCGTGCCAGTTGTTCGCGTCCACCGTGTGCAACGCCCCGGTCTCGGCGTCCTGAACGGTCACCAGCCCCAGGTCCGGAAGGCCGTTCTCCAGCGGATCATGCACCATGAACGCGTGCACACGGTGGCGACGCAGCAGGAGCCGCAAGGGCTCGGTCCACGTGCTCGGCCCGAGGAAATCGCTGAGCACAATCACCGCCGAGCGCCGCTTGAGCACCTTCTGCGCGTGGGTGAGGGCGGCCGCGAGGTTTGTGCCATGATCCGCGTCCAAGGTTTCGAATGCGGCACGGATGACCTGCCATGCGTGGCCCCGGCTCTTGCGGGGAGGCACGTATTGCTCCACGCCGTCCGAGAACGTGAGCAGGCCGACCCGGTCGTTGCTGCGAAGCGCGGCGTAGGCCATGGCGCCGGCGAGACGGGCGATCTGCAAACGTTTGTCGGTGCGCCCGTCCTGCCCGCCGCCGCCGAAGCGCACGGAGCCCGACCGGTCCACGATGAGCAGCATCGTGAGCTCACGTTCTTCGCGGAACACCTTGATGAAGGGCTCGCCGCTCCGCGCCGTGACGTTCCAGTCGATCCGGCGGATGTCATCCCCCGGGTTGTAGCAGCGTACTTCCTCGAATTCCATGCCGGAGCCGCGGAACATCGAGCGGTACTCGCCGGCGAGCAACGCATCGACACTGCGGCCCACCTGCACGTGCAGGCGCCCGATCTGACGGAGCTCGTCGGCCGTGAGCACGGGGACCTACGGTGTGCGAACGGAGGCGAGGATCTCGCGGATCACCGCGTCGGGGGTCATGCCCTCGGCCTCGGCTTCATAGGTGAGCAACATGCGGTGCCGCAGTACGTCCGCGGCGATCTCCTTCACGTCGTCGGGCGTTGCGAAGTCGCGACCGTCCAGCAACGCCACGGCCCGCGCGCCCGCGGCCAACGCGATGGTTGCCCTGGGGGAAGCCCCGAACTGCACGAAGCGGGCCAGCCGCTGGGACACCGTTCCTGGCTGCCTCGTCGCGTGCACCAAGCTCACGATGTACGTCTGCAGCACCGGCTTGAGCGTGACTCGGCGGCTCAAGTCCTGAAGCGCAATGAGCCGTTGAGGCGTGAGCACGGGCCTCGCGCGGTCGACCGGACGGGAGCTGCGCTCCAAAACAAGCCGCTCCTCCTCCTGGGTGGGGTACGTGACCTGCAGCTTCATCATGAAGCGATCCACTTGCGCTTCCGGCAGGGGGTAGGTGCCTTCCTGCTCGATCGGGTTCTGCGTGGCCAAGACCAGGAACGGCTCGGGGAGCGCGTGCGTGGTGTCCGCCAGGGTGACCTGACGCTCCTGCATCGCCTCGAGGAGCGCAGACTGCACCTTCGCCGGCGCCCGGTTGATCTCGTCGGCGAGCACGATGTTCGCGAAGATCGGCCCCTTCCGCGTGGTGAACGTCATGTCGCGCGGGTTGTAGATCTGCGTTCCCACGACGTCGGCGGGGAGCAGGTCGGGCGTGAACTGCACGCGCGAGAACGACCCATCGATGGCAGCGGCCAGCGCCTTGATCGCGGTGGTTTTCGCGAGGCCGGGCACCCCCTCGACGAGCAGATGCCCATCGGCCATCAACGCGACCAACATCCGATCGACCATGTACTTCTGGCCGACGAGCACGCGGGCCACCTCCACCCGCACCCGACCCAGCTCCTCGGCCGCCTGACGGATCTCCTCCGTCGACGGCGGCGCGCTCATTCCAGCTTCGTTCGCCACTGCTTCCTCCTCACGCGGCCCCGTCTAGCGCCTCCGGGCCGGGGGCGCGCCCCCGCCGTGACACGCCCTTACGACGTGAAGCCCTTGAAGACACCCTGCCAGAACCCCTTCTCCTTCACCTTCACGCCCTGAGCCTTGGCGAGCTCGCGAAGAATCTCGTCTTCCTTCGCGGAGAGCTGCTTGGGCACCTCCACGAGGAGCTGTACGAGCTGATCCCCGCGACCGCGCCCGTGCACCGCCGGGATGCCCTTGCCGCGCAGGGTGATCACCTTTCCCGAAGGCGTGCCCGCCTCGACGACCAGCGACTCTTCGCCATCCACCGTGGGTACCGTGATGTCCCCGCCGAGCACCGCAAGCACGTAGGGAATCGGGCGTCTCACCAGGACATTCGTGCCATCCCGCTGGAACACCTCGTGCTCCGTTACCCGGATGGTCACGTAGAGATCGCCCGCAGCGCCGCCCGGCTCGCCGATCTCCCCTTTGCCGCTGAGCCGAAGCTGCATGCCTTCGTCCACACCAGGCGGGATCGTGACCTTCAACTTCTCGTTCGTGCGCACGCGCCCGCTGCCGGAGCAGCCGGTGCACGGGTCCTTCACCACCTTCCCGCGCCCGCCGCATGCAGGGCAGACGGTGCGGATCCGGAGGAACATCTGGGCCTGCTGCACCACTTCGCCCGCTCCCCGGCACGTTGCGCATGTCTGCGGCTGCGAACCTGCCTTCGCGCCGCTGCCGCTGCAGGGCTCGCACGCCACATGCTTCGGGAAGGTGATCTCCCGCTCCACCCCTTTCACGGCTTCGAGGAACTCGATGGTGAGAGGGTACTCAAGGTCGGCCCCCCGCCGGGGCCCGCGTTGGCCCCCGCGGCCGCCCCCGAACCCGAAGAGATCCCCGAACATGTCGGCGAAGTGGCTGAACACCTCGTCGGAGCTCTGGAACCCGTGGTTCATGCCGGCGCCGCGAAGGCCCTCGTGGCCAAATCGATCGTACATCTGGCGCTTCTGCTCGTCGCCGAGGCAGTCGTACGCCTCGGCGACCTCCTTGAACCGCGATTCCGCTTCTTTGTCCCCCGGGTTTTTATCCGGGTGCAGCTTCATGGCGAGGACGCGAAACGCCTTCTTGATCTCAGCCTGCGGGGCCTCGCGCACAACGCCGAGGACCTCGTAGTAATCCCGCTTCGCCATGCGATGCTCTACGCTTCTTCGAAGTCAGCGTCGATCACATCGTCCCGCTTGGCGCCGGCGCCCGGAGGGGCCCCAGCCGCCCCGGGGCCCGCGCCCGGTGCGCCCGGATCGGCGCCACCGGCGGGGTTCGCGTACGCCGCTTCCCCGAGCTTCATGCTCACCTTCTGCAGCGTATCGAACGCCGCCTTGAGGCGCGTGGCGTCGTCGCTGTCCAGGGCCGAGCGGGCCTCGCCCAGCGCGGCCTCCACGTTGGTGACCTCGGCCGCGGGAAGCTTCTCCTTGTTCTCGCGGAGGAGCTTGTCGACCTGGTAGACCAGATTGTCGAGGTTGTTGCGGGCCTCGATGGTCTCGCGGCGGGCCTTGTCGCCCGCTTCGTTCACCGCCGCCTCCTTCACCAGCTTCTCGACATCTTCCTTCGAGAGGCCGCCGGAGGTAGTGATGGTGACCTTCTGCTCGCGGCCCGTCGCCTTGTCCTTCGCTTTCACGTTCACAAGGCCGTTCGCGTCGATATCGAAGGTCACTTCGACCTGCGGCACGCCGCGGGGGGCCGGGGCGATCCCATCGAGCCGGAAGTTGGCCAACGAGCGGTTGTCCTTCGCGAGCGGGCGTTCACCCTGGTACACCTGCACGTCGACGGCGGTCTGCGCGTCGGCGGCGGTGGAAAACGTCTCGCTTTTGCTCACCGGGATTGTGGTGTTGCGCGGGATGAGCACGGTGAGCACGCCGCCGAGGGTTTCGATCCCCAGCGAAAGCGGCGTAACGTCGAGGAGCAGCATGTCGGTGACGTCGCCACCGAGCACACCGCCCTGCACGGCGGCGCCGAGGGCGACCACCTCATCGGGGTTCACCGAGCGGTTCGGCTCGCGGCCGAAGAGCTTCTTCACCTTCTCCTGCACCATCGGGATGCGGGTGCTGCCGCCGACGAGGAGCACCTCCTGGATGTCGCCCGCCGAGAGCTTCGCATCCTTCAACGCCTGACGGCACGGCTCAAGCGTGCGCTCGATGACGCCTTCGATCATCTGCTCGAAGCGGCTCCGCGCCAGCGTGCGCTCAAGGTGCTTCGGCCCCGCAGCATCGCCCGAGAGGAACGGCAGGCTGATCTGCGTGCTCATGCTGGAGCTGAGCTCGATCTTGGCTTTCTCCGCCGCATCCTTGAGGCGCTGGAGCACCATCTTGTCGTGCGCAACGTCGATGCCGGACTCGGTCTTGAACTCCTTGATGAGCCAGTCGATCAAAAGGTTGTCGACGTCGTCTCCGCCGAGGTGGGTATCGCCCGCGGTGGAGCGCACTTCCACGATGTTCTCGCCGACGTCGAGGATCGAGATGTCGAAGGTTCCACCTCCGAAGTCGTAGACCGCGATCGTCTGGTCCTTCTTCTTCTTGTCGAAGCCGTAGGCCAAGGCCGCGGCGGTCGGCTCATTGATGATCCGCTTCACCTCAAGGCCGGCGATTCGGCCCGCGTCCTTGGTGGCCTGGCGCTGGGCGTCGTTGAAGTACGCGGGCACGGTGATCACGGCTTCGGTGACCGGCTGGCCGAGGTAACGCTCCGCCTCACGCTTGAGCTTCTGCAGGATCATTGCGCTCACTTCGGGGGCGCTGAACTCCTTGCCGTCGATGTCCACCCGCGGCGCACCGTCCGAGCCGCGCACCATCTTGTACGGCACGCGCTTGGCCTCCTTCTCGCTCTCCTCCCAGCGCTGCCCCATGAACCGCTTGATCGAGTAGACCGTGCGCGTGGGGTGAAGCATGGCTTGGCGGCGGGCTGTTGCGCCGACGAGTCGCTCGGACTCCTTGCCGAAGCCAACCACCGAGGGGGTGGTGCGGGCACCTTCTTCATTGATGATCACGGTCGGGGCATCCCCCTCCATGATCGCGACGACCGAGTTCGTGGTACCGAGGTCGATCCCGATGATTTTTCCCATCCAGACGCTCCAGGCGGATTCCGCTTTCCGCTAAATACAGGTTCTATGCGTATAGTTGTAGCTTCGCCCACTCGGGCGCCGGGGACCGCGAAACGCTAATCCCCGATTCCCGAGCGTCAAGCGTAGACGAGCGTTCTCGTGCGGAGCCGAGCTCGCTCATCCATGTTGCCCCCATCGATAGGCGCGCCAGCGCCAGCGACAAGGGCGCGCCGGCCTCGGCGCGACACTTCCGTCACGGTCGGGGCGCCGCGCCTCCCGAAAAAGTGCGCTTCAATCTCGTTGGCACGCGCCTTGCATAAACCTTCGCCGTCGGAGCGACCGGCGCTCGTTCTCAAAAAACCCCAGATTCCGTGCCCTGACCCAACCAAAGCGCCGTACGAGCCGACCCCACCGCCGCCGGAATCCCCCGGCGGCGGTTTTCTTTTTGGTGCCTGCCCGTTGACGCGGGGCGGTACCGTGCGTAATCCCCGTGCCGCTGCTGGAACCGGGTCTTCGGCTCGGCGTCCGCATACCACACAACCTTTAGGTTCAACCTTTGGAGTTCACCGTGAATTTCCGTCCCCTCTACGATCGTGTCCTCGTGAAGCGAGTGAGCGCCGAGCAGAAGACCGCCGGCGGCCTCATCATCCCCGACAGCGCCAAGGAGAAGCCGCAGGAGGCGCTGGTCATGGCGGTGGGCAACGGCCGCGTGCTCGAAGGCGGCACGATCCGCGCGATGAGCGTCGGCGTGGGCGACAAGATCCTGTTTGGGAAGTACACGGGCGACGAGATCAAGCTCGAAGGCGACGAGATGCTCATCCTCCGCGAAGAAGACATCCTCGCGGTCCTCAGCTAGTCCCACCCCCCTTCGAACGAATCAGGAGTCAACGATGGCCGCAAAAGAAATTCAGTTTCGCGAAGCCGCACGCGGGGAGATCCTCCGTGGGGTAGACGCGCTCGCCAACACCGTGAAGGTTACCCTCGGCCCGAAGGGTCGGAACGTGGTGATCGAGAAGAGCTTCGGCGCTCCGATCGTCACGAAGGACGGGGTTACCGTCGCCAAGGAGATCGAGCTCCCGGGCAAGCTGCAGAACATGGGCGCCCAGATGGTGAAGGAGGTCGCCTCCAAGACCAACGACGTGGCGGGCGATGGCACCACCACCGCAACGGTGCTGGCCCAGGCGATCTACCGCACGGGCAGCAAGCTCGTGGCGGCCGGCGCGAACCCGATGGACGTGAAGAAGGGCATCGACAAGGCTGTGGCCCAGGTGCTCGTGGCGCTCAAGGAATTGAGCCGTCCGATCCAGGACAACAGCGAGATCGCGCAGGTTGCCACCATCAGCGCGAACGGCGACACCGAAGTGGGTCAGATCCTGGCGCACGCCATGGCGAAGATCGGCAAGGACGGCGTGATGACGGTGGAAGAAGCGAAGTCCTCGAAGACCGAGCTCGACGTCGTCGAGGGCATGCAGTTCGACCGTGGCTACCTGTCGTCGTACATGGTCACGAATCCGGACCGCATGGAGGCGATCCTCGAGGATGCGTTCGTGCTCATCCACGAGAAGAAGATCTCGGCGATGAAGGATCTGCTCCCGGTGCTCGAGCTCGTGCATGAGAGCGGCAAGCCGCTGTTCATCATCGCGGAAGACATCGAAGGCGACGCGCTGGCCACCCTCGTGGTGAACAAGCTCCGCGGCTCGATGAACGTCGTGGCCGTGAAGGCGCCAGGCTTTGGGGATCGTCGCAAGGCGATGCTCGAAGACATCGCGATCCTCACCGGCGGCCGCGCCATCATGGAAGATCTCGGGTTGAAGCTCGACGGCGTGAAGATCGAGGACCTCGGCCGCGCGAAGCGGATCGAAGTGAGCAAGGAGAACACCACGATCATCGAAGGCGCGGGCAGCTCCGACGCGCTTCGGGCGCGCGTGAAGCAGATCCGCTCCCAGGCCGACGAGACCACCTCCAGCTACGACAAGGAGAAGCTCCAGGAGCGCCTCGCCAAGCTGGTTGGCGGCGTGGCCGTGATCCACGTCGGCGCGGCCACCGAAGTCGAGATGAAGGAGAAGAAGGCGCGCGTGGAAGACGCGCTGAACGCCACGCGGGCCGCGGTCGACGAGGGCATCGTCCCCGGCGGCGGTGTCGCGCTCGTGCGCTGCTTGTCCGCGATCGAGGCCATCTCCGGCCTCGTGGGCGATGAGCACTTCGGCGTCGAGATCGTGCGCGATGCGATCCAGGAGCCCCTGCGGGCGATCGCCTCGAACGCGGGGATCGACGGGGCGATCGTGCTCCACAAGGTCCGCCTCGGCACCGGCACGTTCGGGTTCGACGCGCAGACCGAGACCTACGGCGACATGATCGAGAAGGGCATCATCGACCCCACGAAGGTCGTGCGCACCGCGCTCGTGAACGCCGCCTCCGTGGCTGGCATGTTGCTCACCACTGAAGCCGTGATCGCCAACAAGCCCGAGAAGAAGAAGGCGGGTGGCGGCGGCGGTGGCGGCGGGGACATGGGTGGCATGGGCGGCATGGGCGGCATGGGTGGCATGGGCGGCATGGGCGGCATGGACTTCTAAGTCCACGTCGATCCCGGGTTCCAACCCAGCAAACAAGCGCGGAGAGCGGCCATGTGCCACTCTCCGCGTTCGTTTTTGGGGTCGCGCCGGCTACGTTGCCGGCATGGCTGTTTCCCTATCGGTGTCCGAGCGCGTGGCCGTCGTAACCCTCGACGATCCCGCCACGAAAAATGCGCTTCGACTGGAGGATTGGCGCGCCATGCGCGACGCATTGCGCGGACTCGACGACGTGCGCGCGATCGTCGTTACGGGCAGCAATGGGAACTTCTCCGCGGGCCTGAACCTGACCGCGCTCGGCGTGGCGGCCCTGGCCCCCAACGAGACGCAGGCGCGGCGCCTGATCGAGGAGCTCAAGGACTGTGTGGCGGCGCTTGCCGAGCTGCAGATCCCCAGCTTCGCGGCAATCGAAGGCGTGTGCATCGGCGGGGCGCTGGAGATCGCGCTCGGGTGTGACGTGCGCATCGCCGGGGAGGGCGCGACCTTCTCACTCCCCGAGGTGCGGCTCGGGATGATTCCTGACGTAGGCGGGTGCGCGCGGCTCACCCGGCTCGTGGGGCCAGGGCGCGCGGCCGATCTCATCACGACCGGGCGCTCTGTCTCCGGCTCGGAGGCGTTCCAGCTTGGTTTTGTGGAGCGAACGGTGTCCGATGGCGCGGCGCTCACCACCGCGATGGAGGCCGCCCGCCGGGTGTGCAACAACGCGCCGGATGCGGTGCGACTCGCGCTCACGGTCGTCCGCGCGGCCGGGGACCTGGACCTCGAAGAGGCCATGGCGATCGAGACCCACCACGGCGTGCTCGCGCTGACGAGCGGCGAGGCGGCGGAGGGGATCACCGCGTTCCGCGAGAAGCGCGCGCCGAAGTGGTGAGTTCCCCCGGTTCCGAGACGCTGCGGGGGGCGTTACGGGGGGCGGAGCCCCCTGTTCCATGACCACGCCCGATCCAACCCCTCGCTTCTTTTCCCGTGAGAACCTGCCACGAATCGGGGCCGCCGTGTTCTCCGGCGCCGTTTTGAAGCTCGTTTCCCCGCCCATCGGCTGGGACTTCATCCACTGGCTCACGTTCGTGCCGCTGTTCGTCGCGGTGGCCGTTCCCGGGGAAGCGCCGATGGAGGTGGAGGGAGGGGCCGTTCGCCGCCGATGGACTCAGCTTCGCGCGGTGCTCCGAACCCGCAACTTCCGCCTCGGCTACCTAACCGGCTTCTCTGGGGTGTTCCTCCTCTTCTTCTGGCTGGCCCAGACGATCGACCTGTTTTCCAACATCCCGCTCGTGCTCGCGGCCCTCATCGTGGCGCTGTTCGCCGCCGTATTTGGCCTCCCGTATGGGTTCCTCGCCGCCGCCGTAGCCCCGCTGCGCCGCCTGTTCGGCGAGGCGTGGGTTTTCATGTTCGCGACGCTCTGGGTTACGATGGAGTTCGCCCAGCCGGCGTTGTTCCCCTATTACCAGGGAGTGGGACAGTACCGGAACCCGTACACGTGGCAGCTCGCGAGCGTATTCGGGGCCTACGGCGTTTCGTGGCTGATCATCCTCACGAACAGCACCGCCGCGGAGCTCTGGCTGGCGTGGAGGGCCAGGCGACCGCTGCCGGTGCGCGCACTGGTGATCACCCTGGCGCTCTTCCTCGGCAATCTGGGCTTCGGCTTCTGGAGGTTCAACGCCGTAGAGGCCGAGCTCCACGCCGCTCCTTCGGCGCGCGTGAGTCTGCTTCAGCAGGGCGTAACGATGGTGGACCGGATCCAGGATCGCGGCACCGAGGTGCTGAAGTCCTGGCTCACCCTCACCGCAAAGGTGGCGGAGCAGCATCCCGATCTGGTGGTTTGGCCCGAAGGCTCTATCTACTACAACCCCACAGAACCCAAGGTGAAAGCCGGCTTCGGGCAGATGACGAAGCAGTACGGCTTCGCATTCCTGCTCGGCGGCGGCACCCACGGGCCCGATCCGGCCAATCCCACCCAGCGGGCGAACTGGAACAGCGCCTACCTGTTCGGCACCGACGGCGAGATCAAAGGGCGCTACGACAAGATGGTGCCGATGCCGTTCGGCGAATACCTGCCTTGGCCGGTATCTTATCTCAAGCCATATATCACCGGGGTAGGGAGCTTCCGCGCCGGCAGCGATCCCACGGTGTTCCGCACCGACAAGTTCAGCTTCACCGTGCCGATCTGCTACGAGGCGATCCTCGAAGCGCAGATGCGCAGGCTCTCCACGGCCGACGTGTACGTGAACATCACCAACGACGGCTGGTTCGGCGACACCGCGGCGCCCCACCAGCATGCCATGCTCGCCGCAGCCTACGCCGTGGAGATGGGAAGGCCAATGCTGCGAATCGCCTATACCGGCATCTCCATGGTGGTAGAGCCGCATGGCGTGATCCGGTACGAAACGAAGCCGTACACCGAGGCCGCCGAAGTGGTGGAGCTGCGGCTCGCGAAGTTCGAGACCCCGTACCGCACCTGGGGCCGGGCTTTCCCGTACGTGTGCACCACGTTCACCCTGCTCATGTCGTTGTTGGTGGCCCTGGGCGTTGTCACACCGCGCCCGCCCCGGGCGTAGATGTCCTCCGACGAGGAGCTCATGGACGCGGTGCGCGAAGGAAACGAGGAGGCGTACATCACGCTGTTCTCGCGCCATCGTGCGGGGCTCTATGGCTACGCGCTGCGGATGACGCGCCGGGCCGAGGTGGCCGACGAGGTGTTCCAAGAGACGTTCCTGCGCGTGCACCGCTCCCGCGCCACCTGGTCGAACCACGAGGGCACGTTCCGAAGCTGGTTGTACCGGATCGCCACCAACACCATTCGGGACCGGGCGCGCAGCGCGGCGAGGCGCCCGGAAGTGCTCGGGGAAAGCTGGGAAGAGGTCGTACACCCTTCACACACCGACCGCATCGCGCTGGAGCAGGCGCTCGCCGCGCTCCCCGAAAACCTGCGGGACGCCTTCGTGCTCACCGCCGTGCTCGGAATGGACCACAACGAGGTGGCCGTGGCGCTGGAGATCTCGCCGGACAACGCCCGGGCTCGCGTGTCGCGAGCGCGGGCGCGGCTCCGCGAGCTGTTGGAGGTCTCGTGAACGACGACGCCTTCGACGCGCAATTTACCGAGCTTGGCCCTGTGGAGCCGAAGCCAGAGCTCTCGGCTCATACGCTCCGGGCGTGGCGGCGAGAGCGCCAGGCCGGCGCGTGGCGAACCCGCGGCATCGCCGTGGCCGGGATGCTCGCGATGGCAGCCCTGGCGCTGTTGGTGGTGGACGCTCCCGAGCCGCAGGGAACCACCGAGACGATGGTCGAGCGCGGCACCGGCCCTGCGGCGCCGAACGTCGTGCTGAAGGTCGTGGTGCGCGGACCGGCGGGAGAAGTGTCCCGGTTCGCGACAAACCAGCGCTATGCTGCCGGGAACACCTTGATGTTCCGAGTGAGCACCCCCATCGCCGCCCCGCTCGCGCTCCGTCGGAACGGCGCGCTCGTGTGGTCAGGCTCGGTCGCGGCCGGGGAAACGGATCTTCCCCTGGGCTACACGCTCGAAGCGGGCGAAGACGCTGCACACTTCACGATCGAGGGCGGCGCGGAGGCGCTCGATGTGTACGTTCCCGCGGTGGCCCCATGATCGCCCTGAGCCTCGTAGGAATGGTGTGGGCGGGCGCGGTGGCGGTAGCGCCGAACGCGGGCGCCAACGCCGCGTATGCGCCGCGCCGGGTGGCCGTGCTGGTCGGTGTTCAGGACTACTCCGACCCCGCCCTCCAGGGGCTCAAATTCCCCGAGAAAGACGCGCGCGATCTGGGCGCGGTGTTCGGCTCCGCCGATATCGGCGGCTTCGATCGGGTGTTCGTCATCTCTGGCCACGACGCCACCACGCGGGATGGGCTTTTGCGCTCCATCGCCGTAGCCACGGCCGACCTGCAGCGGGACGACACCTTCGTGCTCTACATGTCGGGCCACGGCACCCTGGCGATCGACCCGATCGAGGGCAGCCAGCTCTACTTCCTGCCCTCCGACGGCCGGCTCGAAGCCCCCGAAACGACTGGCCTCGCGGTGGAGGACGTTGAAGCGCTGGTGCACGAGCTGCCGGCACGCCGCCGGGTGCTCATCATGGACACGTGCCACAACGGGCGCGCCGGAAGCCGGAGCGCGGTGAGCGAACCCACGGCACAGCTTTTGAGCGGGTTTCGGGGCGAGCCACCGGCGCCGCGCGGCGGTCGCGACGTGGCCGAGTCCGAAGCCCGACTCTACGCCGCCCAGTACTGGCAGCCGGCGATGGAGGACAAAGAGCTTCAAAACGGCGTTTACACTCATTTCTTGATCGACGCGCTCACCGGCGCCCGCGGTCGCGCCGATCTGGATGAGGATGGGCTCGTGGACGTGATGGAGGCCCACCAGTACGCCCGGGACCGCACGATGTCGTGGACCGGCGGGTTGCAGATTCCACGGGCTGAATTCCGCATCGTGGGTCGGGAGGAGATCTTCCTCGGCGGGGCGGAGTCGCTCCGCAACACGGCGGAGCGCGCGCTGATCGCGGCTTGCGACGCCGTGCTCGCGCGCGCCAAGTTGTTCGTGAATGGCACGGCCCGCGGCGAGCTGCCCGGCGTGTACGCGGTGGATCCCGGGATGCAGACCCTTGAGGTGCAGGCGCCGGACGGCCGCACGTTGTTCAAGGAGCGAGTCTCGATTTCCGCCGGTCAAACCCTCCCCATCGAGGCGATGCTCCGCCAGAAGCAGCCGAGCCTCGCGATGCTTGGCGGCGTGGCCTACCACGGCGGCAACGAGGCGGTTTTGCCCTTTGGCGGCAGCGTTGAGGCCGTGTGGGCCAACCCTGTGCGCTTGAGCGGTCCATGGCGTAGCGAAGTGCATGCCTCGATGGACATGGCTCGCGGCGTGTCGCCGGCCGAGAATGTCGATCAAACGTCCGGGCTCGTGAGCGCAGGCATCGGCTTCGGGCCAAGCGGCGGCCCCGCTTGGGCCGCATTGACCGCCGATGTTCACGACGTTTGGCGCACCAGCGCGTATGGCGCCCAGGCCGAGGTCGGCGCGGCGGGCGGGCTCGCGCTGGGGTTGGATGTACCCCTACAGCCTCGGCTCGCGCTCGCGATGCGAGTTGAAGGTTGGGCAGGAACGGAGCCGGTATTCCTGGAGCCAACCCTCACCTACGGCGGCGGGCTGCGAGTCGGTTTGGGTACGCCGCTGAAGTAGGGCGCGGCACCTCGCGGTGCGAAAGCCCGCCGGGTCGGCTACCCTCTCCGGCGATGCTGCTGATCCTGGCCATCGCCTGCGACCGCTTCACGCCGTGGATCGTGGAGAACCCCGGCGATCTCGAGGAGGAGCGCATCGCCGTCTCCCCAGCCGACCTCGCGTTTGGAGACGTTTCGGTGAACCTGCAGGGCAGCGCCACCCTCCCGATCACGCTGTACAACCTTGGGTACGCCGACGTAACGGTCTCGGGCCACGACGAGCCGATCGGAGACGACGCCTTCCGGGTGGATGCGCTCCCGGTGCTGACCATCCCCGCCGGCGGAGAAGTAACGCTCGACGTCACTTTTTTGCCGACGACAGAGGCGGACTCCCTCGCGCGGCTCCGCTTCCAGCCGGGCAACGAGGTGGTCACGCTCACGGGCTCCGGGCACGCTCCGATCGCAACGGTGCAGGACGTGGCCATCCCCGCGACGGTGCTCGGGTGCAGCGGCGTGGCAACGGTCTCGGTGGTCAACGAGGGCAGCGAAGCGCTCACGCTCAGCCCCACGGTAACCGGCGAGGACTTCGCGTTGACGGGCTGGCCGCCCGATGTGGCTCCCGGCGAAACGGCGACGATCGAGCTGGCCTTCACGCCGGGAGGTGGCGGGCCGCGAGGCGGCTTCCTCACGCTCTCGACCAACGATCCGGCCGCGCCGCAGCTCGCCGTAGAGCTCTCAGGCCTCGGCTACGAGGGGGAGCGCGTTTCCCAGAGCTTTCGCTACGCGCCCGCCGACACCACCGACATCGTTCTGGCGGTCGAAGGAGGACTTTTCTCCGCCGATGCCCGGCTCGACGAGGCCGTGGAGACCTACGCCGCACGCCTGCAGGAGGCCTGGAACGACGTGCACATCACCTCCGTCGCGAGCGGCGACGCCTGCCCCACGGGCTCGCCGGCGTGGACCGAGCCGAGCGACTCGCTGCTCCGGATGGTTCACACCGTGCGGGAGGGTTTTGAGCTCCCCGGCGGCGCCTGGGACAACGATCTGGTGGGGCTGCTCGGCGTCGCCCTCTGGGAGATGGAGCCCGGCGGGTGCCTCGACGGCTTCCGGCGTTCGGGGGCGAATCTGGACGTGGTGCTGGTTGCCGCTTCGCCGCCCGAGACCGACGCGATCACCGCGTGGACCGCGCTCGGCCTGCCCGACGGCACGCCCGTTCGGGTGAGCGCGCTGGTGCCGCGATCCGCGGAGTGCGGGGACACTGCCACGACGTACGCCGACCTCGCCGCGGCCAACGGCGGCGCCATTGGCGACCTGTGCGCCGCGGACTGGACCCCGGCGTTCGAGGCCTTCGCCGCCTTACCCACTACCAACGCCGAGGTTCGGTATCCGCTCGACGAGCTGCCCGTCGCCTCCTCCATCACGGTAACGGTTGACTCGGTCGCATTCGCCGGATGGAGCTACGATGCCGAGGCCAACGCAGTCGTGATCGCCGGCGAGTCGCGGCCCGATCTGGGCACCGCGATCGTCGTGGAGTACGTCTCTGCGGTGAGCTGCGCTCCATGATGAAGTCGTGGTTGGTGTACCTGCTCATTTCGCAGGTCACCCAGAATCCACTGCTCGGGATCCTGGCGGTAGCGCTGCTCTGGTATGGCGGCGGGAGCTGGTGGTTCGGCCGCATGCCGGACCTCGCGGGGCCCTTCCGGCGGTGGAAGCAGGAGCAGCGACTCCGCGAAACGCTCCGGATGAACCCCCACGACACCGTGGCCCGGTGCGATCTCGCCGGCCTCGTGGCCCACAAGCACCCCACCGAGGCGAAGGAGCTGCTCTCGGAGGTGCTGCGCCGCTACCCCGACAACGAGCTGGCTCACTACTGGCTCGGAATCGCGCAGCTTCAGCTTGGCGAAACGGACGGGGGCCGGGCCAGCATCGACGAGGCGCTGCGGCTACGACGGGAGCTCCGTTGGGGAGAGCCGGCGAAGACCCTTGGAGATCACTATCTCGCGCAGCGGCGGCCGGCAGAGGCGCTCGTGGCGTACCGACGGGCGATCGCGGTGCACGGTTCGTTCGCGGAGGCCTGGTACAAGGCAGGCGTGGCCGCGCGGGCGACCGGCGATGAGGCAGAGGCGAAGGGCCTTTTTCAGCGCACACTCAGCTCCACGGAGGGGGCGCCGCCGTACAAGCGGCGGCAAGACCGGCTCTGGCGGTGGCGCGCGTGGTGGGCGCTACGTCGCTGACGGGGGTCGCTCTTTACGGCCTTGAAGCCTGGCGATGTCCTGAAAGCGGTCGAGGGTTTCCCCGCAGCGCGCGAGCACGGTGGCGATCGGCGCCTTCATCAGCAGCTCCACACCCTCGGCCACGTCTCCGACGGCCCACACGCGGAAACGGCCGGCCGCGCACGCCTCCACGACGGCGTCGTCCAGGCAGAGATCGACGACGTTCGAGGCGGGGATGATCACCCCCTGATCCCCGGTGAGCCCCAGCGCGACACACGTCGCGTAAAAGCCCTCGATCTTCTCGTTGATCCCGCCGACAGACTGGATCTCCCCGAACTGGTTCACCGAGCCGGTAACGGCGATGCCCTGATCGATCGGCAGGCCCGAGAGGGCGGAGAGCAGGACGTAGAGCTCCGTGCTGCTCGCGCTGTCCCCGTCGATCCGGCCGTACGACTGCTCAAAGGTGAGCGAGGCGTTGAACGCGAACGTGCGAACCTGCCCAAGATGGGAGCGCAGCCAGCCCGTGAGGATCTGTACGCCTTTATCATGACTTTTCCCGGAGAGGCCCACCTCGCGCTCGAGGCTCGCCACGCCCGCCTTTCCGACACCAACGGTCGCGGTGATCCGCATCGGACGCCCGAAATCGAGGCCACCGAGGTGGTAGACGACCAGCGCGTTGATCCGGCCAACGGCCGCCCCCTGTACGGCCAGTTGCACCACGCCTGCCTGAATGAGCTCCAGGGTGCGCCGCTCCGCCAGCCCGTCGCGATATCGGCGCGCCGCCAATGCCGCCTCCACGTGGCGACTGTGAACGGTTTCCGAGCGTTCAACCTGCGCCTCACAAGCGGACTCCCGCAGCAGATCTGCGATGGTGCCCATCTGCGTCGTGATTCGGCCGCCGCGCCCGGACTCCCGCACCGACCAGCGCAGTACGCGCCCGAGGGCGTTGCGGGTGTACGGGGGCTGGCCCTCCGACTTGATCACACGGGTGCAGAAGCGGGCGTAGTCGTCGATGACCTCGGGGGTGATCCCCGCGTCCTCCTCGAACTCCGCCTTGATCTTGAACAGGTTCCGGAAGTCGGGATCACCATAGTACAACGCGGCGAATACGCCGGGCTCACCCGCGACGATCACCTTCACCTCGATCGGCAGCGGGTCGGGGCGCAGCCCCATGGCACCGGCGCCCGGTCCTTCCGGGTTCTGAATGTCCACTTCGCCCGAGACCAGAGCTCGTTTGAGCACCTTCCACACGCCGGGCTCCTGGAGCACGTCCGCCGCGTTCAGCAGCAGCCAACCCCCATCCGCATCCAAGAGCGCTCCGGTACGGATCGAACGATGGTCGATTGCGCCGGGTTCGCCCTCCACACCGCCCAGCAGCTGGGCCCAGGTGGGGCTGGTCACCGAAACAATCGGCGCGCGGCGCGACTTTTGACCCAGGTGGACCAGGTTCACCGCGAAGGCGGCGAAGAGCGCCTGATGGTCGGGCTCCTCCGCGTCGAACCACTCGGGGCACTCCACCAACTCGTCGAGCAGCTCCGCGAGCCAGCCGCGCGAGCCGGGCCATTTCCGACCAAGCTCCTTGATGATCGGCGTAACCCCCCCGCGAACGGCCTCAGCCTCCGCGGCCCCCACGGAGCGCAGCGCGGCCAGGAGGGCGGTGCGTGAAACATCCACTGCCGCCGCGAGCTCTGCCTCCAGAATATCCCAGTCGGCCACCAGCTTCTCGTGCGGGATCGGCAGCTCCAGCCCCTCCGCGTCGGCGATCACCTGCAGCTCGGCCCTCGACAACAGCCGAGGCTCATCCTCGTCTTCTTCATCTTCATCGTCGAGCGGCGGCGCCTTCCAGAGCACCGCTGGCGTTCCCGGGCCCTCGCCATCATCGAGCGCGGCGAGCGCGAAGCCAAGCTCCTCGGCATGGGCCTCCAGCGCCGTCATCGACTTGTGCTGGGCCACCTCCGCGGCCTGGCGGAGCTTGTCGCGCGCCGTGCGGATGCCATCCCCGTTGAGAATGCGAGGAACTTCCTCCACCAACAGCGCGGCGACGCGCAGCACCTCTTTGCGGAAGGCCAGCCCGCGCCCCGGCGGAAAGGTGAGCAACCGGGGGCGCGCCGGATCGACGAAGTTGCGAACGTAGGCAAAGTCCCGAGCGGCCCGCCGGGGAGGCTGAAGCTCGGTGAGGATACGGCCAATGCTCCCAAGCCGCCCCGTGGACCGCGGCCCGGCCACGAACACGTTGAACCCCGGGCCCTGGATCGCCACGGCGCGCCGTATGGCGGCAAGCGCGGGATCCTGCCCGATGAAGGTCTCGAGCGACTTCACCTCGGCGGTGGTCTCGAATTGGAGCGCCGAGTCGGGGAGCCGCCACGTGAGCGACTCGACAGGAAGGGTTCGGGCAGACATTTCGCCGGGGTATGTAACGGACGTGTACCCCGTGCTCTACCAGGACCGGCACCTCCAGGTCATCGACAAGCCCGCCGGAATCCCGACGATCCCGCCGCGAACCGGCGGCATGAGCATCGCCACGGAATCTGGACTTCTCGTTTGTCATCGCCTGGACACCGATACGAGCGGGGTGCTGGTGCTGGCGAAGAGCGCGGCGGGCCAACGCCTCATCAGCGTGGCGTTCGAGGAGCGGCGGGTCCGCAAGGGGTACCTGGCGCACGGCGTGGGCGCGCCGCTTGCTGGCGGCTCCACGCTTGTCGCCGCGTTGCCCGACGAAGGATCCTGTACGTTGGCGCTCGGAGAATGGCAGCGGGGGCGCGTGCAGATCGGGCGCGGTCGATCCGCGGAGACACGGTGGTCGGTGCGCGATCGCCGCGAGAACCACCTCTTGATCGAGGCTTTTCCGCTCACGGGCCGCACCCATCAGGTTCGCGCGCACCTCTCCGCCAGCGGCGCGCCGCTCTGGGGAGACGAAGCCTATGGCGGCCCGGCCGCGCCGAGCCTGGGACTGCACGCCTGGTGGATCGAGCTACCCTGGCCGAACGCCGGTGATCGCCTGCTGATCGTGACGCCCCCCCCGCCTGCGTTCGTCGAGGCGTGGGGCGCGCCGATCGGGCTCACGCCGACGGGCGCCGCGTGAGCATGGCGCTCCTCGCCCTCGTCGCGACCGCCTGCAACACGGACGGCCAGGATTCAGGCAGCGCCTGCCTCGCCGCGGGCGAGGGAATCGCCGACCTCGACATTGAGCTCCACAGCGACTTTGGTCGGATCGCCGCCCGGGTTGTGGCGCCCACGGGTGGCGAGCCGGCGAGCATGCCGGTGGTCGTTCAACTCTTCGGGCGATGGTACTCCACCACGCGGCCGGAGGAGGGCAACATTGCCATCGAGAACGCCGTAATCGTGCGGGTGGCGCTGGCCGGCGCGGATTGGGGCGATGGCACCGACGACGCTCGCGGGCCAAATGCGCGGGCGGCAGTCGCCGAAGCGATCCGCTACGCCCACGGGAACGCGGTGGACAGCGAAGGGTGCCGGATCGCCGAGCGCTTCCCGGTGGCCAACCCCAGCGTCACCGTTCTCCTCGGTCAGAGCAATGGCGGCAACCTCGCGGTCGCGACGCTCGCCGATGATGCCCTGGATGTGCCCCAGCCCGCCGCGGTCGTGACCTGGGAAACCCCCGCGGGCGCGCAGTTCGTCAACATGGAATTCGGCTCGACCGACGAAGTATACGACCCGGGTAGCTGCACCCTGGACCCGGCTTGGGGGGTGAGCTGCGCCCTGAACGCAACCCTGTCACCCACCGTGGATGGCAACGAGGTTTGCTTCGACCTCGACCACGACGGCCGCTGCGGTGCAGCCGACGCCACCCCCCATCCGCCCACCGACCCCGCAACGGGACTGCGCGCCGCTTCCCCCGCCCTCGCGGACGCCCTGGCGACCGCGGGACTCGCTTCGCCTTGGGACAACGCGGAAGAGGCCCGCAGCTTCTGGGCCACGCGGGATGCCTCCCGGCTGGCGGCCTCCGCCGTGGCCCGGTTCCCCGACCTCCCCTTCTTGCTGCTCGGGAGCGAAGCCGATCACGCGCTCAGCAACCTCTCCGACCACCCCCACGTTTTTGGTTTGGGCGAGGTGCTCCAGGCGGCGGGCGCCCGTTGGGTACGCCTGAACCCCGGCAGCGCGTTCAGCTTGCTCGCCGAGGAGAACCCGGTGAACCTACCCCTCACCCTTGCGAATCCGGATGCCTGGCTCCTCCCGGAAGACGACGAGAACCCCCTCTCCGCGCTCTACGCGCAGGCGGTATCCGAGGTCGCGGCACACGAAGCCGCAGACGACTGGTGAAAATGAATGCTTGCCGCGGCTCGAATGTGCGCCTATGATCATCCCGAACATCGGACTTGGTCCCCCCCGACCCCGTCTCGAACCGGTACGTCAAGCGTCTCCTCCATTCTCTTGCGGTCAGGGCCAGGCGGGGGGGACTCTCCGGAGTGATCGGGAAACATCAGCCCTTCACGGCGCGGTCGGCGGTGGCGGAGCTCCCCGCGGCGGGGCTCGACCATCCCCCTCATGCGCCTGCAGGTGCGGGCGGAGCTGACGGGCCTTGCACATCTCTTTCAAAGCTGCTTCCTTGATCTTCGCGCACCATGCGGCCTCGTTCGGGTACACGTCTACGCCCACCCGCATGTACACCATGTCACGTTGCAGGGGATCTGCGAGCTCAGCGTCCAGGAAGGCTTCGCCCTTCTTGGCGTCGTCCTTGAACATCACCAGCGCCACCGCCACGAGGCAGTCCTGCTTCCGGTTCGGATCCAGCACGAACGCGCAGTCTCCGGCGGTCTTCGGGTCATCTGGCGCACAGCCGACGAGGAGCGGGAGCAGGATGAACAGCAGGGCGAACATCCGGGCGACGTATCGCGCCGGCGCCATCGGCTAAGCTCCGACGATGCCGCTCGCCCATCCCGCCGTCCTCGCGCGGCTCGCGTTGCACCGGGACGACCCGGCCGACGCCGACACACTGCTCACCGCGTGGCGCCGCCGCTTCGTGAGCGTGGCCGACCTGCAGCTCCGGCGAACGGTGCTGCACGAGGGGCTCAACGGCCTCGACGACGCCTCGCTGATCGCGGTGCTCGATCGCCTGGATCTCAACGCCCGGGGCGGCGACGCCGAGTGCCGGTGGATGCTCTCTGAGCTGGCGCTGAACCCCTCCGTGGTGCACGAGCTGCCGTACGCCCGGGTGACGGAGCTGTACATGGCGGCGCGGGACGCCGGCTTTCGCGATGTGGCGGCGCGCTTCCTCGGGGATCGTCCCGCCGTCGGGGCCCCCGGCGCGGAGAACAACCCTCACCTCGACCTCTCTCCCGGCGTGCGCACCAGCGCGGCGCGTGCGCGCGATCGACTCCTGATCGACCGGCTGCTCCACGACCGCGATCCGCGAGTGATCCGTGCCTTGCTGGACAATCCCCGCCTCGTGGAGCGCGACGCCATCAAGATCGCGGCGCTGCGCCCCACCGCGCCGGAGGTGTTGGAGGCGGTGGCCCAGCACGCCCGTTGGGGGCGCAACTACCGGGTGAAGAAGGCGTTGGTCTTCAACCCCTGCACGCCGACCTCGCTCTCGCGACAGCTGCTCCGCACGTTGTTGCGACAGGACCTGCTCGCGGTGCGCGACACCGGCTCCGTGGGCCTTGAGCTACGCGCGGACGCAAACCTGCTTTTGACGCCCCAGACGGAGTGATCAGGCGTCGTCTTTCTTCGCGGACGAACGGGCCTTGACCTCCTCCGGGTCGTCGTCCAGATCATCCTTCGCGGCGAGCTCCTTCCGCTTGGCCTTCTTGGCCTTGGCCGCGGCGGCCGCTTCCTCGTCCTCGTCCTCATCCTCGTCCTTACCCGAGGAGGCATCCTTGAACGCCTTGATGCCCTTCCCGGCCTGCCGAAACACATCGGGCAGCTTCCCGGCCCCGAAGAAGATCAGCACGATCAGGAGGATGACCCCCCATTCCCAGGTTCCGAGACCCATCCGACACGCTCCGGCGCACCGCTGACTATCCAGCACGGCGGTTGTGCGCCCGTCGTCGGTTGTCCCGATGCTCTCCCGCCCCGCTCAGCGCCGGCGGGTGCCGAGGAGCAGCAGTCCCAAACCGACGCCGACCAGGCCCGCGACCGGGCCCCCACTCGCGCACCCGCAATCGCCAGACTCCGCGGGTTCATCCGTATCTTCCCCGTCGTCGCCTGCCGTGTCCCCGGTGTCGCCCACGCCCGTGTCGACGCTGCCAGTGTCCTCCTCCACCGCCCACGGACTGGGGCACGCGCGCGGCGCCGGGTCGCCAAGCTGCGTGTCGGTGACGGCCGCCCCAACGGCCTTTTCACCGGATTCTTCGTCGGTGCGGCTGTACCACACCACGTACCCGGCGCCCGAACGCAGTACATCCCAATGGTTGAGCGCCGAATAGTCGAGGTTTCCTCCCGCCAAGGGGCTGTTCGTGTCCACCGCCCAGCTCACCCCGTCCGCCGACTCCGCCCAGCCGAGGCCGCGCTCGAAGGTGCCTTCCGTGTCGCCTCCGAACAGCATCGCGAGCGGTCGCGACGCGGCTTCGTCGCACACCAATGAGGGCCCGTGCACCCAGTGCCCCGCCCACTCCCCGACGGACAGGTGATCGAGCACCCGCACCGGCTCGCTCCAGGTGCTCGAGCCAACCGGGCGGGAAAGCTGGAAGATGTCCGGAAGCTCCGCGACTTCGAGGTACACGACGCCGTTGAGCGCGGCGGCGCTCGACAGGCCGATCGACGTGTCCACGAAGGGCACCAGCACCTCCTCCACCACCGTCCAGGCGATCCCGTCCGCGCTCGTGGCCCAACCGATGCCGCTGGGCGCGTTCGTGGCTGCCCCCTCATTAGGCAACTTCGACGCCGAATAGAACAGGTTCCACTGCGTTCCGTCGAAGAGGATCGCCGGCTGCGCAACCGAGCACTCGCGCGGCGTTCCGGCGACGCCGCTCGCGGTAAGCACCGGGGCCTCGTCGAGGGCCCAGGTGACGCCGTCGGGGGAAGTGGCCCGGCCGATGTGGAAGCTGTTGGCACAGCCCTCCGGCACATCCTCGGCGTCGGTGGCGGCCTCGAAGTACATCACGTACTCCTCGGTGTCGCCGCGCCACTCCACGCTCGGCGCGCCCACGCCGTTCTGGAAGGCACCGGCGCCCTTGAGCACAAAGCCCAGATCGAAGAACCCGCTGGGCGCCGCGGCCGCCGCGTACACGAAGAACAAAACGGTCATGTGCGCTCCTGTTCGCTCACAGCATGGCTTGGCGGCGGAGAGTCCGCAACGGCACCGCGGTG
Source organism: Deltaproteobacteria bacterium (assembly GCA_014191855.1). Lineage (GTDB taxonomy): Bacteria > Myxococcota_A > UBA796 > UBA796 > SXON01 > SXON01. Next base: position 32,826 of record BJHF01000013.1, read on the forward strand.
CAGAAGGTGTGCAGTGCGCTTAGCGCGGACGCGCCACGCCATACAGCTCGCCATGTCGCGACCAGAGGTGCGACATCAGGTCTTCCACCGGATCCCGGGAGCCGGCGACCTCACGGAATAGATCGGGTGCATCCATGATATGTCCGCGTTCGTGCACGCGGGTGCGCAGCCACCCGAGGATCGGCGCGAAGTGGCCGCGCTCCACGTGTTCCCAAAGGTCGGGCAGGTCGGCCAGCATGCACTGCGAGAAGCTTGCCGCGTAGAGGTTCCCGATGGTGTAGCTGGGGAAGTAGCCAAGGAGGCCGCTCGACCAGTGCACGTCCTGCAGTACGCCCTCCTTCGCGCTCGGCGCCGTGACTCCGACGGTGCGCCGGTAGGCTTCGTCCCACGCGCCTGGCAGATCGGTCGCCTGGAGCTGCCCCTCCATCACGGCGACCTCAAGCCCAAACCGCACGATGATGTGGAGGTTGTAGGTGGCTTCATCGGCCTCCACCCGCACCAGCGAGCGCTGTACTCGGTTCGCCGCGCCGAACATCTGCTCCGGGGCGAAGTCGTGCGTCGGCCAGATCGCGCCCATCCTCGGCGCGAGGTAGCGGAAGAAGGGCAAGGAGCGTCCGATGAAGTTCTCCCAGAACCGCGACTGCGACTCGTGCAGGCCCATGCCCGCCGCCTGATTCAAGCCAGTTCCCGCCAGCGAATTCGGGAGGCCCTGCTCGTACATCCCGTGCCCGCACTCATGGATCGTGCTGCCGAGTCCGCTGAGGAAATTGTCCTCCATGAACCGGGTGGTGAGCCGCACATCGCCCGGGCCGAGGCCGATGCTGAACGGGTGCGCGCTTTTGTCGAGGCGCCCGCCCAGCATGTCGAAGCCGAGATCGCGCAGCACTCGCTCCGAGAGGCGGCGTTGCCCCTCCACGTCCAGCTTCGGCTCGAAGGCCGCGGGGTGGGGGCGCGACTCCACCGCCGTGAGGAACGTGCCCAGCTCCGTGCCGAGGCGCTCAAACATCGGGCGAAGCTCGCCAACGGTAGAGCCTGGGTCGTATTCTTCAAGCAACGCATCATAGGGGTGCGCACAGCGCGCCGCGCCAAGGGCGGCTGCCTGCTCGCGAGTGAGGTCCAACAAGCGCTGAAGCTTGGGCGCGAAGCTCGTGAAGTCGTCGGCTGCCTTCGCCGCAACCCATGCGTGAAAGCCCTCGGAGCGGGCCACCGCGAGCGCCTCCACGAGCTTCGTCGGGATGCCAACGGCACGGTCGTACTTACGACGAAGGAGCCGCACCGACGCCGCTTGCGTGGCGTCCAAGGCCCCACCCTCCAGCTCCGACAGCCAGCCCCCCACCTCGGGCGCCGTGAAGCGCTCGTGGTAGATCCTCTGCAACAAGGCAGATTGTTCGCCACGCGAGTCGGCCGACTTCGGCGGCGCCTGCGTTTGCTGGTCCCATTCCAGAACGGAGCTGGCGCCAGCCAAAGCGTCGAGCTCACGGATGCGGGCAGAGAGCGCAGTCCAAGCGGCCAAGCGTCACCAGGGAATGCCGGCCCCGTTATCCAGAATCCCCCGCGATGGCGGCCCAGCCGCGCTGAAGCTCCGCAAGGTCCAGCCTGCGCCCGATCACCACGAGGCCGCTCGACTCGGGGGCGTACATCGAGCCAGGACCCAGCTCCAACCACTGGTATACGCCATTGGCCACCACGGCCCGCTCCAGCCCCCGGCACCGAAAGATGCCCTTGAGCCGCAGCACCTCCCATCCGCGCCGTGACGCCACGAACTGCAGGAACATCTTCAGCTTCTGGAGATCCAGCTCGGCTTGGGTACGAAAGCTGCCGGTGACGATCCCCGAGGCGTGCGTCGCGAGCGCGGGAAACCGCCAGCCCTCGGGGCAGCCCCCGGTGCCCAAACGAACCGCACCCAGCTCAACGTCGGCGTGGGTCGCTCGCTCAAGCCGGGCCAGGGGGGCCACCGCCCGAACCGCGCGCTCGGCTCCTTCGATGTCGGCCGCGTGATCGAGGTGGTTGAGGATCACGTGATCCGCGCATGCGATCTGCGCGCTGGCCTCGGGGAACTCAGTAAGTTGTTCGACGATTTTACCGGCATGGGCCAGCGCCACCACGCCGCCTACGCGCGTCTCCGCGGCCAGCATGGGGTCCAGAAGGAAGGTCTGGATCAACGGCCCGGGCGCCGCTAGCCCCGAGGCCTCCACGATGAGAGCCTCGAAGCGATAGGGCCGAAAGAACCTCGCTCGCTTTTGGAGCAGCTCGGTGGCGGTTCGGCGCAGGTCCTCCCGCACTTCACAGCAGATGCACCCGTTACGCAGCTCGATCACCGAATCCGAGGCGCCGACAATCAGCCGCCCATCGATGCCCAACGCACCGAACTCGTTGACGATGACCGCCGTCGGGGGCGCGTCGGGATCGGCCAGAAGCCGGTTGAGCAGCGTCGTTTTTCCCGCGCCCAGGAACCCGGTGAGCAGGGTGACCGGGACTGGCGACACCATCGGCGCTACAGGTACCCGAGCGCCTTGAGGCGCTCGACCTCCGCGGGATCCGCCGAGGTTTTCAGCTCGTCGAGCTTGGATTGAAACGCCACTTCATCGGGGAACTTCTTCTTGCCGGCGTCCAGCAGGTTGGTGTACCCGGCGCCATCTCCCGCAGCGCGGAGCTTGTCGGCCAGCGAGAGGTACAACGAGGCGGTGACCTGGGCCGAGTAGGGTGTGGCGAGCCGCTCCAGCGAGGACAGCACGTCCGCCCCCTTACCGCCCGCGGCCAACGCGTTCACGCGTCCCGACTCGAAGCGCCAGGCCTTCGCCGGGTCTGCGAGGATCTTCTCGATTTTCAGCGCCTCGTCGGCCTTGGCAACGGCCCCCGGGTAGTCCTTCGCGGCGATCGCCGCGTCCACCCCCGCCTGGAGCGCCTCCACGTCGGGACCACCCGCGCAGGCGGCGAGGAAGAAGGCGACAGCAGCGGAGCGAAGGAGGGTCATGGGAGCCTCGGGGAACGACGATTCGTGGCGCGGCGGCAGGTAGCCCGGCGGGGGGCGGCTGACTATACACGCGCCCCGTCATGGCACCCAGCCCCCGGCTCCGACCGTCCTTCGCGTTCGCGCTCGCGGTGCTGCTGAGCCCTTCGCTGGCCCACGCCTACATCGGCCCCGGCGCCGGCTTCGCGTTCGCAGGCTCCCTCGCGGTCATGCTCGCGGCCTTTGCCCTTGCGATCGGCACGATCCTGCTCTGGCCGTTCACGTTCCTGATCCGGATGATCCGCGTCGGGAACCCCTACAAGAACGCGCTCGCGCGCCGCGTGATCGTGGTGGGCCTCGACGGGATGGATCCGGGGATCACCACGCGCTTCCTTCGCGAGGGGCGCCTGCCGAACCTCCAGAAGCTGGCCGAAAATGGTGTTTTTCGCGCGCTGGACACCAGCAACCCCTCCATGTCCCCCGTGGCGTGGTCATCGTTTGCAACCGGTGTGGACCCCTCCCGGCACGGCATCTACGACTTCCTCACGCGGGACCCCTGCACATACGCCCCGATCCTCTCCAGCACCGACATCAAGAACGCGGAGCGCGTGCTCAACATCGGGAAGTACATCATCCCGCTGGAAAAACCAAAGATCAAGCTGCTCCAGAAGAGCGTGGCGTTCTGGAAGACACTCGGGGAGAAGCACATCCCCTCCATCATCCAGCGCGTGCCCATCACCTTCCCGCCCGTGCCGTTCCGCGGCCTGCTGCTCTCCGGCATGTGCGTGCCCGATCTTCGCGGGAGCCAGGGCACGTTCAGCTTCTTCTCCACGGCGAACGCCGAAGGGAAGGCGGCGTTCACCGGCGGCGAGCAGACGGTGCTGCGTCGGAAGGGCAACATCATCCGTTCGCGCATCGTCGGTCCCGACAACGGCATGGTGAAGGATGGCGGGCGTATGACGCTGCCGTTCACGCTGACGGTTACGAGCAAGGCTGGCGAGCCGGGAACGGTCAAGATCGAGCTGGATGGCGGCGAGTCGTTCGATCTCGGGCTCCGCGTCTACTCCGACTGGGTGCACCTGAACTTCAACGGGGGGCCGGGGATCAACGTCTCCGGGATCGCCAAGTTCTACCTGATCTCGGCAGATCCCGAGGTGAGCCTGTACATGACGCCGATCCACATCGACCCGGAGAGCCCGGCGATGCCGATCAGCCATCCGGAAGTGTACGCGGTGTACCTGGCGAAGCGCTTCGGTCCGTACGCGACGCTGGGGCTAGCGGAGGACACCTGGGCGCTCAACGAGCGGGTCATCGACGAGGGTGCGTTCTTCGATCAGGCGATGGCGTTCTGCGACGAGCGGGAGAAGATGCTGTTCGACGCGATCGAGCATACGCGCGAGGGGCTCGTCACGACGGTTTTCGACACCACCGACCGCGTTCAACACATGTTCTACCGGTACCTGGATCCGACGCATCCGGCGAACCGGGACAAAGAATCCACGGCGTACGCCGATGCCATCGAGCGCGTCTACACCCGGATGGACGGCGTGATCGGCAAGGTGTTGGAAACGGTCGGCGAAGACGCCGTGGTGATGGTGATGAGCGACCACGGCTTCACCAACTTCCGCCGCGGCGTGAACCTCAACACCTGGCTCCGCAACGAGGGATACCTCACCCTGAAAGATGGAAAAACGCTGTCCGGCGACTGGTTCGAGGACGTGGACTGGTCCCGCACGCAGGCGTTCTCGCTGGGCCTCACCGGGTTGTTCATCAACCGGAAAGGCCGGGAGAAGTCGGGGATCGTGCCAGAGGGGGAGCCGTACAAGGCCTTGGTTCGCGAGCTATGCGCCAAGCTGGATGCGCTGGTGGACGAGGAGACGAACACCCGCGCCGTGCGCAAGGCCGTGGCCGCTTTCGAGTGTTTCGATGGACCTTATCGGCTGGACGCGCCGGACATCCTCGTTGGCTACGAAGGGGGCTACCGGAGCTCGTGGGGGTGTGCCACCGGCTCGGTCACGCCGACCGTGTTCGAAGACAACACGAAGAGCTGGTCGGGAGACCACTGCGTAGACCCCTCCATCGTGCCCGGCGTGTTCTTCTGCAACCGGAAGATCAAGCTCGACAAGCCGCACATCATGGACATCCCCTACTCCATCCTCTCCCTGTTCGGGCATGCCCCGCCCAAGCACATGCAGGGGCGGATGTTGTTCGCGGGCAACGCGGACAGTGCGGAGGTGGGCGGCGCGCTCGACCCACGCTCGCTCCCACAGTCCGGGTCAGCCCCCGGCGCGCGGATCTTCCCCCTCGGACAGGCGCCGGAGTCCGGCGATGCGTAGGGCCGTCCTCCTGCTGCTCCTGGGTGCAGGCTGTTCGGGCGAGAACACATCCCCCGATCAACCTGGTGTTTTCGTGCTCGGCGTCGATGGGATGGATCCCACCATCCTGCGCCGCCTGATCGCAGAGGGCAAGGCCCCCAACCTCGCGAAGCTCGCGGCGGACGGGGCCTTTCAGGACCTGGAGACCTCGAACCCGCCTCAGAGCCCCGTCGCGTGGTCGAACTTCGTGACGGGCCTCGACCCGGGCGGGCACGGCATCTACGACTTCGTTCACCGCGATCCGCTGACGTACCTGCCCATCAGCTCCGCCACGCCGCCGCCGGGCGATCCAGGCACCAGCGTCAAGTTGTTCGGCTACAACCTCCCAGTGAGCGCGGGCGACGAGATCATCAACAACCGCAGCGGTACGCCCTGGTGGGACGTGCTTGATGGCGCGGGGGTGGACGTCGAGGTCTACCGGATCCCCGGGAACTACCCGGTGACCGAGTCGGACGCCAAGACGCTCTCCGGCATGGGCACGGTCGACATGCGCGGCGGATACGGGCAATACACCTGGATTACCGACACCTCGCCGGTTGCGCCGCCGGGGCACGGACTCAAGGCCGACGTGCAGCTCGTTACGGTGGAAGACTTCGATCTCGACGGCAAGGGCGACACGGTGAAGGCGATCCTCAAGGGTCCGCCCGATCTCTTTCACCTCGAACCTGGCCAGATGCCCGGCGAGTCGGACTATCTGACCGTGCCCGTTACCGTGTCGATCGACCCCGACGCCGACGTGGCCATGGTCAAGGTCGGCGAATCGGTCGCCGTGCTTCAAGAAGGCGAATGGACCGACTGGATGCCGGTGAGCTTCGATGCCCTGCCGGCCGGCGCCATGGCCCTCGGCGGATCCGTGCGGTTCTACGCCAAGGAACTTCGCCCCGGCTTCAAGCTCTACGCCTCGCCGGTGAACCTCGCCGCGGACGCGCCCCCCCAGGCGATCTCCACCCCGGACGACTTCGCCACCGAGCTCGCGGACGTGCTGGAAGGCCAGTACTACACCCAGGGCATGCCGGAGGAGACGAACGCGCTCAAAGATGGCACCTTTGACGACGATGATTACGCGAAGCAGGTGGCCCTGGTGCAGCACGACGCGGGCGGCATGCTCGACGTCGCCCTCGCCCGCTTCGACCGGGGCGATGCGACCTTCTTCTACCTCTCGGACATCGACCTGCAGTGCCACATGCTGTGGCGCCACGGAGACCCGAAAGAGCCGTCCGCGCCTCGCCACCCGGCGTGGGAAGCGACCTCGGCCGCCAAGCATGCGCTCGACATCGAGCATTACTACCAGCACGTTGACAGCCTTGTGGGCCGCGTTCGCCAGGAGCTCCCCCCAGAAACGCTGCTCATCGTGATGAGCGACCATGGCTTCCAGCCCTTCACCCGAAAGGTGCACCTCAACGCCTGGCTACGCGATCATGGGTACCTCACGCTGAAGGACGGCAAGACCACCGGCCGCCTCACGACGGGAGACGTGGATTGGTCCAAGACCCAGGCCTACGCCCTCGGGTTCAACTCGTTGTACCTCAACGTCGCCGGGCGTGAGGCCGAGGGCATCGTGTCGGCGGGTGATGTGGCGCGTGTCGAGGCGGCAATCACGGCGGATCTGCTCGGGTACCGGGATCCCGCGGACCAGAAAACGGTGGTTCGCCGCGTCGATCGCGGCGCCGACATCTACCATGGCGCTCGCCTCGCAGACGCGCCGGATCTCGTCATTGGCTACGACCGCGGCTACGGCCACTCCGACGAGTCTACGCTGGGGGAGATCGTCGAGGCCGAGATCGAGGACAACACGTCCCGGTGGTCAGGCAACCACCTGATGGCGCCGGAGGTGGTTCCCGGCGTCGTTCTGGCCAGCCGCCCCATTCTCGGCGAGGCGCACAACCTTACCGATGTCACGGCTACACTGCTCGCGTGGTACGGCCTCGCGCCGCTGCCCGAGATGCGCGGCAAATCCTTCATCACCCCCTGAACCGGGAGGCTCCCATGTTTGGCTTCGGCAAGACCGTGAACGTAAAGATCGACAAGGACCTCCACGCCCGCATCGCGAAGGTTGCGGACGTGGCCGGGTACGCGACGACGGAGGAATTCGTCCAGCACATCCTCGAGAAGGAGATGCTGCACTTCGAAGACACGAAGAACGACACCGACATCCGCGCGAAGCTCAAGGGCCTCGGCTACATCTCGTAGGCTCGCTCGATGGGTAGCTTCAACGCCATCTTCACCGCGATCTTCAATGTGGTGCTCGCCCCCTTCGGCCACGGCTTCCCGTGGTTCGACCTGGTGCTTTGGCCGCTGTTGGGCGGGATCCTGGCGTTGTTGGTGATCAAGGCGGTGAGCAACCAGGCCGGCATCACGCGGGCGAAGAACTTCATCCAGGTGCACCTGCTGGAGATCGTGCTGTTTCGCGACGATCTGCGTGTCGTGCTGCCCGCGACTGCCAAAGCCCTGGCCTACAACGTGATGTATCTCGGGTACAACATCGTTCCGATGCTCGTGATGATCGTGCCGATGACCGCGATCCTGGTGCAGCTCGTTTCGCACTACGCGCAGGCGCCCCTGCCCGTTGGAGAAACGGTGTTGATTGTCGCGAAACTGGACGGCGAGGTCCAGGGCGTGGCCGTCCGAGACGTGACCCTGGAGCTGCCGGCGGGACTCTCCCTCGATGCCCCCCCGGTACGCAGCGCGGATGGCGAGATCGCCTGGCGAGTTCGCCTTGACGCACCCGGAGACTTCGTGCTGAAGCTGCACGCGGGCAGCGTGACCGAAGAGAAGTCGCTGGCCGTTGGCGGGGAGGCCCGAAAGGTCTCGGTGCTACGGACCAAGTCGTGGGAAGCGCTCCTCTACCCTGCCGAACCCGTGCCCGCGGCCGACTCGCCCATCGAGAGCATCTCCATCCTCGATCGCGACGACCAGCCGCTCCGCGGCCTCCCCGATGGCGAAGGCGGCGTGCTCGCGTGGTTCTTCGGGGTCTCCCTGCTCGCCGGTTTCCTGCTGAAGGATCTCTTCGGCGTCACTCTCTGATTCGGAACGTATATGCCCGGCTTCTTTTCGCGGCTCTTCAAACCCGACCTCGGCGAACCGATCATCATCGTGTCGGGCCTGCCCCGCTCGGGCACCTCGATGATGATGAAGATGCTGGACGCGGCCGGCGTGGCGATCATGACGGACGCCGTGCGCACCGCCGACATCGACAACCCCAAGGGCTACTACGAGTACGAGCGGGTGAAGGACCTGGAGAAGGAGCAGGACAAGTCCTACATCCGGGAGGGGCGCGGCAAGGCGCTCAAGGTGATCTCCTGGCTGCTCAAGGATCTGCCGGACGAGAACCGGTACCGGATCATCTTCATGCGTCGCGACTTGAGCGAGGTGATCGCCAGCCAGAACAAGATGCTGAAGCACCGCGGCGAGGAAGACAAAAGTGACGACAGCCTGATGATCGACGCCTACATGAACCACCTGGCGAGCGTGCGTATTCTGTCCCGCAAACGCGACAACTTCGAGATGATCGAGGTGCGGTACGACACGGCGGTGAAGGAGCCGGCCGAAGCGGCCCGCGTTGTAAACGCCTTCCTCGGCGGTAAATTCGACGAGGCCAAGATGCGCGAGGTGGTGGACGGCGAGCTGTATCGCAACCGCAAGGGCGTAACGACGTAGCGCTGGGCTAAGCTGACCCAATGTCGCCTCGCGTTCGTGCCCTCGCGACGCTCCTCGTGCTCCTCGGCGTTCCCGTGGCCGCGCTCGCCACCGACAGCGCGCTGACGCCGTCGGCAAAGGAGCTGCAGTCACGGCTCGCCGCCTCCGCCGACGTGGTGGTGCTCGGCAACAGCAAGGTGCGCACCGATATCGATATCCCCGCATTGATCGCGGCGTTACCGGCTCCCGCCGCGCGCTACGTCCCGCTCGGCGTGAACGGCACCCAGGCGCCGGTGTGGTTCGCGGTGCTCAGCGAACGCGTCTATGCAACTGGGCAGAAGCCGAAGGGTATCCTGATCTATGCGCCGTTGAGCGCGGCGCTCACGACCACGCTCCCGAACGCAAACGCGCGCGCGACCCTCGCCCAGCAGCTCACGCCCGCCTCCGCGCCGAGCCTGCTTCGCCTCTTCGGCGGCGCCCTGCCTGAAACGCAGCTTTCCCAGTATCTAAACGCGCTTGGCCCTGCCTGCGTGGGCACGCGCACGAAGGCGCCCGAGCTTGCGGTCGAGGTGAGCCCACTCCCGGTGGAAGCGAGCTTCCTCGCCGAGATCGTGCACGTGGCCCGCGAGAACGGCGCCCGCGTGCTGTTCGTTCGTCAGCCCACCGCGCCGAGCGGCGCGCTGGAGGACGAGGTCCCGGCCGCGGAGGAGGCCGCCGCCCGCACGCTCATCCGCGAAGCCAACGGCGGGTGGCTCGATCTACGCGCGGAATTCATGGATGAGCGCTGGTACGGCGATGGTGTACACATGAACGAGGCCGGGCGGGCGACCGTCACCGCGGCGCTGGGGCGGGAGCTCACCCGGATCGGCGACTGGCTCGGCGGCGCCCCGCTCCCGAATCCGGCGTTCATTGCGCCGCCTGCGGAGCCGACGTGGACAACGCCCCCCACGATCCCGGCGCTGGCCTTCGGCTCCGCCGGCGCGTGCCGCGCCGTGGCCGCGCTGCCCCCGGAGCTAGCTGGGCTCGCGCCTGCCCGGCTGGCGGCTGCCGGCTTCGCGGGCACCTCCCCGCTCCGCGTTCAGCTTGGCCCGAAGGAAATTCCGTTCGGCGCGCTCACGACGGCGTGCGACCACCGCTGGAACACGGAGGGCACCTCGCTGATAGCGGCGGTGGAGGCGAAACGAACGGCCGCCGTGCGCGTTTCGTTGGCGACGATCGCCGCCGCGCGTGGTGATGCGGGCCCCGCTGGCTGGTGGGTGGGGCCCGGGACGACGCTGCGCTTCGAAACGCTGGGCGGAGGTGCCGCGCTCGCGGGCTGGGCGCCCTCAAAGGCCAAGATCCGCGCAGGAGAGGCCGACCACGAGCTCGCGCCGGGGGCGTTCTCCATCGCCGTCGTGAGCCGGGGCACCGCCCTCGACGTGAGCAGCAGCGCCGGATGGGTTCTCGTACGCTCTGTTTCTGGCGCTACCCGTCCCGTCGCCGCGCGCACGATCGACCTGATCCACGCCCCGATCGACGTCGCGGCGCCGACTGCGCTGGCCCCGTTGCGCGTCACCGGAAAGTCCCCTCGCCCCTCCGTGCTGCTCGCTGACGCCGCCGCCCTGCACATCCCCGAGGCGGGCGACGCAATGGAGCGGAGCGGGGTGGGCGGCTGCTCGCCGCTCGACACCACGCTCACCAAGGCACGGGCCAGCCTTCGGGGCGCAACGCTCACGGTGGAGAGCACCGACTGTTCGGCGTTGTCCGCTCTGGAAGTGCCGATTTCTCTCGACGCCAAACGGGCGTGCGCGCCCGGGCACGGTCGCTGGCTCTACCCCGGGGATCATCAGGTTTGGACAGCGGAGGTTGACGGACCCGGCGCGACCTGGGCCCTGGAGTTGGCGGGCGGCATGCTCGGCGACGCGGGCGGGGACACACCCATCGTCGTGAGGGTGTCCGATGCCAGTGGGGTCGTGCTGGACGGCACCTTCAAGGCCGACGCGTTGCGGTCGGCGCCGCCCCGCTGGCCGCTGACCCGCGCGCCCAACGGCCCGACCCGAGTCGAGGTATCTTCCCCGTCCGCAGCGCCGTGGATCCTCCTCGGCCGCGCCGCCCTCGTCGGATCGGACTGAACGGTCGATGCCCCGCCTCCTCGCGCTCATCGCCCCGCTCCTCGTGCTGCTGGCCGTGGGGGCGCTCCTCCGTGAGGCCCCCCCGGCCGACGCGCCGATCGAGATCTCCACGGCGGCCCACCAGCTTGATCTGCGCCTCACGCGAGCCGGCGGCGCCGACGTGGTGCTGCTAGGCAACTCCAAGGTGGGCACCGATCTCGACCCCGAGGCGATCGCTTCGCTGTTCGGCACCCCCACGACCGTCGTGCCGCTGGGCGTGAAGGGCACCGGGATGCCCGTGTGGTACACCGTCCTTCAAGATCGGGTCTATGCCGCGGGATACGCACCGAAGCTGATTATCGTATATGGTCCGCTCGCGATGATGTCGCAGTCCGCGCTGCCGACGGCCACCCAGCGGGCTCAGCTAGCCTCCCAGCTCACCCTCCCCGACCCGGTGATCAACCAGAAGGTGTTCGGGGAGGCCTTCGCAGATCCGCGCCTCCAGGCCGCGCTAGATCGACGTACAACGTGGCATACCTCGCTCATGGAGGGCATCCGCGGACTCGCGGTGGGCGCGCTCCTGGCCCAGCCGGGCGCAGAGCCATTGGCGGTGCGTGGAAACGCCCACGCGGCGCCTGCGCTGGCAACGCTCTTCGAGGAAGAAAACCAGAAGGCCGGCGTGCGGCACGTTGGGCCGGTGGTTGAGGCCGAGATCGGCGAGGGCGCCTCCGACGGCAACGTCGCGACGACGCTCATCCCCGACGTGGTGCGGCTCGCCCACAGCCACGGCGCGCAGGTGCTCTTCGTGCGGTCGCCGCTCGGCGAGGCGAAGCGCTCGATCGACGCCGTTCCTGCCGAGCTGGAGCCACAGGTCGTGGCCTTGCTGGGCCGGGTAGGCGCCGGCTACCTGGACCTGCGCGACGCCGACCTGAGCGCGAGCGCGTATGGCGACGGCGTGCACCTCTCCAAGGCCGGGCGAAGCCGGTTCACGCCCGAGCTGGTGGAGGCCCTCCGCGCCGTCGGCGTCGGAGGACCGAGGCTCGCACCCGCAGCGCCCCGCCCGCCGCGCCTGCACGTCACCGGGGCTCGAACCGGAACGCCACCGACGCTCCCCGCCATCGAGCCTCACCGCGGCACCCAACCCTGCAACTACACCGCGAAGCTGGTCAATTGGGAGGGCCTGGGGGAGAGCGCGCTGATCGGCGCCGGCCACGGCCTGGTATCGCCCGTGGTGGTGTTCGAGGACGACAAGCCGCTCCAGATGCACGCGCTCCCGGAGCTCACGGCCAAGACCTGCGGCGGCGCCGGCTATTTTGTCGACGACCATGTGAAGTTCTCGCCCAGCGGCCCCGGCCCGGAGTCGGCCGAGCAGCACACCTACCGGCTGGGGCTGAGCGCCGATGCGCCGATGATCGGCGGCGGCTGGGAGGAGGCCTGGTGGGTCTACCCAGGCACGACGGTGCGCCTGGACGTGGCGGGTCCACCGAACGGCGGCGTGCCCACTGTACGGGTAAAAGCGGCCGTAACGCTGGAAGGAGCGGGCATCCCCACGCTGAGCGTCGCCGGCTCAGGCGGAGCTTCTTTCGGGCGCCGAGGGCACGCGCTTGAGGCGGTCGCGACGGCACCCTCGGCGGCCTCAGGCCCGTGGTCCATCGAGGTCACCTCCCCGGCGGATGGGCCGTGGTTGCTGCTGGAGCGCGTCGTCACCGGCACCCCTGAGGCGCCGCAATACCTCGTCGGAAAGGCCGACCCGCCGACGACCGTTCCGCTCGCCCAGGCCGAGCCCGCCTACTCGGCCGCGCCGCCCTGGCTGCCCCTCCTCACGGATCCGCCCGCCGCAGCGAAGGAGCCGAACCTCTGGATCTACGACGTCTCCTCGTTTGGCGTGCCCTCCCATGGCGAAGTGTTCGACGCCGCCGGGACCGGCTGCTCCCCACTCGATCTGCTGGAGGACGGGAAGCCGATCAAGGAGATCCTCGGGGCGGATGGCAAACCCATCATGAAGCTGACCCACACCGGCGCTGGTGCAAAGGTGAGCTTCTCGGACGGGCGCGACCCAAACGCCGGAGACCACGTCTACACCTTCCGTTTGGACCCCTCCCGAGTGTGCGGCAAACACAAGGGGCTCTGGTTGTACCCCGGGGATGAGCTCACGCTCCGGGTTGGGCCCGACGCCCTCTCTGCGCTGATTTCAGGGGCCACCCAGCTCGATCTCGGCGGTGCGGTCGCTCCGGCGGGCGTGTTTGGAACGCTGCACGTTTCGCTGGTGGTCGACGACGTTGAGACGCTAAGTCAAACGATCCCCACATCCGCGTTTCCGGTTCCGCCGCTGGATCTGAGGGGCACCGTTTCGCCGGAAGCACAATCGGCGGTGCTGCGCCTTCAGTTGGAATCGCCGCGCGCGTATTTGTTGATCACCACGGCGGATTTGGTGGAAGCGGCGCCGTTGCCGTTGGGGGGGTGAGCGAGTCGCCCTCCCCTTCGCAGCGCCGCGGTGGCAGGTGTGAACTCCATCCCGAGATTCTACCTCGGCGAAACGACCGCCGGTCCCGTTGGAGTCCCCGGCAGCGGCGGCAGCGGTTGGCCGCCGCTTTGCGAGGTGGCGGGAGCCATCGTTGCGCCGCCCGCTGCCCCCCCCGGCGCGCCGGTTTCCGCCGGCCCGGAGTGGTGAGGGTCTGGAACGGCCGTCGGCGCCGCATCGGTGCCTGGCGGCCCGGCCCCACCCCCATCTGCCGGCCCCAACGGCGGCATGTTCGGCCGCGAAAGCGTGGCGGGTTGGGTCAACGATTGGGTCGACACCGAACGCGTCCGCCATTCGTCGCAGAAGCCCGGCGCTGCCGCGGCCTCCCCCTGGGCGGCCGCGCACGCCGGGCCGTAGTCGGCGGGGCACATGCCGCTTGGCTCCTGGCAGTACAACATGTGGCCCAGCGCCGCGTCCAACCTCGCGGCGTAAACCGACGGCACCGCGCGAACCCGGGCGATCTCGGCCTCGTTGGGAGCCTTCACGGCCCAGCGCGCATACGCGTGGGTGGCGCAGTCCGCGCCCAGGCTGCCTACCCGCGTTTCGCACAGTTGAATGGTGTCGACCACATTGTCGGGCGGCTTCGCGTCGATGGCGCGAAACGCGCACTCGTCGGACCGGCAAAAGCTCAGCAATTGGTCCCGAGTGGGCGGATTCGGCTTCGTCCAAGCCCCTTCGGCCCAACCCTCACGGCACTCCGCGTCTTCCTCCGGCGCTTGGGAGCAGCGGCGCTCGGCCTCGGTCACGGTCTCGGCGGAGGCCGCCCAGCGCGAAATACAGGCGGGCCAGACCACATTGTTGTCCCGGTATTCGTCACACGGCTCGCCGGGTCCACACCCCAGCGCCAACAGAAGCGCCAGGTTCACGGGGCCCCGAGGTGGCCAGCCTGCACCTGGTAGCGACACTTACCGGCGGCTTCGCCTGCGAATCGACACACGCCAGTCGCCGCGTCGGCGCTGATCTGCCCGCGGTTGGCTTTGGCCCAAGCCACAACGGACGCCGAACGGATGAGCGGATCACGAATCGCTTCCGCGACCTCGGCCGCTTCGGCCGTCTCCGCTCCGGTCATCGCAACCAGGCGCCGGCTGTAACAGTTGTCCCGATCGTGCGTCACAACGATGGCTTGACAGGGCACCGCTGAGGTGTACCGTGCGGCCCCCACCGCAATGAGCGCAAGCGCAGTCACCAGCGCTGGCACCAACAACAGGGTGCGCTGAAAGGTGCGGGGGAAGCGCGAGCGGAACGGCACATGCACCCGTAATGTGCAGCGAAACCATCGCCCCTCGGCGCACCCGGGAACTGCACCATGGGCGGGTACACTTCCCTGTCAGCGCCACGTCAAGAGTGCGGCGCTCCTGTCACGCGCGCAGACGGCCCCCTGCCGCTTCAGTAGATGGGCATCCCCGGCTCGATCTCGCGAGCCCAAGCGGTGATCCCGCCCTCGAGGTTCACCACGTCGAAGCCCGCTTCCGCCAGCACCTTCGCCGCCTGGGCGGAGCGTCCGCCGAGCTTGCAGTGCACCAGGATCTCCCGATCCTTGGGCAACTCTGCGAGGTACGAGCCCACCTCCGTGTGCGGGATGAGCCGGTCGGCCCAATCGAACCGCACGATCGCCGCCTCCCCGGCCCCCCGAACGTCCAGCACATAGGGCGCCCAGCCCGCAGCGCGCCGCTCGGCCACCTCGTGAACCGTCATGCGGCGGAACGCTCCCGAAGCCCCCGGATGCTCCTCCTTCGACCCCGCCTTCTTGGGCACACCGCAGAATTGGTCATAGTCGATGAGGCGCTCGATCTTCGGCGCGTTCGGATCCCGGCGCAGCTTCAGCTCCCGGAACGTCATCGCCAGCGCATCGTACAGCAACAGCCGCCCCGAGAGGCTGGAGCCCAGGCCGAGCAAAAGCTTGATCGTCTCCGTCGCCTGGATGGTCCCGATCAACCCCGGCAGTACGCCGAGCACGCCGCCCTCCGCGCAGGAGGGAACGAGGCCCGGGGGGGGCGGCTCCGGGTAGAGATCGCGGTAATTCGGCCCGTCTCCGTAGTTGAACACCGACGCCTGGCCTTCGAACTTGAAAATGGAGCCATAGACGTTCGGCTTCCCGAGGAGCACGCACACGTCGTTCACGAGGTAGCGCGTTTGGAAGTTGTCGGTGCCATCCACCACCACGTCGTAGGGTGCCGCGATCCGCATGGCGTTCTCGGCGGTGAACGCCTCCTCGAACAGGTCTACCTGCACGTTCGGGTTCAAGTCGTGGATCCGGTCACGCGCCGAGATGACCTTGCGTTTTCCCACCGTACTGGTCCCGTGAATGATCTGCCGCTGGAGGTTGGAAGCGTCCACGACGTCGAAGTCCACGATGCCGATCCGGCCTACCCCCGCAGCGGCCAGATACAGCAACAACGGCGAGCCGAGGCCGCCCGTGCCCACGCAGAGCACGGCGCTGTTCTTCAGCTTCGTTTGACCCTCCATGCCGATCTCGCCGAGGATCAGGTGCCGCGAATAGCGGGCGATCTCGTCGTTGCTGAGGGGGGTCACGCCGCGCCGCCGGCGATGGACGGAACGATGATCAGCGTGTCGCCGTCTACAAGCGGGGTGGCGTCCCGACCCAGGAACCGGATGTCCTCGTCGTTCTTGTAGACGTTCACAAAGCTGCGGAGCTGGCCATCCTCGCCGCGCAGGTGCCGCGCGAGCCCGGGGAAGCTCGTCGTGAGCGCGAGGAGCGCGGCCCCTGCCGTTTCGCCGGCTACCGAGACGGCGGCCTGGCCATCGGTGAACGAGCGCAAGGCGGAGGGGATCTGGATGTTTACCGACATGGGGGGCTCCACTTGGATGGGTTCTTCGTCCATTTGACTGCGGTCCTCCCGCAGGCGCCAGGACTGGGTGGTGGCAACGTGGCCGTTGCTGACAGAAACGATGATGTAGCTGAGGTTGGGGAGCGCGTGATCCCGATCGAAGTCGGACCAGCGCGAGGGGTGATCGGGGTGGGAGTGGTAGGTGCCCAGCACGTCGAAGCCCTCGGCGATCAGCGCTTCCTCCGCTCGCAACACCACCAGCCCGTTGACCGAGTAGCGGTTTCGCGGGCTATCGGCGCGCTCGTTCACGAGGGGCACGATGCGGGTGACGCGATGCTCCGCTCGGCTACCGGCGAGCAGGCCGACGACCTCGAAGGGATAGCCCTCCGTTGCGTGCGCGTGCAAGCGCTCCAACACGCCAGGATCGAGGATCAGGGCCAAAGGTGCGCCTCCGAGAGATAGCGCTCCCCGCTGTCGGGGAACAGGGTGACCACGACGCCAGAGCTAAGTCGACTCGCGACGTTCAGCGCGCCCCACAGGGCCGCTCCGCTGCTCGGGCCCACGAGGATTCCCTCCTCCAACGCCAACCGGCGCATGAGAGCGTACGCGGCCTCCGTGGGCGCCTCCAGGTTCTCGTCCACGAGCGTTGCGTCGTAGATCCGGGGCACCAGCGCGCTGGGCAGGTGCTTGAGCCCCTCAAGGCCATGAAACGGCCCAGAGGGCTGCACGGAGATGCAGCGGATAGCAGGGTTTATCGCCTTCAATCCGCGGCTGGTGCCGACGAAGGTGCCGGTAGTGCCCAATCCAGCAACCCAGTGCGTCACCCGGCCGGCCGTGTCGCGCAGGATCTCCGGCGCGGTCGTGGCGAGGTGTGCCCGCCAGTTCTCGTCGTTGCTGTACTGATCGAGGTAATGGTAGGTTTCCGGCTCCGCTTCGACCATTGCCCGCGCCGCCCGGATCGCGCCGTCGGAGCCCTCCAACGGGTCGGTTTCAACGAGAGCTACCCCGTAGGCCCGCAGGATCTTCTTTCGCTCCAGATTCGCGTTCTTCGGCAAGCACAACGTGAGCCGGTGCCCGCGCGCCGCGCAGATCATCCCGTAGGCGATCCCGGTGTTGCCAGAAGACGAGTCGAGGAGCCGCTTGTTCGTGACGCCGCGCGCCTCCGCGTCGCGGAGAATTGCCCATGCGGCCCGGTCCTTCACCGAGCCGCCCGGATTGAAGGACTCCAGCTTCGCCCAGACCTCTACGCCGGCAGGGACCGCGCCGCGGGAGATGCGTTCGAGCCGCACAAGCGGCGTGTTGCCGATGCGCTCCACCAACATGGTCCGTTCTCGCTCATGGCCCGGAGCGTAGGGCCGCCGACGCCGCCCGGCAACGGCGAAGGTGCCCCAAGCAGCGGGAGCGTGGGGAGGACCACAAATCTCACGTTCACGTAAGGGTTCGGGTTGACGCCCCCGCGACGCGCGGCTCCGGCGGCGCGCCCTGCGGAAGATTAGGCTGCCCGATGCCCAGCCGACAGCCTCACACCTCCGACGCCGAGATCGCGGCCCGGGCGCTCCGACACCTCCAGAGCGTTGTCGCGATCGACAGCCAAAGTGACGAATCCTCGACCACCATCCCTACCACGGAGGGGCAGCGGGTCCTCGCGGAGGCGCTGTCGGCGTTCTATTCGGGGCTCGGCGCCACCCTCCACCGCGACGAGAACGCGAACGTCATCGCTGCGTTTCCGGGCCGTGGCGCCAAGAGTGGTGCCACTCCTGTCGCGTTTCTCATCCACATGGACACGGCGCGCGGCACCCAGGCGCTCCCGTCGCTGCACGTACAACCGGCCTGGAACGGCGAGCGCGTTCCCTACCCGAAAAACACCACCATCCAGGTGGATCTCGCCACCTACCCGGCGGCCGCGGCCTTCGCGGGCCAGGACCTGGTGTTTGGCGATGGCGAGTGCCCGTTCGGCCTCGACGACAAGCTCGGTCTTACCCACCTGATGACCCTCGCCACGCTGCTCGCCGAAGCGCCCAACATCGAACATCCCCCTCTGTTCATCATCGGCCGCCCCGACGAAGAAGTGGGCCGTGATCAGGCGGTTGTCGGCCTCGCGGGCTGGCTGGCGGAGCGCGGCGTGCGGCACGCGTACACGGTGGATGGCATTCTGCCCTTCGAGATCAACGTCGAGAACTTCAACGCGGCGGGGGCGCGAGTCACCTTCCCAGACGGCGAAGTGACGGTTGAAGGCATCGACCTCGTGGCGCGCATCGGCGGCGTGAACACGCACGGGGCCACGGCTCACGCGGAGGGGCACCGCGCCGGCCCCCGGCTCGTGGCGGAGTGGGCGGCGGCTTGTCCCTCCCTTACGGTCGTTTCTTTCCAGAGCGATGCGCTCCGCGATTGCGACACGGTCGTGGGGGTGCGGGTTGCGCCGGGACAAGAAGGCGCGGCGCGCGCCGCGTTGGCCGCCGTGATGGCGCCCCACCTCCCGCGCGGGGCGTCCTGGACGTTGGAAGCGGGCGCGGCGGGCGCGCCGACCGCCGCCGCCGCCGCGATGATCGCGTGGGTGCGGGCCTTCTACGCATCCAACCCTGGCTTCACCCTCCCCTGCGAGGACTCATCCGGTCGCGACGGCTATACCCACCCCTACCGCGGCGTGGCCGTGCCGGGCGGACTGCGCCTCGACCTCCGGGTGCGCGACTTCGAGCCCGCTGGCTTGCAGGCGCGCCTCGACCATATCAAGTCCCTGGCCCCCAACGCCGAGACCTTCGGCCAGTACCACAACATGGGCCCGAGGCTCGCCGCCCACCCGGAGCTCGTGGCCTGGGCGCAGGCCGCAGCGCGCGACGTGGGGATCGAGGCCCCGGTGATGCCGATCCGCGGGGGCACCGGCGTCGACCCGTTCCTCGACCGCGGCATCGCCGTCGCGAACGTCGGCACCGGGTACTTTTCGCCCGAGAGCGAGAAGGAATTCACGTCGCTGCAGCTCATGGCGCGGCACGCGAAGTGGCTGTTCGCGCTGGTGCAGCGCGTCGGCGAGCCGTGACGCTCGATCCGGGCACGGCGATCGCGCTTTCGGTGAGCGTAGGCGCGGCGTCCACGGCCTTGGCGCTGCTCCCCGCGACGGCGATTGCCTGGGTGCTTGCCCGCCGAGAATTCCGCGGGAAAGCCGTGCTCTCCGCGCTCGTGATGGCGCCTCTGGTCCTGCCCCCCGTCGTAACCGGCCTGCTGCTCCTCCGGTTGTTTGGCCGCGCAACTCCGCTCGGCGGCGCGCTGGCGGCCCTCGGCCTCCCGGTCACCTTCTCCACGTTCGGCGCGGTCCTCGCGGCCGGAGTGGTCGGCTTCCCGCTCTTCGTCATCACGCTGCGAACGGCCTTCGAAGCGGTGGATCGCCGCTTCGAAGAGGTGTCGATGACCTTGGGGGTGCCGCCGCGACAAACCTTCTTCCGGGTCACGCTCCCCCTCGCGCTCCCCGGCCTCTTCGCCGGGATCGTGCTGGCCTTTGCACGCGGCCTCGGCGAATTCGGCGCGACGACGATGCTGGCGGGCAACATCGAAGGCGAAACACGCACGATCGCCCTGGCCGTCTATGCGCTCCTCGACGCCCCGGATGGCGAGGCCCAAGCGCGCGTCCTGGTCGGCGCCAGCCTCGCCCTCTCCCTCGCCGCGCTCGCCGCGTTCGAAGCGCTCAATCGCTGGCAGCGCCGCCGCCTCGAGCTGGATGGCCATGCTCGATCTTGACCTCCACTTGCCGCTCGGCGCGAACACGCTGGCCGTTCGGCTCGCTTCCCCCGGCCCCGTCCTGGGGCTGCTGGGAGCATCGGGCGTCGGCAAAAGCACCTTGCTCCGGGTGATCGCGGGGTTGGATCGCCGCGCGGTCGGCACCGTTTCGGCGCTCGGCGAAGGCTGGCAGGGCCCCGGCGTGTTCCGCCCGCCGTGGGAACGAGGCATCGGCTGGGCGCCACAAGATGCGGCGTTGTTCCCTCACCTCAGCGTCCTGGACAACCTGTCGTTTGTTTCCGCTCGGGACGTCCACGAGATTGCGGCGCTCCTCCGCATCGAGCGGCTGCTCGGCCGCATGCCGAGGCTGTTGTCCGGTGGCGAGCGCCAGCGGGTGGCCGTCGGTCGGGCGCTCGCGTGCGCGCCGCGATTGCTGCTCCTCGACGAGCCCTTCGCCGCCCTTGACCACGCGTTGCGTGCGCAGGTCCGAGCCGACCTGGCCGCATGGTGCGGCAAGCGCGCGCTCCCGGCGGTGATCGTCAGCCACGACGAAGCGGATCTGGACGCCTTCAACGCCCAGGTCTGGGTGGTGGAGGCCGACGGCGTGCGCCAACGGTGAAGCGAACGGCGGTGGGGCGCGCATGCCCCACTGGGGCACGCGTGACCGTGTGCCGGGTGGCCCCCCGATACCCCACTCGCGCTCAGCACAGGCCTCAAAGGCGATCTTTACGCGTGATCCTCGCTGGCACGCATCGTGCGAAGGGCGGATGATGCTCCTCGCTCTCCTCGCTTGCGCCCCCGAGACCACCGGCCCCGCAAATGCGTTCGTCGCCGCCGAGGCCCAGACCGGCGTGCCCATGGAGATCCTGCTCGCGATCGCCAAGGTTGAAACGGGCGTTCAAGCCGTGGAGGGGGCTGAGGAATTCCCCGGCCAGGACGTAAGCTATGGGGTGATGGGCCTGCGGGCCAGCCGCCTCGAAACCGCGTCCAAGCTCAGCGGCTACGACGTCGAGACCATCAAGCGAAGCTCCGACGCCAACGTGATGGCGGCCGCCACCCTGCTCGCGGCCTGGGCGGACGCCGCAGCGATCGACACCAACAACCTGAGCGCGTGGGCGCCGATGGTCGCCGATTATTCGGGGATCGACGAGCAGGAGGGCCGCCGGGAGTACGTGTGGTACGAGGTGTACGGCGCGCTGGCGAAGGGGGTGGACGTGGAGGGCTACCGGAGCGATGCGCGCAGCGACACGCCCGACTATCCGCCGCCGGCCCGAACCTCCTCCCGAACGGGCGACGGCTCGACGGTGTGGACACCCTCGCCCAACTACAACAGTCGGAGCGGCGCGGGCGTCGACTACGTGATCATCCACGCGTGCGAAGGGAGCTACTCCGGTTGTTGGAGCTGGCTCGCCAACTCAAGCTCGGGGGTGAGCTCCCACTACGTCGTGAACACGGATGGCAGCGAAGTGCGGCAGCTCGTCGACGAGGACAGCCGCGCGTGGCACATCTCCGCGTCGTATGACTGCAAATACAACAGTAGCAAGGAGTGTGGCATCAACGGCACGAGCATGAACACCATCTCGGTGGGCATCGAGCACGCCGGCTACACCTCGCAGACCTCCTGGGATGCCGGGTTGATCGCGCGTTCAGCGGAGATCGCCTGCGGCGTTACCCAAAGGCACGGCGTGCCGATTGACAGTTATCACCTCGTTGGCCACGGGCAGCTCCAGCCGTGGAACCGCAGCGACCCGGGAACGGGCTGGCCGTGGACGAGCTACCTCGATCAGGTGCGGACGGCGTGTGGTTCGTCGGGGAGCTCAGGGTCGAGTGGTTCGTCGGGCAGCTCTGGCAGCTCCGGGTCGAGCGGATCGTCCGGGTCGTCGGGATCCTCGGGATCCTCTGGATCAAGCGGTACTTCGGTCACAGCCTCCAGCTTCGTGATCGACAGCAACAACTCGGCCAACGACACGTCTGCGTACTACATCGACGTTTCAGACGAGTGGTGGTCCTCGACCAGCGCAAGCGGCTACTACAACACCGGCTACTGGGTGGCGCCCACGGAGTCCGTATCCGATCCCGCCAGCTTCTATTTCAATACTGACACAAGCCGCTGCTACAACGTCGAGGCCTGGTGGACCTCCGGGTCCGACCGTCCGCCGTCGGTCACGTTTGTGGGCTGGGACCAGAACGACGCCGAGGTCGGGCGCGCCACGGTGAACCAGCAGACCGGCGGGAAGCAGTGGAACAAGCTCGGGTCCTGGACGTTCCCGGCGGGCTGGAACCGCGTGATGTTGTCGCGGTGGACCACGAGCGGGTACTACACAATCGCGGATGCGGTGCGGTTGACGCCGTGCTGATCGCGGCAGGGTAGGAGGTTCTGGGCGATGCCGTGGCTCGCCGCACTTCGCGGCCCGGTTTCGGGGCCAAGGGGCGCTGCCTGGCATCGCGCGCGTTGACATGACCCACTTCATAGTCTATGTTCGTGACCATGTTGACGGTGAATGTCGCGGACGCGAAGGCCCACCTCTCCGAGTACCTCGACCGGGTGGAGGCTGGGGAAACCCTCGTAATCTGCCGCCGCAATGTGCCAATCGCTGAGCTTCGCCCGGCCGTGGTGGCCGCCCGCGAGCCGCGCCCGATTGGGCTGATGAAGGGACAATTCGAGGTTTCAGCATCGTTCTTCGAACCGCTCGATGACGAGATCCTGAACCTGTTCGATGGTCGTGGGTGATGCTGCTCGACACCTGCTCGTTCCTTTGGCTGGTGACGGACCACCCCGACTTGTCGGCGCGGGCGCGGGCCGCGATCGCGAACCCGGCGCACCCGTTGTTCCTGAGCGCCGCCTCCGTCTGGGAGATTTCGGTGAAATTCGCGTTGGGCAAGCTCGCTCTCCCAACGCCTCCGCGAATCCTGGTTCCCGCCGCGCGCAGCCTTCACCGCATCGATCCGCTTCCTTTTGATGAGACCGACGCCCTCACCGTGGAGCTGCTGCCCGCTCCGCATCGCGATCCGTTCGATCGCATGCTTATCGCGCAGGCCATCGCCAGGGGCATCCCGATCCTCACGCCAGATCCCATGTTTCGGCAGTACCCGGTGGCGCTCGTCTGGTAGCAGGTGTGGCATCCGGGAGGCCACGTTAGGGCCTTTCGTGCGGACCGCTTCGTCACTCGCCACCTTCTTTTTCGTCGCGTGCCCCGCCCCTGCGCCCGCCCCAAACGAGCCGCCCGCCGCCACCTACCCCGAGCCCACCGGCACCCTCGTGTATGCCGTCGGTGACGGCCCAAAAGGCACGGCCACCCGCGCGCTCCCCCTCCCCGCCGGACAGCCAAGTCGCTTGGTTCTCCCCCACGGGTTCGCCTTTCCGGGCCCCGCCGACCCGATGGGCACACACGCCGTGATCGTCGCACTCGATGTCGACCCCGCAAGCCAGGCGTCGACCGAGCGCTTGCTGCTCGCGCCGCTCGACGCGACCTCCGTCGCCGAGCCCCTCGCCCTCGCCGGCGGAGCCGCCCTGGTCCGTAGCCCCGTCTGGAGCCCCGATGGCGCGTTCCTCGTGTTCGAGTCGAGCGCCAACAGCTTCCGCGACCTGTACCGCGTCGCCCGCAGCGGGGGCGAGGTCACCCGCCTGACCGACGCCCCCCACGGCAGCTTTGAGCCCGCGATCTCCCCAGATGGTCTCACGCTCGCGTTCGGCTCCAGTCGCGACGGGAACGCGGAGGTCTACACCCAGCCGCTCGCCGGGGGCCTCGCCCGCCGCCTCACCGACAACGTCGCCGACGACCGCGCCCCCGACTGGCGTCCCGACGGCGCTCGACTGGCCTGGCTGGCCACCCGCGATGGCCACGCCCGCGTGTGGACCATGGCGCCCGACGGCACCGACGCCGCCCCGCTCCGCGAAGGCACCACCGAGGACCTCCACTTCGCCTGGTCCCCCGACGGGCGCTTCCTCGCGGTCGCCACCCAGACGGCGCCTGACGACGTGGATCTTGTCGTGTACGACGCCGTTCGGGGTCTGCAGATCGGCGCCTTCACCGGCCCCGACATCACCGAACAACCGGCCTGGTCCCCCGACTCCCGCTGGTTGGCGTTCTTCGCCACCCATGACGGCAACGCCGATCTCTACATCGCCCACCCCGACGGCACCGAAGTGCGGCGCCTCACCTCCGACCCCAAGCCGGAGTGGCTGCCGCGGTGGGTACCGTAGGCGCTGGCCCCGCACCGCCCCCCTGTGGTACCCTCCCGCGCATGTCGCTCCTCCTCCTCGCGCTCTTGTCTGCCTGCCCCGCCGATCCCACCGTTGACCTCGAGAAGGACGGCGACGACGACCGGTACCCCGCCTCCGAAGACTGCGATGACGGGAACGCCGCGGTTTTCCCCGGCGCTTCCGAGATCTGCGACGGCGTGGACAACAACTGCGACGACGTGATCGACGAGGGCGTGGAGGAGGTGCAGTACACCGACGCGGACGGGGATAATTATGGCGATCCGAACGCCCCGATCGCGACGTGCGGCGAGACCATCGCTGGCGTCGTGCACAATGACTCCGACTGCGACGACACCAACGCGACCGTGAACCCGATGGGGGACGAGACCCTGGCGCTGTGCGACGATCTCGACAACGATTGCGACGGCCTCACCGACGGCGGCCTCCGTGTGCCCGCCGACCACGCGCTGCCCTCCTTCGCGGTCGGCGCCGCTCGCGACGGGGAGGTGGTGTGTGTGGCTGCCGGCACGTATGTCGACAATATCGACTTCGGTGGTGACGATGTTTGGCTCATGGGGGTGGCGGGTGCCGAGGCGACGATCCTCCAGGGCGCGGGCGACCAGGGCCCGGTCGTGAGCTTTGACACTCGCGAATCCTCCGATGCCCGTCTGTCGGGATTCACCATCACCGGCGGCGACGACGCGAGCGGCGCGGGCATCTACATCCGGGGCGCGGACCCCACCCTTGAGGACCTGATCGTGACTGGCAATAGCTGCCAGAACGCCGACGGTGCCTGCTACGGCACCGGCGTGTACGCGGAGGACAGCGAGTTCGCCATGTCCAACGTGGTCATCTCCGAAAACACCCAGATGTCCACCTACAGCTACTACCCCTACAACTATGGCGCAGGGTTGGCGCTGGTGCGCTCGTCGCCGACCTTGAGCAACATCACCATCGCGGACAATGAGGTCGATTTTCCGTCGAACAGCTACTACGGCGCGGCGGCCGGAGCCGGCATGTACGTGAACGGGGGCGATCTCGATGCCGCCAACATCGTGATCTCGGGGAACGTCATCCACAAGAACGGCACCGGGTACGCCTACGGGGTGGGGTTGTACCTCTACAACTCCAAGGGCTGGTACGAGAACATCGCGATCGTGGACAACTCCTCGAACGCCTACGCGGTGTACGGCGGCGGGCTCGACGCGGCGGAGTACGCCTCCCCGGTGTTCCAGAACGTCGTGATCGCCAACAACGTCGCTGGCGGCGATGAGACCTACGCCGCCTATGGCGGCGGCGTGTTCTTCACCTACGACTCTGCGTACATCGAGCAGGCAGATATCGTTGGCAACACCGTCGTCGCGACGACGGGCGGCGGCGGCGGCGGGATCTACGGGTATTACTACGCCGCTCCCACCCTCGTGAACACGAGCGTCTGGAACAACGCGGCGCTGATCACCGGCGTGGCCTGGGGCGGCGCGGTGATGTTCGACCCGAGCTACCCTGCGAGCTCGATGACGTTCTCCTACTCAAGCCTGTCGGCCAACGGAGACAACCCCTACCAATACACGACCACGCCGGTCGGCACGAACGACAACATCGAGGGCACGCCCGCCTACACCGACGTGTCGAGCCCGTCGGCGTTGGACTGGGATCTCACCCTCGGCGCCGGCTCGGATCTGCGCAACGCGGGGGATCCCGAGATCGACGACGCGGACGGCTCCCGGAGCGACATCGGCTCTCGCGGCGGATCGAGCGGCGACGCCTGGTAGGTCGGTGCTCTCCCGCCGCGAGCTGCTCGCAACCGTTGCCGCCACCCTCCCCGCCGTGGCGCACGCCCGAACGGGTGCCAATGCGCCGGTGGCTCCGCCCGTTTACCCCTCAGGAGACGACGACTTCTGGCGGGGGATCCAACGCGAATTCACGCTCGATCGCACCATCATCAACCTGAACAATGGCGGTTGCTGCCCCACCCCCCGGGTGGTGCACGAAGCGTTCGTCCGGTACCTCGACCAGTCCAACCTGCTGCCGCCCTACGAGCTGTGGCAGCTTCTGGAGCCCAACGTGGAGGCCGTTCGCCGCGAGCTGGCGATCGAAGCCGGTTGCGATGCGGAAGAGCTCGCCATCACCCGAAACGCCTCGGAGGCCCTCCAGATCGCCCAGAGCGGCCTGAGCCTCTCCCCCGGGGACGAGGTGGTCATCACCGACCAGGACTATCCGCGGATGCTCGACACCTGGGACCAACGCGCGCGGCGGGCGGGGGTGGTGATCAAGCGCGTGAGCTTCCCGGCACCGCTCCTCGACCCTGCGGACTTTCTCTCCGCGATCAAGGCGGCGTTTACGCCAAAAACCAAGGTGGTGCACATCTCGCAGGTCACCTTCCTCAGCGGCGCCGCGCCGCCGGTGAAGGAGGCCTGCGCCCTCGCCCGAGAGGCCGGCATCCTCAGCATCGTGGACGGTGCCCACGCTTTCGCCCACGTCCCGACGAACCTCCACGACATGGGGTGCGACTTCTACGGCACGAGCCTGCACAAATGGCTGCTGGCGCCGGTGGGAACCGGCTTCTTGTACATGCGAAAGGAGCACATCGCCGGCCACTGGGCGCTGCAGCCCACCAGCCCGAGCAAGGATGGCGACATCCGGAAGTTCGAGGAGATCGGCACCCACCCGGCGGCGAACCACAACGCGATCGCCGAAGCGCTTGCGTTCCATCGGAGCATCGGCTCCGAACGCAAACTGGCCAGGCTCCGCTGGCTCCGACACCGCTGGACGAGCGCACTCGCGGGCCACCCGAAGATCCGCTTCTTCACCAACCTGGAGGCGGGCGGTGCGCTGTGCACCTTCGCGATCACCGGCCTCGAACCGGCCGCAATCACGACGGCGCTGTGGGACAAGTGGCGCATCTTCGCCACCCCGATCGTGCACCCTGCGATCACCGGCGTTCGCATCACCCCAAACGTCTACACCATGCCGGAGGAGCTCGACACCTTCGTGGCGGCGGTGAAGTCGCTGGCGGGATGAGCTGGCACGCCATTTGCACAGCCCGTCAGCACTCATTGGAGCGTCCATGCGGGTACTTCCTTTCTGTCTTGTCCTCGTCGCGTGCGAAACGACCCCGCCAGACACGGGGGACACGGGGCACACGGGGGACACCAACGACACCGCAGAGACGGGCGATACCGCGGACACCGCGGACACCGCGGACACGGGGGACACGGGGGACACGGCGGATACCGGAGACACCGGCGGGCCCGCCGACCTCGGGTTCGACCTCGACGGAGGCTGGGCCGGCTCCACGCTCACCTTGACGTGGCTCGACGCAAGCACGCTCGGCACCGACTCCGTGGTGTTCGGAGACGTGATGTTCTCGGCGGACGCCGGCGCAGATCCACTCCTGGTGTCAGCCGGCACGCCGCCAGCGAGCGAGCTGTTGGAGGCCGACCCGGAGCAGGCCCCCGGCATGATGGTCGCGATCTATGTACCCGCGTTGCATGTAGACGCCGATGGCGACGGCCTGCTCTCGGGGGAGGAGACGTACGTGGGGGCGGGGGCCACCTGGCCGATCTACGTTACGGGCGTGATCCCCGCGCAGTACACCGCGATGGGCGTCGTGGACGGATGGAATGCCATGTACGTGTTCTCCGGTGATGAAGGCCCAGAGTTCAGCGATCCGATGACCATCCCGCTCGCGGCGAACGTGGCCGTCAACGAAGAGCTGACGCTGGGCGGCAGCTTCGCGGACGATCCCGACGGAATGGGCCTGGTGGTGATCCCAGGCACGGCCTTCGAGGGCGGCGGCGTGGACAGTTGGCTCTACGACGGGCCCCTCGCAGCCGCGTGGTCGATCCCGCTCAGCGGCGAGCCCCCGGCCGAGCACTTCTCGGCGATGGAGGGCGTCGGCTGGGCGGCGATGGAGCTGCCGGTGGCGTACATCGACGAGGGCTCCGGCAGCTTCGGCGAGGGCGACATCCCCACGAACGCGGCGTGTTTCGGGGGGGTCCCCGTCGGCGCGATCTGGTTCCCCGGTCCGACCGACCTCATGGTTGCGCTGCAATTCGGCATGACCGGCATGGGCTCGGGCTGGGTGGCGATGACCACCGGCGACGTCGGGGGCGGCACCGTGCTTACCGAGGCAGAAGCGGCGTCGTTGTCGATCGACGCCACGTGCACGCTCGGCGGGCCGTAGGCGGCGGCTGGGCGAGGGCGCCCGGGGGGGCGGGGGAAATGCCCCGGCTCGGGGGGCACACCGGCGGAGCGCGGCTCCGCCAGGCAACGCCCCCGCGCTGTGCGATTGAGCCGTCGCAGCAAGCCTCGTTCGGGGTCTCGGGGCCGCCACCGGTTCCGGATGCAGCCTGGCCGTGGTCCTGTGCTGTGAAGGGCGGGTGACGGTACAGGCCGGCGGCGCCGAGCGGAGTCCCCGACGCGAGCGCGCCGGCGGACTGTGCCGGCAGGCCCCGGCGCCAACCTTGGTTTTGGCCGCGGCGTGCACGGCTCATGCTGGTCCACCCCGAGGCCCCCGCCGCGACGGCGCCGCGTCTGGCACGGCGATCTCGTACCGGCGCAATCCGTTTCAGGCCAAAAGAGCCCGGGTTTGCGCCATCACGTTCTCCGTGACCGCATCCCCGTGCGCCGGGTACACCACCGTGGCGGGCGCGGCCTCTACCGCAGCCGCCACCGAGGCCTTGAACGCCTTGGCGTCCTTCACGTAGATGAACGCTGGTACCTTGTTGTACCGATAGCCCCCCGTGCCGCCGAACAGCCCCATCACGAAGCGGGGAATCGCCGACAAGTCCTCGTCTGTCGTGTTCGACAGGATGTCGCCCGTGAACCACACGGTGTCGGCGCCCGTCGTGGCGCGCACGAAAAGATCGGGCGCTTTCATCCCCGCAGGCTCAACGATCCCGACGGCGCTCGGCAGCTTCGCGATCAGCTCCGAGACCGGCCGAAACGGTACCGCCGCGCACTTGGAGGCCAGCCGCTTGAGCCCCGACTCCGGTGCATAGCTCACCGCGTTCGGGAACCGAGCCCGCCAGGCCGCCTGCCCCAGGTGGTGGAACGCGTTGGGCGCCACCAGGGCGCTCACGCCCCCGTCGTTCGCAAGTACCTCCAGCACCTCCGCTGGCGAAGCAGAGGAGGGGCTCACAACCATCCACGTTCCGTCGTCGAGGCGCACGGCCATGGTGTTGGCCGTTCCCGGGCCAAAACTGTACTTCAGGCCGCGAACGTTGTGATCGGAGGTGAGCGAGTGCCAAGCCTGGAGGGGCATGTTGAGTCCGGGGGGCGAGCACTTTAGCACACCCGCGCTCCCCGGGCCGCTACTCGGGCTTGGTAAACACCTGCTTCCCCGTGAGGTACTGCAGCAGCGCGATGGACATGAGCGAGTTCTGCGGGTCGGTACCATCCGAGCCTCCCGAGCCGCCGCCGATGTACACATCCGGGATGAGCTTCAGCTTGTTCGAGGCGATCTTCTCCACCACCTGGATCTGACCGAACACCTCGTTGCCCATCGCGTTCACTTGCAACTTGTAGGACTCGGCGGTGGACTTGCCCTGCTCGAGGATGACGAGCGCTTCGGCGAGACCCTTCTTTTCGATGGCCTCCGCATCCGCCAGCGCGTTGACCCGCGTGGCTTCGGCCTGCGCGCCTGCGGTTACCTTCGTGGCCTTCGACGAGCCTTCTGCCCGTAGTTCGACCGCGCGCGAATCGCCCATCGACCGCTCGATCTCGGCGTTCGCGAGGTTCTTCGCGATCTCGACTCCTCGCTCCGACTCGACGACCTTCGGCTGCATGTTCGCCTGCGCCGTGGCGTTCTCCAGCATCTTACGCTCTTCCTGCGCCTGGCGCTGCGTGGCGTAGGTGATGCGCTCCTGCTCGGCGATTTGGCGGTCCGTGACCGTGCGGGTGAGCTCCGTCGGCAGCACCACGTCGGCGATCATCGTGTCCTTGGACTCGATGTGGTGCACACGCAGCACGCTTTGCAGGTGCTGTTTGGCCTGGGCCTGCAATTCCGCGCGCTTCGTGTAGAGGTCCAGTGCCTTCACCGACTGGGCGGAGTTCCGGAAATGCGAGGAGATGGCGGGCTCGAGGACCTGCGAGATCATGTTGTCGACCGACCCGAGGTTGGAGACCACCTTCGGCGCATCGGCCATCGCGATGTGGATGATGACGCTGACGTCCATGCTCACGTTGAACGCATCCGCCGTGCGCAGCGTGATGGTCTTGAGCTCGGAGTCCAGCTTGTGGGCGCTGTTCTGCGAGTCGGCCCAATTCAGCAGGATCTGGGTGGTGGGCACCTTGTCCACCTTGCATACCTTGGTGTTCATCGGGTGCTTGCCGGGCCCGAGCGGCTCGGCCCAGATTCCGCGTTTTCCATTCTTGACGATCTTGGCGTTCACGTTGGAGTCCGTCGTGTCGTCCCCCTCCTCGCCAACGTAGCTGGTTACGACGCCACACTCGCCGATCTTGACCTCCACCATCTGCACCTGTTCGATGGTGGCAAACCAGGGGTTGATCGCGTAGTTGCCGGCGCGAAGCACCGGGATTTGGAGCCCCTTCTGCCCGCCCGCGGCAAGGAACGCCGCCGCATTCTGGAAGTTGTTGTGAACATCCAAGGCCAGCTCTTCAGCGGCGATCTTGTTGGCCTCGATGATCGGCTTGCCTTCCTGCACCGTTACGATGCCTACGCAATCGGCGGTGATGTTGGTCCACGGCACGACGGCCTTGATCACGAACAGCAACGTGTTGATCCGGTAGGCGCCGGGCATCAGCACGTCGAGCTGGTGCCCCTTCTGGCCGCCGTTCTGGATGAACGCGTGCCCGTTCTCGAAGTTGGAGTGCCCTTCGATCTTGCGGCTGAGCAGGCTGCCTTCCATGATCCGGCCGCCGTCCATCGCCGTGATGAGGCCGATGTGCCCGTTGGGGATCACGGTGACCGGGCGGTTCTCAACGCGAAACAGCGCCGTATTGATGCGGTAACTTCCGGGGGGCAACACGCGTACCTGGGGGCCCTTCTGCCCGCCGTTGCGTAGGAACGCGTCGGCATCCTGGAACGCATCGCACTCGACGGGATCGGCGAAGATCCGGCCCACCACACAGGGCTGACCGCCCACGGCCTCAACGAGGCCGATCTGTGTTTCGCTGATCAACACCGCGTCCTCGATCTTGACCGTGAACAGGTGCGGGTTGATCTGGTATTCGCCCGGGGGAAGGATGGAGAGCTGCGGCCCCTTCTCGCCGCCGTTACGGATGAAGGCTTCGCCATCCTGGAAGATGTTGCAGTCCACCGTCCTGGCGAAAAACTGCCCGGGAGGGATCGGCAGGCCCGTGATCGCCTGCACGATGCCGATCTGCGACTCGCTGATCGAGAAGAACTTGTGCTTCTCCACCTTGTAGATGAACGGGATGAAGAAGTGCACGCCCGGGCCGAGGGTGCGCGCTTGCAGGCCGACTTCGTCGCTCAGCGCGATCGTACGGCCGTCGGCCATGGTCTTGCCGAACCAACGCCGCTCGATCGTGATGAACTGGGAGCCGCCGGCGATGGCGACGCTCTGATACACGAGCACGAAGATCGCGAGCAGCACTGTGAGGACCGCCACGTTCGCGAGCACGAATTCCATCATCATCGATGCGCCTGGGGAAAGCGCGGGCAGCTTAGCCCGTTTGCCGGTACGGGGGTACCGGGATCCCGGGCGCCGCCGCTACCGCTCCACTGCGCCTTTGTCGGCGTCTTCCCGGGTATGGCCCCAGAAGTCCGTGAGCGTCGCGTCGCTCCCCGCCTTGTCGATCATCGGGGAGCCCTCCATCGGGCGCGGGGGCGAATACATAAGATCGAGCTCGGGATTCTGGTTCTTCGTCTCAAACTCGAGATCGTCGGGGAAGGGATCGTTCCCTTCGCTCCACTCCACGTTGCCGTTGCCATCCGCGTAAAAGCGCGGCGACACGCCGGCGTGGTCCTTGACGGTGAGCACCGCGCCATTGTCCAAAAAGATGGAGTTCTCGGCCACGAAGAAGATATCGTAGTCCCCAGCGAGATCCATCGCGATCGCCGCGCCGTTCCCGGAAAACGTCATGTTGTACATGCGCAGATCGGTGTAGTAGCCGCTGCAGTTGGTGTTGCAGCCCGTCAACTCCAGTCGCACGCCCGCGTCGGCCCCCGTGATCCAACTATCCGACAGCGCGATCCCCGCGATGCGCTCCTCCACGGAAACGTCCACCGGGGAATTGATGAGGGCGCAACGGTCACACAGGAAGTTGTCGAAGCCGGAGAGCGTGGCGTTCTCCAGCGTCACGTCGTTGAAGGAGTACGAGCCTGACCCAGACGCGGCGCCCGTGGCGGTGAGCCCCGCGAGGACGTGAACCTCGTAATGGGCGGAGGGATCGGTGACAAAGGTGAGGTTGCGCCCCTGGCCGCGGAAGGCGGATGGGTTGCGGGCGCCCTCGGGGAGCGGGCCGTGCGTAAACGTACCCTCGCCGAGGCAAAGGTTGAATTCCCCGCCGGCCAGCGCATCGTCGATGGTCGGGTACACATCCGGCACCAGGATGGGCGTGCAGCCGACGAAGGGCACACCGTCCACGCCGTCGCAATCGGCGTCTACCGCGTCGCCGTTCGCATCCTCCGCGCCGGGGTACACGTCGGCCCGCGAATCGTCGCAGTCGTCGGGGGTCATTACGCCGTCGCCATCGGCATCGGCGGGGCCGGTGTCGACGACGAGATCGGCGGTTTCGCCGCCCGTCGAGGCGCAGCCGAGTACCCCGGTCGCGAGGGGCAAGAAGGCGAGGATCGGGAACGTCATGGGCGCGGTATAGCCCGGCGCGTCGCGCGGCAATCCGATAGCATCCAAACAACGATGCGCGCGATCGGCCCATGGAACATCGTCGGCACGCTCGGCCAGGGGGCCATGGGCGTGGTGTATCGGGCCGTGCACCGGCAGGGGGGCCCGCAGGTGGCGCTCAAGACCTGCCGGGGCGGCACGCCCGAGGAGACCGCCCGGATCCGCTCAGAGATCCACGCTCTCTCCGGCATCCATCACCCAGGAGTGGTGCGCCTGCTCGCCGATGGCGCCACGGATGGCGTGCCCTGGTACGCCATGGAGCTGCTGGGCGGCGGCACCCTCCGTGACTTCTGTGCCGACCTGTGGCCGACCGACCCGTTCGCGGCCGCCGAGCCCCACGCTCCGCCCACACCGGCGCCGCCCGTTGCGAGCGGTCGCCTCCGGGAGGTGCTGACGCTTTTCGCCCGCTTGTGTGCGCCACTCGCGGCGATCCACGGTCGAGGACTCGTGCATCGCGACCTCAAGCCCGAAAACGTGTTCCTTCGCAAT
Source organism: Deltaproteobacteria bacterium (assembly GCA_014191855.1). Classification (GTDB taxonomy): domain Bacteria; phylum Myxococcota_A; class UBA796; order UBA796; family SXON01; genus SXON01. Next base: position 66,419 of record BJHF01000013.1, read on the forward strand.
GGCGACGATCCGGTGCTCATGGACCTCGGCCTCGTCGCGCAGGCACGTGGGGCCGTGGGCCGGGAGCGCATCGACGCGTGCGGGCGGGTGCTGGGCACGGTTGCCTACATGGCGCCCGAGCAGGCTGAGGGCTTGATCGTCGACGCGAGGGCCGATCTCTACGCGCTCGGTGCGATGCTCTACGAAGCGCTCACTGGCCGACGTACGATCCAAGTTCAATGCGGGATGATGGAGCAACTCAACGCCGTGCGCGGCGTCACCCCGCCCCGGCCGTCGGAGCTGGCCGCGGACGTACCGCCGGCGCTCGACGACCTTGTGATGTCCCTGTTGGCCAAATCTCCCAGCGCCCGGATCGGACACGCGCTCGATGTGCAACGGGTGCTCGTTTCCTGTGGTGCCGAGGGTGTACACCCCCCGACAGCCGAGGTGACCTGCCTTTATCGGCCGCGCGTTCGCGGTCGCCCGGAATCCGTGACGGCCCTGCTTGCCGCCGTCGATGCGCTCGCGGAAGGAACCGGCGGACTCGTGGGCATCGCCGGAGAGTCCGGCTCCGGCAAAACCCTCCTGGCCAGCGAGGCCGCCGCCCACGCCGGGCGACGCGGGCTCGGCGTCATCGCCGGGGAGTGCCTGCCGGTCGAAGCCGGCGCCGACCGCTCGGGCGACTTCGTGGGCGCGCCGCTGCATCCTTTCCGGAAATTCCTCCAGGCGTGTGGGGATCGGGCGCGACACCTGGGGAATACGCCCGCGGCGCGCCGCCTGACCGCTCACGCCCGGGTGCTCGCGCTCTACGAGCCCTCGCTCGCATCCACCCCGGGCTACGACGACTTGCCCGTTCCGGGTTCCGTCGCCCCCGCTGTTGCCCGAGACCGCGTGGTCACCGCCGTGCGTGAAACGCTGGCGGCCTGGGTCGATGTCGAAGGCCCGCTGTTTCTGGTGCTCGACGACGTGCAGTGGATGGATGAACTCTCCGCCGCGGTGCTTCGCTCTTTCGACGCGAAGTTGCTGGCTAGCGTGCCGCTGCTGGTGCTCGTGACCTGGCGATCCGACGAGACGGGGCCCAGGCACGAAACCCTCGCCTCGCTCCCTCCAGGGCTCCGCCTCCGTTTGGATCGACTCGACCGCACCGCCGTCTCGGAGCTGGTCGGCGACATGCTCGCGATGAGCGTCGCGCCCGGCGAACTCATCGACTTGATGGTGCGGGAAACCGAGGGGAACCCGTTCTTCGTTGCCGAGTATCTCCGCATGGCGGCCGCCGAGGGCCTGCTGGTGCGCGAGTCGGGCCGGTGGGTGCTCTCGGGAGACAAGCAGGCACACCACCTGCCAGCGCCGGGATCCCTCACCGAGCTCATCTCGCGACGCATCGGAGGGCTTGCGCCTGCCGCGGCGACCGTGTTGGACGTCGCGGCGGTTCTCGGCCGCTTCGTCGACCGCGAAACGCTGGAATTGGCCCTGGGCGAGCCGATCGGAGCGGGGATGGCGGAGCTGGAGCAGCGGCAGGTGCTCGAGGTCGCGGAAGGAGGCTGGCGCTTCGTGCACGACAAGCTGCGCGAGGCGGCCATGTCGCGCATGGCGCCCGAGCGGCGGCGCGCGCTCCACCAGGCCGCAGCGGCGGCAATCGAGACTCGCTGCGGCGCCGCACCCGACGACGCCTTCGCCTGGGCCGCCCTCGCCAGCCACTGGGAGGGCGCGGGCGATGCACCGCGAGCGGCCCGAGCCTGGGGTCGCGCGGGGGACCAGGCCGGACGGAACTTCAGCCATCGCGAAGCGAAAGAGACGTATTCCAAAGCCCTCGCGCATGCGACCGCCGCGGGCGCATCCGACCTGGAGCGGTCGCGATGGGAGGCCGGCCTGGCAGACGCCTGCATCCTCTCCGGTGAGACGCGGCGCGGGATGGCCCACCAGGCGCGCGCGCTGGCCGCCGTCGGCTTCCCGCTCCCCCAGACGCCAGCCGCGTGGGCGCTTGGTTTCACGTGGCGGATCGTGGTTCGATTCCTCCAGGCGTACGTGCCCGGCGCCTTCCGGGTGTCCGATCCGCTCGCCGCCGAGCGCATCACCCTGGCGGCGAACGGCTGCAGCCGCCTCCTCGAACCGTACTTCCTCGCCAACCTTCCAATCAACGGCTGCTACGTTGGGTTGAACGCCATCAATCTCGCGGAGCGCACCGGAGCGATCGGGCCGTTGGCCCGGGGGCTGGGGTTCATGTCGATGCTGGTGGGCGCGACGCCGATGCGCGGGGTGGCCGACCGGTGGGTGGCGCGAGCCCTGGCCCTGGCCGAGGGCGACAGCCGGCGCGAAAACCTGATCTACGTACTTCAACGCACCTCCTGTTACGACGTCGCGATGGGGCGGTGGGACCGGGCACTCGAGAAAAGCCGGCGAGCGAGGGCCCTTGCCAGCGAGATCGGGGACCGGCGCGGCTTCGGGGAGTCGCACATGACCATCATTCAGGCGCTCAACGCCCAAGGGCGACTCGGGGAGGGACTCGCCACGGCGAAGGCCTGCATCGAGGACGCCGACGGCGCCGGTGACCGGGAGATGATGGCGGAGGCCCTGGTTCTCTCGATGGACGCACACGTACGGGCCGGCGCGGCGACCGCCGCTATCGCCGCGTACGAACGGGCCTTGCCGGACATGGCGATGCACGGAGAGGGGATCCAGGCCTATTTTCATGCGGTCGCGGGTGAGGCGCGACTCCAGGCTGGGGATCGCGCGGGCGCCCGAACCCTCCTCGAAACGGCGGCGGCGTTGTTGCGGCAGACGCCCCCGGCGTCCTATTTCGCCCTCCCAACCCTGGTGTCCGGCGCCCAGGTGGCCGTCGGGTTGCACATCCAGACCGGAGATCCCGCTTTGCTGGTCCTCGCCGACCAGGTGACCGGGCACCTCGTGAGCCTGGGGCGGATGTACCCCTACGTCACCCCGGCGCGCGACCGCATGCTGGCCGAGCTCGCTCGCCGCAGGGGTCGGCAGGGGCGTGCGGCCAGCCTCTACGCGGCAGCGATCGCCTCCGCCGATCGCCTGGGAATGACCGTAGAACGAGCGGAAGCTCGGCTCGGTCTGGCAGGCCTCGTCATGGACCAACCTCGGCACGAGCTCACGGGGACCGCCAGGGCCCTGTTCGCCGAGGCTGGGGCCGTCGCGTGGAAATGCGCGCTGACGTTGTACCGGCCGCCCTGAAGGGTGGCGCTCTCCATCGCCTACTGCCCAAAAAACGCCGCGAGCTCCTCCCACGGCTTGCTGCTGCCTTCGGGGACCCACGCCCGGGGAAGGTACTGCTGCAGCTCCGTTTGCAGAAAGCGGCGACACACCAGCACAACCGCGCCGCGATCGTTGGGGGTCCGCACCACCCGACCTGCCGCCTGTACGACGCGGGTCATGCCGGGCTGCACGGAGGCTAGGCCAAACCCATCGTCGTGGCGACGCTCGTACCAGTCGTTGAGCAGGGATGTCTGAAGATCGGGTGGCGGAAACGCCGGTCCGACGATGATCGCGGCGGCGAGCGCGCCGGGCGGGAGGTCGACGGACTCGCCGAACACACCACCGAGCACGGCGCACAGCACCTTCCCGGGCTCCGCCATCTCCGCCGCGGCCTCGGCCCGCGCCGCATGCGACATCGCCGGGCGCTGGACCACGCGCTCACGGCCGGGCAGCTCCATCAGCCCCAGCAGGTCGTTCATCTGCTCGAAGCTGCCGAAGAACAGCGCAACGTTGCCAGGGATGGCGGCCACACACCGCTCGACGAGCTCCGCGATCCGCGTGCGCTCCTTCGCACGATCCCGAAACGCCGTGGACACGCCCCTCGCGACGATGACACGCAGGTTCTCAGCGGGAAAGTTGGAGGGGACGTCCAGTTCGGCGAAGCGGGCGCTCGGCACCCCCATGCGCTCGCGCCAGAACCACGTCGGTGCGAGCGTGGCGCTCGTCGCGATGAGAGATGCGCACGCGGCGACCCGATCCCGTAGGAGGAACGAGGCGTCGCGACAGATAAGCTGGAGTGACATCCCGTCGGTGAGCGACACCACCTCCTCGCCTTCATGCTCGGCGTAGGCCGAGAAGCGAAAGATCGCCTGACCGAGCGCGCGCCACGGGTCGTCGGCGATGCCGAGGGGGTTCGCCTCGCGCAGCCGCGCGTGCTCGTAGGCGAGGCTGTCGAATCGATCCAGCACGTCGTCGAGCGCGCCGGGTTCGACCTCCCAGCGACGGGCCTCGCCCGAGCCGGCTTCGGCATACAACCAGCCGCGCACCTCGTCCACGAGGTCACGGAACGGGGCGCCGAACGGCCCGGGAAACGACGCGTCCACCCGGTCGAGCAGCGGTGCGTCAACGCGCGCCGAGGCCCACCCGCGGGCGCGGTCGGGGAGCTGGTGGGCCTCGTCCACCACCACGGTCCAGCGCCGCGCTGCGCCGCTCGCAAAAAGCGGTCGCAGGTAAACATCCGGGTCAAAGGCATAGTTCAGGTCGGCCACCACGACGTCCGCGAGGTGCGCGGCGAGCTCAACCGCCAGCGCCCACGCGCACGCGCCCTGCCGCCCGGCCTCCGCCCGCACCTCCTCCGGCGTAACGATCCCCTGAGACGCGAGCCCTTCGAGATCGGCCAGCTCCGCAGTGCCGACGCAATCGCCGCGCGCGCAGTCGGGGCACGCCTCCGCCCGCGAGGGAACGACCACGACCCGGAGGGGCAGCCCCGCCTCGCCGAGCCGCTGTACGGCATCGAGGACGATCCAGCGCTGCGTACCGCGCGCCGTCGCCCAGAACACTCCGAGATCCTGCCGAAAGGCCTCCCGTAGCACGCCCGTGATCACCGGCGCCGTCTTCCCCAGACCCGTCGGCGCCGTGACCGCGAGCACCTGTTCCTGCGCGACGGCATCCACCGTCGCGTCGAGGATCTCCGACTGGCCGGCGCGGAGCTCGGAGAACGGGAACGGCACCGGACGAAGCCGCCGCTCCGCCCTCCAGGCCAGGCCAAGCTCCCGGGTGCGCACGCGTGCCCGGAGCCAAGCGCGAAGCCACCGTCCAACCTCCGGATCCGGCCGCTCCTGTACGACGCGCTGGCTGCCATCCACGAGCGACACCAGCCGGAGCCGCCCCACGGGGTCGGGCCGCTTCGCCGCCACCGCCATGTGCAGGTAGAGCTGGAGCTGGCGCCGCCACGACTCGGGCACCGGCGCCTCCATCAACGCCCGTTCGCCCAGGCCCACGCTCTTGATCTCGTCGATCAGCGTCACGCCGTCGAGGTCGTCCACGAGTCCGTCCACTCGGGCATGCACGATGCACCGCCAGCCCTCCACCTCCTCCACGTGCGTCCACGCCACCTCGGCGTCCCCCTCCTCTTCGTCCTGAATACGGCGATGAAGCTGCCCTCCCGCCCGCGATCGCGCCCGCGCCGACATCGCGAGCCCACCCAGCTCGGAGCGCCCACCCACGAGGTCCCGAACCGCGACCTGCAGCGTGTGGGTGTCATCCGACCAACGCAACATCGGGGCTTCGGGCTAGGCCAACGCGACGTAGATCCGATGGACGTCGTCGTTCTCCTCGAAGCCACCGACGAACGCCGCCACATCCTGCTGCTGCGCTTCGTCAACTTCAACGAGACTTTTTGGAATCCAGCCCAGCTCCGCGGAGCTCACCACCCAGCCCATGGCGGCCAGGGCCTTGTTCACCGCGTCCACATCCGGGGGGTCGCAGATGAATTCCGTACATTCTTCGCCCGGGCGCAGATCCTGGGCGCCGGCCTCGATCGCGGCCTCTTCCGCGTCCATCCCCGCAGGATGGCTCGCCTCGATGAGCCCGCGCCGCTCGAACATCCACGCCACGCTGCCTGCTCCGCCAAGCTGCCCCTTGCGGAACAACATGCGCAGGTCACTCGCCGTGCGGTTGCGGTTCTCCGTCAGGCACTCCACCATGATCGGCACCTGATGCGGGCAAAATCCCTCGAAGGTGACGGTTTCGTACGTGACGTTCTCGTCGGTTTCCCCCCGACCCTTTGCGAGCGCCCGCTCGATCGTGCTTTTGGTGACCGAGTTCTTCCGCGCGTTCTCCAGCGCGGCCCGCAGCCTCGGGTTCGAGTCAGGATCGCCGTTCCCCCCTTTCGCCGCGATGACAATCTCCTTGGCCAAGCGGGTGAACAGCGCGCTGCGCTTGGCCCCGCTCTCCAACCGCCACTTCTGCTTCCACTGTGCGCCCATGCCGCCCGGTCTAGGCGATCCGAAGGCCGCGCGCAAGGACCGGGGGGCCTCCCGCCGGGTTAGACCTGCGGCACACGAAAGGGCGGAGAATGCCAGACGACACCGAGAAGACCGAGGTGATGAACCCGACCTACTGGCGGCGGGACGGCTGGGAAGCCCGAGTCCTCAAGAACGAGGAGGACGATGGCTGGGCGGTGGCGATGACGAGGGTGGGGGACACCGAGCCCGCGCTCGTGGGCCCGTGGACGATGGGTCGCGACAAGAAGAACCCCAAGCCGCTCGACTCCCTGGCGTTCACGACGCTGGTGAAGACCGCCAAAGAGGTGATTCGCCGTCATGAACACTTCGCCCGCGCGCTCCTCCATAAAACGCTCACGTACACCCGGGCCGACGGTGTGCGTGTCCGCGCCGACCTCGATGTGGCGGCCGACGAGGATGATCCGCACGCCATCCTGGGCTGCTTCGACGACGTGACCGGCGAAGCGCTGCGCAAGGGGCGCGTCGCGCCGAACTTCAAGCTGTCGGCCACGCGGGTGGACCGGTTCGTGGACGCGGGGGAATAATGCCCGCTTCTACCCCCGCCCAACGCTGGGCCCTCGGCCTCGCGGCGGTGCTCACCGAGCTGAACAAGGGTTTCCACCACGAGTTGGGCGGCTGGGGGGCGGGGGACCACACGGTCGGCTGGTGCCGCGGCGTGCTCTCGAAGAGCTGGGGCGTGACCGACCGGGAGAGCTTCGACTCGGCGCTCCGGTACCTCTGGCACGTCGGTCACCGCACCGAATGCCTCCAGGTGCTGGCCAACCTCCCCGCAAACCCGGCGGAGGACGACCACAAGCAGGCGATCGCCCGCGAACATCGCACGGACCTGGAAGGAAGAGGGCTGCTCGCATGGGACCTCGGCCGCTTCGTCGCCGTCGTAGGCTGGGGATGTTGGGCGGGGTACATCCCCGAGTCGGAGGCGTGGCGATATCTGCACGGAGCCGCCACCTGGGCCCAGCGGCGCTATCGCAGCTGGGAAGACTACGGCCGACAGTACGAGCTCGGGCGGATCTGGTGGTCCGGCGAAGAAGATCCGCGGATGGAGCCGATCCTCACCAAGCTGCTCACCGACCCTCAGAGCCCCTGGATCACGACCCCCTGGGGCTGGCCGCTCGGCGCCGCGCCCCCGGCTCCCACGCCGCGGCGGATCAAGCGCACCCAATGCCGCGGTTGTGGAGCCCCCAAGCAGCTTCCTCCCCTCACCGGATGGGTGTACTGCGATCACTGCGGCGCCCTCACCGACTGGGACTTCCGTACCGCATGCAGCACCCCGGGCTCGGCGCTGCCCGGCCCCGCGTATGAAGCGGTTTTGGCCGCGATGCGGCCGAAGATCGAAGCGGCTCGCACCAAGCGAGACGTTGCGGCGATGCGCGAGGCGCAGATCCAGGTGTTCACCGCGTGGGCCGAAGCATGCCCCGCGTCGTTGCCCCCTCGCGCGAAGCAGGCCGACTACCGGGAGAAGTACGTGCGCTACATGGCGGAGGCCGCTGTGTTCTCCGAGCTGGACGCCGAGTGGCGAGCGGCTGGCGCCGACATCGCGAAGCTGACGACGGGGATCCGCTTCGTGGGGAACCCCACCAAGCCAAAGGTCGCGGCCGAGCCCTTCTGGAAGCTCACGGAGGCCGTGGAACGGCAGGTTCAACGTGGCCAGGCGCTCCACGCGGAGCACGGCGTGGTGGGCATGCACCCGGACGGCATCCCGGCGGAGCTCCAAAGTCAGCTCACGTGGTCGGTGTACGCGCAAGGGTGGGTGCCGATGCTCGACGACGCGAACGCCCAGAAGCTCCTCGATCGCACGGGGCTGGCCGGGGACTACGACACCCTGCCGGACATCGCGACCCGCATGCACCATTGCGGGAGCTGCAAGGCGGAATTGCAGACCGTCCCCGGAGCGAAGTGCGTGGTGTGCGAAGCCTGCGGCACGCGCGTGGACGTGGGCCACGACGACGTGAGCTGCCTGCAGTGCGCGTTCACCTTCGCCTTCCCGATGGACGTGGCGCGCGGCAAGTGCCCGGCTTGCGACACGGTTGTTTCGCGGGTGTAGGGCGTTGCGCGCCACCTCCCCCCGCACAGCGAGGGGAGGTGGAGATACGCGACGAGGCTGGCGGCGATCCGCTAACGAACTCCGAATGCCTCCAAACGCTGCCGCAGCGGTTCGAGCACCTCCGCGTACCGCCGCCACCGCCCGACGCTACCCGTGTGGACACGCTCCCGAACCTGCAGGATCGAGGCGGTTTTCACGGTGCGCGCTACCTGCTCGGAGGGGATCATGGCTTGCTCCGCGGAGAGCCCGGCGAAGACGACGAGGGCGCGGAGCTGCTCGTCGGGCGTCGCGACGTAGTCTTCGTAGCGCAGCACGTGAATCGGGACGGGTGGCGCTGCGATCCAGCGCGCGGTGAGCCGCGCGTTCGCGGCCGCCATCGCCGCGAGCCCATCCCACGTGGACGTCCAGGCGTGCGCCGGACCAAAGGCCTGTTGCCAGCAGGAGAGCAGCGTATCCATCGGGTCGCGCTGCATCACGACGGCGCGGGCGTCGGGGAACAGCTGAGCGGCCAACCCCAGCCGGAACAGGTTGTCTGGCAACTTCTCGGTTACCACCAGTCTCGTTGATGTTCCTGCCACGGCCGTGCGCCACATGGTTGCGCCCTGAGCGGCCGCGCGGTGCACCTGCCCCGCGCACGCCGGCCATGGCGTTTTGAACGCTTCGCCGAGCCGGATCGTGAGCCGTCGCAGCTCATCCCGCTCCCCGGCGGCGAGCACATCGGGGTGCCCAGCCAGCCCCTGCTCCACGAGGCTCGTGCCGGAGCGGGGCAGCCCGACGATGAACAAGGGGCGGGGGCCGGAGGCCCGCGGCGCGGCCGGGAACGACGCGCCGACGGGGTAGGCGGCGAGGATCGCTTCCGCCGTGGCCAGGATTCCCGCCGCGTCTACGCTCACGCCGCGCGCGGCGTGCATCGCCGAGAACGCTGCGGCAGCGGCCGGGATGTCGTCGAGTTGGTCGAGCAGGAGCGCGTGGGCGTGGTGGAGCAGGGAGCGCTGCGCGGGCGCGGCGACTACGAGAGCCGCGCGCAGCGGTTCGAGTGCCTCTGCCGGGGACCGCAACGCGAGGCACGCCCGGGCAAACGCGAGCGCCAAGGGCGGGTTCAACGGCCCCTTCCAGCCGGCGAGCACCTCCATGGCCGCCCCGGCTCGCCCCGACTGGGTAAACAATGTCGCCAACGAGGCGAGCACCTGCGCATCCGACGCGCCGCCCCCTCTGGAGGCCACCCTCAGTTGCACCTCCGCTTCGTCCAGTCGCCCTTCGTTTAGCAAGAACGTGCCGAACGCCGCGTGCGCCCGCGACGAGGCTTCCGCCGCCAACGCCGCGCGATAACACGCCTCTGCCGTATCCTTCCGCCCGAGCGCGGCCGCGGCCTTCGCCCGAAGCAATTCCACCGTTCCCACCGCGGCACCCGCCGACACGAGCGGCCGCGCCCGGGTCAGCGCTTCCCACGCCTCAGTGGGTTTCCCCGCCGCCAACCAGGATTGTCCCGCGCCCACCCAGTTGTCGGCGTCGCCCGGCGCCCGTACGCACTGCGCCGCAAACAAAGTGGCCGCTTCCTCGTACCGCCCAGCCGCGTAAAGCGCCTTCGCCCCTCCAGTTTTCCCGCCACCCACCTCAGAAGCCCGACACCTTCGCGCCACCCTTCTTCTTCACCTCGCCCTCCACCTTCACGCCCGATGCAGTCACCGTCGCGTTCGCCGAGGCGCTCACTGCGGCGTCCGTTCCCGCGAGCCGCCCGCCGCTCACGGTGACCTTCGCGTTCCCGGCGGCGGACACAGCCGTTCCGCCGCTCACGTCTACGCCCTCGAGCGTGAGCTCGCAGTTCCCGCCCGCGGTGATCGCGATCTGGCCAGGGAGCGCCGCGCTGACGCCGCTGAGGGTCACGTTGTCGTTTCCACCGCAGGAAAATGGCGCTTTCCCGTCCCACGCGGCGACCTCGCTCGCCCCTCCACCGCTGCTGCCGCCAGGCATGAGGACTTGCCAGGTCACGATGCCGCCGATCACCACGAAACCGAGCAGCACCAGGCCGCCGATGACCACGCTGCCCACGCAACCCCAGATCCAGCCGGAGACCGTGTCCCCCGCTTTCTTCTTGAGGTCCTTCTCCAGGCGATCCGTGTTTACGCCCACGCCCCCGCTGCCCACGTCCACCGCCACCCCGCCAAACTTCACGCGCACCCCGGCCTTGGCTTTCTCGGCCGCCCGGGCGGCGAACGCGTTCTTGGTGGCCGTCATCGGGTCTACCGGCATGGGCATCGAGGCGGCCGGGAAGCCGAGGGTCTCCCCGTGCTCTACCGGGTCCACGCCCACGGGCACACTCACCTCGTCCAGCGCCGGCAACACGAAGATGCGGTCACACCGGCCGCACCGCGCGTGGGCCCCGCTTGGCGCGAACTCAAGGGCGGCGGTGCAAACGGGACAGGTCACGGCGCTCCGGGGTGCCCGCTCCCCTATCGCGTCAGAACAACAACCCCGGGTGTTCGCTGGTGTAGGCGTGGCAGATCTGCGTGAGCAGGTCGCTCAGGTCGTCCGGATCGGGCGTCTCCAGGTAGATTCCCTTGCCTGCCGTCAACGTCTTCATGAACGAGGTCTGGGTTGCGTCGCTCGTTTCATTGTAGAAGACGGTGTAGATGTCGTAGCCCTTCGCCTCCATGGCGTTGCGCAACGCGATGGTGCTCGCCTTGATCTTGGGGATGGTCGGGCTATTTCCCCAACCCGGGCAGAGCGCGGCCGCTGCGGCGGTGGAGTACGCTCCCTTCTTTTTGGTGCACACGCTGGCATCGCCGGTCGGCGCGCCGTCGGAGACCAGCAGCAGCGCCCGTCCCACATCCACGTCGCTGGTCGAGGCGTCCAGGATCGCCTTGCCCATGTGGAACCCGGCAGCCTGATCCGTGCCCAGGCAGCTCGGCATCCCCGTGTGACCGCACAGCTTGATCGCCTGGATCTTCGACTTCACGGCGCTATACGACGACGCGTAGCTGACCAGCCCGGACGGGGCGAGCAGGTTCTTCTCCAGCCCCGAGAACGCCACCAACCCCACCTTCGAGTCCGGGTCCGCCTTCTCGTGGATGCAATCGACGAGCGCCTCATCTGCCAGCTTGGCGCGCTCGATCTCGTCGGTGAACGAGGTCGTCACGTCCTGCACGATCACCAGATCGGGCATCTTCCCCAGCGTGGTGGCTCCGCCGCCCGCCACGGCGGTGAGGTTGACCGTCGGGTAGCCGAACAACGAGCTGATCGGCATGTCGAGCTCACGGCGGGCGGTGACCACCAGCGCATCGGAGCTGGCCGTGACGCCCTCGGTGAACACCTTCGCCGTGCGGTCGTAGCTGCCGACAACGATGTCGCTGTCGGCCAGGGTGATCGGGGTGCCGCGGATGCTCACCTGCTCGGAGTAGGCCATCGCCCGCTCCTTCGCGATGGCCTCGTTCGGAAGTCCGCTTGCGCCGGCCATCGCCGCTGCGTCTGCCGCGATCTGGAGCTCCGCGCGCGCCGACGCGACCGCGCCATAGTCCACGCCGAGCGCGATGAACGCCATGAGCACCATGAACACCAGGATCACGATGACGAGCGAGGAGCCCCGGCGCGCGCGAAGTCGGCGTAGTCTGCGGCTCATGCTCAGCACCCCGTGACGTTCTGGAGGTAGGTGATGGCGTTCACGTCGAAGGCATCCGGCGTGGGCACGAACCCGGCTACCGGGTCGAACGCGATGGTCGGGTTCAGGCTCAGCGCGCAGGTGCCCGCGACGTTCACGATGGTCGGTGTGACATCCGATTGGGCGACGACGATGCCGTAGACCGCGAGCTGCGTGACGATCTCGGCCGCCGCTCCGTCTACACACGTGGAGCACTCCCCCGTGAGGTCGCCGGCAGCCGGCGTTTGGATCGCTCCGTAGCGCATCGCCTCACGGATGGAGTTGGTAACCATCGACTGCTGAAGGAAGAACCAGCCGTAATCTACGAGGCCGAGCACCATCGCGCAGAGGATCGGCAAGACGAGCGCGAACTCTACAACCTGGGAGCCGCGTCGGAACCGCCTTGGGGCTCGGGGGACCACGCTCGACATATTGGTTCCGTGCAGAAAGGTGTGGGACGCCGAGGCCCTGTACGGCCGCGGCGCGCGTGGCTTGAGTCCGACCGCCCCCCGGGAATGAGGCGTGTTGTCGCAGAGGCGGCGCTACGATCTCTTCAGCCGAAAGGATACACGCCACACACACTTTCTGCAAGGGCCCGGACCGTTCCCACCACTACATGAAGTTCCGGGTGTGCAGACCCGAGAGTCGCGCCGCTTCGGACTCCGAAAAACCAAGTCGGCGCAGGCGAACACGACGGCCCACATCCATCTCGGCCTGGAGCGAGACGACCGCATCCCAGCCGCGCTGCAGCGACGCAGGCGCCCACCCTCCCGCCGCGATGAACAACAAGGCGTCGAACACCTCCTCATTGAGCCCTGCCGTCTCCCGCAGCGCGTCGTGCCGCCCCTCGATCGCGTTCGCTAGTCGCGACAGTAGGGATGGATCGACCGCCGTGTGCCGCTCAAGGTGGGCAAGGCCAAACGCAACATGCCGAGCTTCGTCCTGCGCAGTCAGGCGTGCAACCGCCGCGGTTACGGGGTCGGGCGCGTGCCGCTCCAAAAAGCGTAACAAAGCCAGGAAGCTCCCCTCCCCAAGCACCGAGAGCAGGAAGGTCGCCAGCGCGAAGTCGGGTTCGTCGATCAGCGTTTTCAGGGAGGCCTGGCCGCCCGCCGTCGAGAGCGCCGGGGCCGAGCGCTTCAACAGGGCGCGACGGGTGAACACCTCGATGTGGCGCGCCTCGTCGGCGGCCTGGATCGCGAGCACCTGCATCACCTCGCGGAAGTGCGGGTGCACCTGCGCGCAGAACCGAGCCGGCACGATCAACGCCGCCGTTTCGTTCTCGATGAGGTACGTCATGAGCTGCACAACCGCGTCCTCCACCTCGTCGGGGAGCTCAAAGTTCGCGCCCCAGTCGATGGCCGTCGCCGGATCCCACTGAGCGGCGGCCGCCTGGAGGTAGAACCGCCCCGCGTCTTGCGTCCACACCTCATCGCGTGAGGCCAGGCGGAACGCGAACGCCGGTGCGCCGACCTCCACCGCGGCACCGCGGGCCGCCAGACCCCAGGTTTGCGGAGGCGCTTCGACCACACCACCCGCCCCGGATTCGCCGGCGCGCTCTGCCCCGCGCCAACGCCCGCCCAGCCATTCCGGCGGGCCGAGCCGGACGTCGGAGCCCTCTACGGCGAACGAAGATCCCCATCGCCGCGCCAACGCTCGCGCGTGGGAGACAAGCTCAGGATCGTCCCCCCGGACAAGCAGGGAGCCGCCCACCGGAATCGCCGCTAACGCCCGCCGGAGCAGGAGATGTCCGCCGCGGGCGAGCGACAGCGGTCCGAGATCGAGCCTCACGCCTGGTCAACCAGCTCGTTCATCGGCCCGTAGCTGTTGGCCGCCATGTCCACCTGCTCGTACCCGCTCGTTCGCCCAGGCCGCCACGCCTTGAGCCCCTCAAGGTCCATCAGCCGCCGCACGGTCGGGTCGTCCCACGACATCCCCAGGAGCAAAGAGAGAAACGGCACGACGTGGCCCACGTCCACGCCATCCAGAACCGTGAAGTTACAGTGATCGTACGGCTCGGTCGTGTGCAGGACCCGGACGCTGCCGGCCGGCAGCGTTCCATCGGCAGCAAACGCCAAGAGATTGCTGTCGATCATGCAGGCCGCGTCCACCTCGCCGCGCAGCAGCGCTTGCGCCGCAACCCGCTCGCCGCCCACGTGGTCGCCGTGCTTGCCGAGGAGGAGGTCGTGGCGGACCTCCATGCCATCGGGCCAGGCCAGGCCCGCGAGGGACAGCGACCGCATCGGAATCAGCGTAGCCTGCGGAGAATCCGCAGCGCCAACACCGATTTTTCTCCCTTGGAGGTCCGCGACGCGCTGGATTCCGCTGTCGGCCCGTACGACCACAACGGAAGTGAGATCCTGATCGGTGTCCCGCATCGCCACCGCCGTAGCCTTACGCCCCTTTTTCCTGGCGATCCGCTCGGTCATCACCCAGGCCAGCGGCGAGTTCCACGCCACGTCGATGAGCCCGGCGAAGTGCGCGGCCACCTGGCGCTCATAATTGTGGAAGAGCACATAGTCGAAGGGCAGGCCGTGATCCTCGAAGAACTGCTTGAAGCCGTCCCAGATCGCCACCACCTTGGGGTCGTAGGCCACGGCCCCGAGCACGAACGGTCGCATCGTCACCTCAGAACAGGGGGAGGCCGCAAACGGCCTTCCCGATGAAGTCGTAGAGCACATCGGTGGTCGGGCCCATCACGCTGGCGGCCTGGGCATCGCGGAACGCCCGTTCTACCCCGAGTTCCTTGCGGTACGCGGCGCCGCCGCACACGCGCATCGCCGTGGTGGTGACGTCGATCGCGGCCTCCGCGGCCGCCGCCTTCACCTGGAGCACCCTCAACATGCCGTCGGCGCGCCCCGAGGCGAGAGCCGCGATGGTGTCCGCGAGCAAGGTGTGGGCGAGGTCGGCGCGGAGCTTCATGCGCGCAATGTAGGCGCGGATCGTCGGGAGGTCGGCGAGCGACGAGCCGGCGTGCTCATGGCGCGTGGCGGTGGCGTGGGCGGCCGTCGCCGCGATCGCGGCGTCGCAGATGCCGAGCGACACCGCGGCATTAAGCACGTTGAAGGTTGGGAGGACGATTCCCATCATCAGGTCGAAGCCCTTGCCGTCGGCGCCGAGACGGGCGCTCTCGGGGATGCGAACGCCCTCCGCGGCGAGGGGCGCGCTGTCATTCCCACGGAGCCCAAGCCCGTTGTACGGCGCGACGATGGCGAGTCCAGCGCGGGGGTTCGGCACCAACCACAACGTTGAGAAGCCCTCGGCTGCGGCCGGTTGCGACGACCACACAAACGCCGTTGCGTGGCGCGCGCTGGTGATCCACGACTTGCGGGCGTCCAGAACGATCTCCTCACCACTGGCCCGTGCCGTGGAGAGTGGTGCCCAGAAGTGGCTTCGGGAGCCCGCTTCCGAGAAGGCCAGGGTGCTGAGGTGGCGACCCGCAGCGATGTCGCGACGGGTGGCAGCATCCCCGTGCGCCACGATCACCGCGGTGCCGCAGTAGTGCATGCAGAGCACCATCGCAGTGCTCCCACACACCTGCGCGACCCGACCCACCACCGCGGCCGCAGCATCGAGGCCGAGCCCCAGACCGCCGTCGGCCACGGGAATGGTGAGGCCAAGAATTCCGGATTCGCCCAAGGCGGCGATCGCCTCTACGGGGAAGTTCGCGTCGGCATCGAGGCGCGCGGCACGCGGCTCGACCACCCCGGTGATGATGCGTTCAAGGGCGGGAAGGACATTCGACAGATCAGCCATGAAGGTCTCCAAGCGGCCGCGTGGGCCGCCGAAACCCGGCTCAGCCCCTACGGACGAATCGTGGCCCGGAAACTCCGGACCGAAGGTTGAGTCAGCAGCAGGGGGGGTGCATGGGCGAACGTTATCATGGGCCCGGCCCGGCCGGCTACCCCCGCGCCCGCCTCCGCCGTCCAACTAGCGCCGCGACCCCACCCAACAGCGCCAGCGCGGACGCCGACTGCGCGTTTTCGCAGCAGCACTCCGTGCACTCCTCCTCAGCCGGCGGGCCGGACTGGGTCGGGATCGGCGTGCCGTAGTTGCTGGTGTTCTGAGGGTCGTGGTGGATGCTCTGCCATTCGAGCTTCTGGTCCGCATGGCCCTGGGTGTGCCACGCGAACAAGTTGCCTTCGCGCGTGCTTACGATGACCTCGACGTAGCCGTCCCCGTCGATGTCCCCCACCGCGGGGGAGCCGAGCAGCCAGTTGCCCGTGAACTTGGGCCAACCAGGGGCGAGCACCCCGTCCGCGTCCCAGGCGTAGAGCATGTAGCCGGCGCTGCCAAAGATCGCCTCGGGGCGACCATCTCCGGAGACGTCCGCCACCGCAGGCGCGACCAGGAATTGCAGGTCCTCGATCTGCCGCGGCCAGCCCTCCAACATGAGCCCGGTCTTGGTGTCCCATCCCGCCGCGACGTTCTGGTAGTCCATGGACTGCGCGATCGGCAAGGATAGCAGGTAGTACGTGCCCGCGCCGCCAGCGAAGAACTCCGGCGTGCCGTCCCCGTCCAAATCCCCGAAGCTCACGTTGTTCGACATCGTGGTCAGGCTGGGCTCTGTCGTGTTTCCCCCCGCCGAGAAGCCCGTCGCCACGTAGCTGAGATCGGTCGCAACCGAGCCGTCGTGATTGTACAGCGGGCTCTGACCCAACATGACACAGCTCGCGATCTCCAAATCGCCATCGCCGTTGATGTCGGCAAACGCGAGGCTGGAGGGGTGCCCCTCGCCCACGATGGGAAGCAGCGCCGCTTCGCCGACGAGGCCGCTCTCTTCGAGGGGCCAGCCCGACAACAGCGTGCCGGTGTTGGCATCGAACAGGTAGCTCACCGAGGCTCGACCGTTGTTCACCGCTTCGTTGCTTCCAAGGCCGAGATCGGCGTCCCCATCGTTGTCCACGTCCCCCACGGCGACGCTGTTGATCAGCCGGTTGCCGGCGATCCCGCAGAGCTCGGGCGCGCACACATCGATCGGGTAGGGCCCCCAGGGCGCGCCGGAGTAGTCCCATACGTAAAGGCGCTGGTCCATGCCCGCCTCGATGATCTCCAGCGTGCCGTCACCGTCGAGATCATAGAGCGTCGGCGCACCGGCGAAGCCGTTGTCCCATGCATCCTCCGGGCCGAATTCCTCAGGCGTACGGCCCACCATCTCCAGCGGGAAACCACTCACCACCGACCCGTCCACGTGCCAGGCATAGATAAAGCCTGCGCCACCGGCGGCCACGACCTCGGGCTCGCCATCCCCTTCCAGATCGCCCACCGCCACCGTCGCAATGAAGGCATCCCGCAGTGGGGAGATCCCAGCCGCCTCCGCGGCTTGGCCTTCGTGCCAGTGGGGCGTGACCGGCGGCTCCACGGGCCACCCTGTCAGCTCGGTGCCGTCCTCCTGGTAGGCGTGAACGCGCCCGCCACCGGTCGCGATCACGATCTCATCGTCGCCATCGCCGTCCAGATCGAAGAGGATCGGGCTGGACTCTCCGCTGTCGTCCGTGTTCACGGGGAAGCCCGCGACGAGGTCTTCGTCGTGCTTCACGAAGAAGGTCTTGCGCGTTTGACCGACATTCCCCGCCGCGTCCGTCACCGTTACCCGGATGGTGACGCTCGGCGCGAACACCCGGTTCACCCGGATGAGGATGGTCTCGCCCTTGTCCGGCTCGGGCACGTCCGCGCCGAGCTTGCTTGCGTCGATCTCGGCCAGCTTCCCGTCGAAGGCCGCGGTGCCATCTCCCTCCGAGAGCTTGGTCCAGTCCGCCATTTCCCAACCCCGCGTCATCTCCACAACGTAGTGATAACCGCTGCTGCGATCGGCAGAAATATGGCCGTCAATCGCGATTTTTCCCGTCGCTGGGTAGGTGTCGAACCACCGCGGCGAGTCGATGCCGGCCACCGGCGGGATCTTGCCGGCCACCAGCGCTTGCATCGCCGCGCCCACGTTCATGCGCCCATGGCCGTAGAAAAAGTCGAAGCCCTCCTGGGAAGGGTAGGTGTTCGCGTCGGCGATCTCCTCGGCAGACAAATGAATATCATCCGCGTTCATCGCAAGAAGTTGGCGCACCTCGTCCGGGGTCAGTTCGATGCCCTTGTCGCGACCCGCGGAGATAAGCAGACCCGCCGCACCCGAGCTCAGCGCCGCCGCACCCGTCGCGCACGCGGACGTGTCGACCGACCAGTCCAGGCGCGGCCCAAAGTTGTTGCAGTTGAAGAAATTCATGTAGGTGAAGGCGTTCTTGTCCTCGTCGCTCACGTCGGGCTTGATCGACTTCACGTAGAAGATGTCGTCCAGCATCGAAGGCTGGTTTGCGTGGTAGCTGTTCTCGTCTCCCGCTACGCCGACGAGGGTGACGCCCGAATCGTGCGCCCAGCTCACGACGGTTTCGAGCTCCGCGGGGCGCGACAAGGCGCCGAGGGACATGTTGATGACGTCGACACCCTGGCCCACGCCGTACGCGATCGCCATCGCAACACGATGCCCGTCCGTAACGAAGCCATCCCCCGTGCGCATGAGCAGCACCGAGCAGTTGGGGCAGATTCCGATGTCCCCGCCGTCTCCCCCTTCGGAGGCCATTTCCTCCACGACGCCATCGCCGTGATCGCCGTAGCTGACCTCCAGCTCCGAGTATGGATCGTTGTCGTCGGCGAAGAAGTCCCAGCCCGCGATGTCGTCAACAAAGCCGTTGGCGTCGTCGTCAACCCCGTCCTCAAACGTGTAGAGCAGATCGGAAGGGTCGAGCATGCCGTCCCCCCGGGCCTGCCCCGCGGCCCAGTCCACCCGCAGATCCTGGGCGTAGTCCTGCACGTTCACCAAGCCGTTCCCGTCCACATCGTAGGTGGTGGACTCGGTGCCGTCTGCGAGCTGCGGCAGCGGCAGCTCTCCGAGGTTGATGGAGATCTTGTTCACATAGTTGGTGTTCGACCAGTCGAAGCCGGAGTCGCACACGCCGATGGTCACGTCGTAACGGCCGGTGGAGGTGCGCCAGGCGAGATCGGCGCTGGCGCCGCTTCCGAGGTTCGCCTCCGCCGGCCGGATCGTGTCGCGGCTGCCTTCGGGGATGTAGCTGATCAGCCGCCAACGCCGCTCCAGGTCGGAGGGGCAGAGGTCATCCCGGTCGGGCTCGCCGCACTCGGGGAACGTGGGCAGCGGCAGCTCGGCGTGCACCAAGGGCAGGAGGAGAAGCAGCATGATCACGTCCTCGGTCCCGCGCATATCAA
>BJHF01000014.1 GCA_014191855.1 Deltaproteobacteria bacterium
CCGAAAGACCCTGCGACAGCACCCGCTCAACACCACGTCGCCGCTGGCATCGGGGCCGTGGCAGCTCTCCCGGTGGGACAAGAACGAGCGTATCGCGTTCGAGCCCAACCCAAGCTGGGTGGGAACGAAACCAAGCTTGCGTAAGGTCATCTTCAAGGTGATCCCGAGCTACGACACGCGGCTCCTTGAGCTGCAGAATGGCAGCATCGACATGATGGAGTCGCTGCAAGTGGCCGACGCCGACCGGCTCGTGCGCGAACATCCAGAGGTGAAGCTCGTGCGCCGCGGCTGGCGCGCGATGGACTACATCGGGTGGAACACGGTGGACCCGGAGGCGTACAAGGCGGCGGCCACGCTGAAAGAGAAGCCGGACCTGGCGGCGCTGCCGCCCCACCCGCTATTCGGAGATCCCGCGGTTCGGCGTGCGCTCTCCATGGCGATCGACGTGGACAAGCTGATCGCGGACGTGCTCACTTCCTCCGCCACGGGCGAGGCCTACGCCCGGCGCGCGGTGAGCACAATCACCCCCGCCCTGTGCGGTATGCACAACGACAGCATCAAGCCTATCTCTCGCGACGTCGAGGGCGCGAAACAAGCTCTCGCCGCGCTGGGCTGGACCGATACCAACGGCGACGGCGTGGCCGACCGCAACGGGGTGCCCTTCCGCTTCGTGATGGTGACCAGCGCGGGGAGCACGAGGCGCACGCAGGTGGCCGCGATCGTGAAGTCGGAGCTGCAAGAGATCGGGGTGGACGTACAATTCGAGGCGCTCGAAGGCAGCGCGCTCTACGACCGGCTCCGCCGCAAGGACTTCGACGCGGCCTACACCGGGTGGTCGGCGGGGCTGTGGGTGGAGCCTGCAAACGCGTGGGCCAAGGACAGCGAATTCAACTTCTACTCCTACCAGAACCCGAAGGCGACGGCGCTGTTGGAGGCTGGCGCGAAAGAGGGCGATGCGGCGAAGGCCCGCCAGATCTGGAACGACTTCCAGCAGGTGGTCTACGACGATCAGCCGTACACGTTCCTTTACTGGATGGACGAAATCGTCGCGATCAACGGTCGATTTGAGAACACCTCCATCGACCTCATCTCCCCCTACCACCACCTCGAGGCGTGGTCGGTCCCGCCGGCGAAGGTGAAATACAAGCAGTAGTTCGTGGCCGCCTTCCTCCTCCGCAGACTGGTCGCCGCGGTGCCGCTGGTGTTCGGCGTGATGGTTCTGGTCTGGTTGCTGTTGGAGGCGCTCCCCGGCGACTACTGCGACAGCCTGCTCTCCCCCGATCTCGACCCGCGCACC
Organism: Deltaproteobacteria bacterium; assembly: GCA_014191855.1. Taxonomy (GTDB): domain Bacteria; phylum Myxococcota_A; class UBA796; order UBA796; family SXON01; genus SXON01. Next base: position 1,298 of record BJHF01000014.1, read on the forward strand.
ATCCCCGCCATGCGCGCCGCGTTGGGGTGCGATGCTCCCGCCTACGGCAGGTTCTTCGCGGCGATGCGCGGCGTGCTCAGCCTGGACTTTGGCACGTCGGTATCGTTTGGGCGCCCGGTTCGCGATGTAGTGCTGGATGCACTGCCGAACACGCTCCTGCTCTCGGCGAGCGCGCTCCTCGCCGGCCAGGCGATCGGGGGCACGGCGGGGATCGTGCAAGCCGTGTACCACCGACGCTGGCCCGATACCGCACTGTCGCTTTTGACCCTCGCCTTCTGGTCCGTGCCCATCTTCTGGCTCGCGCTGTGGCTTCAACTGGGCTTTGGATGGGCGTTCGCGACCAGCGGAATGCGTGATCCGATGTCGGACGAGTGGGCCCCGTGGGCGCGCACGTGGGACGTGCTCGTACATCTCGTACTCCCGATGACGACGCTGGCGCTCGCGGGCGCCGCCGGCGATTCGCGACTCCTTCGCGGCTCCATGGTCGAGGCGTTGCACCAGGACTACGTGCGTACGGCCCGAGCCAAGGGGGTGTCGGAACCAAGCGTGGTGCTCCGACACGCTCTCCCGAACGCCGTGCTTCCCTGGATCGCGTCGCTCGGCCTCCACCTACCCGCGCTCCTCTCGGGCTCCCTCATCGTCGAAAACGTATTTGGTTGGCCGGGAATGGGCCGTGTAATGGCGCAGGCGCTCAGCCAGGGGGACGCGCCGCTCGCCCTTGGCACCTTCTTCGGATTCACATGGGTTGTTGCGCTTGGCGGCATCCTCACCGACGCCGCCGCCGCGCTCGTGGACCCCCGGATCCGGTTGGAACGATGACTCGAACCCGTGCCCTCGATCTCGGCGCCCTGCTCTTGGGTGCCGGACTCCTGCTGCGCGCCGCGGTCGTGGGCGGGCCGCGGCTGAACGTGTTGTTGTGGCCGGGCCCGGGAGACCTCCACGAGGCGGCGCACAGCCGCGTGGCCTGTTTCGCGTGGGTCGCGACGGTTTGCCTGCTGCCCGTCTTGACATCCAGGCGCGCCGGCCCGCGGTTGGCCCTCCTCCGTCGCCTCCGAGCACACCCCGTCGCGCTCGTCGGCCTGCACCTCTCCATGCTCATCGTGCTCACGACGGCGCTGGCGCCGCTGCTCACTGCGCTCGCGCCGGGTCGAACCACCTATCCCACCGGGCTCCCCCCCTCGCCGGGGCACTGGTTCGGAACGACCGCGATCGGCACGGACGTGTTCACCGACACGTTGTATGGCGCTCGCGTCTCGCTCCTCGTTGGCGTCGTGGCCGTCGCAGTGAGCACCACGCTCGGCACGGCGATCGGTGCGATCGGCGGGTACCTTGGAGGGTGGCCCTCGCGCGTGCTCGGAGGGTTCACCGATTTGATGCTCGCGATCCCCCGGATCGCGGTGCTCCTGCTCGTCGTCGGCCTCGTTCCCATGGGAAACGCTCGTTTTCTGATCGTCGCCCTGGTCCTCGGCCTGACCGGATGGATGCACGTCGCCAGAACCGTACGCATGGAAGTGCTCTCCGTTCGCGAACGCGACTTCGTGATTGCCGCGCGGGCGCTGGGCGTTCCCGAGGCGCGGATCCTCGCGCGACACGTGCTCCCGAATGTCCTCACGCCCGTCGTGATCTACGCGGCGCTCGGACTGGGCGGCACCATGCTCACCGAGGCGGCGCTTGCCTACCTGGGCCGCGGAGCGAGCGCGGGGGCGAGCTGGGGATCGCTCATCCACGAGGGCAGCAGCCGCCTGGCCACGGAGCCGTGGTCGGCAGGGATTCCAGGCCTTTGCCTCATGGCCTCGGTGGTCGCGTTCAACCTCGTCGGCGATGGCCTCCGCGATGCCCTCGACCCCCGGCTGAGGGTGAACCCATCGTGAGCGAACCCGTACTCGCCATCGAAGATCTCCACGTCACGTTCACGACGGAGCTCGGGCCGATTGAAGCCGTTCGCGGGGTCGGGCTCTCGGTGCTCCCCGGGCAGATCGTGGGGCTGGTTGGGGAGTCCGGCTCGGGCAAAAGCGTGAGCGCCCTCTCGGTGCTACGGCTGTTGCCGACGCAGGGCGTACGGCTTCGGGCCGCCCGCCTCGATGTCGTGGGCAAGCCCGTGCTTTCGTTGGATGTACAGGCGTTACGCCAGCTTCGGGGTTCCCAGGTCGGAATGATCTTCCAGGACCCCTCCAGCTCGCTCAACCCGCTGGTGCCGATCGGCGAGCAGATCGCAGAGGCGATGCGGGTTCACGGACGCGCAGACGACGACTACCTCGCGGTGCGCGTGCCCGCTCTGCTCAAGGAAGTTGGTCTGAACGAGCTGAACTCGCGCCTCGGCGCGTTCCCACACCAGCTCAGCGGCGGCCAGAAGCAGCGGGTGATGATCGCGATCGCCCTGGCCAACGATCCCCGGCTGCTCATCGCCGACGAACCGACCACCGCCCTCGATGCCACCGTTCAGTCCCAGCTCCTCGCCCTGCTCCGGCGCCTCGCAAACGACCGGAACCTGGGCGTTTTGCTGGTGACGCATGACCTCGGCGTGGTGGCGCAGATCGCGGACGAGGTGGTGGTGATGCGGGAGGGCAGCGTGGTCGAATCCGGTGCCGCCAAGCAGGTGTTCGGCGCACCGCGGGCGGCCTACACCCGCGCGCTGATCGCCAGCCGCGCCGGTACGGTCCTCGACCCACGCTCCTGGCCGGTCGACGCGCCCGTGCTCCTCGACGTGGAGCACCTCTCCGCACGATTCGGCATTCATGGCCGGCTCGGCGCTCCCGCCACCGCGTGGACCACCGCGCTCGACGACGTGAGTTTTCAGGTGCGGCGCGGCAGCACCCTCGGGATCGTGGGGGAGTCGGGGAGCGGAAAAACCACCCTCGCACGTGCCTTGCTGCGGCTCGTGGAGCCAAGCGGTGGCCGGGTGAGCTTCGACGGAGCCGACGTGCTTCGCATGCCGGTCGGGGCGCTCCGACAGCTTCGGCGTCGGGTGCAGATGGTGTTCCAGGATGCCAACGGCGCCCTGGATCCACGGTTCTCGGTCCTCGACTCCCTCATGGAGCCGCTCGAAGTCCACGGGCTCGCGGGGGATGCCCGCGGGCGCCGAAGCCGCGCCGCGAGCTTGCTGGAGGAGGTCGGGCTGGGCGTAGAGCTTCTCTCGCGACGGCCCCATGAGCTTTCGGGGGGGCAGCGCCAGCGCGTCGGGATCGCGCGGGCGCTCGCGGTCGAACCTGCCCTCCTGGTTTGCGACGAGAGCGTCTCCTCCCTGGACGCCACGGTACAGGCCCAGGTGATCGCCCTGCTCCGAGAACTTCAATTGTCACGGGGGCTTACCTACGTGTTCATCAGCCACGATCTGCGACTCGTTGCGCAGGTCGCAGACACGCTCGTGGTCATGCACGGAGGCCGGGTGGTGGAGCACGGGCCCACCGCGGAGGTGTTTGCCAATCCCCGCGCCACCCCGACGCTTCGGCTCATCGAGGCCGCGATCGGCGCTGGATCGCTGCGTTCCATTGAAAGCGGGTTGCCGCTCCATTAGACTCCCGCCCCATGCCTGCAGCCAGCTTCAAGTCCGTCGCCGAGATGTTCCACCACCGTGTTCGGTCCACGCCCGATGGCGAGGCCTACCACTTCCGGGTGGGCAGCGACTGGCGTACAATGCTCTGGAAGGAAGTCGGGGTTCGGGCTCGGAACATCGCGTGTGGGCTGCACTCGCTGGGGCTCAAGCAGGAGGAGCGCGTCGCGATCCAGTCTGGCACGCGCCTGGAGTGGATCCTGGCGGACATGGGCATCCTGTGCGCCGGCGCGGCGTGCACGACCATCTACCCGTCGTCCACAGCCGAAGAGATCAGCTACATCGTGAAGGACTCCGACACGTGCATGGTGATCGCAGAGAACGACAAGCAGGTCGCGAAGCTGCAGGCTGCGCGGGCGGGGCTCCCGGGGCTGCGAGCGATCATCGTGGTGGAGGGCACCGCCTCCGCCGATGGCTGGGTGCTCACGCTCGACGAACTGGAGCGCCGGGGTGCGGAGTGGGACCGCGAACACCCCGGCGAATACGACAAGATCGCCGAGTCGATCGGCCCTTCGCACCTCGCAACGCTGATCTACACGTCGGGCACCACCGGCAACCCGAAGGGCGTCATCCTCACCCACGATTGCTGGGTGTTCGAGGGCGAGGCGATCGACTCGATCGGCATCCTCTCCCCCGCCGACAAGCAGTTCCTCTTCCTTCCGCTGGCGCACAGCTTCGGCAAGGTGCTGGAGTGCGCCCAGCTCCGCATCGGGTTCTCGACCGCGATCGATGGGGACATCGACACGCTGGTGGCCAACCTTGCCGTTCAAAAGCCCACCTTCATGGGGGCTGTGCCGCGCATCTTCGAGAAGGTCTACAACAAGATCGTCTCGGGCGCGAAGGAAAAGGGGGGGATGTCGCTCAAGATCTTCACCTGGGCGGTCGGCGTCGGCAAGGAAGTGAGCAAGCTGCGCCAGGCCGGGCAGGAGCCTTCGGGGCTCTTGTCGATCAAGTACAGCATCGCCGACAAGCTCGTGTTCACGAAGATCCGCGCCGTCTTCGGCGGAAACATCCGGTTCTTCATCTCCGGCGCCGCGCCGCTTTCCCGCGAGATCGCGGAGTTCTTCCACGGGGCAGGAATCGTGATCGCCGAGGGCTACGGGCTCACCGAATCGAGCGCCGCGAGCTTCGTGAATCGCCCGGACAGCTTCCGGTTCGGCACGGTCGGCCCCCCGCTTCCCGGCGTCGAGGTGCGCATCGAGGCGGACGGGGAGATCCTCCTTCGCGGCCGCGGAATCATGCGCGGCTACTACAACAAGGCGGAGCAGACGGCGGAGACGCTCAACCCGGAGGGCTGGCTGCTCACGGGGGACATCGGGCACCTTGACGACGCCGGCTTCCTCAAGATCACCGACCGAAAGAAGGACCTGATCAAGACCTCGGGCGGCAAGTATGTCGCCCCGCAGGAGCTGGAAGGCAAGCTCAAGACGCGGAGCACGCTCATCTCCCAGGTGATCGTGCACGGGAACAACCGGAATTTCTGCACGGCCCTGGTGTCCATCGCGCCGGAGACGGTCGGCCCCTACTGCCGTGGGAACGGGCTCGAGGTGATGGAGTACGGTGCCTTCCTGGCCCACCCGGCGGTGAAAGCCGAATTGGACAAGGTGTTCGCCGATTACAACAAGGAGCTCCCGAGCTACTCGACGATCAAGAAGTACGCGATCCTCCCCAAGGACCTGAGCCAGGACGAAGGGGACCTGACCCCCTCCCTGAAGGTGAAGCGCAAAGCAGTGGAGGCGAAGTACAAGGCGTTGCTCGACGGGTTCTACGTCGGTCAGCTCGCCTAGCGCGAGCGCACGATGGCGTCTTCACGCATCCCAGGGTTCTTCCGCCTCAGCCCCTCCGAGCGGCGCGTGGCTGCGGTGGCGAACGCCGGCGCGCCAAGCGCCGAGCCGCACGAGTGGTCGGCCGAGGGAGGCCTCAGCCTCGCCACCGCGGATGCGATGATCGAGAACGTGATCGGCCTGTTCGCGCTGCCCAACGGGGTGGCCGTGAACCTGCTGCTGAACGGCGAGGACCGGCTGGTGCCGATGGTCGTGGAAGAGCCGAGCGTCGTGGCTGCGGTGAGCAACATGGCCAGGGTGACTCGCGCCTCCGGAGGGATCGTCGGGAGCTGCGACGATGCGGTGATGATCGGGCAAGTGCAGCTCACCGGCTGCGGGCCCGGCTCGAAACACCGAGTTGAAGCTGAACTTCCACGATTGTCCGCCCTCGCGGCCAAGGTTCATCCCCAGCTCGCCGACTACGGCGGCGGCCTGCGCGGGATGGACGTTCGTGAGCTCTTGTACGACGAACCGGGCGAGGTGCCGGAGCCCATGCTCGTGCTGCACTTCTACCTGGACTGCGTGGATGCGATGGGCGCGAACATGGTCAACACCATCGCGGAGCGCCTGGCGCCGGAGCTTGCGCTCATCACCGGAGGCCGGATCGGGCTGCGGATCCTCTCGAATCTGGCGGATCGACGGGTGGCGCGGGCCTCGGTGCGGATCCCCGTCGTCGAGCTGGATCAGCCTGGCGTGTCCGGAGCGGAGGTCGCGGAGGGCATCGCGTCGGCTTGGCGGTTTGCCTGGGCGGACCCATATCGGGCAGCCACCCACAACAAGGGGGTGATGAACGGGGTGGATGCCGTGGCGCTGGCGACGGGGAACGACTGGCGCGCGATCGAAGCCGGGGCCCATGCGTACGCGGCGCGAACCGGCCAATATCGCCCGCTTTCGACCTGGCGGGTGCGCGGGGGCGGCCTCGAAGGGGAGCTCGCGTTGCCGATGCAGGTGGGCACCGTTTCAGGCGCGATCCGCGTGCACCCGACCGTGCGAGCCAACCTCGCGTTGGCCTCGGTGCGCGGCGCCCGGGACTTGTCGGTGCTGATGGCCGCGGTGGGCCTGATCCAGAACCTCGGCGCGCTGCGGGCGCTCGCGACGGAGGGGATCCAGGAGGGCCACATGCGTATGCACGCCCGGAGCGTCGCCCTCGGCGCGGGTGCCGAGCCCCACGAACTCAACGACGTGGTCGCCGCGCTTGTGCTCGAACACGACGTCAGCGTGGAGCGCGCCACCATCGTATTGCGACGGCTCCGGGCGTGAGCGGCGACCGCCCCCGCTCCCGGCTCTTCGCGCGGCCCTCGGCACAGCTGGTGCCGACGACCCCCGGGCCGCTTCCACCGGCGAAACCGCCGGCGTTCGATGCGGCCGGTGAACCCACGCTGATTCGAGCGCGCGCGCCGGAGGCGGCACCCGAACCGCCGCCGGAGCCCGCCCCAGACGCGCCCGCCGAGCCACCCCAGGTCCATTCCGGGCGCGCCGCAACGCTCGTTCCTTTTGACGAAGGCGAGGACTCGACCCTGCTTGACATCCCTCCGTCCATGCTGGCCGGGGGCGAACGCGGGGATGCCGGCGTCGGGGAGCTTGAGGCGGAGCCGAACGAACCCCCTCGCGACGCGATCGCCCCCGCCGAGGCGCCTGCGGAGGAAGCTGAGGTCGAGCCGGCCGAGTTGGAGGGGGAGCCCCTCGCCGAGTCCGACGATCCCGATGGACCAGGCCTGCCCGGACCCTGGGATCGGCCCGTGGCGCGGGTGCGGCGGGCGTACACGCCCGGGATGCTCACGCCGGCGCCGCTGCCCCCGGGGAAAGTGCGGGCACTGTCCAGCGCCGCGCCGAAAGCGACGGTTCCCGCGGCTCCTCACCCCGTGGAAGCGGTTTCCGAGCCTGCGGCCCCGGCCCCGAGCTTGCCGGAATTGGCGATGGCGTCCGCGCCCGGGAAGATCATCCTCATCGGCGAGCACGCGGTGGTGTACGGTCACCGGGCGATCGCCGCGGCTGTGGATCTCTGCACCACCGTCACGCTGAGGCGCCGCCCGGGGCCCTCGAGGATCGAGGATGGAGGCGATGAAGACCCAAGGCTGGCCATCGCGCTCGGCACCCTCTTGCCGGCGGAGGGCGTGGCCGTATCGATCCGCAGTACGCTCCCGGTTGGCTGCGGGATGGGCTCTTCCGCGGCGCTCGCGGTCGCGACCGTGCGCGCCCTCGCCCGCCTGGAGGGGCGCGAGGCGAGCCTGAAGGAGTGCATCGATCGCGGCTTTGTGCTTGAGCGCGTGTTCCACGGGAACCCTTCAGGCCTGGATCACACGGTGAGCGCGAGCGGCGGAGCGCTCGTTTACCGCCGAGGCGAACCCGCCGAGGAGCTCGTCGTCGGCCGCGCGCTGCGCCTCGTGATCGCCAACACGGGCGTTCCGGCCGATACGGCCGAGATGGTCGCGCGGGTGCGCCAGCGCAACCCCACCGAGCTTTTGATGCGCGTCGGGGCGCTGGTCGAGATGACGGCAACGCGCATCGCGTCGGGGGAGCCCATCGGTGAATTCCTGAGGGAAGCCCACCGGATGATGCGCCTGATGGGCGTGAGCACGCCGCGGTTGGATGAGCTCTGCCGCGCGATGGAGGGCGCCGGCAGCACGGGCGCCAAGCTCGCCGGTGCGGGCGGGGGCGGTATCGTGATCGCGCTGGTGGACGAACGCACAGAGGACGCCGTGCGAAAGGCGGCCGGGCCCCTCGCCCCGGGCGGCGTGTTCGTGACCGACATCGCGGCGACCCACCGACGGTGAGCGCGCGCCCGAACCACGGGGTGTCGGCGCGCGCAGCGCCACCCGGATAGACCGGCGCTGTGCCCGTAGCCACCGCCGTCGCCCACCCGAACATCGCGCTCTGCAAGTACTGGGGCAAGCGCGATCGTACGTTGAACCTGCCCTCCGTGGGCAGCCTTTCCCTCACCCTCGCGCCCTTCTGCACCACCACGACCGTGGAGTGGGGCGCGGAGAGCGACGAGCTGGTGCTCAACGGGCGCCAGGGCACCCCGGCCGAGTCCCGCAAGGTGTTCGCGCTGCTAGATCTCATCGACAGTTGGCGCCCGAAGGTGCGGGTTTTGAGCGAGAACGACTTTCCGACCGCGGCCGGCCTCGCCTCCAGCTCATCCGGCTTCGCGGCGCTCGCGCTGGCGGCCACCAAAGCGGCCGGGCAACCTCGAAGCCTGGAGGAGCTCTCCGTCTTGGCGCGCCGCGGCTCCGGCAGCGCCGCGCGCTCCTTGTTCGGCGGTTGGGCAGAGTGGAAGGTGGGCGAGCGCGAAGACGGACTCGACAGCCATGCGTTTGCGCTCGCGCCGGAGAACCACTGGGATGTCCGCATGATCGTCGCTATCTTCGACGACGGCCCGAAGGCGGTATCCAGTCGCGACGGCATGCTGCACACACAGGAAACCTCTCCGTTCTACCCGGCGTGGGTGGCCAGCACGCCCAAGGATCTGACCGACGCCCGCGTGGCCATTCGGGAGCGCGATCTCACCCGACTGGGCATCGTCATGGAGCGCTCGGCGCTGCGAATGCACGCGAGCATGATGGCCGCCGATCCGCCGGTCTTCTACTGGAAAAGCGGCTCCGTGTGGGCACAAGAAACGGTGCGTGCGCTCCGCGCGAGGGGCATCCCGTGCGCCTGGACGATGGACGCCGGCCCCAACGTGAAAGTGCTTGTCGAAACGCCGTATGCCGACGAGGTGGCGCGGCGCCTGGCGAACGTGGCCGATCGGGTGCACGTGCTCGAACCGGGCGGACCCGCGCGCCTTTTGGAGTGAGGCTCCCGCGTGCCCTCCCGCATCCGCACCGTCATCGCCCCCGGCAAGCTGGTGCTCCTCGGGGAGTACGCGGTGCTCGACGGCGCGCCGGCCATCGTGGCCGCGGTGGACCGGGGCGTTCGCTGCGACGTAGAAGCGGGGGAAGGACTCCTCACCCCCGGCGACGATCGCTTCGTGCGCGCCGCCCTCGAGAGCGCACCCCGAGCATTCTACCGGTTCAGCGACGTGAATCCGGCGCACGGGCTTTCGGGAAAGCCGGGCTTTGGCGGCTCAGCGGCCGCAACCGTGGCCGCGGTCCTCGCCGCGGGACTGCCCGCTGCAAGCGCCTTTGAGGTCCACGAGCGCGTACAGGGCGGTGGCAGCGGCATCGACGTATTTGCGTCGATCTACGGGGGGGTTCGTCGTTTCCCCGACGGTGAACCCGTGGCGTGCCCGCCCATCTCCGCGGTGTGGTCCGGTCAGTCCGCGGCCACGGGTCCACGCGTGCAGCGGTATCGGTTGTGGGGGGGCCGCGAGGCCTTTGTTGCGGAGAGCCGTGCCCTGGTGGCGGCGTTCGCGCAGGAGCCGCTTCGCGCCGCGCGGGAGGCCTACGCCCTGCTCTGCGCCATGGCGCACGAGGCGGGGATCGACTACGACTTACCTGCCTTTCGGTCGATCGCGAGCCTTGCCGCGCGCTTCGGCGGGGCCGCCAAGCCGAGCGGCGCCGGCGGTGGCGACATCGCCGTCGCCCTGTTTCCCGACACGGCAGCGCGCATCGCGTTCGAGGCGGCGTGCGCCGCAGAGAAGCTTACGACCATCCCCGTGAATGTGGCCCACGGGGCACGTTAGAACCACCAGTCCCAAGAGCAGTCGTACACCCGGCCACAATCGCTCGGGTAGTCCTCGTACAAGTCGCCGCAGGTGGCGGCTTGCACCTTCTCCAGGCAATCCCGCGCCTCGTCGTCATCAAAGTCGCAGTCGTTGTCCACATCGTCGATCGCATCCTCGATGTCGTCGGTGCAATCGTTCATATCGCCGTCGTACTCGGCCTCGTAGTAGCCGCGCTGGCACTCCGCGATGCGGTTGCACGAGAGCGAGGCGAACTGCACGGGAAACGAATCTTCGTCCACCACGAGGAAGCAGCCGAGGAGGGTGAGCAGGGGGAACATCGTGAGTCTCCGGCTCGGGTCGCTAACGCCGGTTAGGGCTCGCGGCGATGCCCGACCCGCACGACATCGCCTCTCGCAAAGCCGACCACCTCGCGCTGGCCACCTCCGGCGACGTGGGCTTTGTCCACAAGACGGCGCTCTGGGAACACGTCGAGCTGCCGCATGACGCGCTCCCCGAGCTGTCGGTGGCCGATGTCGACCTCCAGGTGGAGTGGCTCGGGAAAACGCTGCGCGCGCCGTTCGTGATCGCGGCGATGACCGGCGGCACCGCCAAGGCGGAGGCGATCAACCGGGACCTCGCGGCCGCGGCAGAAGCGCACGGGATCGGCTTTTGTTTCGGCTCCCAGCGCCCCCTGTTGAGCCGCGGCATCGAAACCGGCTACCGCGTTCGGGAGGTGGCCCCGACCGCGCTCGTGGTCGGAAATATCGGGGTGGTGCAAGCGGGAGCCGTCTCCGCGGCGCGGCTCCGAGACTTACTCGCCTTCTCCGGCGCGGATGCGCTCGCCATCCACCTGAACCCCGGCCAGGAGATGGCGCAACCGGAGGGAGACCGCGACTTCCGTGGCGGGCTCGCCACCATCCGCCGCGTCGTGGCTGAGCTTGGCGTGCCGGTGCTCGTGAAAGAAACGGGGTGCGGCATCTCCCGAAGCGTCGGCGAGCGCCTGGTAGCCGCGGGCGTGCGATGGATCGACACCGGCGGCGCGGGCGGCACCTCGTGGGTGGCTGTCGAAATGCACAGGGCGCACCCTGAGGAACGCGCGCTCGCGGCGCGATTCCGCGACTGGGGGATTCCGACCGCGGCGAGCGTGGCCGGCCTCGCAGGCCTCGAGGTCAGCGTGTGCGCGACCGGGGGCGTGGCGAGCGGCCTGGACGCCGCGAAAGCCCTCGCGATGGGCGCGTCGTGCGTCGGCGTGGCGCGGCCGCTCCTGCAGGCGCGCGAACGGGGAGTCGACGCGCTGGATCGCGCGATCGTGGCCTTGATCGCGGAGCTACGAACGGCGATGGTGCTCACTGGATGTGCGAACGTTGCGGCGCTTCACGCGGCGCCGCTCGTACTCGGGGAGCCGCTGCTCCGATGGATTCCCCGGTCCTCCGCCGTGCGCGGGCGCGTCGTCGGTTAGCCCCGGCCTCATGGTACCCTACCCTCCAGGCCGGATGGTCGTGGCCCTTGGCTGCGGCGGCGGCGTCCGCCTGCTCTCCGTGTCGCTCCCGGGCCCGGCTAATGAGCTGGCTACCCGTCACAACCTCGGTCCGGCGGCGCGAAAGCGGGCGGCAGAGGGCCTGATCGCGACGGCGCTGTTGTCGGCCCACATCAAGGGCGACGAGCGCCTGAGCGTGGACTTCCAGATCTCCTCCCCGGCCAGCGCCGCGGTCTACGAAGTGCACGGAGATGGCACCCTGCGCGGGAGGTTTCGGCCCGAGCTGCTCCCGGATCAGGACCGGCTCTACGGCTTCCTCTCGGTCAGCAAGTCCTGGGGGAAACGAGAGCTTTACCGCGGCATCGCGCAGGTGAACGGGGAAACGGTCGAGGGGGCGCTTCAACGTTTCCTCGTGGAATCGCAGCAAGTGAACGCCCGCGTTGCCTTGGTGGCCGACCTGGGAGCCGACGGCGCCGTGGAGTACGCGGACGGCTGCCTCATCGAGCGGCTTCCGCAGCTTGATCCGGAGACCTTCGCCACCCTCACCGCGCCCCTCGCCCAGAACGGAAAGCGGGTGATGGACGAGCTGGCGCTGGGCGCGTTCGGCGGCGAGCCCGTCGAGGTGATCGGGGACACGGAGCTGCAGTTCCGGTGCGGGTGCAGCCGCGAGAAGGTTACCGCGATGATCCGCTCGCTCGGGCGCGTGGAGATCGCGCTCATGATCGAGGAGCAAGGCGGGGCAGAGGTCATCTGCCACTTCTGCAATGAGGCCCGACGCTACGATGCGATCGAGCTCGAAGCCCTGCGCCGCAGCATCCCCGAAGCGGTCGGAGAGGCCTGAGCGGGCTCAGGCCCCTGCGAACCAGGCGCGGGCGTCCTTGAAGCCGGCGATCGTGGTGCTCGTCGAGAGATCCACCCAGATCAACCAGTCGGACTTGTCGGTTACCGCGTGGGCCACGGCGAGTTGACCGGGACGAACGGCGGCCAGGGCGCGGAGGACCGCGGATACGGCGACCGCGCCAGCGACGTCCCCGGTGCTGCCGAAGCGGGCGCGGTGGGCGCGCCAGAGCGCCGTCAAAACGCCGCGATCGTCCATCACCAGCGCCTTGGCGATGTAGACGGCGCCGAGCTCGGGAAGGGAGTCCTGAATGATCCCGCCCACAACATCGGAGATGTCGCCCATCGGCGTCGCGGACGCGGCCGGGGCGGTGGCCGCGGAAACCGCAGCGGCAACTTGCGCGGGCGGAGCGGGCGACGCGGCGGGCTTCCCGGCCGGCGGGGCGACGGGCTTCACGGTCGCCGCTTCGGCGCGGCGGCGGGACTCATCTTCCCCCGCGAGGCGCATCGCCTCCTCGGCAGAGACCGTCTTTCGGGGCGGCGGCGCGGCCATGAGCCGCGACATGGGTGAGGCGGCAGCAGCAGCCGGAGTCGCCGGCTTAGCCGCCTTGGCGGCGGGCTTCGGCGCCTCTGCGGCGGCCGCACCTTTCCCTTCGGGCACCAGCGTGGCGCCCCCCGGCGCCGGCTTGGGCGCCCCTGCGCGAGCCACCGCGGCCCTGGCCAGGATCTTGGCAAGTGCGGCTGGATCGGGACCGGAAAGCGGGGGCACGACGGGGGCGGCCGGCTTCACGTGGGAAGCCTCCGGCAGCGCATCCCCCTTGGCCGGGGGCGCGGCGGGGGACGCGACGGGCGGGGTTTCGGGCAAGTCGAACAGACTGGCCAGGGGGTCGAAGCCTTTCTTGCTGGTGCTCATGCGCGACGTGGTGAATGGCGTCGGATATCGCGTCTGCTGCGCCATGTCTGCTCCCCCCACCCTGCTCATCGTTCGCCACGGCCAGACGGCGTGGAATATCCAGCGGAAGGTCCTCGGCCGCACCGACATCCCGCTCGACGAAACGGGACGGGCGCAAGCCGCCGCGCTGCCGGCCGCGCTCGGGGTCGTCGACGCGGTGTGGTCGAGCCCGCTGCTTCGCGCCCGTGAAACCGCGAGCGCCACCGCGTTCGAGTACGGCCTTCCGGTCCACTTGGACGACGACCTGGTTGAGATGCACCAGGGCGAGCTCGACGGGCTCGACGAGACGCAGCTCCGGGAGCGCTTCGGCGCGCTGCTCGCGGACTGGAACGCCGCCCCTGAGGGACTCCGGCTGCCGGGCGGGGAAACGATGGAAGAGGTCCAGCTCCGCGGTCTGGCGGCGCTTGATCGAATCGCCGCAGCATCCCCGCCGACCGCGCGGGTCGTGGTCGTCACCCACCAACTCGTGCTGGCCGCCGTGCTCTGCGCGCTGCGCAACGAACCGCTTCGATCCTGGCGGAGCCACACCCACCGCAACACCGCGTGGACCGAGGTGCGGTGGGCCAAACCGGCGAGCGTGCTCGCCGAGAAGGTGTCCGCGCACCTGCCGCCGCCGTAGCCGCTATTCCTTAGGCTCCACGCCAATCCGCCCGTCGGTCGTCACCCCGGCGGGCCCAACCGCGACCGGGGTGTAGTCCACCGCCGGCAGGTCTAGCACCCGTCGCAGCGCCTCGTCGCGGAGCCGGGCGGGCGGCGTGTCGGGAACGGTCCACACCCCCATCTCCCACGCGCTGCGGCAGCCCGAGCCAGCCGCACGAAGCCGCTCCACCGCGTCGTCAACCTTCGCTTTTTCGTCCCGGCGAAGCTGGCCCGGCTCCAGCGGATCCCGTCCCGCCAACCACTCGGCCGCCTTCCCGTTCCGCCACTTCGTCAGCTCGATCACCGGTCCGAGGCACCGCTCCTGGCGCACCTCCTCCGGCTCACACCCGAGGAGGAGCAGCAGGATCACGCGCCACCGCCTCCGCGACGGAAGCGCCGCCGCAGCCGGGCCGCGAAGGGGAGGATGGCCGCCACGGCCGCCACACGAACCGGAAACAGCACCTTCGCGACCGCGTACGCGGCCACCCACGTGCCCGCGCCGCCCACCTGGTCCTCCAGCCAAGGCCAGTCCACGCCGAGCTCGATCGCGGCGGCCGCGCTGCCGATCGTCAACCCAAACAAGAGATACCACACGACGAGCCCAAGCGCCCCGTACTCCCCGAAGAGGGCCTGAACCCGCTCGGAAGCCTCACGAAACCTGGCCTTGATCCGCTCCATCTATCCTGCCTTCCCTTTGGCCTTGCCCATGACCGTGACGAACTCCTCGGCCTCTACGAAACCAACCGTGTGGGCGAGGATCGTCCCGTCGGGCTTGGCAAATACGACCGTGGGTAGACCCTTGACTCCGTACTTCTCCTGGACCGCCTTCACGACGGGATCCGCCTTGTCGGTGCAGTCGATCATCACGGTTACGAAGTCGCCAGAAGCCGCAATGACCGCGGCGTTCGTGTACGTGAACTTCTCCATCTCGTGGCAGGCCGCGCACCACTCCGCCGTGAAGTCGATCATCAGCGGCTTGCCGCCCGCCGCCGCCGAGAGCGCCAGCGCCTCCGCTTCCGTGGACGCCCAGTGGATCTGCGGCCCGCTCGCAATCGCCGCTTCCCCCTTGGCTCCAGCGCCGTTGACGGCCAACGGGCTCGTGGCGCCCAGCACGCCGACGAGCAACCAGCCCCCGATGATGACCGCCACCACCGTGTAGAGCTGCCGGATGCGCTGGAGATAGAACCCCTCCCCGTCCTCCGGGTCCGGCCACGCGAACACGCCCGTGACCAACAGCACGGCCGACGTCAACAGCGCGATCTGGGTGTCGGAGAAGAGAGTCTTCGTGAAGTAGATCGCCAACAATAGGAGCAGCGGCCCAAAAGACTTTTTGATGAGCACCATGTAGGCGCCGCGCTTCGGAAGCGCGGAGAAGGCCACGCCCGCCACCAGGAAGATCATGCCCATGCCGGTGGCAAATGAGGCCATCAACGCCGCGCCCTTCACCACCTCACCCGAGGTGGCGATCACGCTGAGGATCGCGATGACCACCGGACCGCTGCACGGGCCGGCGAGCACGCCGCCGATCATGCCGAACGTGAACGAAACGAGGTAGCCCCCCCGCTTTTCGTACCCCGAGATCCGACTTTGGATGAAGCCGGGCACCTGCAGGTCGAAGAAGCCGAACATCGAGAGCGAGAGCGCCACGAACAAAATGCCGATCGCACCCACGAGGATCGGGTTCTGCATCTGGCTGCCGAAGAGGCCGCCGGTGAGCGCCATGAACACGCCGAGCCCGGTGTAGACCAGCGTTTGACCCAGGGTATACGCGAGCGTGAGGCTGAAGCTCTCCGCCTTGCTCGTAGCCCCCCGCGCGCCGATGATGCCCATGATGATCGGCACCATCGGCAGCACACAGGGCGTGAACGACACGCCGACCCCCGCCAGGAAACACAGGAGCAGCAGGAACGGGAATCCCTTGCTGGCGGCCGCGGCAAAGTCATCGTCGTCCTCGACGGGGACTTCCGGCGCGGGCGACTTGGTGGTCGTCGCGACGGACTCGACGTGCGCAGCCTCGGCTGGCGAGGCGAGGGTGGCCGGATCGGGGAGCACCGGGAGCACCCCTGCGGCGAGCACCGTTACCGGCACCTTCACGGCCTCGGAGGTGGGCATCCGGCACAATGACACGCCCTTGCAGGCCTGGTAGGCGATGTCCACGGTTACGGTGGCCGCCCCCTCCGGACCGCTGATCGGCGCGACGACCGTGAAGTCCGTCGTGAAGTCCTCGCGAAACGTGCCATCCGCCTCGCTCCCCGAGGGCGTCGGCTTGGGAAGCACGAGATCGCCCAACGTGAAGCCCTGCGGATCGCTCACGCTCAGCGACACGAACATCTTGTTGATGTGCCACTCGCCCTGCAGGTCCACATGCACCGCCACCGTGCCTGCGCTCGACGTTGCCGCCGAGAACACCGCCGCGACCTCCTCCTCCGGCGACTGCGCGTGCGCTGCGCCGATCCCGGGAACGGGCGTGACGCCGGCGACCCCCACGTTTGCGGTGAGCGTGTCCTCCGCGGGGGGGAAGCACAGCCCCTCCCGACACGCCTGATGCCGCACGAGGAGCTTCACCGGGTACGTGCCCGTGGCATCCGCGGGTAGGGAAACCGGCAGGTCCACCCGGGTGTCGCCCGCTTCGTAGGTTTCGCGCTGCTTCGCCGGGTTCGCCGGGTCGGCGACCAATCGGCCAGCCGGCTCTACCAACGCACCCACACTCACGGCGGGGGTGCCCAGCACCGTGACGTCAATCATGTCGGCGTAGATGTGCGTGCCCGGCGGGATCAGGAAGTGTACGCCCACCTGCACCGTCGTTCCGGGGGCCCCCGAGGCATCCGCCACCTCCACGCGAACGGGCGATTCTTCCGCCAACGCGAACGACGAGAGCACAGCGAATGCAGCAGCGATCAACGGAACCCCGAGCGTACGAGTAGCGGCACTAACACGCGCAACCCCGCCGGGGTTAGCCCGGGTTCATGCAGGTCGCGGTGCTCATCCCGGTGCTGAACGAGGAGGCGGCGCTCCCGCGGGTTCTGGAGGAGCTCCCTTCGGCTTTCCGCGTCATCGTGTGCGACAACGGAAGCACCGACCGCTCCGCGGCGCTCGCGAAGGCGGCCGGCGTGGAGGTGGTCTCCACCGCCCGCGGCTACGGCAACGCGATCCTCGGCGGGCTCGCTCACCTGCGGCCCCTCCCGCCTGAGGTGGTGGTGGTCTGCGATGGAGATCACAGCGTCGACCCCGACGATTTTGCCGCGCTACTCGCCCCCCTGGAGCGGAACGAGGCGGACTTCGTGCTGGGTGATCGCACCCGGCTCGCCGCCCCCGGTTCCATGCCCCCGCAGCAGGTGTACGGGAACATCCTCGCCACCAAGCTCATCCACCTTCAAAGTGGGTTCCGCTTCCGCGACATGGGTCCGTTCCGGGCGATCCGTTGGGCGGCCATTGAGGCCCTCCGGATGAAAGATCCGAACTACGGGTGGAACGTGGAGATGCAGCTCAAGGCGGTGCGCGCCGGGCTTCGAATCGTTGAGGTGCCCGTGCACAATCGCGAGCGGATCGGCCGCAGCAAGGTGAGCGGTTCGTTCCGCGGGGCCACACGCGCCGGTGCGAAGATCCTCTGGTCCTGCTGGCGTTATCGCCGCTGATCCAGGCGATCAATCAGCGCCTGCGGCGCGCCCCGGCCGCCGCCGCCGCGAGGACGGCCAGGGCGCCCGCACCGAGCCCGAGCCCGCACGAGCCGCCGCCGCCGCCCAGGCTGTCGAAGTCGCACATGTCGCCCTTTCCGTCGCCGTCCACGTCGATCTGATCGGGGTCGGCCACGTCGGGGCACACATCGCAGGCGTCACCCAGCAGGTCGCCGTCCACGTCCGCGTTGGTGAGATCCGCCACTTCGAGGCAGAGATCACACGCATCCCCCACGCCGTCGCTGTCGCTGTCGAGCTGGGCCTTGTCCGAAACGGTGGGGCACAGATCGCAGCCATCGCCGATGCTGTCGCCGTCGGTGTCCACGTTGTTGGGCTCGGGCGTGGCGGGGCAGAAATCGCAGGCATCGCCTACGCCATCGGCGTCGCTGTCGGCCTGGTCGCGGTTGTAGGCGTCCGGGCAGTTGTCGCAGGGATCGCCGTACCCGTCGATGTCCGCGTCCTCAACGTCCTCGCCGATCTCGGCGCACTCGTCGCACGCATCCCCGACCCCGTCTCCGTCCGAGTCGGTTTGATCGAGGTTCGACACGTTCGCGCAGTTGTCGCAGTCGTCGCCCAATCCGTCGTTGTCGAGGTCGTCCTGGTTGTTCACCAGGCCGAGGCAATTGTCACACTCATCGCCCGCCTCGTCGCCATCTTCGTCAGCCTGATCCTCGTTGTCTACGTAGGGGCAGTTGTCGCAGGCGTCGCCGAGGGTGTCGACATCGCTGTTGCCCTGCTCGTGGTTCTCCACGCCGTTGCAGTTGTCGCAGGCATCGCCGATGTAGTCGCAGTCGGCGTCGGCCTGATCGGCGTTCGCCGTGGTCGGACAGTTGTCGCACGCGAGCGTGACCGTGATGTCCGGGTAGGGCGAGTCCTCCGGGAAGTCCTTCGCGCCGGCCGAAAACCCGTCCAGGTCCACGTCGAGGTCGGTGATCAGGTAGCTGCAGCCGTAACTGTAGTAGTCGTAGTAATAGTCGGCGTTGTTGAAGGGATCCCCGACGCCGTCGACGTTGGCGAGGCACATGGGATCGCCCAGATCCACGGGGAGCTCGTCGCGAACGTCCACGTTGTTGCAGTTGAGATCCTGCAGGAAAATGTTGTCGCACTCGTCGGCGAACGCAGCGGAGAGGAGGAACATCAACA
The DNA here is from genome assembly GCA_014191855.1 of Deltaproteobacteria bacterium. Lineage (GTDB taxonomy): Bacteria > Myxococcota_A > UBA796 > UBA796 > SXON01 > SXON01. Next base: position 19,996 of record BJHF01000014.1, read on the forward strand.
TCACTTTTCTCCGTCGTCTTCGAACTTGGACTCGTCGATGTCGAGGTGTTCGGTCTTGGGTCGTTCACGCGGCGCGGTGTCGGCCGGGAGCGCAGGCCCGGGGATGGTGCGCGCCTCGCCGTTCCACGGCAGCACGATGTTCGTGTCCCAACCTGGGTTCGGCTCGCCTGGCGCGAGGCGGTGCGAGATTCCGAAGACGACGCGCCGGTTCGCGGCGTCGTCCCCCTCCTTCACCGGCACCGTCTCGCCATAGGCGCGGTACGACAGGCGAGTCGGGCTCACGCCGCTGTCGATCAGCTCTCGGAACACCGCCTCGCAGCGCATGCGAGAGATCTCGTAGTTCGATTCGAACGTGCCCTCCGCCGACGCGTGCCCCTCGATGACGAGGCCCTGGATGTCCGGATTCTCGGACATCAGCTTGGCCACGAAGTCGAGCGTCGGCTGCGACTCGGGGAGGATCTTGTCGGTGCCGACCGCGAACTGGATCGGATCGCGAATCACGATCTCCTTTTGCGTAACGACCGCGAGTTCCTTCGGCGCCTCCGGTTCGGGCTCCGGCTCCTCGATGATCTTGTCGAGATCTGCGTCGCTTACCGTGGCTTCGAAGACGGGAATCGGCGTGTCGTCGACGACCCGCACCTCCTTCGGCGTCTTGTTGAAGGTCACCATCACGATCGCCCGCAGGTCGGTCGAGCCGTAGCCCTCGGTGAGGCCGCGTCCACCGTAGGCGTCCACCCCCCACTCCTTGGTGAGCTTCGTCTGCACGCCGGCGAGGACCTCAAGAGGAGCGCTGGCGCGGCCCGCATACGCGGACTCCATGCCGACCCGGGTGAGCATGAAGAGATGAGGGCGCACCTTGTCATTGAGCAGGCCATAGCTCACGTCTACGCCTGCGGTGAGCTCCTGCCCGGCGCTCAGCGTCTGCTGCGTGACGACAGGCCCCCGCAGCATGAAGCCGACGTCGGCCGCCACTCGAAGGTCTCCCGGCTTGGCCGCGAAGGAGATGCCCGGCAGGAACCGGGGGCTCGTTTCGCTCATGTACATGCCCGCTGCGTTGAGCGGAACCAGCAGGTCGGCATGCGCGCCGAACCCGATGAGCTTGTCGTTCACGATCTCGTAGCGCAGGCCGGCGCTCAGGTCTCCCGTACCGAAACCATCGGCTTGCAGCTCGGTTACCGTGCTGCCCCAGTTCGCCGACAGCGGCAGCGCCGCGCGCAGGGCCAGCTTCTTCGATACGTCCACCGAGGCGCCAAGCTGGATGTTGAAGCGATTGGCCACCACGGGGCCGATCTCCACCTCGTCAACCTCGAGCACCAACGGGTTCATCTCGTATTGAACCAACACGCCCGCGCGAACGTGGCCCCGCTTCTGCACCTCCGGGGCGTCCAGTCCCGGTACCGCGCCGGAAAAGCCGGTTCGAGCCAGCTCAACGTCGAGCGAGTACCCAGCCGCGTGGGCCAGGGCAGCGTAGATCAGCACCAAGGGGTCTCCGCGGTCATTCGCGGGCACAGGTAGCGGCTCAGGGGACGCTTCGCCAGCGGAGCGGCTCCTCCTACCGCTGGGACATGTTGTTTCCGCTCTTGTTGGTGCGGTGGGCCGGGAGCATCGCGGCGAGCACGCGAACCACCGCGCGGCGCGCCAACCCGCCCGGCCCCGCAGCCAGGAGCGACTTCACGATCGGCACGATCTTCGCCATCAGAAGCCCACTGTAGCCTCGGCGTAGGCGCTGCGTCCGACCTGCTGCAGCGTAGCGGCGTAGCCGTCATCACCGGCCGGCCACCTCACGTCCCAGTCGAGCAGGTTCCGCACGCCCAAGGCCCAGTCCAGCCGCAAGCTCGGCACGGCCCCCGTGAGGGTGACGTCCCAGAGCAGGACCGGCGCCGTGATCTCGCCATCCGCGTCGAGCCTCCCGGTCTCAAAACGCAGGCGCGACGCCCCGTTCACCTGACCTGGCAGGAGCGGCGCCGCGGCCTTGAGGGAGGCCAGGTACTGCGGGCTGTTCGTGAGCGGCGCTCCTCCCAGGAGATCCCCCTCTCGCGCCTGCTGAACGGACTGTACCAGCGCCACCATCCAGCCTCCGCGCCAGTCGCGACGCGCCTCAAGCTCCACCCCCGCGGTTTGTACGGCTTCGTCGGCGTTCCCATAGACCAGGATGCCGTCGGTGCGCTCCTCCAGGGAGATCAAGTTGTCGATCTGATCGTAGTAGATCGACGAAACCACCGATCCAACCTCGCCGAACCGCGCGGTGTACTCCACCTCGCCGGTGAGCACGGTCTCGGGATCGAGAGAGGATGGCGCGACCTGGGTAATCCCGTCGTCATTGTAGAATAACTCGTACGGCGAAGGCGCGCGGAACGCCCGGCCGGCAAGCAGCTTTACCGTGTGGTTTTCCGCGGGCCGCACGATGAGGGCAGCGCGGGGGTTGACCGTCGCGCCCACCGAGCTGAACCAGTCGAGCCGGGCGCCGGCCGATGCGGTGAGCGCGGTTCCGGCGTCCGCCTCCGCGACCGCGTACACCGCCGCCGTCTGGTACACGGGTGACTCATCCAGGTAGGCGGCACCGCCATCCGTCCCTTGAAGCTCGGCTTGAACGTGTGCATCCCCCGCCACACCCCCGGTCACCCGAAACCATGCCGCCGGCACCGCAGCTACCCGGGCCTCGGCGCCCAGCCAGGTTCCCCGCCAGCTATCCTTGATCGAATACGCTTCACCCCCGTCGTCATAGGGGTACCGGCCTTCGAACTGGTAACGATCGACGTACACCCGGGTGAACACCTGAGTGGCCTCGCTCACCTCCGGTTCGAATCGAAGCTCGGCGAAGGCTCGGCCGTCGTCGCTGTGGGCGCGAGGATCGCCGGGAATCGTCTCGAATGCTCCCGTCGGGATGCGTTTGTGCCGGTAGTTCCCATACACCTCGGCGGTCCACGCCCCAGCCCACAGCTTGCCGCGGGCCCCGGCGGCCTCCGACTGGTCCACCCAGGCCGCATCGTCGGCGCTGGTTTCCAACGCCACCGGCAGCTCCGGCGGTTCACCCTGGGCAACCAGGCCGTCGGCCGAGAGCCACCAGCCCGAGTCTTCGCCCATCTTTCCCGACCCGCTCGCCCGAACGCGGGCCGCGGCGGGAGTGGTCGCGGCGAGGGAAACATGCGACGGGCGAACGCTTTCCCGCTCTCGTGTCACGACGTTGAGCACGCCAAAGAAGGCGCTCGATCCGTAGAGCGCCGACCCGGGCCCGCGCACCATCTCGATCCGCTCCACGTCCATCAGGTCGGGCGCGAAGTCGCTCCCTACGTACGACGCGCCGAGCTGGTCGTCGTTGAGCGAGTGGCCATCCATGGTGGTGAGCAGCCGGTTTCCGTAGTCGCCCTGCCGGGAAAAGCCCCGCACCCCGAGATACTCGTACACCCGGTCGTTGCTCTGGTAGACCCCCCGGGTGCCGCCCAGCGCATCGTACAGACTCTGGTATCCGAACGCCCGGATCTCCTCAGCAGAGATGAGCGTTACGCTCGCCGGGGCGTCCTCAACGGCCTGCGTTTGCCGGCTCGCGGCGGTGACCTCCTGGATTGGCCGCAGCGAGGCCGTAACGGCCACCCGCCCGTCCGCCTCAAGTTCGATCGCCTGCTCGAACGCCCGATACCCCGGTAGGCTCACCCGGAGCGTGTGCCCCCCGGCGGGCACCGCGGACAGCACGGCCGGGGTGAAGCCGGCCGCTTGCCCATCGATCTCGATCAACGCCCCTTTCTCCAGCGCGTCCACAAGGAGCGTGCCCGTGATCAGCGGCAATTCAACGACGGCCGGCACCTCCCCATCCTCCGTCACCTGCACGAGCTGCCGCGCCGTGCGGTACCCCGGCGCCGAAACGATGAGCATGTGGGAGCCCGGCGCGAGCTTGAGGCTGGATGGCAATTCGGCGCTGACCGGCGCATCTTCCGCGTCGACACGCACTGCGGCCCCCGCGGGCTTCCCCGACAGGGTCACCGTGCCAAGCACCGGCTCCAGGTGCAATGAAACCGATGCTTCCTGGCCGACCACCGCGGACACGTTCGTCGCGCGGGCCTCGTAGAACCGCTCGTGCTGGAGGATCAGCGTGTGCGCTCCCGGCTCGAGCGCCAAAAGCCGAGGGGCCTCGCCCCGGGCCCCGAGATCCACGCGATCGACGTAGATCCTCGCTCCCGGCGGGTCGCTCTCCACGCGCACCAGCGCCACGCGGGGGCGAATCCGCGCGATCGCTTCATCGGCCGCTGCCCGCCGCACCGGATCGCTCTCCACGGCCCGGTAGTCGCTGTAGTGCCGAAACGCCTGGGGGAACTTACCAAGCTGCTCGTAGGTACGCGCGATGTTGTACACGACGTTGCGGTTGGGCACGAGCCGGTTGCTCGCGAGCAGGTGCTCCAGCGCCTGCGGATAGGCGCGGCGTTGGTAGTCCGCTACGCCCAGCTCGAACTCCAGCCCCGCCTCCTCCGAGAGATCGAGCGCCGGATCTGCGGCAAGCGCTATCGGTGCGAACACGGCCAGGAATACAAAGATGGTTCACCTCTCCAGGCGGATGTCGTCGGGGCCTGCCACAGGCGGCTTGTCGGGCTTTTTTACGTCGACCGCCCGCCGGGTCAGGGTTCCGACCAGCACGCCGTCTGCATCTCGACCTGAGATCGTGAGCTCGGCCGCCCGGTATCCCGCGCGACGCAGCTCGAAGGCGAGGGGCGCGCGAGCCGCCGAAGCGGCGTCGTAGCTGAGCGCCATCGGTGTTTCCCCCTGCTTCTTCCCGCCGAACCACACCTCCGCTCCAGCCGGATCGGACTCCACACGAACGGAGTCCGGACCCTCGCCGAGGGGCAGGTTCACGGGCGGCGTCGTAACCTGAAGCGGCGGCTGAGCGACGGAGTCCGGCAGCGGACCTTCCTCCGCCGGCCGCGCTGAAACCTCCGCGCGGCTCCACCACCACGCCATGCCGCCGAAGGCGACGAGGCTGACGAGCAGCGCCAAAGCGGCCGCAGCAAGCGCCAGCAGGAACCTGGGAACTCCTCCGACATGGCGGTCGGGGGGCGCGGGCAGCAGGCCCGTCGGCTGCGTCACCAGCTCCGGGTCCAGCGGCAGATCGGTGACCGAATCCCCCTCGTCGCGACCACGGAACGGGCGCAGAATGTGCACCAGCGTGTCCGCGTCCGCAGGGCGGGACTCCGGCGATTTCTCCAGGAGCCGCCGGATGAGCGTTTCGAGCGGCGCGGGCACCGGCACCTGCGGCGCGAACGTCGGAAGCGGATCGTTGAGGTGCATCAACAGCGTGCGCATGGGCTCGGGCGAGGAAAATGGCGGCCCGCCGCACACCATCTCCCACATCACCACCCCGAGCGCGTACAGGTCGGAGCGGCCATCCACGCCCTCCTGCCGGATCTGCTCCGGTGCCGTGTACCTTGGCGAGCCGACGAAGGCCCCATCCGTCGTGAGCGCCTCCGTTCCGTGCGCCAGCACCTTCGCCACGCCGAAGTCGAGCACCTTCACCGACTCGCCCTCGTCCGTTTCCACGATCATCACGTTCGATGGCTTCAGATCCCGGTGCACCACCCCCGCGGCGTGCGCCTCCCGCAGTGATCGGGCGATCTCATAGGCCACGCTCGCCGCCCGGGCCGCCGGCATCGGACCATCGGCGCGCAGCACCTGGGCCAGGGTACGCCCACGCACGAACTCCATCGCCATATAGAAGGTCGGCGAGCCATCGAGCTCGAGCGCCCCGTAGTCAAACACCGTGACCGTATTCGGATGCACCAACCTCGCACATGTGGCCGCTTCGAGCAGGAACCGTTTCTCAAGTGCCGAGTCGTCGTGGTCGGTTCCCAAGAGCGGCCTCGTGAGGATCTTCAGCGCGATCTCCCGCCCCAACGGCTCCTGGATCGCACGGTAAATCCTGCCCATTCCCCCGCGGGCGACCAGCTCCAGCACACGATAGCGCTCTGCGACGACCCGCCCGACGAGCGAGTCGCGTGAACCGGACCCCGGAGGTCCCGGCTTCTGAGAGGTGGTTTCCGCCACGCTCCGAAAGTAGCACGCTCCGCGGCGTGATAGGGAAGGCGCATGGGAGAGCCCGCCGAACAGCCGAAGCCACAACGCACCTGGGATGTGGTGTTGCGGATCGTGGTCGCTACGGCGATCTTGCTTGGGGGGGTGTTTTTGTTGGGGAGCTTCTTCCGTGAACCGCTGGAGGCGGCAGGGAGCCACATCTATGAGCGGGCCGGCCTCGCGGGCATTTCGGTGCTCGTGCTCGTGTGCGATCCCCTCCCAGGTCTCGGCTTCCAGCCAGGGTTGTTGCTGGGCACCGCCGCAGAGGTGCCATGGGGACGCCTGTTCGTGATCACCGCGCTCAGCTCCTTGTTGTCGAGCGCGTTGGGCTGGGGTGTGGGCCACCTGGGTCGAAACAACCGTATCTTCCAACGTTTTCTATCCACCACCGGCGCCTCCCCCGCGCTCGCGCGTTGGGGCGTCCGCGCCGTCGCGCTGGCGTCCATCACGCCGCTGCCCTACGGCCTCGCCACGATGGCCGCAGGCTCCGGCGGCTTGCCGTTTCGGGTCCTGTTGCTCGCGAGCACGGCGCGCTGGTTGAAGATCGCAGCGTCGTTGGCGGCGATCAAGACGGGGTGGAACCTCGGGGCTTGAGGCCCCCGGCGGCGGCCCGGCTTGCCAGGTTGGCGTCCGGATTCGTCGTGACCGGTCACGTGACACAACGACGGTGAGCCTCCGCGCACCAGAGCGTCCGGATGCGTCGATCACGCAGGTTTAAACCTGTCTTTCGTGCGACGTTGTAGAACCCAGGGAGGGTTCATGTCAGCGCGAATTCGGAAGCACCGAGGTCAAAGCCTCATCGAGATCATGGTCGTCATCGCGATCATGGGGATCATCATGACGGTCATCGCCGTCAACGTGATGGGGTTCCTGAGTAGAGCAAAGTGGGACGCGACGAAGGTCCAGATGAACAACATCGAAACGATCCTGGTCGCCTACGCAGCGCGAACGGGTCACTTCCCAACGACCAACGAGGGCTTGGCCGCTGCGGCGAAGTGGTTCCCGGACGGGGTCGTGCCCAACGATACCTGGGGGCGGCCCTTCCGCTACACGGCGCCGGGAACGCACGGCGCTCACGACTTCGAGCTCGTCTCGCTGGGGGCGGACGGCGTGGAGGGCGGTGACGACGCCAACGCCGATCTGCTTTCATGGAAGAAAGGACAGGAAGAATAGGGGCGATGGGCGCGGCCAGGTCCCTGGGTAGGCGCGGGAAGGGCCCATCGCGGCGCGAGGCGGGGCGTTGCCACTTTACCGCAGCAAGACTACGGATAACGCGGGAGGGCGCATGAACCCGGCTCTGACCCGCCGCGACCTGCTCGCTGCCTTCGCGACGCTCCTCGCATGCGCAGACCGGCGACTCGCAGGGCCACGTCCCGACATCCTCCTGGTCACCTTCTGCTCGCTGCGCGCCGATCGCGTCGGCGCCCTCGGGTACACCGCGCGGGCGACCACCCCACGGATCGACGCGTTCGCCTCTCGCGCCACGAGGTTCACCCGCGCGTGGGCGAACGCCACTTGGACGAACGCCTCGCACGCCAGCATTCTCACCGGGCTTTTCGTGGGGCATCATCGAGTAGCCGACGATCTGGACATCCTGGTGGTCGGCGCGCCGACACCTGGGTGCCGACGGACGCCCCAGCCCCGGTGTCGGAAGAGTTGCGCAAACAGATTCAGCAGAGCGGGTACTGGTAGCCGGGCGGCGCCCTACATCAACCCCTTCGTCACCCGCTGCAGCGCTTCAACCGAGCGCACGACCGCCTCCACGCTCGGCCGCCCCCGATTCGACAACCGCACCTTGCGATCGGGGTTGATCAGGTACAAGGCTGAGAGGTACACCGGGCGCAACGGGAGCTGCAAGCACGCCCCGAACATGCGCGAAACGGGCCCGCCGCGATCGGTCAACAGCGGAAACCCCAACCCCAGCTCCTTGGCGAGCTCGATGGTGACGGCGCTCTCCGCCGGGTTGATCGCGAACACCTTCACGTTGAGCCTCGTGAACTCCGCGAGGTGGGCTTGGAGGTCCTTCAGCTCGGCACGGTCAGCTTCATCGGCGCCGTCTGCATAGAAGAACAACACCGACCAGTGGCGCCCGTGGCGGTGCCAGGAGTCGTCCCAGGACTGCAGGTGCCACTCGGGTGCAGTTTCCCCTTCGGGGAGAAGCGACGGGTAGACGCGCTCTTTGATCGTGTCCTTCACGGGGCTCGGCAGCTTGCGCAGTGTCTTTAGGAGTCCCATGCCGCGGCGCTAACCGACCAGCCCCCGCGCCACCATCTCCAAGGCGAACACCCGGCGGGCGCAGCGCTCGTCACCTGCGAGGGCCGCGGCGACCACCGAGCGAACGTGCTCGGCGTCGAGGCGGTCTCGGAGTCGCTCTGGCAGCGTATCCAGCGCGAACGCCCGGATCAGGGTAGGCACGTCGAGGCTCCAGTCCAGCGGCTCCCGCGGAGGGGCCGCCGCAACGCTCGCGAGCAGCGCGCGCCGCGCCCGGTAGTGGTGGGCGCCAACCGGCACCTCGCACGCAACCGCGAGGAGCGCCGGATCCGCGAACGGCACAACGGCGTGAACGCCGAACGCCGCGCACCCCGCGTCCAGCGCGGCGAGCTCGACTTCGGGCAGGCGGAGGCCTCGACCCAGGCCGGCCCGTCGAACCGCCGGGGCGACGCCATCCAGGCGCCGGGAGAGCGCTTCCAACGCCGCATCGTCCCCCGGAAGCCACGGGCCCAGCGATCGGGCGAGCGCTTCAAGCCCCACCGCATCCGCGCCAAGGGCCTGCCGGAGCCGCGAGCGCAGCGCCAAAAGCGGCCGCGGCGCCGGTGGATCGAAGCCGACGCGCGCGCCGATGCCGGCAACCAACCCCACGAGCCCTTCGCGCCACGCCGCCTGCGCGAGCGCAGCCCAGGCCCAGGCCTCGGGCTGAACCCAAGCCGGATGGGGCGCCACCTCGTCGGCGAGTTGGTCAAGCACCGAAGCGTCAAAAACAACCTCCCGAAGCGGTAAACCTGCGGAGGCTGCGAGCGCTCCAACGTCGGCATCCCGGCGGCCCCCGGCGACCAGGGTGAGCGCCAGCGCGGGTGCCGCATCGCGCGGACGTACGGCGAGCAGCGCGGCGCTGGCCAGGCCGCCGCTCAGCGCGATCGCATGCGGGAGGGCTGCGCGACCACCCACCGAATACGCAAGATCAAGCCCGTACCGCACCGAGCGCGACCACCGCTCGAAGTTGCCCGCGGCCCCGGGGGGGTGCGCCGAAGGCCAGGCAGAGCGTTCGGTTCGTGTTTCTGTAGCCCGCACCGAGAGGATCTCCCCCGCCGCCAGGGTCTGCGATCCTTCGTACGCGCTCTCCAAGGCACAGCCGAGCCCGACCGTCGTTGCCAACGCACGCGCGCTCGGCGGGCCGGCGAAGCCCGCGGCGTGGAGGGCGCGCGCCTCGGTGGCGAACGCGATCCCTCCCGACACCGGCGCCCACGCCAGCGGGCGCACGCCCGCCCGATCCCTGGCCAACCAGCCGTTTCCCAGCGCGGGCTGCCACGCGGCCAGCGCCACATCCCCCGGCAGGCGCGCGAACGCCCGCGCAAACCCGGTGCGCGCGATCAGCCTGGCAACAACCTCGCCAATCGGCGCGTCATCCCCCAGGTCCTGCTCCGCCGCCAGGGCCTTGCGGTTCGGTACGTGCCCTTCCACCGCCGCCACGACGCCCTCCGAGGCGCCGATCGCCTCGTCCAACGCTGGTGAACCGCTGGCTACGACGATGAACGACGTGGCATCGGCGTGCCGCTCCCAGCGCGCCGCCGGGCCACGAGCGTCGAGCATCCGGGCCATGCGCCGTGTCGTCGCGGGATCCTCTTCACCCAACCTGCCGACGAAGCCGCCCACGCGGCCTCGCTTACTTCGCGGGCGCCGGGGCGCCCGCGGCGGCGGCCGGCGCAGCGCCCGCGGCGGGCGGGGCGGAGCCGGCGGGGGCCGTGCCATCCGCGGGGGGCGTACCGCCTGCGGGCGGGGCTCCGGCGGGCGCAGCGCCATCGGTTGCAGGCGCAGCGCCCGCCGCCGCACCGTCTGCCGGCGGCGACCCCGGCGGCGGGCCCTTGTCCCCCTTGCCCGGAGTGAATTCGCCGAGGTCGGGGGTGTCGCTCAACGCGAGGTCGAGGCCGGCAATCGCATCGCTGCCCACCTCCACCAGACCGGAAATGCGCGCGGCCGGATCCCCATCGTTGGGGCCATCCCCCGCCACGTCCACATACCCGACGACGCCAACCTTCCCGAGCCCCTTCGGCGCCTCGGTTTCCCAGGGGCCGGCCTTCTCGATGGTCATCGAGGCCAACAGGCCGGGGAACGAGCCGTTCTCCCCGGGGCTCAGGAAATCGATGTGGATGGGGCCCGTCTTGCTGCCCGAGTAGCTGATCGTTCCCGAGAGCTTCACGCCTTCGCCGGGTTTGACATCAAATTTGGCGCTGCCGATCGCCGGGGGCGTCATCGGCGCACCGCCGGCCCCCCCGCCCGCACCACCGGGCTCGCCGCCGCCAGCGCCACCACCGCCGCCCATGCCGGGGTCGGCTGTCGGGTCATCCGCCGGGGCGGAAGGATCGGGGCAGCCGGCGAAGATCATGAGAGGAAGCAGGAGCAGGAGACGCATACGACCACCTTGGAGCGACGCGCCCTTCTAGCCGCTCCCCGCGCCCCGGGCCAATCCGGCGCATCTGTGCGACACCCGTTGACACCGCCCCCTGTGCTGCGCTAAGTCTCGCCGGCCACCTGGACCGGAGTCTGCGTGTCCGTCACGCTACGAAGCTATGTGTTCCTCGACAGCCTACAACCGCAGCTCGCTGCGTTTACGGGCACGACCGCGCGTGGCTTCCTGCCGCTCTCGGGGCAAGCCAGCATCTGGATCGAAACCGCTCCGGGCATGATCATCAACCGGGTCACCGACGTGGCGCTCAAAGCCACCCGCGCGATCCCGGCGGTGCAGGTCGTCGAGCGCGCCTTCGGCCTGCTTGAGCTGCATCACGACGACAAGGGCGAAGTGCGCTCCGCGGGCGATGCGGTGCTGCGCTTCCTCAACGTGCGGGAAGATCAGTACGTGTCCCCAAAGGTCACGTCCAACCAGATCATCCGCGCTGTGGAGCCCTACCAGGCCCAGCTCATCAACCGCAACCGGCAGGGGATGATGCTCATCCCGGGCCAGAGCCTGTTCATCCTCGAAACCGAGCCCGCTGCGTGGATCGTACTCGCGGCGAACGAGGCGGAAAAGGCGGCATCGGTGAACCTGATCAACCTGCAGCCCTACGGCGCCTTCGGTCGCTTGTGGATGGCAGGAACCGAATCCGAGATCGACAGCGCTGCGGCGGCCGCCATCGCGGCCATCGAAGCCTGTCAGAACAAGAAGTAGCTTCAACAACCCCTTTCGTAGGCAGGAGTTCTAATGTCAGGTGACGCGCTCGGAATGATCGAGACCAAAGGCTTCACTGCCATGGTGGAAGCGGCAGATGCGATGGTGAAGGCGGCCCGCGTGGAGCTGGTCGGCTTCGAGAAGATCGGCGGCGGCTACGTCACCGCCATCGTGCGTGGCGACGTTGCGGCGGTCAAGGCAGCCACCGAGGCGGGCGCCCGTCAGGCCCAGCGCGTCGGCGAGCTGGTCAGCGTGCACGTCATCCCGCGCCCGCACGAGAACATCGACGCCGTGCTGCCGCTCGGCCGCCAGGGCGCCAAGTAGGACAGTATGAAGCTCGGCAAGGTCGTCGGGACCGTCGTCAGCACCCGTAAGGACGAGAAGCTGGAGGGCCTGCGCCTCTACCTCGTGCAAGACCTCTCCCTGGACATGAAGGGGAAAGATGCGTTCGTCGTTGCGGCGGATGCGATGGGGGCCGGCGTCGGTGAAGTGGTGCTGTATGCCTCCGGCTCGTCCGCGCGGCAAACGGCGGCTACCGATTCCCGGCCGGTGGATGCGGTGATCATGGCGATCGTCGACACCGTGGATGCCGGCGGGACGGTGCTCTACGACAAAAGTACGGCAGGCTGAGGAGTAGCCGATGGAGCGCGATCAGCTCGAGGCCATCGTGAGCCAGGTGCTGGACCGGATCAAAACCGGAAACAGCCCCTCGCCGCGCGCCGAGGCCCCCAAGCGCGGGCACGGCGTGTTCAAGACGGTGGCCGACGCCGTGGGCGCGGCCGGTGAAGCGCAGCGCACGCTGATCGCCTTGCCGCTGGAGAAACGCCGCGAGATCATCGCGAACATCCGCAAACGCGCCGCTGAAGACGTCCGGGCGCTCGCTACATTCGCCGTCGAGGAAACCGGCCTTGGTCGCGTCGAAGACAAGATCAAGAAGAACCTGCTCGTCATCTACAAGACGCCCGGCCCCGAGATCCTCGAGCCGATCGCCTACACGGGTGACGACGGCCTCACGCTCATCGAGCGCGCTCCTTACGGCGTGATCGCGGCGATCACGCCGTCCACGAACCCCACCGAAACCATCCTGTGCAACGGCATCGGCATGGTCTCCGGCGGCAATACGGTGGTGTTCAACACGCACCCCGGCGCGAAGGGCGTGAGCGCCTACGTGATCGACCTGATCAACAAGGCTTCGATGGAGGTTGGCGGCCCCAACAACATCATGACCGTGATCGAGTCGCCCACCATCGAGTCGGCCAACGAGCTGCTGCGGTTCAAGGGCATCCGGCTCAACGTGGTGACGGGCGGCCCCGCCGTGGTGAAGGCCGCGATGAACGCGGGGAAGAAGGCGATCTGCGGCGGGCCGGGAAACCCCCCGGTGGTCGTAGACGACGCCGCGGATCTCGATCAGGCCGCGCGCGGCATCATCGCCGGCGCCAGCTTCGACAACAACGTGATCTGTTGCGACGAAAAGGAGACCTTCGTCGTCGAGAAGGTGGCCGACAAGCTGCTGGAGTCCCTCGCGGGCCACGGCGCGGTGATCCTGCGGAACCACCAGATCACCCGGCTTGAGAAGCTGATCCTCACCGCCGAGAAGGACCACACGGTCACCAAGTGGGTCGGCAAGAACGCCTCCGAGTACCTCAAGCAGATCGATGTGCCGTTCAAGGGCGATCCGCGCTTGATCGTCTGCGAAGTCGGCTTCGACCATCCCTTTGTGCAGCACGAGCTGTTGATGCCGATCATGGCCGTCACCCGCACGAAGGATGTTCACGAGGCCATCGACATGGCGGTGCGCGCGGAGCACGGCTTCGGGCACACGGCGAGCATGTACAGCAAGAACATCGACAACCTCCACCGCATGGCGCGGGTGAGCAACGTGTCGATCTTCGTGAAGAACGCCCCGAATTTCGCGGGCCTCGGCTTCCAGGGCGAAGGCTACACCAGCTTCACCATCGCCTCCCCCACCGGCGAAGGCCTCACCACCGCGCGGAACTTCACCCGCGAGCGCCGCTGCGTGCTCGCCGGTCACTTCCGTATCGTCTAGTTGGCGCACCGTCCCGTGGCGCATCGTCCCGTGGCCCCCGCCGGGCTGGACGCGCTGGCGCTCCTGGAGTTGACCAGCATCGCCCGCGGTTACCGGGTGCTCGACTGGATGGTGAAGGAGGCCCCGGTCACCATCGTGGAGGCCAACCTCGTTGAGCCGGGCAAGTACCTGATCCTGTTCGGGGGCGGCGTGGCCGAAACGGTGGCCAGCTTCGACAAAGGCGCCGCGCTCTGTGAGGGCGTGCTGGTCGACAAACTGCTGCTCCCCCTCGCCCACCCGCGCATCTGGGCCTGCCTCTCGGGGGATGAATCGCTTGGAAACGCCGATTGCGTGGGCATCATCGAGGGCAACGCCATCGCCGCGGTGATCGAAGCCGCGGATCGTTCGGCGAAGGAAGCCGATGTTCACCTGGCCGGGCTCCGGCTCTCGCCCGCGTTGGGCGGCAAGGCCTACTACGTCGTAACGGGCGAACAATACTCGGTTGAGGCGGCCGTCGAGGTTGGCCGCGGTGTACTGGAGCCACGCGGCCGGCTTGTGGATACGCAGATCATCCCGCGCGCCCACGCGGAGTTTCTCCCCTGGGTTTTGCGCCGCGCTCCTTTCGGAGGTTCCTGATGCAGCTCGCCAAGGTGCTCGGCAGCGTAGTCGCCACGATGAAGCACGATTCGCTCGTGGGAGTGCGCCTGCTCCTCATCCAGCCGCAAGACGAGAACGGGGTGGCCGACGGGGATGCGATCGTGGCCGCCGACGCCCTTCAGGCGGGCGTTGGCGAGATCGTCGAGTGGACCACGGGCCGGGAGGCCGCCCTCGCCTTGCCAGTCACGTACTCGCCGGTGGATGCGTCCGTCGTTCGCATCGTTGACCACGCCTGGAGCGACGCCAAATACCTGGATGGTGGCCGATGATCCTCGCCCGCGTGATCGGAAACAGCGTGGCGTCGGTGAAGCACGCCTGCTTCGACGGCAAAAGTGTCCTCATCGTGCAGCCTGTGCGCGCCGACGGGAAAACGCCCCTTGGAAAGAGCTTCCTGAGCGTGGATTCGGTGCAAGCTGGCGTCGGCGATCTGGTGTTGTGCGCCCGCGAGGGCAACACGGCGCGACAGATCCTCGGCAAGGACACGGATCCGCTGCACAGCGTGATCCTCGGCATCGTGGACACCGTGGTTCCCGGGTAACGAAAGCCTCACACCCGCGTCCCGAAGCGCAGGTAGGATGGTCGTATGGCCGGGCGCGCCGAGCTCGAGGTTGACGGCTCCGTTACCCTCGTGGACATCGCGGAGCTGGAGGAGGACGTCCGGCGGGCCCGGGTGCTCGGCAACGCGCGACTGCACCACCCCCCATGGACCGGCGACCGCTGGTGTCGGATCGACGAGATCCCGGCGTTGGCCGATGCGTTGGAGAGCTCCGACGCGCGCCTTGCGGCGCACTTGAGCGCCCCAACCCGGCTGTTTCTCGCGCCCGCGTTGGTGCTCACGCTCCTCGGCGCCGGCTTCGTCCAATTCTCCTGCCGTGCCGCCTTGGCGGCAGACGGTGGGGCCGCCCTCCAAGCGCTCAGCCTGGGTTGGGAATCGACGCTGCTCGACGGCGCGTGGTGGACACCCTTCTCGTCGCAGCTGCTGCACGAGAGCTTCTTCCACCTGATCGGCAATCTCGTGATCGTGGCCTACTGTGCCTGGCGCTGTGAACGCGCGCTCGGGGCGCTGGGGCTCGTGGGGGTGATGGGCGGTGCGCTCCTGGGAGGCACCCTCGCGGTCACGACGTTCTCGGCGCTGCCCTGCATCGGCGCCTCGGTGCTCGCGTTCGGCCTCTGGGGTGGACAATTCGCGATCGGCTGGCGCTTTGGAGCGGTCATTCCGGCGCCGCTGCGTGGCTACTACGGCGCCGGCACAGTGCTCGTGGCCCTCCCGCTCCTGGCCTGGTCGCTCACCAACCCACACGCTTCGTTCGTCGGTCATGCCGGAGGGTGGATCGGCGGCGCGGCGGTGGCGTTGCTGATGCCCGTCGCGACCACCAGCGCGCGCGGCGGGCGCAACCACGCCTTGATCAAAAGCGCGGTCACGGCGGCATTGCTCCTTGTTTCCCCCGCGGCCTTCGCGGTGCTCGCCGGGTGGGCGCCGCCGTTGCTCATGATGCCAGGCATCGAGATCGTGGACGCGGACTCCCAGCTTGCCGTCACGCTCCCCTGGCGTTTCGCCGCCCAGGCCGGCGTCGCAACCCGCGCCCCGGAGGCCCCGCTTGATGTGCTGCTCGACGCCCCAAACCGACACGGCGCGTTGCACCTCGCAAGAACGCCGCACGATGCCCACCCCGACGCCCATCGGGACTTCGCCCACACCGCGATCGCGACGCATGACCGTTGGTCGCTCGTCGTGAGTTGGGGCGACGATTTGCCGCGCGGCCGCCGCGCCGTTTACGAGGCGATCGCCGCATCGGCACGTTGGTCCCCGCCGGCGGTGCGTCACAAAGCGAAAGCCGCACCCTGAGGCGCACAACGCGCGGGGCGCGGGGCCGCGTTACCCGGGGGCCGGAGCTTCGATGGACGAGACGCTTGCCCGCCAGGTCGCCGCGCTGTGTCAGGACCTGCACGCTCGCGCGTGGGTCGCCAATCACGACGGAAACGTGAGCGTTCGGCTCGGCGATGGTCGATTCCTCGCAAGTCCAACCGCGGTGAGCAAGCGCGACGTGCGCCCGGAGAGTCTGGTCGTCGTCGACGGCGAAGGCAAGGTCGTCCAAGGCACGCGCCGCGTGTTCTCCGAGATGGCGCTGCACCTCGCCGCGTACCGCGCACGGCCCGACGTTTCCTGGGTCGTTCACGCCCACCCCCCCCACGCCACCGCGTGGGCCGTCGCAGGTGAATCGTTCTGGGACGCACCATTCCTCGCCGAGGCCGTCGTCTCCCTTGGGGACTCGGTGCCGCTCGTGAGCTACGCGATGCCGGGCTCCTCGACGGCCGCGCTCGAAGCCGCGATCTCACGCGCAGACGCGGTGTTGCTTGGAAACCATGGCGTTCTCACCGTGGGACCCGACGCAGAAACGGCCTTGCTCCGAATGGAATTGGTCGAGCACCTCGCCCGTATCGCCGCGTTGGCCCGCCCCCTGGGCGGCGCGCGTCCCCTACCCGCCGAAGACGTGGCGAAGTTGCTCGACGCGCGGCGCAAAGCCGGGTTGGGTCCGGAGGGTCGGGCGAACGCAGGGCTGACCGGTGCGGGGACACCGCCGCTCGCGCCCCCCACGACGGACGTCGAAGCGCTGGTGCGGGACGCGCTGCGTCGGCTGGGCTGAGCCTTCAGGCGCTCAGAACGCCAGCACCGTGCCCGCGCGCACTTCTGGGTAGAAGCCGGTGTCTTCCAGGTCCTTCTGGATGAGGTCGAACTGGTCGCCAGAGAGCACGCCGAGGGCGAGATCCAGGTTGAAACCGAAGTTTTCACTCACCAGGAAGTCGCAGCCGCCGCGCACGCGGCCGCCAAACGCGAAGTCGGTGTTCGCGGTGTAAGCCACAGCCACGCCATCGAGGCCTACATACGGCTGCACCTGGCTCACGGGCACCTTGTACGCGAAGCCGAAGTTGATGGGGAGGATCGCGTTCCAATCCTGCACCTGTTCGGGGAGGATGCCCGCCGAGTCGGCGATGATCTGGCGCTCCTCATCGGTGTAATTCCGATTGGTCGAGGCGCCCTCGATGCCGAGCAGCAACACCACACGGCTGGCCACCGGGATGTCCATCTCCATCCCATAGGTCACGAAGTCGAGGTTGCCGAAGCGCGAATAACCACCGCGGGCATCGATCGAGAACTTCGCCTTTGCGTCGGAGCTGGAACGGGAGCGGGAAGCCGGCGCGTCCAGATCCTCGTCTTCATCGCGAGCGGAGCGCGTGCGCGAGGCGTAGCTGGAAGGCTCGTCTTCCTCTTCGTCGTCCATCAGCCGCTTGGTGGACACCCGCGGCGCCTCCTCCTCTTCCTCCTCCTCCACCACGCGCTTCGTCGAAACACGTGGTGCGGGCTCCTCTTCTTCTTCCTCCTCCACAACCCGCTTGGCCGAGGCGCGGGGCGGCGGGGCCGCCTCCTCTTCTTCCTCCTCCTCGACCACCACGTCTTCTTCTTCCTCCTCGGGCTCCTCCACCACCTTGGCCTTGCTGGAGGTGGTCTTGGCCGTGGTCTTCGACGACGACGACGAGGCGTGCCGCTCGGAGAACGAACGGGTGTCTACCTCCTCTTCCTCTTCGGGAGCGGCCTCTTCCTCCTCCGACTTCACCGCCCCTCCGCCCCCGAAGGAGAAGTTGGCAAGCTCTGCCTCGAGATCCGCGTCCTCATCGCTCGGGGGCGGCGACTTCTTGTACTTCGAGGCTTTCGAGGCCGCTGCGGCCGCCGCTGCTTCCTCTTCCGCTTCGGCCCTGGCCTGCGCCTCTGCGCGGGCCTCGGCTTCCGCTTCGGCCTTCGCGCGGGCAGCCGCCTCCGCCTTGGCCTTGGCGGCGGCTTCCGCCTTGGCCTTCGCCTCCGCCTCCGCGCGCGCCTTCGCTTCCGCCTCGGCCTTGGCCTTGGCGGTGGCCTCCGCCTTGGCGCGCGCGTCTGCTTCCGCCTTCGCTTTGGCCTTCGCCTCCGCTGCCGCAGCGCGGGCATCCTCTTCTTCGTCCACGTCTTCGAGCTTGCCCTTCTTGGCGTCCGGCGTGAACTTCGTCTTGCCCTTCACGTCGCTCTTCTGGCCGTCGAAGTCGAAGTCCTCCTCGTCCTCAAACGCCGTCGTTTGCACGCTCTCCGCCGCGGCTTCCGCCGCCGCCGCTGCGCCCTGGCCGGTGATCTCCTTGACCATCTTCGGCGCCGTGGAGGCCAGCGCCGCCACGTCGGCCGCCACGTCGTATTGCTTCTTTCGCACGATCGAGTTTTTCTTGGCGTCGTAATACACCAAGCTCACCTTCAAGCCCGAACCGCCGGGGGCCACCTGGCCCGTGATCACCGTGTCGGCGCCGTTCGCTTTCGCGATGCCGCCCAGGCACGTGGTGGAGCTGAGGCAGCTCGCGTTGAGGCTCGACGGGGCCGCGATCTCGTTCACCGTGTCGAAGCTGCCCGAAAAATCGAGCTCGGAGCTGATCAAGCTGGTGAGGTTCGTCGTGGTTTTTGTACCCACGCCCGAGTCGACCAGCGGCGCCACCACGGCGAGGCCGCCTGCCCAGGCCATCGACGGCGCACAGAGCAGAAGAACGGCAGGAAGGAAGCGGTTAGTTCGGCGCATCGAGACCTCGATTCAGGGGGGCGGGGCGAAGAACCCCCGGCGACCGCCCATATTGCCACGTCCGTCGCTTTCTGTCGAGAGGGTGGACTCCTGAGGATCGCGGCGCTATCGGGGCCGGCCGATGACTGCGCCGCCGGGCCGCCTCCAGCTCGCCAGAGACCGCCTCGTGTTCGCGGTGCTCGGCGCGGCCGCGTTCGGGGCGGTGGAGGCTGCACACAGCGTGGCCATGTCCCACCTGGCGCTCGGGATGGGCTGGAGCCTGCTCCTGATCGGCATCGGCGCGGGCGCCGCCGGCGTGATCGGTTTGGGCGTCGGGGTGGCCTCGCTGGCGCTGCCGGGCCGGCCGGTCGGCCGCGCCCGCTGGGCGGCGTTTCTCGCCGGGATCGTCGCGGTGTTCGCCGTGTATCTCTTCGTCGCGCTCTTCACCGACCCGCCGCCGTTTCAGAAGCCCCCTCCCCTCCACGGCAGCCCGCTCGCCTGGCTGGGGCTGACCGGTGCCGCCGGAGTGGCCGCGCTCGGGCTGTACCAAGCTGTGCGCGGCGCAAAAAACGTCGCAACCGCCGCCATCTGCCTCGCCGCGGCCGGGGGGGTATGGGCCTGGTCGGGCAGCGTCGCCATTGGAGCCGATCGTCCCTCGCTCCCTGCCGGAACGCCCAACGTCCTGTTGGTGACCCTCGACACCACGCG
This sequence comes from Deltaproteobacteria bacterium, assembly GCA_014191855.1. Classification (GTDB taxonomy): domain Bacteria; phylum Myxococcota_A; class UBA796; order UBA796; family SXON01; genus SXON01. Next base: position 39,389 of record BJHF01000014.1, read on the forward strand.
CGCCGATCACGTTGGAGCCTACGGAAATACGACCGTAGATACCCGGTCGTTCGACGCCTTGGCGCGCGAGGGTGTGCTGTTCTCGAACGCCTCGGCCGTGGCCGCGGTAACCGGACCGAGCCACGCCGCGATGCTCACGGGAACGGGGCCGTGGGTGAACGGGGTGCTGCTCAACGGCATCCCGATTCCCGAGCAACATCGCCTGCTGTCGGAGCGGCTTCGCGAAGCGGGTTGGTCCACCGGCGCGTTCGTGAGCGCCTACGTGCTGGAGGGCTCGCTGGGCTTCTCCCGCGGCTTCGACGTGTACGACGACGACTTTGGCCTCATGCCGGGTTTGGCGGCGCTCCTCGTGCCCCGGGCCATCACCATGGCGCACCGTCACGCGGACCCGGACTGGATCCTTGAGCGGCGAGGCGGAGAAACCGTGGATCACGCAGAGGCCTGGATCGCCGGCCAGTCCGCGCCCTGGTTCGCCTGGGTACACCTCTTCGACGCGCATGGGCCGTACCTCCCGCCCCCGCCGTGGGACACGCAATACTACGCCGCGGACCCCCGGGATCCCGCACACACCTCGATGCAGGCCGTGCACGGTATCGCCAGCTACCTGCTCCCCTCGCTCAAGGGGATCACCGACCTGAACTACGTGTTGGCGCAGTACGCGGGAGAGATCAGCTACGCCGACTCCCAGCTCGGTCGATTGTTGGAGTCGATCCCTGAGAACACGCTTGTCGTGGTGATCGGAGACCACGGCGAGTCGCTCGGCGAACACGACGTGTGGTTCAACCATGGCGACGACGTGTACGAGACCAGCGTACACGTGCCCTTCGCGATGCGTTGGCCCGGACGCATCGCCTCGGGCGTCGTGACCCACCCCGTTGAGGGCACCGACGTAGCGCCGACCATCCTCGGCGAGTTGGGCCTGCCGACGACGGGAATGACCGGGGTGAACGCCCTTACCGGCAACCGCACCCTCGCCTCATCGATGTGTTTTGACCGGGACACCAACCTGGCCGAGCGTAAGGCCGGGCGCATCAGCCAGCCGAAGTGGCGTCTCGGCGCGCTGCGCAGCGAGTCCGCGCGGTGGGTTCATCGGGAGATCGACGGTCGCGGGGAGTTTTTTGACCTGGGCGCGGACCCGGGCGGCCTGTCGGACGTGGCGGGAGCGTGGGGGTTGGAGCCCGAAGGCGCTGGGCAGTTGCAAACACTGCGGGAGACGACGAGCGTGTTGTTCCTCTCCGACTCCAGCCACTCGGGGCAGGAGCACAGCCCCGAGGAGCGCGCGAAGCTGGAGGCGCTCGGGTACCTTGAGCCCCTTGAGCCGCTTCAGGCCCCCAAGCCGGGAACAACCCCGTGATCATCGCCGAATCCCCGCTCAAGGATGCCTACCGGCGCTTCACGTGGGGACCGTGGCGTCGGCTCTTGGAGGCCGCCCCGCCCGGGTGGGACTACCGCGCAAGCCAACAGATCGGTCGACTTGCGGGGCGGCTCTCCGCGAAGAAACGAGCGGACGTGGTCGCGAATCTGCGCCGCGCCTTCCCCGACCGTTCCGACCTCGATCGCGTGGCACAAGCGGCGTTCGGCGCCCACTTCGAGAACCAGTACGCCTCGTTCGCGTTCGGTCGGCTGAACGCCACGAACTGGGGGCGGTGGCTTCGTTTTGAGGGTCTGGAACACCTGGATCGGGCGGCGAGGGACGGCGTCGGCGTGGTGCTGATGCACCCGCACATGGGCCCTGCACAGCTCCCGCTGGCGGCGCTGGGCGCGCTCGGTCGACCGGTGCACCAGGTCGGGGGCGGCGCGGTGCAGGTGGAGAAGTCGGAAACGGGAAACTGGGCAAGCGCGGAGCGTGGGCGCCTCGAAGCACGGATGCAGGTGACGTTACACGATGGAACTGGGTTTCTGCGGGGCCTGCTACGAGCGCTCGGCAGCGGCGGGATCGTGCTGACGGCCTGCGATGGCACCGGAGGCGGCAAGGAGCTGGGGCGGCGGCTTGAGCGCACGGTCCTCGGCCAACCGATGGGCGTACCGGTCACCCCGTTCTGGCTCGCGAGGCGATCCGGCGCGCGGCTGCACACGCTGTACACGGCGCGAGATCCCCTCGATCCTCGTCGGCACGCGAGTTTTATCGGCCCCGAAGTGCCGGTGACGCGGGACGGCTCGGTAGACGAGGCGCTCGAAGCCGGCGCGACCTTCACCGCGGCGTGGTTGACGCTGGTGTTGTCGCGACACCCCGAAGCGTGGCTTTTTTGGGACGAGTTTCGACCCGGGGGGCTGTTGATGCCAGCGGTGGAGCCGAAGAAGCCATGAAGAAGCTTCTGAATGCGCTGCTGGTCGCGCTCGGGGCGTCGGCGCTGGGCACCGCAGCCGCAGTGACACTGGTCGATCGGGCCCACCCGATGTTCAACGACCTCCCCTGGATCGGTGCTGCGATCGCCGCTTTTGGGGCGGCGCAGCTCCCCTGGGCTCGTCGAGGCCGCGCGAGGATGGTGGCGGCGGCGGCTTCGCTGCTCGCCGCGCCGATTTGGATGCTCTCGGTGGGAGACTCGCTCGGTCCCCTCCCCGCACGGATGGTGATCTTCGGCGTAGATGGCGCAACGTGGGACGTAATCGACGCCGAGCCGCTGCCCGCCTTTCACGCGATGTCGGTAGAGGGCGCCCGCGGCGACCTCATCTCGATGGAGCCGATGTTCTCGCCGCTCTTGTGGACGACCATCGCGTCTGGACGCCCCGTTTCCGAGCATGGCGTCCGCGGCTTCCATGTGCACAGCGACGACTGCAAGGTCGCGCGGTGGTGGGACATCGCGGAGGCCTCCGGCGACGGTGTGGGCCTGTACAAGTGGCTCGTGGACTACCCGCCGCGAACCTTTGCACACGGCGGCTTCTGGGTGCCAAGCTGGCTGGCCCCGACCCCGGAAACCTGGCCGGCGCGGCTCTCCGCGGTGAAGGAGGTGGAGCTCGCGAACCGGCTCCGGCGCAAGGCGGTGGGGGAACGCGGCGCTTCCCTGGCGCTCGCGGAGCGCCTCGTGGACGTCGGCGTGCGGCTCTCGACGCTCAGTCGCGCGGCCGCCTGGACGGTGGAGGAGCGCCTTACCCATCCCGACGAACCCCGTCGCAACACCGCGATGCAGTTGATCCGCGGAGACATCGACCGGGACGTGTTCATCGCGCAGCTCTATGCGGAGGCGCCCGCCGTCGCGAGCCTCAACTACTACGCAACGGACGGGCTCGCGCACCTCTACTGGGACCGGTATGCGGCAGGCGGCGGTGAGCTGCGCGCGGCCTACCGCCAGGCCGACGAGATCCTGGGCGAGCTGCGCCGCCGCCTGGGCCCCAAAGGCCGCATCCTCGTCGTGAGCGATCACGGCTTCAAGGCGATGGATGGCTCCGGCACGGCCGGTCAATTCCTCCCCTTGACCGAAAGACTCTCGGCGCGGATCTCCGCCGAGGTGGTGCCGGTGGACGTCACCCGGATCGGCCACAAGCTGGTCGTGGGCACGCCGTCGCCGGCCGATGCGGAGCGGGTGCGCGCCTGGGCCTCCACCTTCACCGACTCCGCGGGCAAGCCGTTCTACAAGACGGGCGATTTTCCGGACGATCCGGGGAGCGTGGCCCTGACGCTCGCCGACGAACAGATCACGGCCGACCGGATGAAAATTGAGCGCGTGGGGGGCGACCCGCTCAGCGACTATGTGACGTTGACCGCCACCTATACCGGCACCCACGAGCAGCGCGGGGTGATCCTGGCCTGGGGAGCGGGCGTCACGCCCGGGCGCCTCGGCGCGGTACCGCTGCTCGATGCGGCGCCGACGCTGCTCGCTGGCGGGGGGTTGCCCGCGGCGGAGGACATGTCGGGCCGCGCCCGCGTGTGGCCCGAGCTGCCTCGCGTCGCGACGTGGGACGGCCTCGTGCCCGGTCTCCGCTTCCTCGGGGCCGACGACGAGGGCGTGAACGAGGACATGCTCAAGGCGCTGGGCTACGTGGACGACGGAAAACCGAGTCCGAAGCCGTGAAGCTGCTGTTCGTCGCGCGGCGCTTCCCGCCAGACGTGCGCAGCGGCACCGAGACGGTGTTTGAGCGCCTGCTGGCCGAGGCGCGCGCGGCGGGCCATGACGTTCACCTCGTCGCCGGATTCCGCCGTGACCGTGCGTTATTACCCGCTGGCACGACAGCGGTGGACCTGCGGGGGCGCGGCGCCACGGCTTGGGCCGCGATGCCGCTGGCTGCGATGACGGCCGCGCGCCGGCTGCGTCCGGACGCGGTGTTGAGCAACTCCATCGAGGTGCGCGTGCCGGGGGTGCCGACGGTCACGCTGGTGCACGACTTGAACTTTGGCGGCGACGGGGAAGGCGCGGGCGCGCGCGGCCGACGTCTGTTCTACCGCGTTCAAGCGGCGGGATTGGCCCGCATCGTGGCCGTGAGCGAGGTCACGCGGCAGGCGCTGCTGGCGATCGGCGTCGCCCCCGACAAGGTGGTCACGATCCACAACGGCGTGGACCTTTCGCGGTTCGTCCCCTCCCCTCGCCCGCCGGACAGCGAGGTGCGCCTCGTACACGTCAGCCGCGTCCTGTCCGGCAAGGGACAGCACTGCTCGCTTGACGCGCTCGGCCGGATGCGGCCCGACCAACGCCGGGGAATAAGCCTCGCCATCGTGGGCACCGTCGCCGACGCCACCTACGCCGACCAGCTCCGCGTGCAGGCTTGGAACCTCCCGGTCCAGCTCCACTTTGACGTTCAGGACGTGGTCCCTCACTACCAGTCGGCCGACATCGCCCTCTTCCCTACACGAATGCCCGAGGGCTTCGGGTACGCCGCGGTAGAGGCGATGGCCTGCGGGCTCCCCGTCGTGGGCTTCGAAGATCCGGCGGTGGCGGAGGCGACCGGGGGCCTCGCGGTGCTCGTGCCTCGCGACGACATCCCGGCATTTCGAAACGCGATCCTCCGTTTGGCAACGGATCCCGCGGAGCGCCGGCGGCTCGGCGAGGCCGGCCGCATGTTCGTGCAGCGGTATCGTTGGGCGGACACGTGGCGGGCGTATGAGCGGGTGCTTGAGGGCGCGGCGGGGCTCTTGGGGCGTTGAGGTGGGCGGGTTGGCGTCGGGCAGCGGCCGGCAGATGCCTTGGGAACCGCTTGGGGTGCCGAGATGGGCAAGGGTGGCGGTGTACGTCGTGATTCCGAGTGGGGTCGGCGGGGGCGCGCCGGTTCGCGTGCAAGGCCCGACGCTCCATTCTCGCTGGAGCCGCCGCCGAGGGGCGAGTCACCTGAGGATTTGGCACTGCCGGCGTCGATTTGTGCGACGTACAGCAGGCCGGTCACGACGATATCCTCTCCTTGCGGCATGGGTGGCGCCTCACCCCATGCGCAAGGAGAACCGGGCGGCGGCTTGGAGGTCAGCGTCACCCCCCGCGCGACCCTGACCAACGGTACAACGCAGTGAATTCCGCACTGCCGTGGAGCCTATCCCCGCCGGCAGCGGTCACCGGGCCGTCTTGGCTCTCCTTGCGGCAGGGGTGACCGGCCACCCCCCTCGCAAGGAGAGCGGGGCCATCGTCGCCGCCCTACACGCGCAACCGACGACTGATCGATGACACTGGCGTTCAACAAATCCGCGGCCGGCACGCCGAGCACGAAGCGAGGTCGAGCCCTGGTGGCCGTGGGCCTGCTCCTTGCGCTCGGAGGGCTACTTCTGCCACCCCATGCGAGGATCTCCGACGCTCAGGTGACCGATCGCCACGAACGTTCAACGCAGAAGAGTCGAGCCGGATCGGTGGGCCGCGAGCACCAGGCACGGAGCGAGGTACTTCTCCCCGCCTGGTCTGCCGCCGCAACCTCAAGCCTCGACCTGGGCGCCTGCGGCAGGTGGCTCTCGGCGGACACGAGCCACATGTGCTGCGGTGCGCTCGCCGCTCCGGCACACGATCCTCGTGACCGCCTGCGCCACGGGCTTACGGCGGTTTGAGGTCCTGAACCTGTGCGCGGGCCCCACGGGTCGCGGTGCCCGTGGCGTCGTCGCCTCAGGTGATCGCCCTCGATGCCCAGGCGCGCTCAATGGTGCTCCGAAATACGCCTGTTGCCTGCGCCCCAGCGATGCGGAACTTTCCATCGATCACCACGAACGGCACGCCCGTGCAGCCCAACGCTTTCGCGGCGGCGCCGTCGGCCCGTACGGTGGCCGTGTACCGACCGGTAGAGAGCGCCTCGCGCACCGCGTCGCGCCCGAGGCCGAGCTCCTGACCGAGCGCGGCCAGCGAGTCGACGTCGAAAATCGAGCGACCTTCACCGAAGTACGCGCGGTAGAGCCGCTTCCACGCCTCAGCTTCCATCCCGTGATCGGCCGCCATCGCGAGCAGCTCGTGCGCCAGGCGCGTGTTCCCGACGACGTTATTCCCGACGTTGTACGGAGTCAGGCCATCGCTCGCGGCCAGCGCCTCGATGCGCCCGGTCGCGGCCGCGATTTGGGCGTCGTCCAGTCGGTATTTCGTGCGCAAAAGCTCGGGCGCCGAGATCACCTTGCCGGCCGGAAAGGACGGATCCAGCTCGAACGAGCGGTGAACGACCTCGACCTCCCCGCGGTCCGCGAAGGCCGCCAGCGCCGCGTCGAGACGGTGCTGACCGAGCCCGCACCACGGGCAGATGACGTCCGACCAGATTTCAATACGCATGCGCGCTGCTAATTCGCCGCTGCACCCCGAGAGTCACTCCGGCGACTCCGCAGGTCCGGACGGCGCACCCACCGACGGGCGAATGCACTGCGAAGCGGGCCAAGCGGTGACGGTGGAGCCGGGCGAACAGCATGACCTCGCGATTGTCGTGCTCTGCTCGTCGCTGTGGCTCGACTGAGGTAGGCTTTCCCGATGCTTCTGACCCTCCTTGGCCTCGTGGGCGCGAGCCTTGCGCGCGCCGAAGCGCCGATCGACCCCAAGTCGCTCCCGATCTCCTCGGCGACGACGCCCGCAGATCCGGGGCCCTTCCGCTGCGCCGTCGATCCGTTCGTGGCCGTGGAGGCGGGGGAAACGGCGATGATCCGCTTCACTCTCTCGGTTCCGGAGAACACGAAGCTGTACAGGGATCAGATCGCCGTGGAGGTGTTGGACGCCGCCGGGCTGAAACCCGGTGCCCTGGTGCTCCCCGCCAGCCACCCCTTCGAGGACCCCTACGGCGGCGGCCCGCGGGAGGTGTACTCCGCCAACGCCGAGCTCTTACTGCCGGTCACGGCGCCGGGAACCGCCCTCGGGCGAGCGGACCTCACGGTGGTTGTGTCGTGGCAGGGCTGCGGCGACAGCATGTGCTACATGCCGGGTTCGCAGACGTTCAACGTGCCCGTGCGCGTGACCAGGGGGAAGTAACCGCGAAGTACGGGTCTACTTCCCCAGCCACAGCTCCACGGCGCTTCAGACCAGGTACCCCCTACCGGCCGCGCTGCGACGCTCCGCGACGCCCTTTGGCCCCGGAACCGGGCTCGGAGCGTCGCCCCTGCCTCACCCAGGTCGTAGGAAGGCACCAAGCAGGAGAACCAGCACGGTCGCCCCAAACCAATGATCGGCCCAACCGCGCCTACATCACCAGCAAGGGGAACCGCTTGCGGCGCGGGGGCTCGGGGTCGGCCGCCGAGGGGGCGGGGAGGTCCATCCCGTCGATCCGGGCGGAAAGGGCGTGTTCGCCCTCAGGCGCGCTCGGGGGATCATCGGTGCGCTCCACGAGCCGGAGCCCCACGGGCTCAGGCACCAGGCCCGGGAGGTGCGCCGCCAGATCGCGCACGACCGCTTCGGCGTCGGCCAGCGCCGGGCGATGCAGGGGAGGCAGTCCCCGCACGGCATCCGAGAGTGCCCGGCCCCAGGTCGGATCTGCCACGCCGGGCTGGAGGCCCTCGGTGTGCCGGAGGAGCTCGGCGCGGATCACCGCCATCGAGGGGAGAAAGCCGCTAGGGTGAAGCAGCAGCAGGGACTGCACGAGCCGGCGCAGCGCCGGGCACATCCGCGCGTGATTCTCAGGACGATCCAACGCGGCGGAGAGCGCCCGCCGCGAAGCTGGTGTTAGACCTCGCGGATCCGGCGCGACGCCGAGCGCGGCACACGCGAGCACCGTGCCGAGCCCGATCGCATCCGGCGTGAGGTCGGGGGAGGAAGCCTCGACGGGGGAGCCAACGATCCGGGCGCGCCCCGTTACGTCCACGACGACGTGGCCCACGCTCAGGCGCCCGTGCACGAGGGGCACCTCGGAGCTCGCGGCGCCGAGGGCCCGCAGGGCATCGGCCAGCTCGGCCCCTAGCGCCGCAAGCCGCCGCCCGGTGAACGCGAGCCCGCGGCGCCCGAGCAGCGCACGCAGCGGCCATCCTTGCATCCGCTCCACGACCGCCCACCGCAAAAGACCAGCCCGCCCCAGCGAATGCACCTGCGCGAGCCCGTGATGCGACGCATGCGCGACCGCGCGCACGAGGACCTCGTGGGTGCGATCCCCGTCGACTTCGACGCCGAGCTCCACCGCGACGCGCGGGAGCACCTCGCCGCCATCGACCATGGCGAACAGGCCCCCGCGAAGCGTTCGCGCGAGCAACGGACCGATCAACAGATCGCCGAGCGCGAAGCGAAAATCGGGCTGCAAAAGCCGCGCAGCCCCGACGCGCCGCTGCGCCGGCTGCCCGGCTTCGAGCCAGAGCGGAACGTCGCCGGTCATGCAGGCACCGTGGGGAGGAGCACCATGAACAGAGCATAAACCTAAAAAGTCAAAAACTCCAGAATACGCAAACAACGAGTGAAGAAATTTCGAACGAGCCCGTGGCGGCGCCCGCGAACCACCGCGAGCCCCGCACGGCAACGCCACCGGGTCTGGTGGTTCGCCCTATCAAAAGCCCATTTCTTCCGGTCGCCGGTACGCCCAGGCGCGCTGGAGCAGCTTGAGCTCCCAGGGCGCCCGCGTGAGTCCCGTGCGCCAACGCGGGGCCGCGGCGTACCGAAGCAGGCTCCGCTGCCAGCCAGCGAGATTCCGGTCGGTCGCCGTGGGAAAGCGCGCGTTGAGCACCACCTCGAAGTCGTAGATCTCCCTCCGCAACGCGGAGGTCATCCATGGGGTGCTGGCGGTGCGGCGCGCGTCGAAGCTCGCCCAGGGCGGGGCGAGCCAGCCATCGAGGTCGGTGGGGAATTTCATGCCGAGACGCTCGGCTTCGTCCCACTGCCCGGGCAGCGGCACCGGCGTGTAGAGGTAGAGGATGATCTCGCAGGCCGGGTTGTCGTGCTTGAGCCGACGTACCAACTCGAGGCTTTTTCGCACGTCTCGCTCGGGATCGCCAGCATTACCTAAGACAAAGCTGAACTCAGGAACGACGCCATGCCGGAGCGCGAGCTGGTTGAGCGCCAACGTGTCCGCGACGCGCAGTCCGCCTTTGTCCATGCGATCGAGCGCCTCGTCGTCGCCGCTCTCGGCCCCGAAGAAGACCATACGAAGCCCAGAACGCGCCATCGCCTCCCAGGTGGCACCCGCGAAACCGAGCATCGTATCGATACGACCCTCGCCCCACCACGCCACGCCGCACCGCTCGATGCCCTCGGCCACCTCGCGGCACCGCCGCTCCCACGCGAAGAAGTTGTTGTCGTGAAACTCCACGGCGTTCGCGCCGAATTCGTCATGGAGCTGGCGCACCGACCGCACCACGTCGGCCGCGGGATCGGGCAGCCAGCGCCCGGCGTACAGGTTCACGACGGCGCAGAAGTTGCACAGGAACGGGCACCCGACGCTGGAGTGGTGGTTGAACGTACGTGATCCGAGGAAGGTCCGGGCCGCATACCGTTCCATGTCCACCCGGGCGTACGGCACCGGCCCCCAGGCCGAGCTCGCCTGGTTGGCCCGCGGCGCTCCCTTCACCAGCGCCCCGCCGCGCCACGCGGCCGTTCCCGAAACCAGCGGATCGGCGCCGGCTTCCAGCGCAGCCAACACCTCCGCAACGGTCGCTTCACCTTGGCCGATCGCGACGAGGTCCACACCCGGATCGCGCGCAACGGCCTCGGGATGCACCGAGGGAAAGTAGCCTCCCCAAACCACGAACAGCTCGGGGTTCCTCGCCTTCAGCTCGCGACAGATCGGCACCGCGACTCGGAGCTGCGGCCCCGGCATCACCGTGACGAGGAGCAGCACGCGACCACGAGCGCACAGCGCGCGTAGGCGGTCCAGCGCGTTGGCCTCGACGTTGCCGTCCACGAGGGTCCAGCGCGCGTCCGGCGGTAGTCCGCGCGCCACCATGAGCAGGGACAGGGGCAGGCGGCGATGCGCTTTCTGCGCTCGGGGGTTGAAGAAGACGATCGTCACGGGCGCCGCTCCAGGACCATGAGCGTGTGATCGCCCAGGCGCCGCAGGCCAGGAAGCTGGGCGATCCACGGCTCGAATGCGGTGCGTCGCCCGGGCCGACCGCCGACGTCGGGCGGCGGGTCGAGCAAGCCGACGGCCTCCAGAGAAACGACGGAAAAATCATGTTCAAGCACACGTTGCACGTCCCGCGCCGACCACCACGCGATCGGGATTCGTACGCCAGAAACCTGGGCGCTGAGCCGGCCGCGCCGTGGACGTTGAAGGCGGAGAAGTCGGGCCGTGGTGTCCGCCGGGCAGTGGCGAGACATCCACACGAGCACCGCGGTGCCGCCGGGACGCACGAGCAGCGCGAGCTCTCTGGCGAGCGCCGAGAGCGCCGACACGGTCGTCAAGCAGTTCAGCACGCCGAAGTTGCACAACGCGGTGTCGAAGCCCCCGCCAAGCCTTGCAGAAGCCTCCTCTACTCTACCGAATCTCGCGTCGACGCCGTGGGATCGAGCGGCCGCGACCATCCCCTCGGAGGCGTCGATCCCGGCCACCCCGAAGCCCGCTGCGAGCAGGCAGCGGGCATCGGAGCCCGTACCCAAGCCGAGATCGGCAATGCGCCCCCCGGGCCGCGTGCGCGCCAGCACCCTCGACAGCACGCGAGCCCGCCAGAACGGCACGATCAGGCTACCATCCCAACGCGCGGCGTACCCCTCTGACTCCCGGTCAAAGGCTCGTGAGGTCTCCGGCATCGCGGTCGGAATTCTTGACATGATCCCGGGGCGCAGTACCATAGCGCGCCCCGCCCCGGAGACTATTTCCATGCTCAAGCTGCCCCTCGTCCTCAGACTCCTTCTCGTGGGTGCCGTGGTGTCCGTCGCGGCCCTGCCCGGCGTCGCGTATGCCCAGCCAGCGGGCGTCTTCGAGGGCACGGGACTCCTCGAGATGATCCCCGCAACCGGCGTAGTGGGCGACGGTGCCACGCAGTCCGATCTCTACGTGCTGGCCTTGGACGCGAACGGGGCCCCCATCGCGGGCTTGAGCCTCAAGCCGGCGGTGTCCGCCGGAACGGTGGGCGCGCTCACGGATGCTGGGGGCGGCCTCTACCGGCTCGCGTACACCGCCCCGAAGGTGGATGCGAAGGCGGCGGTCACGCTCACACTGAAGGGGAAGATCGGAAAGGAGGCGGTCCAGAAAACGTGGAACGTCAATGTTGCGCCCGCCCGTAGCCACCAGCTCACCGCCGCAGCGAACCCCCCGCGGATGACGCTCGGCCAGGACCGCAGCGCTACGCTCAGCTTCAACCTCGCGGGCGGGGATCGGCAGGCGCTCTCCGGCGTGGACCTGGTGATCACCGCCTCCACGGGCACGATTGAAAACGTAACCAACCTCGGCGGCGGCCAGTTCACGGCGTTGTACACCGCGCCCGCGCTGAACTACCCGCACGTGGCGATGGTCACGGTGGCCGACAAGCGGGATCCTTCGCGCACGTTCGGGAGCCTCGCGATCCCGATGTGGGGCAAGGTGGATTTCCCCGTCACCGTGGCGCCGAACGCGCTCGTGATGATCAAGCTGGGTGATCAGCAGTTTGGCCCCATTCAATCCGACGCACAGGGCCGCGCCCGCGTGCCGATCCTCGTGCCTCCCGGCGCGCAGGTGGCCGAGCTGATCGCGATCGGCGCCGACAAGAAGAGCACCTCGGTGCCCCTGGATCTCAAGGTACCCGAAGCCAAGCGCATCTCCCTGGTGCCGACGGCCGCGGCGCTCCCCGGTGATTCGCGCGTGCAGGTGCCCATTCACGCCGTCGTGGTGATGGGGGACGGCAAGCCCGACCTCGCCGCGCAAGTGGTGTTCACGACGACAGGTGGCACGATCACCGCCGCGAAGCACGAGGGCAACGGCGTTTATACGTCGATGTTCACGCCGCCGACCGGCGCGAGCGCCGCGCAGGCAACGATCACGGCCGCCCTGGCCGACAAGCCCGCGATCCAGACCGCCGCGATCTCGGTGAACCTCGTGAGCGTTCGCCCCTCGAAGGTGGACCTTACGGCGGAGCCCACGCTGCTCCCCGCAACGGCCGAGGGCTTCAAGGTGTACGCGAAGGTGAGCGGCCCCGACGGCGTGGGCCTCGGCGCGCGCACGATCACGTTCGGTGCCGCCGGTGCGCGCCTCAAGGGCGATGTGAAGGATCTCCGAAACGGCGACTACCAGGCCGTGTTCACGACCTCCGGTAACGGCCCGGTCGAGCTCACCGCCACCGTAGCTTCGCCCGTTACGGGCAACCCGATGTCGCGCCTGCTGCTGGTGCCCTCCCGCACCCGCCTGAACAACGATGGCGTTTCGTCCTCCATGATCACGGTCGTGAGCGTCGACGAGTTCGGGTACCCCGTGCCCAACGTCGCGGTAACGCTCAAGCTCACCTCGGGGGATGGCTTGTTGCCCCAGCAGGCGACCACGAACAGCGAAGGCCTGGCGCAGGTGTTCTACACGGCAGGTCGGAAGCCCGGTCTGGTGGGGATTGAAGCCGCTGCGGGAGACCTGGTGGCGGCCGGCGGGCTCGCGCAGGTCCCTGAGAACCTCGCCCTCCCGAGCGTGCCGGTCGCGGGCTCCCGCATCGATGCGGGGCTGGTGGCGGAATGGGACAAGGCACTCGCCGAAGTGCACCTTGATCGCGAAGGAATGAGCGGTGGCGTCGCCGCTCCCGCGCTCACCACGTCCGTTGGCGCGGCCCGCGCCACACGCGCGGCCCTCACCTCCGACCCGGCGACGATCTCGCCCGGTGGCACCGTGAAGCTCCTCGTGAACCTCACCGACGAGGCCGGCCAGGGCGTTGCCGGACAAAAGCTCGACTTCCTGACCTCGGCGGGTACCGTCGGCACCGTCACCGACATGGGCGGCGGCAAGTACTCAGCGGCCTTCACCGTTCCGGCGAACGCCTCCGGCGACATCAAGGTGTCCGTGGCCACCCAGGACGGCACCGCGTCCAGCTTCATGCGCGTGCCGGTCGGCGGCGCGGAAGCGGCGTGGAGCGGGGCGAGCCCGTTCACCACGCAGCCGACAGCGGATCCCTACGCAACCCAGCCGGTGGTCGCGCCCCCGCCCGTGGCCCCGCCCCCGCCCGTAGTCGCCGCCCCGGTGCCGCCGCCTCCGGTCGTGAAGCCGCCCCCGGCGGTCAAGCCGCCGGTGACGACGACGACGGTAACCAAGGTGGACACCGAGAGCCCCTGGCTGCGAGTCCGCGCCGGCGCCGCCGTTTCGCTGTACTCGTACGACCAGCTCCCGCTCACGCAGGCGACCGTGCTGTTCCCGAACGAGCTTGCGCTCTCGTCGGCTTCGTACGGCGGCCACGTTCAAGGCCGATTGTTCCTCCCGATGCTCCGGCAGGTCGGCCTCGAAGCCGACTTCCGTGGCACCACGTACTCTCTGGATCCGGTGCCGCTCTGCGCGGCGCTCGACAACGAGTGCAAAGACGCGGAGCTGGTGAGCGACACGGTGCTCGCTACCCGGGTTGTCGGCGTGGGGCGCTACGTATTCGGCTCGGGCAGCAACTCCTTCGGCGTCGGCGGGCACGTGGGCTGGGGCATCAGCGACGTGCAGACGTTCACCGTGAAGGGCGGTCAAGAGATCCAGCTCACCCAGCTCAACCTGAACTCTTTGGTGCTGGGAATCGAGGGCAGCGCGGACATCGGCAACCTCTTCTTCGTGGCCTCGTTCAACGAGCACCTCGCGGGTGGAGTGGCGCCGTTCAACACGGAAGCCAGTCTTGAAGCTGGCTATGCGTTCTTGCCCAACCTGTACGGCAGCGTTTCCGGTGAGATGTCACTGCGCGACATCGGGATCGAGAACCGCGATGGCGAGAAAGTTGGCCAGATCAGCGACCAGTACTACGGCGCCACGATCTCCATCGGAGTTCAGCTCTGAGCGGCTCAGCCCGCTGAGGCCTCGAACGCCCACGCCTCCCAGGTGTCGGCGGTCGGGTTCTTCGGCACGAGGAAGCCTTCGAACCACGGGACCGCGACGTAGCGGCCCGGCGGCACCTCGAAGGTGAGCCGCACCCGTCCAGGCGCGAGCTCCGCAACCGACGCCGCCTCGATTCTCGGCGTTCGGGGCGACCAGTAGCGCCCTCCTGGGTCTACCGCAACGCGCAGCGCGCAGCCCTCGGCGTCCACGGCGAACACCCGCCAGTCCGTCGCGTGGACATCAAACACGTGCGGGTGGACCGATGTGACCGGGAGGATGGCCCCCTCGGGGAGGCAGTAGCGTTGCTCGGAGGGCGCCACGCGGCGCACCAGATCGACCCGCGCGAACGGCGTGTAGTCCGGCTCCAGGTACAGCCCCGGCGCGGACGGCCAGGGCACAAGGGAGACGGCGGCAGCGGGCGGTGGAAGGGCCGCGGTGGCATCGACGTGCAGCGCGCCGGCGGCGTGGGAGGGGTGGGTGACGACGAAGTTGTAGTCGGCACGCACACACCGAGTTGTGAAGCTCCCACCAGCGTCGGTGACGGCGGAGCAGGTACCCTCGGTCGCGACCAGGCTGGCCCCCGCGATGGGAGCGCCCCCTGGATCCGCGACCTGGCCGCGCAGCTCCACATCACACCCCAACAGGAACAGCACCAGCATCCGATGAAGCGCTCAGCCCAGGACGAGCGCGTGATCGATCTTCGCGGCCGGGATGAGCACTCGATGCGTAGCCCCCTCGAGCGGCGCACCCGTTTCGCTGAGCCAGGTATCGACTTCGACCAGCCAGCCCAGCGGCTTCTCCGCCTCCAACATGCCTTCCACCGCCACAGCGGCGCGGGGGATGTAGCCGGGGAGCGTGAAAAACGGCTGCTTCAAGAAAATTCGGACGCGCATCGAGGCTCCAGTTCCGGGCATGCTGTAACGCGGAGGCCGATGAGACTGGCCAAAACACTCTTGACGTGTCTATACTTGGGTAGGCATTGCGTGCGTTCCTCCGGCTCCATCTTCGTGCTGATTCTGATCCTGCTCCCCGCGGTGGCCCGCGCCGGGCAGCCGCTCGCCGTGTGGCTGAAAGAAACCGGGCCGCGATCCCCCAGCAACACCGCGACGGGGGGCGCCGCCTCGGAAGCGCCCACGCCGGCCGCTCAGCCCGACTTCGGCCTGCTCCCCGGTCAGGCGCTGCACGCGGTGCTGCGCACGAGCCTTGGCGCCGTGGACTGCACGCTCGCGCACCAAACGGCGCCGTACTCGGTCAAAGTCTTCGTCGACCTCGCCCGTGGCGCACTGCCGTGGACGGACCCGCGCACGGGTCAGCTCACAACGAACCCTCTGTACGACGGCACCATCTTCCACCGGGTGATCCCTGGGTTCCTGGTGCAAGGGGGCGATCCCACGGGCACCGGCACCGGGGGTCCCGGGTTCTCGGTTCCCGACGAGATCGGCGTAGACGCGCAGTTCGACCGCGCCGGCCTGATGGGCTTCGCGAACCGCGGCCCCAACACCAACGGCTCCCAGTTCTTCGTAACGGACGGCCCGGCCCATCACCTTGATGGCCGTTACACCCGCCTCGGCACCTGCGGAAACGCAGATGTCATCGAGAAGATCGCGCGCGTGCCGCGAGGCGAGCGGGATCGGCCGGTGGTGGCGGTGGTGCTGCGCTCCGTCGTGATCGTCGCGAAGTGATGTTGCCGGGTTGCGTTGCGGGGGAGCGCCGTCCCGCGATCGGTTAACCGCGCACCATGCTCATCCTCCTGACTATGCTGGCCTGCAAGGACCAGGCGACGCTCGAAGAAAACGAGAAACTCAAGCAGCGCGTGGGCGACCTTGAGCGCGCCAACGGCCGGCTGGAGAAAGACAACGAGGCGCTGAAGGTTCGCCTCGAATCCGCAGCCTCGGCAGCCGAAGAAGCCGCGAGCGGCGAGCGCCTCGGCAGCCTCGGGCTCAAGCCCGGTCAGCAGCTCATGGCGACGTTCGTAACTTCGGAAGGCACCATCCACTGCACGTTGCGCCCGAAGCAGGCCCCGGAAACGGTGCTGAACTTCGTGCAGCTCGCGAAGGGTGAGAAGGAATGGACCAACCCCAAGACCGGCGAAAAGTCGAAGTCGCCGCTCTACAACGGCACCATCTTCCACCGGGTCATCCCCGACTTCATGATTCAGGGCGGCGATCCCCTCGGCAACGGCACGGGCGGCCCCGGCTACGAGTTCGCCGACGAAGTGGGCGACTTCACGACCTTCGACCACACGGGCATCCTCGCCATGGCGAACGCCGGTCCCGACACCAACGGCTCCCAGTTCTTCATCACCGAAGGCACGCCGACGCACCTCAACGGCAAACACAGCATCTTCGGCGACTGTGAAGACCTTGACGTGGTGGCCAAGATCGCCCGCGTGCCGGCGGGGCGCAACGACCGGCCGGCCAAGGACGTGGTCTTGGAGCGCGTAGAGATCAGCACGAAGTAGGCGGGAATCAGAGCGGCAGGGCGTTGTCCTCACGGTCAGCAGTGGCCACCACGATGGCCACCCCTCCCGATACCGGAGTCACGGCCATGCCGATGCTGCCCCAGCTCGAGCCGAGGGCGGCGTGCCCGGACACAGACCACCACATCACGTCGAGGCAATCCGCCACCGTGGTTGCACGGCAAGCGCCCGTCGTGCCCTCGAAGAAGCCAGCCGCCGCGAGCTGCGCCTTGTCGTCGGCGAGCACCTGCCCGGCCACGAAGCTCCGCAACCGGGCCCGGGCCACGCCGTCGAGCAGCGAATCGCGCTCGGCGGCATCCCGCCGATACCACAGGTCCAACGCGTCGAGCCGCACCAGCAGCTCCTCGTCGAGGTCCCCCGCGATTTCCCCCGACGCGGCGCCGCCAAACGGTGGGCCCTGCGGCGTGCCGCGGTCCACGTACACCGGAAACGTCGTCACCTCCCCCTGCTCGTCGTACAGGCCCAGCAGCCATTCGCCCGACTGGTTCAGCACCAGGGCGTCGTGCGCTTCCTGCAGCACCCCGTCGGGCGGCACGGCCAGGATGAGGTAGCCGGGAAAAACAAGCCGTGCACCAACGTGATTTTCCCGAGCGAACAGTGGGAGTTCCCCGCGTCGCGCCCCGATCAGCAGCACCCACTGGTCCCCTGCCCGGCCGCGCGCCCGTACGAGGCCAAGGTCGCGCCCCGTGGCCGCCTGCGCAGCCACCAGGATGTCCTGCGGCACCTCGTCTTCCGCCACCCGCTGCGTCCGCGCCTCCGCCACCGGCCAGGGGTACCCCGCGAGGATGGCGCGCCAGCGCAGATCCGCCCTGTCCAACGGGCGATCCTCGATCAGGCGCATCGCGAGCGCGCCCGCTGCCCCCGACAAGGACTCGTCGAGCTTCTGGCCCCACACCTTGGCCACGAGCGCGTCGGTGGGGAAGGCGTCGTGGTGTACGTACATGGCGGATTGCAGGCTCGGCACCCGAGGCTGCACCACCGGAGGTTTGCGCGCTTCGGGGCCGTGAACGCAAGCGAGGAACATCAGCAACATCCACGCCCGCTATGCCAGCCCGCCCCGGTCGGGGACCCGCCCGTTACGAATTCCGACCGACGCTGGCATGCGATGTCGGATGGGCATACACGCGCTGGCAAGGAGGGCCCATGGCCGACATCGAAGTGCACGGTGCAGAGACCGAAGGGACCACGATCCGCAGCCTGCGCGTGCGGTTCCAGGGCACAGCGGAACGCACGATCTCGCGGGAAACGGCGCTGTCCTGGCTCGCCGGGGGCCACTCCATGATCGCAACCTCCGGCTCCGGCAGCCACCGCACCCGCGGGCTGGCGCTGGAGCGCGTCGAGGTAGGCGGCGAGGCGTTCATTCGCACGGATACCCGCCTGCAAGCGGCGGATCATGTGGAGCTTCCGGGCGCGCACTGAGGGGCCGGAACGGGGACGCGGCCGGGAGGCGCCTAGATCGCCACCGCCCGATCCACGGCCACGACGCCACGCACGCTCCGCAGCTTTCGCACAAGCCCATCGAGCTCGCCCACGTCGTGCACGCTCACGCCAAGGTCGCACACGGCGCGGTCGTCCTCGTCCTGCCGAACGTCGGCCTTCCAGAGGTTCACCTTGGCGGTGGAGCACACCCCGGTGATCGCGGCGAGGATGCCCGGACGATCTTCCAAAACGAGGCGAAGCACGCTCTGGTGCAGTGTCTTGGCTCCCACGTCCCAGCTCACGGAAACGAAGCGCTCCTGGTCGAGCCCTTTCACTTGCGGACACTCCGACTTGTGGATCGAGAGGCCCCGCCCGCGCGTGATGTAGCCGACGATCGACTCCCCCTTCATCGGCCGGCAACAACGGGCGTAATCGACGAGGATGTCGGTTTCGCCAGACACGACGATCGCGTTGTCCGCCTGCTTGCGGACGCGCTGAATGAGCGACTGAAACGCGGACGGAGGAGGCGGCGGCGTTTCGGGCGGCGGTGAGAGGATTCGCGCAGCCTCGGTGGGGCTGATCCCGCCGGCGACGACGCGCTCGGCGAGCGCATCGATGTCCTCGAACCCCGCTTCGGCGAGCCGAGCCCCCACCTCCTTGTCCGCCTGCACCCGCTTGAGCGTGGCTCCCGCCTTGCGAAGCGCTCCCTCCAGGATCTCCCGCCCCAGGGCAACCGAGTGCTCCGACAGCGTTTCCCGCAGGCGCTTCCGGATCTTCTCCAGCGCACGATGCGAATGAGCCCACTCCAGCCACTCCCGACTCGGCTTGGCGTCGCCTCGGGTCATCACCTCGACGGTGTCCCCCGTCTTCACCGTGGACCGGAAGGGCACCAGCCGCCCGTTCACTTTCACGCCTACCGCGCGGTTCCCCACCTCGGTGTGCACGTGGTACGCGAAGTCGAGCGCGGTGCTGCCTTCCGGGAGCAGGATCACGTCTTTCCGAGGGGTGAACACGTGAATTGTCGCGCTGAGGTCAGAGCGCGCGGCCTCCAGGAAGTCGGCCGGGTCCTCGATATCACGCGCCATCTGGATGAAGCCGCGCAGCCGTGCCAGCTCGGCCAGCTCGCCGTTTGAAACACTCAAACGCCCGTTCTTGTAGCGCCAGTGGGCGGCGATGCCCGTATCCGCCACCCGGTCCATCGCTTCGGTGCGGAACTGGATCTCGATCTCCCGACCGTCTGGCCCAACCACCGTCGTATGCAAGGACTGGTAGCCGTTCTGCTTCGGCATCGCGATGTAGTCCTTCATCCGCGTGGCGACGGGGAAGAACGACGAATGGACAAAACCGAGGGCGACGTAGCAGGAGTCCCGCTCCGGCACGATCACCCGGAAGGCGAGGAGATCATACAGCTCCGAGAGGTCTTTTCCCGTGCGCTGGAGCTTGCGCCAGATGCTGTAGAGGTGCTTTACGCGCCCGGTGACGCGGCACTCCATGCCCCGGCTCGACAGCGTGTCCTCGATGAGCGCCTTCGTGGCCGCCACGTACTCGCCGCGCTCCACCTCATCGAGCTGGATCGCTGCATCCAGCTCCGCATACTCCGTCGGGTGGAGGTACCGGAACGACAGATCCTCCAGCTCCCGCTTCATCAGCTCGAGGCCGAGGCGGTGCGTGAGCGGCGCGTAGATGTCGAGCGTTTCCCGCGCGATGCGCGTTTGTTTGTCGGGCCGTTGGAACTGGAGCGTGCGCATGTTGTGAAGGCGGTCGGCGCACTTCACGATGATCACCCGGATGTCTTTACCGAACGCCAGCACCAGCTTGCGGAAGTTCTCCGCCTGCTCCTCCAGCTTCCCCTTGTAGGCGAGCTTGCTGAGCTTGGTCACCCCCTCGACCATCTCGGCGATGCTAGCGCCAAAGCGCTTCCCGATCTCCTCCGCGGTGGCCTGCGTGTCTTCGATCGTGTCGTGCATGAGGCCGACGGCGATCGTCTCCACATCCATCCGGATTTCCGCCAGGATGTACGCCACATTCAACGGGTGTACGAGGTAGTCCTCCCCGTTCTTGCGCACCTGCCCCCGGTGATGGAACGCCGCGTACATGTACGCGTCCGTGATGAGCTGGGTATCTGCGCCCGGCGCATACGTCTGCACCTGGCGCAGCACCTCCTCGATGGTCATGGACACTGCATCTCAGTGTGCTCGCTCGGCGCGTGATGTCAAGAGCGTGTCTCAGCGCCGCGACGCGAGGACCCAGCTCTCACGCCGGTTGCGCCGCAACAACTCGGCAACGAACACGGACTGGAACTGGGTGTGCGCCGAAGCAAGGTCGTCGTTCATGATCAGGTAGTCGTACTCCCCGGCGGCCGCGAGCTGCTCGTCGGCTTCCCGGATCCGGCGGGCGATGATCGCGTCGTCGTCGAGGCCGCGCGCGCGCAGGCGCTGCTCGATGGCCGCGAGGCTTGGGGGGAGGATGAACACGCTCACCGCTTCGGGGTACGCGACGCGCACCTGGCGAGCGCCCTGCACGTCGATGTCGAGCACCATGCTTCGCCCCTCCGCAACCGCCCGCTCCACGGGGGCCCGTGGGCTCCCGTAGAAGTTCCCGTACACCTCGGCATGCTCCAAAAGCGCTCCGGTGGCCAACATTTTTCGGAACGCTTCGTGATCGACGTAGTGGTAGTCCACCCCGTCCCTCTCCCCGGCACGGGCCGCGCGCGTGGTCGCCGACACGCTGAACTCCAGCCCGGGAATGGAGCGGAAGGCCTCCTGCAACAGCGTGGTCTTCCCGGTGCCGCTTGGCCCGCTCACGACGAAGAGCGCCCCAAGGTCGGGCGGAGTCCACCGCGCTTTCAGCGCCTCAAACCCGCGTTTCACCGCTCGCTCCGCTGCTCGTGGCTACTCCACATTGGCGACCTGCTCCCGCATACGCTCCAGCACACTTTTGAGCTCAACCACCCGCCCCGACACGGCCTGCTCCGTGGCCTTGCTGCCGAGCGTGTTGACCTCACGATGCATTTCTTGCAGGACAAAGTCCAGCTTCCGACCGACCGGCTCCTCGGCCACCAGCGCCTCGCCGAACTGATCCGCGTGGGAGGCGAGCCGGGCCAGCTCCTCGCTGACATCCGCCTTGTCTGCCAACAACGCTGCTTCCTGTGCCACGCGGCCCGCGTCCACCTTGTCGGCGAGCAGCCGGGTGACTCGATCCTGCACCCGCGCCTGGAGCCTCGCCACCACGCCGTCCATCGCTTCGGCCACCTCTGTGCAGTAGCGCCGCATGTCGACGAGGTGCCGGTCAAGATCCCGGGCCAACGCCCGCCCCTCGGCGCTCCGCATGCTGGCGAGATCCTCCAGCGCGCCGTTCACCGCCAGCTCCACAAGATCCCACTCGGCGAGCGCATCTCCATCGTTGTCCGCGCTGATCAACACGCCCGGCTGCGACAGGATGAAGGTGAGCGGCACCTCGGCCGCATCGCGCTGCAAGCGATGGGCGACGTCATTGATCGCGTATTTGTACTGGTCCACCAACTTCATGTCGGGGACGATGCGGGTGGCGCCCTCGGTGGAGGTGCGGCGGAGGCTCAGCTCGAGACGGCCGCGGCTCACCGCGTCTTTCACGAGGTTGTTCACCCGGGACTCGAACACGTTGTACTCCCGCGGCACGCGCACCTGCACGTCGCGGAAGCGGTTGTTCACCGACTTCACCTCCACCACCACGGTCGTCGCCCCGTTGGTTGCTTCTCCGCGACCAAAACCGGTCATGCTGTTCATGCGGGCTCCGCGGCCAACCAGCTCACGCGGGGGATCCCGAAGGCCGACATGCGCTCGGCGGCGACGCTCGCGCGCGCGCCCTTGTCTCCTTTCGAGGTGACGATGAGCGGACCACAAAGGGCGGCGAACGGAGCCGCGGGGAGCACCTCCACATCCACGACCGGAACACCCGGTGTAAGCTGCTCAACCCTCGTGGGAATGGAGACCGGAGGCGGGCCGACCGGCTCGGGCGCGCGCGCGACCGACCGGCGAGGCACGGGGGCGTCCGCGGGGGCGGCCGGCCGGACGAGGAGGCGTAAGCGGTCGCGCAAACCCATGGCGGCGTGGCTAACCCGGCCGCGGGCGGGCCGGGCGCAGCTCGGCCCTGGGGCTCAACACTTCCCGCTGTCTCCATTCGTACATTCGTAGCTACAATCGCCGTTATCCTTCACCGAGTACTCGCAGTCGAAGTCGTCCCCCCCGCACTCGTAGTGCGCGGTGCCGTCGCCATCGTAGTCGAATTCCTCCTCGACGGAGCAGACCGTATCGCCGTCCTCCCGGATCTTGTAGCTACGCGAGATATCCCCGTTCCAGGCCGTCTCTTCGTCACCCTCGTAGGTGTAGGTCGCGTCGTCAATCTCGAACTCGCGCTCCGAGGTGCCGTCTACCGCGAACACATAATGGTGCTGCTCAAGGTCGGTCTCGATGTCGATTGTGCGCGTGGAGTCCGGAGCGAGCGTTCCCACCCAGCTCCCTCCTTCGTACTCGGCCTCCCAGGAGAACAATCCGTCGTCGTAGGTGCCCGAGAACGCCTGGTAGACCGGCTCATCCTCGTCGGGGTTCCACGTCCACCAATCCTGTTTGCACCCCTGGCGCAGCACGCGGGTGGCGGTGGTCGACTCGTCGTCGAGCCGGTCGGTCGTCGTCGTGAGGTATTCCACATCGAGATCGCCGTTGTGCCATGCGGTACCGACACCATCCGTGACTTCCGCCCCAAGCTTCCAGTAGTCCTGCCCGTAGCTCACGCGATAGGCGAAGCTGCCATCCCCGGTGCCATACTTGCCTTCGATCGACGTGCGGGCTTCCCCCAATGGATCGAGGTCGAAACTGCCATCCCCGGGCCCGCTCTTAACATAGCTCAGCAGATCGTCCGACCAGTCGTAGGGCTCCTCGTCGCAAGCGGGCGTCTGGTCGATCCAGGTCGGCGCGAGGCTTTCACAAGCGAGCAGGAACAGGAGCATGGCGAGCCAAAGGTGCGTCGCCCTTATAGCCGGGAGGCGAGCGGGGATCATGGGCGAATCGCCAGGCCCGGTGGCCTTGGCCGGGCGGGGGTGGCGGCGATTCGCGGGGCTTGCCGTCCCCCGCGGGCGCAGGTACCGTGCGCCCCAGTGCGCCATTCCCGTCCCCTCGCCGGTTGTTTCCTCGCCGCCCTCCTCGGCGGGTGCGAGCCGGGCGTCCTCCACGGCGTCGTCGCGACCGCGGATAGCCGGATTCCGACGACGGTGGACGTGGCCTGGGATCTGTTCTCACCGGCCGGCGAAACCTGGGTGGAGTACGGGCTCGATCCCGACAACCTGGATCGCGAGACTCCGCGATCGACTGGCAACGCCGCGACCCTGCTCGGCCTCACCGGCGGAAAAACGTGGTCTCTTCGCGCCGTAACCGTGGATGCGGACGGCCTCCGGTGGGACTCCGAGGTAACGAGCATCGAGGTGGAGGCCCCCCCGAGCTCGCTCCCGTTCTTCGCGGTGAGCGACGCAGACGAAGCCAGGTTCGACCCGCAGTCGATCGTGTTCGCCACGCTGCTCCAAGACGGCGCCAGTTGGGTCGTGGGCCTGAACCGCGAAGGCGAGTACGTTTGGTGGCTGGCTTCCGAGGACGGCGTGGACGTGCCTTCGCTTCACCTCTCCGCCGATGGCCGCGGCCTCGTGTTTCTGCATCAGGTGAAGCGCGGCGATGAAGCGAAAAATGGCGTTCGGATCGCCAGCTTCGACGGAAAAACCTACGAGTTGACCGTGGCCCCCGAGGGCCACCACGACGCGCTGCAGCTCCCCGACAGCGCCATCGCGTGGATCGCGGCGGAGGGGCAGGACGCCGTGCCGCTAGAGGATGGCAGCAGCGAAGCTCTCGCCGTCGATCTCATCCGCGAGACCGTGAGCGGCGCCACCTCGGCGGGGGAGGCCCACACGGTCTTCTCCTTCGTGGACGATTACGGACACCAGCCGTGGCGCACCTGCTCGCACTTCGAAGAGATCGGCGCCGGAGGCGGGCAAGACTACACCCATGCCAACTCGCTGATGTACGACGCAGACGACGACGCCCTCCTCGTGATGAGCAAGAACCTCGACGCGCTACTCTCCATCGATCGTAGCAGCGGCGCCGTGAATTGGCAGGTCGGCGGCCGGTATGGCGACTTCGCGGACGTCGATGGCGATACGATCCCGACCGACGACTCCTCGTGGGATATCGATGGGCCGGCCGGCACTTGGTGGAGCCACGGCCACATGAGCCACGCCTGGAGCGGCGGCTTCGTGATGTTCGACAATGGCTACCACCACGAGCGGGCCGTGTCGCGAGCCGTGGAGTACGCCATCGATCCCTCGGCGGGCACGCTCGAGCGCGTGTGGACGTTCTCC
Source organism: Deltaproteobacteria bacterium (assembly GCA_014191855.1). Taxonomy (GTDB): domain Bacteria; phylum Myxococcota_A; class UBA796; order UBA796; family SXON01; genus SXON01. Next base: position 63,907 of record BJHF01000014.1, read on the forward strand.
TCGGAGGGGGGAACGCTCAACCCTTTGCTCGGGGATGTTCGAAAGCTCGAGGACACCTACATGATCTCCTGGACGTTGGAGGGCATGCTCACGGAGGTGACGCCCGAGGGAACTGTCGTCTGGAGGGCGTCGTCCGACCTCGGCACGGCCACCGGCCGCGTGCTGGTGCTGGATGCGCTCTACTGAGCGGGAGCGCTTCGGGTTAGAACGGTCATTCCCCTGAGCGCGCATGTCCATCCTGTTCCTCTGGTCGTTCCTCGCCTGCCCCGCCACGACCGACAGCGCCGACCCGGAAGACACGGGCGCCGATGCCGACACGGCCGGGGACACCGCGAACGATACCGACAGCGGCGACACGGAGGAGACGGGTACGGCGGACCCGGAGACGCTCAACGCCGTCGTCACGACGTTCCTCACCGCCGATCGGGGCGAAGGCTTCGACCTCGACGGCGACGGCGAGGTGGACAACGCCCTCTGGCCCGTGGGTGGGATGCTCGACCCGATGATCGCCGAGGCCCTCCTGGCCGCACAACACGTCGCGATCGCGCAGCTCTCCGGTGTGGATGACCGGGTTGCGGACAGCGAAATCCGGGTTGGTGTGTTCACGGCGGTGGACGCCGACGCGGATGGCTCCGACAACGGGACGGGCGCGGAGAGCTTCGATGCTGGCGAGCAGATCGACGCAACCGGCCTCGCGCTGGTCGGGGCCGACACCGAGCTGGTCGCCGGCAGCTACGAGGTTGAGGTTGCGACCGGAAGCCTGCCCGTTGGGAGCTACACGCTGGAGTTGGCTACCGGCCTCCATCTCGCGTCCACGCTCGATGATCGCGGGCAGGCCGGCATGCTCGGCTTCGGGATCTCGGTCACGGCCCTCCGGGTGGCGTTGGAAGCGGAGAGCGCTTCCCCCGAGGTGGTGGCAGCCATCGAAGCGCTGGCGGATCTCGATCTGGATGGGGATGGAACTGCCGACGCCGTTTCGATGGCGTTCACCTTCGAGGCGGTGTTTTGTCAACTCGATGCGCCGTTGCCTTAGCCCGCATCCGGCCCACGCGTCGCCGCTCGAATCGTCGCTGCGGCGGCTTCACCAACCACGCGGTTCCCCTCCACGGTGAGGTGGTTGTTGTCCAGGAACAAAGCGCTCGACGCGCGGTGGTCGGCGAGCAGGGCATCGCAAGCGGGGACGACGGAATGGCCGGCCGGCAGCTCGCCCGTAGCGGTCTGGCAGCGAATCCTGCCGCTGTGGTCGTCCTCGACGGCGTACTGCATGAAAATCACCCCCACTCCGGCTTCTTTTCCCCATGCGGCGATGAGGTCAAGGTTCCCCGGGTTCTGCTGGTCCTCCGGCCGCGCCGGGCGATCGAGCCACCGGGGGCGATCCGGGGTGGCTTTCTGCACCGCCACGCGCAGCGCGTAGTACAGACGACTGCCCCAGAGCATCCGACGAACGGGATCCTGCCAGCCGACCGGCGCTGCGACGTACTGGCCGTCGTCTCGTGGACTGTCGAAGGGCATGCAGTCGATCACCACAAAATCTGGGTCGTATGCAGCTATTTTTAGCTTGATGAGGCGCAGTACGTTGAACGAACGATACCCGCTCAGGCCGGCGTTGAGCACTTCCCACCCCGGTCCGAGCGCCGCCTCTGCGCGCGCCGGCCACGTCTCGTCGGGTTGTACGCCGGCTCCGTAGGTCTGGCTGTCACCGAACGTGATCACCCGCTTCACTTCGGGCGGCTTGCTGAGGCTTATGGCGTAGGTATGCGCTCGAAAACCATGCGCGTCCACGCCGGCCGCGGCGGAAGGGAGCATTCCCCAATACCATCCCAAATCGGGGTCGTACGCGAAACCGGTGCCGTTGATGTGGGCGGCGATCATCTCGGGGGGCATGGTGGCCCGACCGACGATGGGGAACACCATTCGCAGCGCAGCTTCGGCGCCGCCGATCACGGCAACCGCAGTTGCAAGCGCAAAGCATAGACGACGAATAAGGCTCTGCGACATCGATACCATCTACCTTCTCGGGCGGTTCGAGGTCGTGAGACGATGGTGAGGAATCGACCGGGACACGGGCGCCTTCGGCGCGAGGCCGGGCATTCACTGGGGCGTCGGGGCGGGCGGCTCTCCAGCGCCCTGCCGACACGCTCATCCCTCCCCCAAGACCTCCTTCATCTCCGCCACCAACCTCGCGATCCCGTACAACTTCTGGCGCACCCGGTCCTTCCCCGCGGCGCCGCGCCGCGCGCGCTCAGCCGGATCGGCCAGGGCCGACTCGACGGCCGCGAAGAGCGCCTCTTCGTCGTCCGGTGGCACCACCCAGCCGACGGCCTCGTCCACCAGCTCGGGGATGCCCGACACATTCGTCGTCACGACCGGGAGCCCAGTCGCCATCGCCTCTACGAGCACGACAGGGAGGCCGTCCATGTCGCCGTCTGGCGCGCGCCGGCACGGCAAAACAAACAAGGCGGCGGACGCCATCAGATCGAGCACCTGGGCGTGTGGCAACAACCCCCGAACGTCGGCTGGAGGGCTGGGGAGCATATCGGAGACAATCACGACCTCGGCCTGATCGCCCAGGTGTTGGGCCAGCTTCACCACACGGTCCAGTCCCTTCTTCGGGACGTTTCGGCCGACCGCGAGAATGAGGCGCGAATGATCGGGCGCGGCCAACGGAATCCCGTCGAGCCGCAAGCCAAAGCGCACCAGCCGCGCCTCGATTGCGTAGCCGACGCGCAGCGCCTCGACGTTGAACGCCGTCATCGCCACAACCCGGGTGGCCCCCGCCAACACCGCTCCGAGCGCCGCCCGCGGCTTGTACAGATCGACGGCGTGAACGGTCACGCTGTAGGGCACGCCGGCGCGCTGACACGCGAGGCGCGTCCACTCGGCCGCCTCCCCCGCAAAATGCACATGCACCCTTCGTGCTCTCCGAACCAGGGTCGTGAGCCAGAGCACCCGCACGGGGAGGATCCCGGGCCGCCGGAGCCATTCGAACAGCAACGCTGGAAGCGCACCCAGCCAGCCCCACCGGTGCGGCTGCGCGTGCACAGGCGCCCCGACCGGCTCAACCGCCACCGAATCCCGCACATCGAACGCCGCAAGCTCAACCGGCACACCCGCCAAGAACAGTCCCCTCACTTCGTCCCGCACGAACGTTTCGCTGAGCGCCGGGTGGTACCGGACGACGTAGAGGATCACCGCGAGGCCGCCGACCGCGGGAGGGCCACGACTTCGGCGAGCACGGCTTCCACCTCCAGAGCCCGATCGTCCCAGGTGCGGATGCGGCGGGGGCGCGGCCCGGAGGCCAGGGCGGCCGCCACGGCGGACCGCAGCCCGGAGGCGCTCCCCGGCGGGTAGTAAAACGGGAGCTCCCCCGCGATCTCCCTGACCGTCGGAAGGTCGGCCGCGACGATGGGAATTCCGGTAGCGAGATAGTCCCAGAGCTTGAGCGGCGACGTGAATTGCCTCCCGAAGCTGTTGTCTTCGAGGGGGAGCACCAGCGCCCGACACCGGGCGAGCCGCGCGGGCAGCTCCGAATAGGGCACGGTTGGAACCGCACGCACGTTCGGCGGCATCGGCCCCTCCGGTACCCCGCCGATCAGCTCCAACGTCACCTCCGGCATGGCCGCCATGGCTTCCACGAGCGCGGCCACCCCCTTGTAGGCGCGCGCCGATCCGGTGTAGGCGATCACCGGCGGATCGACCGGTTCGCCGTCAATCACGCGGTCCCACCGGGTCGCGTTGTGAATCACCCTACGAATCGCCGGCAAGCCACCGTCCGGCCCATATGCAGCCTCTAACGCTGCTAATGTGCCTCCGCTGTTGCTTACCACGGCCGCCGAGCGCGCCAGCACCGCGCGCTCCATGGCCTCCACCACCCCGGCCTCCTCCCCCTCCTCCGCGGCCCGTTGGCGCTCCAGGCAGTGAGCCTCGTACACCACCCGGGGCCGCTCCCCAACGACGGCAAGGTACTTCGCCTCCCGCACATACACGACGCTGTCGCGCGGTGATGCATCGCACCAGCTTCCCAGCTTCCACCGGAACCAGAGGCCCGCCCCCGGGCTCCATCGCGTGGGCGCGATCTCGAGGTGAAACGTGGAGATCGGCGGCAAACCCCATGCTTCCAGGAGGGGGCCCGCCTCCACCTCTGCGTCTTTCGCCGGATTGGCGAGCAGCGTGACCTCGTGCCCGCGCGCCGCGAGCGCGTGGCAGGTGTGCACCACTTGCAGCACCTGCGCCCGCATGGAGGGCACGGTCGGGCGAAAAACGTGGAGAACATGCACGCCCGTGGGGCTATCCGAGCGAGGCGAAGCGGGATAGCCCCGCCGCGAACTCAGGAGACTTCATGCGCTTCTCTCGCTTCTTTGCCATCGCCGCTCTCGCCGCCCTCCCGTCCGTCGCCTTCGCGGGCGCCAAGGCGAAGGCACCGGATCCGCTCCCCACCATCGTTCTCACCGGGATCTCTCAGTTCGACGGTGTGTTCGGCCAGGCCAAGGACATCCAGGACAAACTCAAGGCCGAGACCGAGTCGCTCGCCAAGGCGCGCGCGGACGTGAATACTGCCCTCGAGGTCGCCACCGACTCTCCCTTCGAAACCGCGCTGGCCGACCTTGTGAAGAAGGCCGAGAAGAAGATCGGCGTGGCGATGGAGGGCACGATGCCCAAGCTCAGCGCGAGCTCGGCCGTTCCCGAGAACGTGCAGAAGGGGATCGACGCAGTGAATGGCCTGATCGGCGCCGCCGACCACGCGGTGAGCACGGCGACGGGCCTCAAGGCCGATGCCACGTCGTTGGCCAGCGCATGTGCCGGCTTCCCCGCGCAGGTTCCCAGCCTCGTGAAGAACCCGATGGAAGTGATGAGCAAGGGCAAGGTCGTCGGCGATGACGCGAAGGCCACCACGGCGCTGCCGGACCGGCTCGGCCTGCTCATCGACGAGGCCGCGAAGATCGTCACCGACGTGCAGGCGGCGTTCAAGTAGATCTTTCCGCAGGTGCGTAAAGGATTACGCACTTGTCGTTGACGATCGTCAGCGGTGTGCTTAGGGTGGGGCCACGAAAACATGCTGATCTTCGTCGCCGCCACCCTCGCCGCAGAGCCCGTTTCGACCATGGACGAGGCGGGGCACGCCTCGGTTACCTGCGTCGTTCCCCAGAGCGAAGCTGAGGTTCGCGCGGCGCTCGCCGACGCTGAGGGGGCCACGGCGTTGCCGCCCGAGGTGCTCGACGTCACGACGTTGTCGCGAGGCAACTGCGTTACCCTTGGCGTTACGGTCAAGGGCGCGTGGGATCCGCTGAAGTACACGACGCAGCGGTGCCCCACGGCGAAGGGGTTCAAGTACCGGCTGCTCACGAGCGACTCGATCACCGCCTACGAGGCCGAGTGGTCGCTGGCGCCGCACAAGGGCGGAGGTACCGAGGTGACGTACCGGGTGCACACGGAGATCGACTTGCCGGTTCCCCGGGCGCTGGTGCGCAAAGGCGTACTTCAGAGCGCGAAAGATACGGTCCTGGCGCTGGTGCGCCGCATCACGTTGGCGAAGTAGGCACGAACCGCCAGTTTCGCGGAGGGTCGATCCGCGCTCCCTCCGGCGAAACCTGAAGCACTTCCTCGGTTTCCAGCAGGTAGCCGCTCAACGCGTGGCCATAGCAGCAGCCCGTGTCGAGCCCAACGGTGCGCTCATGCACCTGCAGCCCCCGCATCGCGTCGTGACCGTAGAACACACGCGCTTCTCCGGTATAGAGCTGCCACCAGAACGGGTTGCCCTCGTCGTTGTTGTCTGGCCAACGCCGAAGCAGGTACGCCATCACGGCGTCGGTACCGGCCACCCCGAGCGTGGGGTGCAGCCCGCCGTGCACCGCGATCCACGGGCGCCCGGCATGGACGCCCTCAATGAATGACGGGAGGGCCGCGAGGAACCCGCGGGCGGCATCGGGCAGCTTGCGGCAGCAGTCTTGCACCTTCCCGGGCGCTGGATCGTCCCAAACCCGGAGCATCTTCGCGTCGTGGTTTCCGAGCACACACTCGGGCTTCCACGCCGCGATCCGCTCCCACACCCCCGGAGCATCTGGGCCCTTGGTGAACAGGTCCCCCAACAGGATGAGGCGCTCCGGGCGCGCGAGCGCCACCAGCGCATCAAGGGCCTGTGCGCAGCCGTGAACGTCGCCGACGAAGAGGGTCCTCACCGCTCACCCCGTATCATCGTATACTGCGGGAATGCTCCCGTTCGTTATGTCGCTCAGCACGGCCTTCGCAACGACGCTCACCGGCGACTTCGTCTCAATCGACTACAATTCAGGGGGAACCTGGAACGACGCCACGCTCGGCACCGGCTTCCGCCTGTTGATTGACGACGTTTGGGTGGACTTCTCCTACGCGGGGGTGGCGTACCAGACGTGGGCAATCGCGTACGAGGTTGAGGGCGAGGGCGTCGACGCATGGGCCAACTCAGCCCTGGGGAACCAGGTGATCGTGCGCTCGATCACGGATGTCTCGGCGAACGGCCAGCTCATCCTTGAGGCGGTGTACCAAACGGGGGAGTTGACCGTCACCAAGCTCGAATGGTTCAACGCGGGCGGTCGCGCCGTTGGCGTTTCATTCGCCATCACGAACAACTCCGCAAACAACGTGGACGACCTGCGCGTGCTCTACGCCGTGGACCCCGACCCGGACGCCACCGCGTATGCGGACTACAACACGCTCAACGACGTGCTCGACGCCGACGGGGACGGCGTGGACGACTGGGCGCAGGCCCCCGGCTCAACGACCGGCGCCGGACTCGGATTCCTGGCCTGCGACGCCGAGTCGGCCACCCTCGGGTTCTGGTCGGACTGGAGCACGAGCACGAACGCCGATCCACTGCTCACCGACCCGGCTGGCGCGGCCTCGGACTCGGCGATGGGGCTGCGCTGGACCGCCGACGACGCGCTGGCTCCCGGCGCGTCGATCGCCTTCCGGCTGGTGGTCGGGGCGGGAATCAGCCCCGAAGGCGCGCTGGAGAGCGCCCTTGAGCTCGGCGCGACGGCCTGTTGTGACGGGGATGGCGATGGCACAGACGCGCTCGCCTGTGGCGGCACCGATTGCGACGACGCAAACCCGGGGATCAACGCCGCCGCAACCGACATTCCCTACGACGGGATCGACCAGGACTGCACCGGCGCCGACGTGTACGATGTCGACGGCGACGGAGAGAGCGCCATCGCGGCGGGCGGTCGCGACTGCGATGACAACGACGCTCGCGCGTTCACGGCGGCCGCCGAGGTCTGGTACGACGGGATCGACCAGAACTGTGATGGCAATGACGACGACCAGGATCTCGACGGCTACGTGCTCGCGTACGACTGCGACGACGAAGATCCCTCGATCCACGACGATTGCCCTGAGCTGGACACCGACAGCAACGACCCGATCCGCGCCGACGGGGGCTGCGGGTGCAGCGCAGGAAGCAGGGGAGCGGGCGCTGCGGGCGTCGCCTTCGTGCTCGCGTTGGTGTCGCGGCGCCGACGGGTAGCGTGGCATCGCCGCGACTCGGCTCCAGCCTAAAGTCTCCAGCCTCCAGCCGAAGCGCCGCAGACGCTCCCCAGCGACATTCCGTGACAAAGCTGTTGACGGTGTCCGGGGGCCGTGACTACAACGTGGCCGCACCCCCGACTCGGAGCTCCGATGTACGACACCATCCCCTGCCAGCGAAGCGCCGCGGTGGGTGTCGTTCCCGGCACCCGGTGTCGTCCCGACACGAATCCGCGCGCTTGACGTTCCACCGCTAACGGTGGAGCTCCGCCCCGAAACGGGGCGTTCTTCCGGCGTGCCCCGCACGCTCTGCCCGCAAGCCGGGCCCCTCTCTCGCCGCGCGCGAGGTTGTCATGTCTTGGTACTCCGGCCCCCAGCGCATCCTGCGCCTCGCATGGCCCGTCATGATCTCGATGATGAGCTACTCGCTCATGTCCGCCGCCGACGCCATCTTCGTCGGCCGCCTCGGCACCGTCCCCCTCGCCGCGATCGGCCTCGCCGTAACCGGCACGTTCCTGTTCATCGGGCTGCCGATGGGCCTCGTACGCGGCCTCCGTGTCGCGACAGCACAAGCCACCGGAGCCGAGCGATCGGCCACCGTGGAGGTGCTGGGTTGGCAGGCGGTGTGGTTGGCGCTCGGCACCGGCCTTGCCGTCGTGATCGCATCGCCACTCGGCGCGCCCATGTTCCACCTGCTCGGTGCAACTTCGGCCGTTCGGGAGGAGGCGCTCGCGTACTTCATGGTTCGCGTGTACGCGGCCCCCATCGCGCTCCTGGTGATGGCCTTCACCGCCTGGTTCGAGGGGCGCGGGGACACCCGCACCCCCATGGCCGCAAACGTGACCGCAAACCTGCTCTGTGTCGCCCTCGACGCGGTGCTGGTCAGCGGCGCGGGCCCCATCCCTGCCCTGGGCATCCGGGGCGCGGCCTGGGCAGGCGTCACCTCGCTCTCCGTAGCGGCCCTCTGGCTGCTCCGGGCGGCGTGGCCCACCCTCCGGCGCGTGCGGTGGCGTCCCCATCGGGCGTTACTGGCCGAGAGCTTCCGGCTCGGGTTGCCCATCGGCGTGCAGCGCTTGTTGGACATCTTCGCCTGGACCCTGCTCACGGGCGTGCTCGCGTCGATCAGCGACGTGGAGCTCGCCGCCCACGTGATCGCGATCCGGGTGTTGATGCTCAGCTTCTTGCCCGGCCTCGCGATCGCGGAAGCGACGGCGGTGCTCGTGGGCCAGGCGGTGGGCGCGAGGAAGCCCGACGATGCACACGCGGCGTGGCGTGCCGGCTCGTGGACGGCGGTGGTGGTGATGGCGGTGGGCGGGCTCGGCTTCGTGCTGGCCCCGCACCTGCTCATCTCCGCGTTCGGCGCCGCGCCTGAAGTGGTCCCGATCGCCCGCAACCTGCTCTGGATCGCCGCAGCGTTCCAGCTCGTGGATGCGGTCGCGACCGTGACCTACTTCTCGCTCGACGGCGCCGGCGACACCCGCTTCACCCTCGTGGCCAGCCTCACGCTCTCCTGGTTCGTGAAGCTGCCCGTCGGCGTGCTGCTCGCCCGTTACGCACACCTGGGCGCGGTGGGAGCGTGGCTCGGGTTGACCGGGGAGATCGTGCTGTTGCTTGTGGTGCTGCTGTGGCGGTGGCGCTCGCGGCGGTGGTTTGTGGAGCCGGCGATTCGGGCGGCTACCGTGGTCGCGACGGCGTGAGTGGAGGGCCGGCGGGGGGTGACCCTCGCCGGCCTGTTTGCGTTTTGGAAACGGCGCAGGAAAGTTGGGGCGATGCTCGCGGCCCGGTCCCCTTCCTCGGGCGGATCGTCTGGGAGCATCGCGGCGCGTCCGTGAACAGGTGGCGGACGTCCAGGGAATCGCCCCAGGACGCCGCCGCGGCCTACTTTCCGGAGCGACGCCGACGCAAAAGCGTGAGGCCGACGAGCGCCGGCAACAGCGCGAGAGCGCTGCCGGTCGGCGAGGTGCTGCAACTGCAGCCCACTTTGGTGTCCCCGGTGCCCCCGGTGTCGTCGGTGTCCCCGGAGCCTCCCGTGTCGGTGTCGCTGTCCCCAGTGTCGCTGTCCCCAGTGTCGACGGTACCAGTGTCGCCGGTGTCATCCGGCGCGTCGCAGGCGTCGCCGATTCCGTCTCCGTCGGCGTCCGCCTGGTCTTCATTCCCGTCGAGCGGACAATTATCCACGTCGGCGCACACGCCGTCGCTGTCCTCATCGTTGGCCGCATCCGCCGGGCAAGCGTCGCAGGCGTCGCCCACGCCATCGCCGTCGCTGTCGGTCTGGCTCGGGTTTGCGTCGATCGGGCAGTTGTCCACGTCGCCGCACACGCCGTCGGCGTCCGCGTCGTTGGCCGCGTCGGCCGGGCAGTCGTCGCAGGCGTCGCCGAGTCCGTCGGCGTCGGTATCGACCTGGGCGTCATTGGCGTCGCTCGGACAGTTATCGACGCTGTCGCACACGCTGTCTGCGTCGGCGTCCGCGCAGACGAGGACGTCCAGGGTGGTGCAGTCGGCGCCGTCCCCGGTGAGGAGGCCGTCTCCGTCTGCGGCCACACCGCAGCCGAACAGGGTGTAGGTGCCCTCCGTGGCCGGGGCGGTCCATTCGAACGAAAACGTGGCGACGTCGCCCACGAAAGCCCGAGGTGTGGTGTGGGTTACCTCGCCGGAGCTGACCTGCGCACCGGCGTCGGTGGTGCCCAGCGCGCCGGCGTCGGCCGAGACGTCGAACCCGCCAACCGACGCGAGCGTCGCGGCGACCTCAAAGGTGTAGGCGTTGGCGACCGAGGAAGGCGCTACCTGCAGCGGTCCGTCGAGCGAAGAAGCGGGACTGAACGCGCCGCTGCTGTGGCACATGTCGCAGGTGGAGGCGGTTTGGCCAGAAAAGCCCGTCATTCCATCGTCGTTGGCCCAGGCGGCGCCGGGCGCGGTGAGGGCGGTGAAGGTGGCGAGCGCGGAGAGGAACACGGTGGAGCGAGTTTGCATGGAGGTCGGTACAGCACGATCCGTGCCGGGGCGCGGGGGCGGCGCGCGCGGCGTCGGAGTGACCCGCGGCGGGTAGCGGGCGCCCTGCCCGTGAGCTCGCGCCGGCAGTCGCCGCTCCGCTGCCGCCCGATTCTCACAACATCGAGGGCGGCTGGCCGCCCCTCGCGATGTGAGAACGTTTCATGGGTGTTTTTCTCACATCTGGCCGCGGGAGGGCCTCGCTCGAAGGGTTGTGAGAATCTCAGGCCGTTTCCTTCTCATCACGCCGTTAGTGACTCTCAAAACAGCGACAGCGAGCGGTCCCCACTGCCGTTATGAGAACTGCGTCGCGACACCGCAATTGCTACGCACCACTCCCCGCCGCGCCTCCGCGTGACCCTTCCCGGCTTCGGACCCAAGTCGCCCTCCGCGGCCTCACCCGCGATGCGTTCCTACCCAAGCCTGACCTCGCGACCAGGCTGCAGCATCGCCCCGATCATCCCTACCAAACCTCACACTGCTTCGCCGGCCGCATTCCGCTGCCGACGGCACACCCAAAGGCGGCGTGGAATTCCGGCAGATTCTGCAACGGACCCAACACCCGGAACCGATTCGGACTGTGGGGGTTCGAAGCCACGATCATCTTGTCGTACTGCGGCGAGGACACCGTGCACCAGTTCTGGGCGTACGCCACGAAGAACAACTGATCCTGGTTTAGCGTAGCGATCCCAGTGGGCTCCTTGTACCCGGCCGTGGCCTGGAACGCGCGGTAGGAAGCGCGCACACCGCCAAGGTCGCCGATGTTTTCGCCCAACGTAAGGTCCCCCTTTACGTGAGTGCCGTCGGCGATGGCGAAGCCGTCGAACTGCTCCTTCACACACTTGGTTTGTGCCTCGTAGCGCGTGGAAACCTCGGGCGACCACCACTCGGTCATCTTGCCATCGCCATCGAACTTGCGGCCTTGATCGTCGAAGCCGTGGGAGAGCTCGTGCCCCATCACCGCGCCGATCGCGCCGTAGTTGCGTGCGGCCGGGAAATCACGGCTGAAGAACGGCGCCTGGAGGATGCCGGCGGGGTAGGCAAACTCGTTCGTGAGCGGATTGTAGTAGGCATTGACCGTCTGCGGGGTCATATACCACTCGTTGCGGTCCACGGGCTGGCCAACCTTCACGAGGTTGCGCTCGTGCTCAAACACGGCGGCGGCGAGCACATTGGTCACGTGCGAGTAGGGCGTGACCTGAAGCTTGGAGTAATCGCGCCACTTGTCCGGGTACCCGATCTTCTTCCCGATCTTGGCGGACTTTTCCTTCGCTCGCTCCCGCGTGGTGTCGTCCATCCAGGCCAGGCTGGGCAAGCCCGCCACAAACGCCGCTTGGATGTCCCCAAGCATCCCCTTCGCAACCTCCTTGCTGTCGCCCGGGAACGCCTTTTCCACGTAGTAGCGGCCCGCCACCTCCCCGACCGCCGTGTTGGTGTGGGCGATGCAGCGCTTCCACCGCGGCTCCGGCTCCTTCCGGCCCAGCAGGTTGGCCTGGAACATCGAGAAATCTTCGAGGAAGATGCGCTTCGCGAGGTTCGGCGCAAACGCATGGATCGTGTGGAACCGCAGATAAGCCCGCAGGGTAGACACATCCGCATCGTCGAGGATCTTCTCGAACTTCTTGAAGGTGCCCGGCGCGTCGATCGAGATGTCCATCACCTCGGTACCGCCCATCGCGTTGAGCCACTCGCCCCAGTGCAGCTTCGGCGTGAGCTTGATGAGGCCCGCCCGATCGATCTTGTTGTAGCTCTTGGCCGGATCGCGCAGCTCCGCCTTGTTCACCCAGGCCTCCGCCAGCTTCGTTTCGAACGCCACCACCTCGGCGGCTTGCCCCGGAGCGTCCTTCGCCTGCACCCCTGAGAACTCCAGCATCTTTGCGACGTGCGCCTGATAGTCGGCGAGCGTCTTCTTCCCGGCGTCGTCGGTCGGGAAGTAGTAGTCCTTGTCGGGGAGCGCGAGCCCGCCCTCGGCGAGGTAGAGGATGTTGCGGTTCGGATCCTTGAAGTCGCCCTCGATGCCGGCGTCCACGATGCCGGAAACGCCCATCGTGCTGAGATGGCCCGCGGTGCGCATGAAGGTCTTCACGCTCTTCACACCGTCGATCTCCTTGAACAGCGGCTGGAGCATCACGGTGTCCTCGGCGTCGATCGCCTTGTCCTCCATGCAGCTTCCGTAGGTTTCCCCCAGCTTCCGCCAGTCGTCGTCCTTGCCCTTCGGGTTGAGCGCCGCGGACTCCACGATGGCCTTCACCGTGTCGAGGTTGCGATCGCGGATCGTGGAGAAGCTACGCCCATACGCGGGCTTGTCAGCCGGGAGCGGCGTATTGGCGAGCCAGGTGCCGCAGGCGTACTGGTAGAAGTCGGTGCAGGCGTCGGCCGCGGGGTCGACGGCGGCCAACAGATCCTCCGCCCAGGCTGGCGGCGGCGCCGGCGCGGGGGGCGCCTCGGGGGCGGGCGGCGGCTTGGGCGCACCTTTACCCTGGGATTTGGACGAGCCCGCGAACGCGGAGTGAGCCGAGGCCAGGACAACGAGGAGGAGGAGGAGGGGTCGCATCCCGGGCAGTTATCCGGAAACCGGTGGCGCGGCGCGCGTGGCCACCCCGAGGGGGCTGCGATAGGCGCGGCGCCACTCCGGAGTCCCCTTGGCCCTCTCCCGCGACATCGTCATCCTCTCTGCCTGCCGCACCGCCTTCGGCGCCCAGGGCGGCACTCTCAAGGACATCACGGCGAACGACCTCGCGGTTCCCACCGCCAAGGCCGCCATCGAGCGCGCCGGCCTCACGGTCGATGACATCGATCACGTCATCTACGGAAATGTCCTTCAAACCAGCCACGATGCCATCTATGGCGCACGCCACATCGCGCTGAAGGCGGGGCTCCCGGTGCACACGCCGGCGTACATCGTGCAGCGGCTCTGCGGCTCCGGCTTCCAGGCCGTCGTCAGCGCCGCGCAGGAGATCCTGAGCGGCCAGGCCAACGCAGTGCTCTGCGGCGGCACCGAAGCGATGAGCATGGCCCCGCACACCATCCACGGCCTGCGGGATGGAGCGGCGAAATTCGGCCGCCCGCCGGTGATGAAGGATCTGTTGTGGGAGTGCCTCACCGATTCGCTCAGCGGCCTCGCCATGGCGCAAACCGCCGAAAAGCTCGGCGACCAGTACGGCCTGAAGCGCGAGGAGGTGGACGAGGTTGCGGTCGCCAGCCAAGCGCGCTGGCAGGAGGCCAACAAGGCCGGCCGGTTCGACGCGGAGATCGTGCCCTTTGTGATCAAAGGCAAGAAGGGCGACATCGAGTTCAAGGTCGATGAGCACCCCCGCGCCACCGACATGGCCACGCTCAGCAAGCTCCCGCCCTACTTCAAGAAGGACGGTCTGATCAGCGCGGGCAACGCCTCTGGCATCTGCGACGGCGCTGCGTCGTTGATCGTGGCCGACGCGGCGTGGGCCAGCAAGCGCGGCCTCCAGCCGATCGCCCGCCTCGTCGGGTGGGGCGTTTCCGGCTGCGATCCGACGATCATGGGCATCGGCCCGGCCCCGGCCAGCCGCAACGCCTTCAAGCAGACGGGCCTCGGTCTCGAAGACATGGCGCTGGTGGAGGTGAACGAGGCGTTCGCGCCGCAGTACCTCGCGGTTGAGCGCGAGCTCGGCCTCGATCGCAGCATCACCAACGTGAACGGTGGCGCCATCGCGCTCGGGCACCCGCTCGGCGCTTCGGGCGCGCGCATCACGGGCACGCTGATCCACGAGCTTCGCCGCCGCGGTCAGAAGTACGGCCTCGGCAGCGCATGCATCGGCGGCGGGCAGGGGATCGCGGTGATTGTCGAGGCGTACTGAGGCACGCCGCCGGTTCGGCGCTTGCCCAGCGGCCCTGCGGCGGTGTAGGTTCGCGCCTCACCCGCCCTCCCGCCCGCCTCCATGCTGCTGTTCCTCGCCGCCTCCGCGTTCGCCCTCCCGGTCGCGCTCTGCGAGCGGGTGTACAAAAGCTCCGAGGTGGAGGACGCGCTGGATGCCGCCGAGGCGAAGTTCTCCAGTCAGGACGCCCCGGGCTTCGCGACGAGCCACGCCGCGGTTGCGTCGCGCCTCTCCTGCCTTGGTGAGCCGCTGGTTCCCGAGGTGTTGGCGAGGATCTACCTCATTGAAGCCCTGAAGTCCTTCCTTGGCAAGGAGTCGAGCCGAACGGCGGCGGCGCTGGCCGGGATGGCGGCATCGAGCCCGGGCTACCAGATCCCGCTCGCGTTGGTGCCCGATGGCCACCCAGTGAGAAAGGCGATGTCGCGCGCCGGGCAGCTCCTGCGCGATCCGGCGGTGGCCGCGCTCAACCAGCCCGCGACCGGCTGGATCGAAGCCGACGGCGAGCACCGCGCCGAAGCCGCCACAAACCGGGACGTCGTGCTGCAGCGCTTCGGGGCCGATGGAGCGGTCATCGAAACCCGCTACGTGCACGTTGGCGAGCCGCTCGACGAGTGGACGGTCGCGGCCCGCGCTGCGGTACCGGTGAAAAAGACGCCGCCCGCCTCCACATCCAAGGATGCGCCGAGCGGGAGCTGGTCGAGCCGGCACGTGAGCGAAGGCGGGGGGAGCGGCGCAGTGGGCGGCGGCGGAAGCGGCGCACGCCTGGGGCGAATGCAGGGAAAACCGCATGTGGAAGGAGGATTTGAGCTGGGCGTGCCGATCGGGCTGCGGCTGGGCTACCACGTGGAGGGGGAGGTTGTCCGTAGCGTGGGCGCCCGCTGCCTGATCACGCCCGCTTTCTCGTTCGAGGAGCTCGACGAAGTGGCCGGCATCCTCGGCCCGAGCGGCTACATCGACTTCGTGATCGGCGACGTTTGGGACCTCGAAGCCTCGTTTGGCGGCGGCCTGGTCGGGTACGACATCGGCACGTACGGCGGGCTCGCCGTGCAGTACGACCCCTACTCGTTCCTCCAGGTGAACCTGGGGATCTTCGTCGGCGTGTCGGAGGAGGCACCGTGGCTCGCGCCCGATCTCACGGCGGGCTTCGTCTGGTAGGCTAAACCCAGGTTTAACCTTGGCGATGGGCGATTCCTCGTTTCGAAGTCAGGCCAGCGACGCCGCCCATCGCATCGCCTACCCGTCGACGATCCCGTTGCAGTCATTATCCAGGCCGTCGCGCACCTCTTTCGCGCCCGGGTACACCGTCGCGTCCGAGTCATCACAGTCGGTCGAGGTGTCGTAGCCATCGCCGTCCGCGTCTACGCCCGCCGCTTCGTCCACCATGCCATCGCAGTCGTTGTCCACGCCGTCGGCGACCTCGGTCGCGCCCGGGTACACGGCGGCGTCCGCGTCGTCGCAATCGGAGGAGGTGTCGTAGCCGTCGCCGTCGGCGTCCACCGCCGCGGATTCGTCCACCGCGCCGTCGCAGTCGTTGTCCACGCCGTCGCGGACCTCCTTGGCGCCCGGGTACACGCTGGCGTCGGTGTCGTCGCAGTCGGTCGAGCTGTCGTACCCATCCCCATCGGCGTCCACAGCCGCGGATTCGTCTACCGAACCATCGCAGTCGTTGTCTTTGCGATCCTTCACTTCGGCCGCGTCGGGGTTCACCGCCGGGTCGGTGTCGTCGCAATCGGTGTTGTCCGCCACGGTGGCGCCGGTGTCGTCGCACTCGTTGTCGGGCGCGCTGGGATCGCCATACCCATCGCCGTCTGCATCCGCGTAGACCGCGCCACAGTCCGTGTCCGCGGTGTCCGACGTGTCGCCGGTTTCGGAGGTGTCGGAGGTGTCGCCGGTCTCGCCCGTATCCGCCGTGTCGCCGGTATCGGCGGTATCGCCGGTGTCGGAGGTATCGCCGGTGTCGGAGGTATCGCCGGTGTCCCCGGTATCGGCCGTGTCCCCGGAGCCCGTGTCCGCCGAGTCGCCCGCCTCGCCGGAATCGGGAATGTCGGGAAGGCAGCCGAGGAGCACGAAGGGGAGGACGGCGCGGAAGATTCGCATGGGGGGCCTCGGGTCCCCGCGAGCTTAGCCGCGCGGCGGGGGCGAGGCGAGGTCGCGCGGCCCCGGGGGGCAGGCATCCTGTCCGAAAAGCGACACCGGGCGTGGGTATCCCCAGGGATTTGCGACTCGGACCGGCCCCCACCCCGAGGTGCGCCCGCGACCCCCAGAAACTCTCGGCGTTTGTCCGTCGCCCGCCACCCGAAGCGACACGCCCGTGCGCTCGGGCGTCGCATATTCTATAGGATACCTCAAACTTTGTCGCAAATCGGGGGCGATACCTGCCCGCGGGAAGGCCGGCACGCTTCGCGCAACATCGCGCTACGTTCCCTCCTCTCCCGCCATGCTCAACCCCATCGCCGTCGCGATCCCCGCCTTCGTCGTCGCGATCGCCGCGGAGCTGGGCGTGGCGTGGCGGCGAGGACTGCTCGTGCAGCCGACCGCAGATCACCCCGAGCTGCGGCCGATCTACCGCACGGGGGATGCGCTCGCCGATCTCGGCTGCGGCCTCGTTTCGCAGGTGACCGGCTTGTGGACTGGCGCGGTCGTCCTGGCCGGCGCCTATGCCGCCGCATTCGCGTTCGCGCCGTGGCGCCTCCCCGAAGACTCTCTTGCGACCTGGATCGGCGCCTTCGTCGCCACCGACTTCTTGTACTACTGGTGGCACCGCGCCAGCCACCGCGTGAACGTGCTCTGGGCGGCGCACGTGGTTCACCACCAGAGCGAGGACTACAACCTCGCGGTTGCGCTGCGGCAGGCGGTGTTTACGCCGCTCACCTCCATCCCCTTCTATTTCCCGCTCGCGATCCTCGGCGTATCCCCGCTGGTATTCCTGGTGTGCCTGTCGCTGAACACCCTGTACCAGTTCTGGATCCACACCCGCCTCGTCGGCCGACTTGGCCCCTTCGAAGCCGTCTTCAACACACCTTCGCATCACCGCGTTCACCACGGCATCAACCCCAAGTACATCGACCGGAATCACGCGGGGGTGTTCATTGTGTGGGACCGTTGGTTCTTCACGTTCGAGCCCGAGGCCGACGAACCCGTGTACGGGGTGGTGGAGGGGCACCCAAGCTGGAACCCGCTCACGGCGCACCTCTCCCCATATGGCAAGTTGTTTCGGAACGCTTGGGCGGCGGGCCCCGTTGAGGGGATGAAGTTGTGTTTCGCGCCGCCGGAGTGGCGCCCGACGCGCCTGGGCGGCCCCGTTCACATCCCGGAGCCGGCGCGGCTGCTCCGCTGGAATCCCCCCGTGAGCGCGGGAGTGCAGCGGTATTGCGCCGCGTGGTTCCTCCCGATGGCGGCCGTGTTGTTCCTGATGCTCTGGTACGCAAACGAAGCGCCCGTCGCGCTGCTGGCGGTCGGCGGCACGTTCATTGTCGCGACGCAGCTCACGCAGACGGCGCTGCTGGAGTCCTGGCGGAAGGCGCGGTGGATGGAGTTGTTTCGCGCCGTGTGGATCGTGCCGGGATTGGCGATCTACGCCGCGCTCCTGTGGCTCGACTGGCAATTGTCGATGTCATTTGGGTACGGCGCCCAATAGGCTACCGCGCTGCGCCACGACGCCCACCTGGCCAAGGGACCGGGCCTGCCGCAGCGCCCCGCTCAACCCCCTCCCCTACGGCACCACCCCCCATTTCACCTTCAACAATTCCAGGGGAAACGCCATCACTGCGTCCTGGCTCACCAGGAAGCTGGGCACCGTGCCGCCGGGGTTGCTCTGCACCCGATACGCGATCGTGCCCGCCGCTTTGTCATACACCCAACCGCCCGTGTTGTACGGGGTATACACCGCATCCGGGTGGGCGTTGAGCGTGGCCGCGTAGGGGCCGGTCATGGTTCCGGGCGTTCCTTCGTGCTTTACGAGGTCCCAGTCGATGCGGGCCTTGGTATCCGAGTCCTCCAGCACCTTCATCGCGATCACGTACTGTCGCGACGACACCATCATGTTGCCGCCCGTGAGCTGGTAGATGACGGTGTACCCGTCGCTGCGCCTCTCCAGCGTTTTGCATTGAAGGAGCGCTTTTACGCCCATCACCGACGCGCCGAGCGGGTAATGGTCGCAGTCCATGATCGCGGCCACGAAATCGTGCGGAGTGATCGCGGCGCCCTTGGTCGCGACCGTGGTGGACATCGTCTTGGCCGAGGTTCCACGAGACACGAGCTCCATCGGGGGAGAGGCAAGCGCGGCGGCGAGGAGGAGGAGGAGCATGCCGCCCCTTTAGCCGCCAGTCCGCTTGTCTGCCGGCCCCCCGACACCCGGATACAGTCGCACCATGTTGCTCGTGCTCAGCTCTTTCGCCCTTGCGGCCGCACCGGCCCAGGCCTCCCTGCCGCGGGGAAACGTGCTCATCCTCGTGGTGGACACGCTTCGGGCGGACGCCATGGGCACGTACGGCGAAAAAAGCCCGACCACGCCCCGGTTGGACACGTTCGCCAAGGAGGCGGTGGTGTTCGACCGCGCCTGGACCCAGTACACCTGGACCCTGCCATCCTTCATCTCCTACACCACCTCCCGCTTCGTGCGTTCTCACGGGTGGGACTACGAGATTGGCCAGTTCGACCAGTACGAGACGGTCGATTCCTCGGTGCCGACGCTCGCCCAGGTGCTCCAGGCCAACGGCTACGCCACCGAGGGGCGGTACGCGAACGGGCACCTCGAAACCTCACTCGGCTTCGGCAAGGGCTTCGACACCTGGGCGCACGGGAAGGACGACGCGGTCATCGCCGGCGCGATCGCGGACATCAAGGGTTGGGCGACCGACGGCAAGCCCAACCTGCTCTACGTGCACGTGATGCAGTGCCACACGCCCTGGCGGCCGACCGCAGATGCGCAGAAGGCCCTTGGAACGCCGCTTACGGTGCCGGCACAGGGACTGGACTGGAACGACTGGCCGAAGCTCTCCAAGGAGGCGCGCCCGGCCCGCGCCACCGAGCTGCGCACCACCTACGAAGCGGCGCTCTGGGACGCGGACGCCAGCATGGGCCGGATCCTCGACACGTTGGCGGCCTCCGGGGAGGCGAAGAACACGATGGTCGTGTTCCACTCGGATCACGGCGAACAGCTCGGAGATCACAACTTTGCCGGTCATAATCGCTCGGTGTTCGAGGAGCTGGCACACGTGCCGCTCATGGTGCGGGTGCCAGGGGCGAAGCCGGCCCGGGTCTCGGATCGGGTCGGCCGCCTCCTCGACGTGCCCCCGACCGTGCTCGACGTGCCGGGGCTCGCCGCAAAGCAGCCGGGCGCCTGGCAAGGAAGCTCCTGGTACCGGCAAACTTCGGCTCAGCTCGCGGTCGTGGAGCGCACGGCGGACATCGCGTTCACCCTCGACGGGGTGACCAAGCTGCTCCAGGATCGGGCCACCGCCACGTTCGCGTTCGGCTTCAACCTCGCGACCGACCCGGGCGAGAAAGCACGCCTGAAGGACGCGACGCTGCCCGCCCTGGCTGCCCTCGAATTGGCGGCCAAGGACTGGTACGCCCGCACCCCGAAAGGAACGAACAACGGGGAGAAGCCGAAGGTGGATGCAGCCAAGAAGGAGGAGGTGAACGACCTGCTGAAGGAGCTGGGCTACATCGAGTAGGGGGCGAATTCGCTTGACAAGGCCGGAGTCCGCCTGTATTCGCCGGGACTGACCGAGGTCGTCATGCGTCGTTTGGTACTGGTCGCTCCCCTGCTCGCGCTCGGCTGCTCGCAAACCTACCCGACCGAGAACAAGGATCCGGTGGGCGTGGACAGTGGCACCGATCAAGCCGACGCGGACACCGACACGGACTCGGATACGGACTCCGACACGGACTCCGATACGGACTCCGATACGGACTCGGACACCGACTCGGACACCGATTCAGATACCGACACGGATACGGACACCGACACCGCGGCGGACACCGGGGGCGACACGGGCTCGGCTTCGCTGTGCCCCAGCTCCACGCCCGAGATGGTTTGGGTCGTACAAACCCTCGAAGTCGCAGAGAGCC
>BJHF01000015.1 GCA_014191855.1 Deltaproteobacteria bacterium
ACCCGCGGTCGATCCGCCACCGCCCTTGTCTTCAGCAACCTCCCTTGCGGCGGCCCACCCGCCGCGTCACATTCCCGGAGCCGCCATCTTTTCCGGACAAAACCCGCCATCTTTTCCGGACGCCACACCGTGTTGTAGCGACAGAGCCCTGGATAGCCAGCCTACAACCTTGACCGTCGTAAGCGCGTGGCCGATCTGGGGCAGTCGAGTCCGCCTCGTTGGCCGACGCGCTGAGTTGAGTCGAGCTGAATGGCCGATGAAGGCCGGTACAGGCGCCCGATGCGCACGCCTGCCCGGGCTGAGCCCGTCCCCACGCCCACGAGGCGTGCGCGCGCACCGACAAAGCTACGTTTTACGCGGGTCGCCGCCAGCCACCGCGCGGGCAATGCCAAACAGCTTGACTCGACTCTTTCTCCCGGCCAAGTAGGCGAACTCGACTTCGGGCCTGCGGCGGTTGCGGATGTCGCGACACATTCGTGACTCATAGGCGGAGCGCGATGCGTCGCGACGCTCGTTGGACCAGGGTCGTGGCCTGTCGCATCGCCCAGGCGGGCGGACACGGGGGTACGCCCCTACAGGTTCGCGCCGTAGATCCGGTACGTCTTGTAGATTTTCCCGCCCATCTTCTCAATCGCGCCGCGCATGCGATGGTTGTCCTCCAAAACCCAGCTCGCTTCCGCCCCCTTCACGCCGGCTTTTTGACCGGCCTCCCAGGTGCGCTTGTAGAGCGGCGCGCCCAAGGGAAGGTGCTGGAACTTCTTGCGGATACCGAGGGTGAACACCCGCAATTGGTCCACCTTGGAGGGCTTCGTGAACCAGTGGATCCAACCGAAGGGGAACAACGACCCGTTCATGGGTTTGACCACCTGGTTGAAGTCGGGCAGCGTCAGGGAGAAGCCTGCGATCTCGTCGTTCACGAACGCAAAATAGCAGTACCTCGGATCCACCATGTCTTTGAGGCCCTTGGCGACCTTGAGAAACTCCTCGTCCGTGAATTTCACGAAGCCCCAATTCTCGGCCCAGGCCTCGTTGTAGATCAGGTGGCAGAGCTTCACTTCTTCGTCGTACTTCTTCAGGTTCACCGGCCGGATCGTAATCTCCGGGTGCTTCTTCTCGAAGCGCTCCGCGATGGCGCCCACGCGGTCGGGGATGGGCCCATCATTCGCCATCCAATAGGCGTACATGTCCTTCTCTTTGGTGAGCCCCAGCGCTTCGTAGTGTTGCACGTACCACGGCGGGTTCCACACCATCATCACCAGCGGGTCGCTGTCGAACCCATCGATCAGGAGCGTGCACTCGTGGTTGGAATTGAAGTTGAAGGGGCCGAGGGCGCGGGTCATGCCGCGCTCGCGAAGCCAGGCGGTGGCCGCCCCGAACAGCGCGCGGCTCACCTCGCGATCGTCGGCGAACTCGAAGAAGCCGAAGAAACCCTCGCCCGGGTGCCCGGCTACGTAGGCGTTGTCGATCTGCGCGGAGATGGTGCCGACCGCCTCGCCGTTCCGCCACGCGATGAAGCACTGCACGTGGGCGACGGAGAAGTACGGGTTCTGCGCGGGATCCAGGAACTGCTTCCGCTCGAAGCGCAGCGGCGGCACCCAGTGCGGATCGCCCTTGTAGAGCTTGAACCAAACATCCATGAACGCCGTCGCGTCCGCGGGGAGAGAGATGGGGCGAACCTCGACCGTCATGGCGCCGGCTTAACGAGGATTACGTCGACGCGCGGTCGCGTTGGGCGGCCCACGCGGCGGATTGATCCGCCCCGACGGGGAGGTCGTGCACGGGCACCGCTGTGTGCGCGAACGGCCGGCCGCGCTTGATCTCTTCCTCGCACAACCAGTCGAAGTAGCGGTTGGTGTGCCCGATCGCGTCGTCAATGGTCTGGGCGTGCAGGAACGCCACGCGCAGCTCGCTTCCATGCGGGAGGCCGTGCGTGAAGTAGTTCGCGATCTTCTTCATGCGCCCGAGCACGCCGCGGTCGGTCTTGAACTCGGCGCGGATGCCCTCGAAGTACCGAAGGAGCACCTTGCGCTTCTCGTCGGCGTCCACCACCACCTCGGGCAGGCCCAGGAGCTGCGCGTGGATCTGCTTGAACACCCACGGGTTCTTGATGGCGCCGCGGCCGATCATGATCCCGTCCACGCCCGTGTCGCGAAACATCGCCCGGGCTGAGGCGATGTCCACGATGTCGCCGTTGCCAACCACGGGGATCTTCACGCGCGACTTCGTTTCCGCGATCTTGTCCACCGCGCGTACCCCGCCGTACTGGTCCGTGCGCGTACGCCAGTGGATCGCGAGCGCTTCCACGCCTTCCTCCTGGCACATGCGCCCGATGTAGGGGGCGTTGCGCAGCCCGGCGTCGTAGCCGCTGCGCATCTTCACGGTGAGCGGAATCTTCACCGCCGCCCGCACCGACTTCACGATCTGCCGGGCCAGCTCCGGCTCGCGAAGCAGGGAGCTGCCGCCGCTGTGGGCGCACACCTTCTTGCTCGGGCAGCCGAAGTTGAGATCGACGATATCCGCCCCTGCATCCTCAATCGCCCGCGCCGCCTCCGCCATCGCCTCAGGGTTGCGACCGTAGATCTGGATCGCGACGGGATGCTCGTCGGGATCGAAGCGAGCCATCATCTCGGCCTTCGGAATGCCGCGCCGAAGGGCTTCGCCCGCGATGAACTCGGTAACGGTGAGGCCTACCGCGCCGATGCTCCGGACCAGGCGCCGGAACGTGAGATCCGTGACGCCCTCCATGGGCGCGAGCACGAGGTTCGGCTCGATCCGGAGGTGCCGGATCATGTAGTGGTTCGGGATCACGGGGCGGAAGGTGCCCGCTCGTGGGCCCATCGTCAAGGTGATAGCGGCCCCGCCATGACGCCGAAAGCCCAATCCGTGACCGCGACCGGGGATCCCGACGACTTCCAGCCGCCCCGCGCCTTCCGCGCCGACACCTTCCCGGACGGCCACACGCGCCTGGTGGTGAGCGTGCCGCAAGAAGAGCTTCGCGCGACACATCTCGCGCTGCTCGCTTCGCTTTCAGGCAAGTTGGGGCTCCGGTATGTGCAGCTCACGGACCGCCTCACGGGGCAGCTACCCGCGCCGATCGGCCGCGTGGCGATGGACGTGCGCCCGGACCGGCTCGTCGCGGCCCTCGAAGCCCGCCCGGAGCTGGTGTGGGCCGACGGGCGCCACCAGCTTTGGGTGCGCGGCTCACTGGGAGAAACCGTGATCCTCGATGAGATGGGGCTCCTTCACTGCGCCCCAGACGACCCCTCGTTCCGCGATGCCCTCGACGCGCTGGCGATCCCCGAGGGGCGCCCAAAGATGATGGACAACCGGGATTACGTGAAGGTTACGTTCCTCGCGGAGGCGGATGCGCAGGAGGCGAGCTTGTGGGAGGAGTTGAAGCTGTTGAAGTGGAAGTAGGGGAGGGGGCGGCGATCAGGGCGATGCGCGCGGCCAGGTAGCGTTGTCAGGCGCGGTCGCGGCGCATCGCAACGCGATCGTGAGGCCGCCAGGTCTCGGTGGTCACGATGGCGAGGATGAGGTCGGGGGGGGGTGAGGTCAGCGGCCATGTTCTGGTTACGGTGGCGGCGTGGGGCGGGCAAGGGGCGCACCCCGCTCCTACGGCAACATCTCCAACCCCAGCATCAACGCAAAGATCGCCCCCAACATCGAAGCCATCCCGATCCACGGGTGCGCCGCCCACAACGCGGCCTTGGCGCGCGGGGATCGCGAGGTCGCCCACCCCGCCGTCATGAGCCCCGCGATGCCGAGCCCCACCCAGAAGTGAACGCTGTCGGTCACCTCCAGGTCCTCGCGCAGCAGGACGACCGACACGGGCCCGCCCACCGCCGCGAGGACCACGAGGGCCCACGCGCGAGGAGCCCAGGCACGATGGGCAATCCGGCTCGCGGCGGCGTCCGGTCGCTTGCGGCGGCTCCGCAAACCCACAAAGCCTACCCACACGACGCCGACACAAGCGACGATGGCCAGCGCCGGATGCCCGTACACGAGAACCTCGTTCACGCGCCCGCCGCCTCCACCGCCGCGAGGATGTCCGCCGGCTCGGCGAGCCCGCCCGGGCCTACGTCCCCACACGCGAGGCGCTTCTCCGTGGGCGCGACGATGACGTAGCGCTCGAGCTCCTCCAGCCAGCGCAGGTTGCGGATGACCACCGGGTTGAGCCACATCTCGGTGTTCATCGCCGGCGCTACAACCACGCGCCGGCCCCGCGGCAGCGCCATCAGCACCGTGCTCAGCGCATCATCCGCGAGCCCGCACGCCAGCTTGCCCAGCACGTTCGCGCTCGCCGGCGCCACGACCGCAACCTCGCCCCACTTGGCCCACTCGATGTGGGCCAGGGGATCCGCGAAGGTGTCAGTGAGCACGGCGTGGCCCGACATCGCCTCGAACGAGAGCGCGCCGACGAACCGGGTTGCGTTGGCGGTCATCACCACCCTCACGGAGTGTCCGCGCTTTACGGCGAGTGATACCAACTCCGCCGCCCGGTAGGCTGCGATCCCCCCGGTAACGCCGAGCAGCACGTTCATTTGGGCAGCTCCACTTCGCCGTAGGCAGCGCTCTCCAGAAAATCCTTGTAGAGGTCCTTCGCGTCTTTGTCGTAGTAGATCGCGAAGTGGCCCTCCTCCGGGTACTGGGCGAGCCCGGCGGTTACGCGGCTCGCGTCCCATCCCTCGACATTGTCCTTCGCAGGGAATTTATCCGCGCCCAAGTCGCGCAAGTCGAAGCCGGCCGGCTCGGCATACATCGTGCCTACGACGGGGAGGTGTGCGGCCGTCGCAAGCGACTCGATGGTGACGGGGGGCGTGAACGTGTCGAGCAGGCCCTCGGTGAGCAGCACGGGCACTGGGCGCACGCCCGGCCAGGGTGGCTCCTCGGCGAACCAACTGCTCGCGTAGTTGAGGGGGTCGGTGGGCTCGCTGAGCATCTGCACCAGCGCCAGCACCGGGTGCAGCGTCGTGAGCGTGCCGGCTTCGACGCCCACCGCAGCGGCGAGGATCGGCTCGATGGCGATCGGATCCACCTTCAGGAGCGCCGAGGCCGCCGTTCCCCCGCCCGCTTCGGAGAGCCCCACCGCCCGACAGTCCGCCGACAACCACGAGGCGCCCAGCGCCCCGACCATCGCGCCCTGGCTGTGGCCGAAGAAGGTGAGGTTGTCGTTGTCGATGTACACCGGCTCCGCACCAACGCGGAAGTCCGCGCCGGCTTCGGCCAGCCGCGCCGCCAGCCAGATCTGGTCCGCCGCGCCCTGCCGGAAGCTGGTGCGCCCCGCCTCGGGGTTCGTGTAGTTGAACGTGTCCAGCTCGGCGCTCGTCGTCGGCGTTGCCCGGTCGTCGTGGAGCGGCTGCGCGATTCCGAACATCGCGACGCCGCGGTTCGCCATCGCAGGCCCCTCCGCGGCGCTGCCTGTGGCGAACGAGAGGTGGTCCCCCCCCGTGCCGTGGCTGTAGATCACGAGCGGCCAGCCCTCCGCCGGCACCGGATCGGTTGGCACGGTGAGCCCGAACTTTACGCGCTCCCACCCCTGCACCAGCGGGCGCCCGAACGCGTCAAACACGAAGCCGCCGCCCGTGTCGCGATACGGTCGCTCGCCCTCCTGCCAGATCGGTACGGTTACGTGACCCTCATAGAGCCGGTAGTAGCTGGCTTCTTCGAGCAGGGTGATCTCCGACTCCCACGCTGGCCTGCCCACGCGACCCGACTGGATCTGCCACGCCACTCGTGCCAGCTCCGACACTGGATCCTGCGTGGTGAACACGGTTGCGGCCGCCACGTGCGTGCTGGGGATGCTGCGCCACTCGAGGGTTTCGACCAGATCGGCCCAGTAGGGATCATCGGCCCACCCGGCCGGCATCTCGCTGATGGAAGCGAGCGGCGGCCGCAACACCAGCGCGTACTTCGTGGCCGCCCGAAGGGGAAAGCCGGGGAGCGGGGCCACCGCGAGCAGGTTCTCCGCGCCGTACTGGTCCGGCGTGTCGCGAAGCTCGGAGATGACCGGGATGAGCTGCCCGCGAAACGGGCTGGTCGGGTCGATGTCCAACAGCAGAACGGGCGAGTCGTCGGCGAGGCTGTCCTCGGGAGAGGGGAACGCGCCCATGTCGGGCGGCTCGGCAAAACGAAGGTAGATCGGGCTGTTGGTGCCCCACCCGTCGAGCGTTGCGGCGAGCGCGATGTACGACTCGAAAATGGGCACGTCGTCGGCGCCTGGGAACGCGCTCAGGTCGGGATGCCCGTTGACCAGGCGGGAATCGGCGGGGAACGGGGTATCCCAGAAGCCCTCGCCGCTCAGGATGGGGGCCACGCCGCCTTCGGGAGGCGCGGAATCGACGCACGCGGCAAGCAGCAGGAACATGCCTGCCCAGCGTAGCCCGGCGCCGCCCCCGGAGATAGCCGCGCGCATGCTCGACCTCACCCCCGATCGTCTGGTTTACGAAGGCAAAGCCAAGCAGGTCTACCGCGCGGACAACGCGGACGAGATCGTGATCCACTACAAGGACGACGCCACGGCGTTCAACGGCGTGAAGAAGGCGCAGATCGCCGACAAGGGCGTGATCAACTGCAAGTTGAGCGCCTTCTTCATGGAGCGGATGGGGGCCGCGGGCGTGCCGACGGCATTCCTTCGCCAGATCGGGCCGCGCGATCAGCTCTGCCGCAAGGTGGAGATCATCCCGGTGGAGCTGGTGGTGCGCAATGTGGTGGCCGGCTCGCTGGCCAAGCGGCTCGGCCAGCCGGAGGGGGCGAAGCTGGCGCGGCCGTTGCTTGAGCACTTCTACAAGTCCGACGAGCTGAACGACCCGCAGATCAACGAAGAAGGCGCGGTGCTGATGGGCTACGCAAAGGCGTGGGAGCTGGCCGCGATGCGCGAGTATTCGCTGATCGTCAACGAGCAGCTCCAGGCGTTTTGGGGCGGCCTCGGCGTGGACCTGGTGGACTTCAAGCTGGAGTTTGGCCGCTTCCATGGGCAGGTGGTGCTGGCCGACGAGATCACGCCCGACGGCAGCCGGCTCTGGGAGCGCGGCACCGGCCGCAAGCTCGACAAGGACGTGTTCCGTCGCGACCTCGGCGATCTGAGCGACACGTATCGTGAGGTATATCGCAGGGTGTTCGGCGAATCGCTACCCGGCTGAGCGCGGGATCCCACTCGAAGCCCTTGACGATCCCAGGTGGCCGCGCATAGCGTATGCGCATGTCGAACGCGCATGCCCGTCCGTCCACACACACCCACGCCCAAGCTCGCGGCCCCGGCAAGCAAGCCGTCAATCTCACCGTCAGCGCGCACCTCCTCGAAGAGGCGCGTGAGCTGGGCATTCCGCTGTCCAGCGTGCTTGAGGAAGCCTTGCGGGAGAAGGTCGCGGCCGCGCGGCAGGAGCGCTGGTTGCGGGAGAATCGGGATGCGCTGGCCGACTACAACGAGCGGGTGGAGCGCGAGGGCGCCTTCGGCGATCAATTCGGCAACATCTGATGGCGCGGTACGATGTTTTTCGGAACGCCGCGCCCCGTGGCGGGCGGGACACGCCCTTCTTGTTGGATGTGCAGGCCGATCTCCTGTCGTCGCTCTGCACGCGTGTGGTCGTGCCCCTGCGCCTGGCCTCGGGGATCCCGCGCCCGGCGCGTACGCTTCAGCCCTGCTTCACGGTGGGCGGCGTGGACGTGGTGATGGATACTCCCGCCATCGTTGGAGCGCCGGTCGGCGCGCTTGGGGAGCGGGTGGGTTCGCTTGCGCCGGATGGCGCGGTGATCCTGGCCGCGATTGATTTGTTGCTAACGGGGGCGTGAGCGGGTGAGCACTCGTCGCGGCCGATCTCCCAGATCAGCCAACCAGGCGTACGAGTCCGCTGTCTCGAATGCGGCGGTCGATGGTGAGGAGGGGCAGGTTCAGCACGCGCGCGGTGGCGACGATGATCCGGTCCCCCGGATCCCGGTGGAAGGTGTCCGGTAAGGCGGCCACCTCCGCCGCGATCGCTGGACTGATCGCGATGCTCGTCACCAGGGGTGGCGATGTGGCCAGCGTAAGCCACTCCTCCAGCGGCAGCGCGGGCGTGAGTCGCCCCAATGAAACCAGCGTTGCGATCTCCCAGAGTACGATGTCTGGAACTGCGAGGGGAGCGGCGGCGCTGACGGTGGCGAGCGCAGCGGCGATGGCGGGGGGAAGCCGCTCCGGCTCGCTGAGCCACCACACCAGAACGTGCGTATCGGCCACGAACCTCACGAGCCTGCCTCAGTCTCCCACGCTTCGGGCGGATACGGAGGCTCCAGCAGGTCGTCGTTACTGCGCATTGTGCCCTGAAGCCTAGCCTGCGGCGAATCCTCAGCCGAAACATAGGGAATCACATGCGCCACGGGCTTGCCTCGCTTCAGGATCAACAGGTCTCCATGGCCGGCCGCCACGCCGTCAAGGAGCGCGAGGCAGTGGGTCTTGAATTCAGTTGCGCCGACGATCTTCATGTGACCAGTCTATACGACCAGTCGCCATATTGTCAACCCCACGTGCGCTCCCGGTCAAACGCTCGTGTGGCTGATCGAACACGGCGAACCTCGTCTACGCTCGGGTGGAGGTGTTCATGTTCGCTCTCCTCTTCGCCATCGCCCCCGCGCTCGCCACCGGCCCCGAAGTTCACGTCACCGGCACGGAGCGTGTCACCCCGCCGGTGCCGCACCCGCAGGTCGCCATCGTGATCGCGAAGCAACACATGGTTCCGCATACGACGCTTACGTTGGAGCGCAGCTTCTTGCCGAACGTCGTGGTGAGCGCGCAGCAGAAGCCGTTCTGAACGGCGTTGCGATGCGCGGCGGGTAGCGCCTGGCAACGCTACGGGGCCCCGCGCATCGCCCCGCTGGGTTGTGCCGCTTGGATCAGGGCCTCGACGATCGCCGGATCGGCGAGCGTGCTCGTGTCGCCGAGCTGGTCCGGTTCGCCCGCCGCAATCTTCCTCAGGATGCGGCGCATGATCTTGCCCGAGCGTGTTTTTGGCAGGCCGGGTACGATCGTGATGTGGTCCGGCGTGGCGATGGGGCCGATCTCGCGCCGCACTTGCTCGCGGAGCGCCGCGATCTCGGCGGAGTATCCGTCCTTGAGGATCACCCAGGCCCAGATGCCTTCGCCCTTGATCTGGTGCGGGAATCCCACCACCGCCGCCTCGGCCACCGCCGGGTGGGTAACGAGCGCGCTCTCCACTTCCGCGGTGCCGATGCGGTGGCCGGCGACATTGAGCACGTCGTCTACGCGGCCGGTGATCCAGTAATAGCCATCTTCGTCGCGACGGCAGCCATCGCCCGTAAAATAGAGTCCGGGGTAGGTGGAGAAGTAGGTGGCGACGAAGCGAGCGTGGTCGCCCTGGATGGTTCGGGCTTGGCCGGGCCACGAGCCGGCGAGGCACAGATTTCCCGAGCCGGGTCCGGAAATCACGTGTCCGCTTGCGTCTACGAGCACAGGACTTACCCCAAACAACGGAAGTCCCGCCGAGCCGGGCTTGCTCCCGTGCGCGCCGGGAAGGGACGTGATCATGATCCCGCCCGTCTCCGTTTGCCACCAGGTATCCACCACGGCCCGCTGTTTTTCGCCGACGACGTCGTGATACCAGGTCCAAACCTCGGGGTTGATCGGCTCCCCGACCGTGCCGAGGATTCGCACCGTTGGCGGCGGCTTCACCCAGGAATCGCCCTCGCGAAGGAGCGCGCGTAGGGCGGTCGGTGCGGTGTAGAACGAGGTGGCCCCGACGTCGGCACACACCTGCCAGTAGCGACTCGCGTCGGGAAAATTGGGCAGGGACTCGAACATCACGGTGGTCACGCCGTTTGCGAGCGGACCGTAGACAATATAACTGTGTCCCGTGATCCACCCACAATCGGCGGCGCAGAAGTGTACGTCCCCAGGCTTGGCGTCGAACACCCAGCGGAAGGTGCTGTTGGCATAGGTCAGGTATCCACCCGTGGTGTGAACCAGCCCTTTGGGTTTTCCGGTGGAGCCGGAGGTGTAGAGGATGAACAAGGGATCTTCGGTGTCCATCCACTCGGCGGGGCAGACGGAACGCTGCTTCAGTTCTTCGTCCGCGAGCCAGTGATCCCGCCCCTCCACCCAAGCGACGGGGGCGCCAGTGCGCTTCACGACCAGCACGGTATCGCACACGGCTTCGGCCGCCTCGTCCGCGATGTGTTTGAGCGGGATATGCCGGGGGCCGCGCACGCCCTCGTCGGCCGTGACGAGCACCCGTGCGCCGGCATCCTTGATGCGTTCACGGAGCGCATTCGCCGAGAATCCGGCGAACACCACCGAGTGCACCGCGCCGATGCGGGCGCAGGCCAGCATGGTCATGGCCAGCTCGGGCACCATCGGGAGGTAGATGCACACCCGGTCGCCGCGCCGGACACCATGCGCTTTCAGCACGTTGGCGATGCGGGCCACGCGCGCGCCGAGCTGCCCGAACGTGATCGACTCGTAGCGGCCCGACTCATTGGCCGCCCAAATGATCGCCGTGCGCTCCGGCGGGTGGCGATCGATGCAGTTGTAGGCCACGTTGAGTCGGCCGTTGGTGAACCACGCCACGTCGGCGCCCTCGCCTTTCACGACGTTCGTCCACGGGTGGAACCAGGCCAGCCGCTCCGCTTCCTTCGCCCAGAACCCGGCGGGGTCGGCCGCGGAGTCCGCGTACATGAGGTCGTACGCTTCCCGGCTGGGGACAAAGGACCGCGCGACGAGGCTGGGCTTGGGGGGGAGCATGTCGCGGAGCTTAGCCGGCGGCGAACCGGAGGGTCGGCGCTCAGTCGTCGAGGAAGGCGGTTTGCGACTCCCCGACGTCCTTTCCGTAGGGCCCGAGGCTGTAGGGCCCTGGCGCGACACCGCGAAGCAGGGCGATGGCCGGCGCCCGCAGGAACGGAAGGCGGTATTTGAGCTCGAGCGTGTGGTTGGGGGTAGGAACGTCGCTGCAGGAATACCGCCGACTCGGCGCCGTCCACCAGGACCTCGCGAGGGGCAACGGGCACTTCGAGAGGATCAAGGCGTTGGTGATCGAGGTGGCCAACGCCGAATGGTCCGCCTCCCCCGGCCAGGGCCGCTCCACCTCGTGGCGGAGGATCAGGCCCGAGGAGACCCCTTCGAAGATAGCGGCGCACGCGCCAGGCAGCTCGTCGGAGCGGCGGGCGATCGTGGCGGCGAGCTCAGCGTCCACCCCCGACGCGAAAACCGCGGCCTCCGCCAGGATCGCGACGGTCAGCGCGTCGCGGTCGGCCTCGGTCCATCCCCGCGTCGGCACCGACTCAAGCGGGCGCTCAGCCATCGCGCGCGCGGCCACACGATCTTCCATGCCGAGGATCTGAATCGCCACCTTGGTTCCGACCAGGGTGTCGGTGGAGGCCAGGAGGCTCGCGAGGTGCTCCGCCTCGGCCATCGCCACCCCCAGCTCGCCCGCGTGGTACCCCTGCGCGACCCGCACCTTCGCCACCCACAGCAGCAGGCCGAATTCGGGGAACGGCGTGTCGGCGGCGCAACCGCTGGCGCGAGCGGCAACGTGACCGGCGAACGGGTCGGTACCATCCCACGTCCAGTGATCGAAGCGGCGAAGGTCAGCCAGGAAGGAGACGTCGTAGGCGCCCGTGAGCTCGGGGTGGTCGAGCCACTCCTCTCCCGTGCGAAAGGACTCCAGCGGCGCGAAGGCCCCCGCAGTGGCCCACGGGGCGGGGGCCATCCCCGGCAGCTCGTGGTCGGCGCCAACGAGTAGATTCAGGGTGGGAGCGGCATCGGCCGTGGTGCCTCTCCCCTTGAAGAAGCCGAGCTTCCCGAGGCGGTCGAGGTCGGCGAGGAGGGCTTCGCCCCCGCCGCTGCGCAGCCGTGGAGGCGGAAGCTGATCTTCGATGACCAGGGGCGCCACGCGGCTGCCAGCGAGCAGGAGCACCACGGTACCGACGAGCGCGCCGCGGAGGAGGCTGCCGAGCAACGGGGTCGGGGGGGCTTCGGACACCGGGCGAGGGTACCACGGCGCTTGCGTGGCGCAGGGCCGTCCGTCGGATCGCCTCCGCCTACGTTGCCACGTCCGGCGCCCACCGCGCCTTCAGCCCTTCGCTCCACGCGAGCAGCGGCGCCAGCGCGATCGTCGTCAGCTCGTGCGAGTAGGCACGCACGATGGGAATCAGGGAATGTTGGAGTCGGCGATCGACGAGCGAATCCCGCTGCATCAGCACCCCGCCCACCCAAACGACCCGGCCCTCGGTGAAGGCGTGCGGCACCCGCTGGGCGGGGTTCGGCGCGTTGTCGTCGAGCGCCCACGCCTTGAACGCCCGGAGGCCCACCCGGGTGGGGGGCGCTTTGCGCATCGCCCACACCCGCTCGGCAACTTCGCT
Source organism: Deltaproteobacteria bacterium (assembly GCA_014191855.1). Lineage (GTDB taxonomy): Bacteria > Myxococcota_A > UBA796 > UBA796 > SXON01 > SXON01. The sequence goes on from BJHF01000015.1 coordinate 12,349, forward strand.
CATGCGGAAGGGGTTCTGTCGCAGCACGACATCGTCGCTGAACAGGACCGCCCCCGGCGCGATGACCGTGCCCGCCTCCCAGGCGGCGTTGTTCGCCATCAATACCCAACCCCAGTCTACGTCACCCTTCGTCCACAGCTCGGCGGCGTGCGTGCCGTTGAACACCGGGTCCGCTGCGGCCCAGGTCGGTGGCGTCGGGAACCACTCGGGCGGCGGAAGGCGCGGGCGCTTGGCCCACGCGGCGCGCATCTCCGCGAGCTCATCGCCCCACGAGCTCAAGGTTCATCCGGCCGAAGTGAGGGATGGCTCAGCACGATCGCGAGGGTGGAGGCTGCTTGTGCGGCGGCTTCGGCGTCCTGCCGGGCGAGGGCGTCTTCGAAGCTGAACAGAGGCCCATCGAGTCGGGCGCGCTGCTCGGGGGAGAGTCGGGCGTGGCGGGTGTGGGCGAGCTCCAGCAACAGCCGGTTTGGCAGGAGATCGCGAGGATGAACCTTGAGCGTGGCCAGCGCGGCGATCGCGGCATCGCGCTGCGCGGGCGTGAGGCGACCCGCGTGTTGCTCGATCACCAGGTTCGCGACCTTGCCGGTGGATACCGTGGTGGCCTCAACTTCGAGCAGGCCGTTCAAGTCGTGCGCAAAGGAGAGGTCGATCGCCTGGTTGGGGCCATCCTTGTCGTCGCTGGTGGGCAGCCCGGCGACCACAAACTGGCCGAGAAGGCGATTTTCCTCGACGAGCCGGTGGTCGCCCTGGAACACGCGCACGGTGACGGTGTGCTGCTTGGGGTGCACCGTGTACACCCGCTCGACGCGGCGGATCGGCAGTGTGCTGTTGCGATGCAGCACGGGCATGAAGTAGCCGTCGTGGTGGCGATCCTTGCCCTCGCGGGTAACGGCGACGCCGAGGCTGTGCGCCAAGACGTCGGTGACGATCACGTCGCCGGTGCGCGAATCCCCGGTGACAAGGCCGGCTTCCAGCGCCGCGCCGAGGGCGACGACGAGGTCGGGGTCGGGCCCTTCCACGGGGGACCGACCGAATCTCTCGGTGACGCGTCGGCGAATCAGCGGCATTCGACTGGCACCACCGGCCAGCAACACCTCCTCCACGGACTCCGCGCGCCATCCGGCCCGCGCCAGCGCGTCGGCTACGCAAGCCATCACGCGCTCGACCAGCGGCGTGCACAGCCTCTCGAACAAGGCGCGGCTCACGATGCGACGCGGGCCCGGGGTCCAGTGGCTTGGGTCGGGACCTGGCAGCATGAGCTGCGCGGCGTCGGCAAAAGCGAGGGCGTGTTTGGTCTCTTCGCACGCTTCGCGCAGGAGGGCGTAGACGGGGCCGCCGCTCGCCGGCTCCGGTGGCAAGCCCGCTTCCGACGCGGCCCATGCCGCGAGCGCATCCGTGAAGTCCTCCCCGCCGAGCCGCCCGTTTCCCGCGGTGCCCACCACCTGGATCACGCCCTCGAACACCTCCAGCAACGTTACGTCGAAGGTGCCGCCGCCGAGATCGAGCACGGCCACCCGGCGCTCCCGCGTCGGGTCGAGCGCGCCGTACGCGATCGCCGCAGCGGTGGGCTCGTTCACGATGCGCACGACCTCCAGGCCCGCCAGCTCCGCCGCGGTTTTGGTGGCCGCGCGCTGGGGCTCCTGGAAGTAGGCGGGCACCGTGATCACGGCGCGCCGGACCGGCTCGCCCAACGACCTCGTGGCAATCGCGGCCGCCTCGCGCAAAACAAGCGCCGAAAGCTCCGTTGCGCCGAGTGTGAGCGACCCGAGCTGCCAGGTGCGCTCCGTGCCCATGTCGCGCTTGAAGGCGCGCACACCGGAGTGGGGCGCGCGTGCGAGCCGAGCGGCGGCCGCGGCGCCGACGAGCAGCATCCCCGCTTCGTCGATCGCCACGGCCGAGGGCAACAAGGCCGAGCCCGCCTCGTCGCGCAGCACCTCGGCGCCGCGCTCGCCGAGCACCGCCACGACGGTGTTCGTGGTGCCGAGATCGATGCCGATCACGCGGTCCGTCATGCGCTCTCCGCCCGCGGAAAGCCGGCGCGGCGGAGGTGGGCGGCATCGATCGCGAGCAGGTCGTTCCAACGGAACAGGAACATCTGGTCGATCGCGACGCTGACGTGGCGGAGGTACAAGGTGTCGGCGATCACGGCCAGCTCGTGTAACCACGCGCCGTGGCGGCGTTGCATCGCGAAGCACATCTGGCGCGCCCAGGCTTGATCGGCTTCGGGGAGCGGCATGGCCTCCACTTCGACCGGGATCGCCTTGAACTTGGCGTGCTCGGCCATCCACCAGCGAACGGCGAGGATCGCCGCGAAGGTTCCGACCCCCTTGGTGAACGCCGCCATCGCCAGGCCCGCGAGCACGAGGACGACGAGCAGGGCCGCGCTCGGCTCCTGGCGCCGGCGCGCGTCGGCCGCCGCTTGCTCCCGCATCAACCGGTCATGCGCCGCCCGCCGCCTCATCTCCACATCCACGGCTTCCAGCTCCCCGATCAGCTCCGCCCGATCGCCGACCGCCGGCACCTTTCCCTCATAGAACGCGATCCTCCCGGTAACGTGCATCAGCGTGCGGTCGCAGGCCGTCACCAACATCGGTTGGGGCCCCGCGAGGCGATCGAGCACTTCGGCGAGCTTGGGCTCCGCGCTGCGCAGGGTCCAGAACGCCAAAAGCACCCCCTCCGCGCTCAGCGAACCCTCAACGCCATACACGGACTGCACACACTCCACCAGTGCCCGCGGAACGCGGGGATCCGCGGCCGATCGTCGGCAAGCCAGGTTGACGACCACCGTGCGCTCCAGCCGCTCCCGGTGCTCGTCGCCGAGGGGGAGGTGCACGTCCTGGAGCCACGCGAGCTGCCCTTCAAGCTCGGCTTCAGGCACGCTCCACGACGCCATCCCGAGCAACAGCTCGTAGCGCCCGAATGCGACCTGCGGGATCGCGGCCACGAGGCCCGCGCCTACGTCCTTCCAGTGCGCCCAGGCCGCATCGATCTCCCGGGCCGCCAAAAGCGCGTCCATCCGGGCCACATCGATCGGGGTGCCGTACTCGCCGCGGCGAAGCTCGGCGGCCAGCTCGGGCCACCCCCCCAGGGCGAGGCGGCTGTCGATGCCGAACGCGATCCGGCTCGCGGCGTAGGCGTACGGCCCGGGGCTGCCACCCACCAGCAGCCGAACCAGCCGCGATCGAACCGAATCCGGATCGAGTGCGCCTTCCGTTGCGAGCTCCATCACGACGGATGTAGCGTCGTCGGGGTGGAGCGCAAGCTCGGCCCGCAAGCTCGCCAGGGTGAGGTCACCCTCCCGCAGCCACCGCGTCCAGTCCTCGGCGGTGCGGGCCGGCGCGGGCGCGGGCGCGGCGTTTCCCGCTTCGATCCTTGCCGTCGCCTCGGTGAACGCCGCTTGCACGATCTGGAACCCCTCCGGGTCGGATTCCGGCTTGTGCAGGCGCAGCAGACGGGCGTAGGCGCGGCGGAGGGCCTTCAGATCGACGAGCGCCTCGTCGCCGAACAGCGCCACGGGATCGCGCGGCGGCAGGATCACGGTCCCTTCCGGATGAGCCGCCGGGTGGCCGCCAGCTCGGGCTCGATGAGCGCCAGCGTTTTTGGGACGCGGGCGCCCAGCGTCGGGATCGCCGCCTCCAACCCGGCGGAGTCCTGCAGCGAGCCAGCCAGGGCCTCCGCGAAGCGGGGATCGCACGCGTGGGGCCGACTCGGGTCGAGCAGCCACAGCAGCATCCGGTGGAGCGGCTCTCCCAGGGAATCGTGGGCTTCAACCAGCTCGATGAGCGCGGCGTACACCGTGAGGTACCGGGCGTGGAGCGGCCCAGGCTTCAGCCACGCCAAGGAGAGCCGCGCGTGGACCGCCCGGAGCGTCGCCACGTCGCGACTCCGATGCCCGCTCACCAGCTCGGCGAGCGTGGACCATTGCGATGTGTGCCCTCGGGAAAAACGGGCAATCACCGATGCTGAGATCTGTTCAGCCGATCCCTGCGGGTGATCGCGGTAGGTCGTGATCTGCCAGGCGAAGCCCGAAGGGTCCGCCACCGGGGGCGCGCTGCCCAGCGCAGCGAGCACAAGCTCGGGTGGCGCGGGGCGGGCGGGCGTGGACATGGCCGCAGAAGCTAACGGGTGGGGTGCGCCCCCGCGCCACTCACTGCACCCAGGCCCCGCTCCACACGTCGCTGCACTGCATGCTCGTCCAGCTCCCGGAAAACGCGGTTCCAGGCTCGGTCAGCGTCGCGGTGAGGTCGATGCCGCCGAACGCGCAGCGAACCTCGAGCTGGTCGGCGGTGCAGGTGAGCGCGTAACCCGTGCCGTCGCCATCCCAGGACACGCGGGCGAGGTGCTCGTCTGGAGACAAGCACTCTACGTCTACGCTCGCCCCGGTGGCCGTTTCGAGGCCGCCCATGCAGAGCGCGTCCTCCCCAGCCACCGTGAGGGACCACGTGCCCTCGGCCAGTCCGCAGGCCGGAGGCTCGCCGCCCGTTCCCGCGGCCGAATCGGTGGTTTCCCCGGTTTCGCCGTTGAGGTTGATCGGCGCACACGCGACGGCGAGGAGCAGCAGCGGGGCCAGGGTCGGGGGCACCCCCAAAGCTAGCACGGCTGGGCGAGGCCCGCGGCCCATGTGCGTGGTCAGGCCGGGTTGCGGGGCCTCGCGGTCGCCGCCGGGGCTACCCCCCGAACCCCAAGCCAACGCACGCCAGCGCTCTCCCGCTCGGGGCCGACCAGTCCCAACTGAGCGTGTCGTCGCCCTGCAGAATGTTTCCCGACGCGTAGGACGAGGAGAACGTCCAGCCGAAGCGCAGGCCGAGGAGCGTGTGGAGCTTTCCCTCACCGAGCTCCACGCCCAGCATCGAGTGACTGCCGAGGCCCATGACCAGCGCGGCGTCGGCGAGATCGGGGAGGCCGAGGCGCGCGTGGGCTCCCAAGCCGAATTCGACGAAGCCGACGCCGAAGCGCCACCGCGGGCCGATCTCCAGTTCCCCGGTCCACGTCGTGCCGTCAAAATCCAGACCGGGAGCTTCGTACCGCATGGTCTCGTGGTTGACGCCGCCAAACACCCGCAGATCGAACTCGGAGAGACGGAGCGCGGGCCCGTCCACAAACGCAGCCCCCCCCAGTTGGTACATCGTTTCGCCCCGTTCGTTGTAGTTCGGGTCATAGGAGTAGGCGCTGAACCCGCCCGCCGTGACCAACGGGACGCCGAGAAAGAGATGGATCATCGCGACCTCCGGCGGAGCGCCCCGAGGAGCACCAGCCCGCCGAGCAGCCCCACGGGCGCCAGCGAGAGCTGAATGCCCGTCACCGCCGCGCGATCCGCGTCAAGGCAGGTTCCCGGCGGGTTCTCCACGAGGCCCTTGCCGCAGATGGGGAAGCTGGCTTCCAGCTTGTCCGCGTGCTGGATGTAGCGGATCTGCTCGGCCTGACCGGCGATCCCCGAAGCGTACAGCGCCACATCCACCGTGGCCTGCTCTGGCGTGTAGCGCAGCCGCATTCGCGACAGATGCCCGTGGTAGTCCAGGAGCCCGAGCGCGGCCAGCTCCTCTGGAGTCAGGCCGTCCGAAGTCGTGCAGGGATCGCAGTTTGCCGTGAGGTCCCAACTGTACTCTTGAACCCAGCCGGCCTCACCGCCCAGGGCCAGATCCAACTGCTCCGCGTAGTAGGCGCCAATGTCGTCGCCATCCGGGCGCATGCACTCGTCGGTAACGATGCCCTCGGGGTAGTTGCTGATCGCCACCTCGCCCTGGGAAGGGTCTCCCAGCGCGAACACCGTGACGTCCTGCGAACCCTCGGCGGAGATCGTGCCGATCCGGATGGGGAGCGACCAGCTCGTGGCGGCGTAGCGGAGCTGGATGGGCGGGAGCCACGCTGTTTCGGTGGGGGCCTCCGAAAGTACGATTTTGGCGGCCAGAAAATAGCTGCCGGCGTCGATGTACTCCTGGAGGATGGCTTGGCCGCCGGCGGGGAGGGCGTACCCATTGTCATCCAGCCAGAGCTCGAGCGAGGCGGACTCCTCCGCGCTGAGCACCACGAACGTGTAGCCGGCCGCCGTGAACTAGGACTCCACGGTCACGCTGCCTTCCGCAGTTTCGTCGCCGAAGCCGCCGCCGGAGACCTCGTAGCTTTGGTCGCACCCGAGCACGGCGCCGCAGCCGCCCAGGGAGTAGCTGACGTTCACCACGTCGTCGCAGGTGTAGGCCACCTCGCGGGGAACGGACCACGCGTCCACGCGGGCGATCAGGGATTCGTCCACCGTGCCCACGTCGTCCGCGGTGAGCACCTCGGGGACCGGCAAGATCAGCGCGAAGTCCGCCGCGTTCCCGTTGTAGTCCATCGCGAGCGTGAGGGTGGTGATCGCGCCGTCGTTCGCCATCACCACCCGGCTGGAGGTGTTGGCCAGGAGCGCCCCATCGCCGCCGACGAAAGTGCCGCAGAAGGCGGAGGCCTGGGACGCGGCGAAGAGGAGCGAGAACATCGGCGCAGTGTACACTCCCAGGGATGCTGTGCTTCGCCCTGTTCGCGTGTGTCGAGAGCCCAACCCTGGGGACCGATGCGGTTGACGCTGCCGGGGTGGCGGACACGGCTGACGACACGGCGCAAGACTCGGGGGTCGATTCGGGTGGCGAAACCGTGCACCCCTCGGACGTGGACGTGCTGATCATCGGCGCCGGTCCGGCGGGGCTGGCGGCCGCGATCGAAGCCGCCGCGAGCGGCGCTTCGGTGCAGCTCCTGGAGCGGGAGGCGCAGGTCGGCGGCGCCGCGAACCTTGCGGGCGGGCTGATGATGTTCTCGGGCACGCCGGAGCAGGTGGCCGAGGGCATCACCGACTCTCCGGAGCAGCTCCTGTCGGAGTGGAGCCATATTACCGGCGGGATCACGAGCGACGAGTGGGTTCAGTATTTTGCGGCGCACAACGTCGATCATGTCCATGACTGGCTGACTGGCCTTGGCGGCACCTTTGGTTCGATGATGCCGGATCCTTCGGCGGGCACGACGACCCGGGTGCACCAGTTGAACGGCGACGGCGCGGCGCTGGTGGGGCTTTTGGAGGGGGCCATGCCGCCGACGTCCGTAAATTTTCGGGCCGAGGCGAACGATCTCGTCGTGGACGAAGGCGGGGAGGTGGTGGGGGTTGAATGGACCGATCTCGACGATGGCAGCGTGCACACGACGTACGCCGGCGCGGTCATCGTCGCGACCGGCGGGTTCATGCACAACCTTGAGCGGGTGCGGGCGATTCGTCCCGATCTCGCCGAGCTGGATGTGCGGATCAGCGCCTTTTCCGGAGCGGACGGCAACGGGTCGGCGCTCTTGGAGGCGCACGGCGCGGCGACCCAAAACCTGCCGGCCCTTGGATTGTACGCCCACGCGGCTCCGCACCCGTTCAACCCCGAGGGCGAGGTGATGGCGTCGTTCTTGCCGATGGTGCCGTGGTTCAACGCCAACACCGAGCGCTTCGTCGATGAGTTCAGCGCCAACAGCTTTCGAACGGGAACGCTCCGGTCCCAACAGGCGGGCGGCGTGGCGTGGATGGTCGTGAACGGGGCGGTGCTCGAAAACGCGGAATTCAGCGACCTTGAGGATGCCACCGTGTCCGTAACGATCGACGATATGCTCGCCTCGGGCCTGGCGCGCAAGGCCGACGGGCTATTCGATCTGGCGGTCGCCGTTGACCTGAACCCGGCGCTCCTGGAAGCGGCCCTGGACGCCTGGAACCTCGGCGCCACGGGGGCGGCTGCGGATCCGTTTCGTTCGGCGGATTTTCCCGGTTTTGAGATGAACGATGGCCCGTGGTACGCGCTCCCCGTCGCCATCACCTCGGCCAAAAGCTTCGGCGGCGTGGACGTCGACCTCGCCGGCCGCGTCGTCGGACTGGATGGAGAGGTGATCCCGGGGGTGTACGCAGCCGGGGAGGTGTCGGGGATGGCCGGCGGCTCGCTGGTCGGCGACTACGGGTTTACCGGCTCGCTGAGCGCGGTGTTGTTGTCGGGCAGGGTGGCGGGGGCGGCGGCGGCGGTGGAGGCGGTGGAGGCGGCGGGAGAGTGACGGGCGCCAAGCTCCGGCGCCTCGACTCCTACTGACGAACGCCATACCGGTTGCCCCACATGCACTCCACGTTCCCCCCTGGCTTGGACGCGCCCGCGGATTTTGACCGCGCCATGCTCGACATCCGACGGCTCCGAGCGTGGCTGAGATTTGACCTGCCGGACGGACTCCGCGACGAGACGTTTGAACGCTTGCGGAGCGCCGAGCGCCACCTCGCGGATCTGGTGCTTGCGTGGGTAGATCTGGGCGGGGCGGTCGCGCTGGACGCGCCCGCGGGATGGTCGGATGGCGAGGGCACCGGGGCGGCGGCGGCGACGCACACAGATGCGTCCGAGCCGGAGGTGGACCAAGCCTCGGACGCAATCCTGGACCCGCTCGCCGCGGAGCAGGACGCTGCGACGGTGGAGGCGGTGCCGCTCGTGCACACGCCGGCGCCTGCTCCTGCCGATCCGCCGCCCGCTCCCGCCGAGCCCCCGGCCTCCCCGCTCGCGCCGGCAACGCCCGTTGAACCTGCGGCCCCGCCTGCCCCCGCCCCCGCCCCCGCCCCGCCCCGCCCGCCCTCGCCACCAGTGGAGATGGCAGCGGCTGCCGCGATGCTCTCGCGTTGGGGCATGGGCCCGGAGCTGCCCCCGTTCCCCCCACCCAAGCCGCCACCGGCGCGCTCCCTCACGGAGCTCCTCAAGCTCGCCCAAGCGCCGGGCTTCGCCGGGATCGCGGCGTTCGTCGCCACGCACCACGAGTGGGTCGGGCTGGACGCGGCCACCCAGGTGCGCTTGCTCGAGTTCTGCGGCGCGCGAGTGCGCATGGAGCAGGAAGCCGGGGCAAAGGGGGGGGATAAGCTGGTGAATCAACTCACCAGCTTCGCCAGACTCCAGCGCCCCGGCCGCGCCCACGGCCTCGCTCTCGACCACCGCCCTCAGCACGGCTCGTGGGCGAAGGACGCGCAGGCGCACCTCGCGGCGATCACCCCGCCGCCGGCGCCACCCCGCGCCGTTGGCGACGAGGTGGCGCTTGCGGAGATCGGCGAGCGGGTGCGGGCGTTTGTGGACGCCGATGAGCACGGCGCCCTCACCGACGCGGTCCGCGCCGCCGTCCCTGCGCGCATTGCGATCGCCTACGGGGCGGGGCTCAGGAAAGATCACCCCAAGCTGGTGAACCTTCTGCGCGAGCATCCTCATCTGCTCGGGGATCCGGCGTTCAAGAAGCTGCGCCGCGCCATCCGCGATCTCGACGATAGCGACGAGGAACGCGCGGGCCGCACCGGCGACAAGCTGCCGGCCGACTGGCCCCACGCGGGCCTCACCCGTGGCAAACGCGCGGTGATGATCGGGGGGGATCCTCGGGAACCACAGCAGAGCAAGGTGCGCGAGGCGTTCTGGTTCGCCTCGCTGGACTGGGAGCAGACGGAATTCTCCCGCAACTCGGTCCAGCGGGTGCGCAGCAGCGTGGAGTCGGGCGGCGTGGACATCGTGCTGGTGCTGCATCGCTGGTGTGGGCACGACGTCGATGCGATCTTGCAGCCCGCCTGCGAGGCGGCCGGGGTGGTGTTCGTTCCGGTGCAGCGCAGCTACGGCGTGACTGGGATCCGGCTGGCGATCGAGCAGTTCGGCGCGGCTGCTGCGGCGAAAGTGTCGAAACGAGGCTGAGTCCGCGCGGCGGCGCTGCGATGCGTTCCGAGGCGGCCTGACCACGGGATCGGGCCGCAGCATCGCCCCACCGCATTCTCGGCGTGCTCGCGCTCCTCGTGGCCGGGTGCCGCCGGGGCACGTCAACGCGGAGCCGATCGAGGCCCTCCTGGGCGAGGGGTCGTTTTCACTTCCACAAGGTGCACGCACACGTGCCCGACGCACCGGTCGCGGAGCCGATCGCGATCGCGCCACTGGAGCAGCGGCGCACATTGTTGGTTTTGGACGTAGATCACCGGCATGCCGGTGGGCGCGGGGGCCGACGCAATGGGCGCCGGCGGCGTCACCCCCACCGGGGCCACGGTGACCGGGCGGAAGTGCTCGGTCGCGGTGCCTGCGATGGGGCGGCCGCCGACCAGCGCCATGAGGGCATAGGTAGATGGAGGCAGGCCGGGAGCGGGCCACACCGCCACGGGGCCGGTTGCGGGCAGGAGCGCGCGCAGCGAGGCCACGTCGATGGATGCGGCCGGCAGGGGCCACGGGCTTGGCGCGAAGAAGAGGCCTTCCACGAGCGCAAGGGGCGCGAGGAGCGCGGTTGCCCGCCAGCGGTGCGCCAGCGCGCCCGCCGCCAACGCCAGCGGGATCGTTGCCCCGACCAGAAACCTCCCGGTGGATTGCATGCTGCGAAGGCCGGGAAATAGCTGGGCCAGCGCCCAGGGGAGCGGCACGCCGGTGCCGCCCGAATCGGAGAGGCGCAGCTCGTTTCCGAGACCAAGGAGCGTGCACAAGAGCCCGCCGAGCACGAGCGGCCGTATCCGCGCGCCCCCGGCCAAGCCGCCGGCCAGCCCGAGCGCCAGGCACACCCAGCCCAGGAACGCGATGTTGTAGACCGCCATGGGCGGCCAGCACGCGCCAATGGCCAGGTCGATCGGGCCCGTTCGCAGCGAGGCCAGCCGCGCGCCGGCGCTCACGTGGCCAGCCAGCGGCGCCACCAGCTGCAAGAGCGCCGGTTGGGCAGGGGTCGCGGTCATGGGCTGCCCGAACATCGTCTCCGCTACGACGGCGGGCGCGTAGTACACGGAGACGGGAATACCAGCCAGCACCGCCGCGAGGAGCGTAGCGCCGGCCGGGCGCCAGCCGCGCCATGCGGCGACCGTCAGCGCCAGCGCTGCCGCTGTGACGAGCTGGTAGGGGGAGGTGAAGCCCGCGAGCAAGAGCCCGGCGAAGCCCAACGCCCAGCTTGCGCGCCCCGCGCCGAGCGCGCCGATCACCGCCAAGGCGATCGGCAGGTAGGCATGTTGTTCGTGGCGCCCCCCTGCGGCTTCCGTGAGCGTGATTGGGCTGACGATGCACAACGTCGCCGCGACCGCGCGCCCCCGCAGGCCCTGGCCGAGCCTCGCCGCCAGCCCGGCGACGCCCACCCCCCCCGCGGCCAGCCACACCGTGCGGGTAAGCTCCAGCGCCGTTCCGGGCTCGCAGAGCGTGCGAAACACGACGCCGATCACCAGCGAGGGCACCGCGAGCAGTCGGATCGGGGCGCCCTCTGGCCAGAGCAGACTGGGAATCCGCGACCAGGAGCCGTGGTACGCAGCGTCGATCGCGAGGGCGTGCAGGCCGGAGTTGCCGTCCAAGGGGAACAACGAGGGTTGCACCGAGAGCGGCCAGCGCACGACGATCGCGAGGAACAACGACAACGCGGCGAGCATGAGCCAGCCCCGCCATCCCGACGCCTCGCCCGGGGGGCGCTCTGCCTCAAAGTCCGGCACAGACTATCCGGGGGGCGTTGCCGGCACCGGCGCGCCGCCCGGTGCGCCGCCCCCACCCCCCCCGGCCCCCGGAGCAGCGCCACCCGGCGTGCCTGGCGGCGGCTCTGGTTTGGGCGCGGTGGCCATCGGCGAGTCTGCAGGGGGCGGTAGGGGGTGCTCCATGTCAAACACGAGCTTGTCCGTGCCGTCGAACTTCAGCGCCGCGGGGGCGCACGTGTTCTTGTCTTTCGGATCCGGGCCATCCCCGGCCTCGTCGAACCACGCACACGCCCACACCGGGCCCTTTGCGTAGCCCTTGGGGGCGGTGAGGGTAACGGAGGGGCCAGTCAGCCGCTCCTGTGCGATCGGCTGCGGACGACCGTCTTCGCCTGCGACCAGGAAGTCGAGGTTCGCCGAAGGTGCTCCCTTGAGCTGCACCGGAATCTCGACGGTCTTGCCGTCGGTCGCGAGCTTCGCGATCCCGGCCGGGATGTCGGGAGTGGCGGGCGGCGTTTGGCCCTGCCCTTGGCCGCCTCCGGCCGATCCGGCGGTGCCTTGATCGCCGGGTCCGGGGGTAGCGGGTGCCATGCCTGCGGGGGGCTGCCCCGGCGGTGTGGCCCCGGGGTCGGGTTCGGATGCGCAGCCAAGAAACGCTGTGAGCAGGAGGAGCATGGGCGGGAACGTACCACGGCGCACCACGCGCTGCCCGAGGGCGTTCACTCAGGAAGTCGTTGCCCAACCCGGGCCTGCCGCGTACACTCGCGGCGTGCCCCTCCCGCTCCGGCTGCTCCCGTTCTCGTTGCTTCTTGCTTGTGATCCCAGCGAGGCGGTGGAGTCGGGCACCGGCGGAAACGCCGACTCGGGCCCGGTGGGCGATCCCGCCACCGTATCGCTCGCGGGCGAGTGCGCGATGGACGTGGACTTTGGTGGATTCACGGTCACGGACAATGGGGAGACGACCGACGTGGCGGGGAAAGTGGCGGACGGCGTGGTGCCGATCGCGGTGCTTGAGCCGATCGCGACGGAGGGGGACTGCCAGGTGCTCCGGCAGAACAACCCCCATTGCGAGCCTACGTGTGATCCGGGTCAAACCTGTGATTTTGACGGCCTGTGTGTGCCCTACCCGATCAACCAGGATCTCGGGACGGTCACCATCACCGGCCTGGTGGACGCGGTGACGATGGAGCCGGCGTTTCCGGGAAACACCTACTACAACAGCACCGCGTTGCCCCACCCGGCGATCACGGCCGATGTCGCTGTTCGTCTTGGCATGCCGGCCGGTGCGTACGGACCAGCGGAGCTGTTTGGCGTGGGCTTCGAGTCGTTGGTCGTCTCCGATGCGGGGTGGTCGATCACGGAGGGCGCCGACCTCGTCGTGGGTTGGGCGGCACCCAAGAGCGCCGCGCCGCGCTCGGAGGTGGTGCTCTCGGTGAGCATCGACCAGCATGGCGTTTCCCCGAGCTCGTTGCGCTGTGTGTTCGCCGACACGGGCTCGGGAACCGTGCCGGCGGCCGCGATCACCGCGTTGGTGGGCGCAGGCGTCACCGGCTTTCCGAACGGCGCGCTGGAGCGGCGCACGGTGGACAAGGCGGTGGCCGGCGCCGGTTGTTTCGACTTCGCGCTCCGGTCGCCCCGCACGGTGCAGGTGGATGTGGGCGGGCACACGCCTTGCGTTTCGACGGTGGACTGCCCCGACGGCCAAACGTGCAACGAGGAGCTCCAGACATGCCAATGAGCCGCTGGGTGTGGGCGCTCGCCGCCCTGGGGTGCGGCGAGGAAGCCGCGGATTCGGGTCCGGCGGACGAGCCGGAGGTGATCCTCGACATGGACTGGACGCTGGAGCCAACGGAGCTCACGTTTGGGGAGGTCGCGCTGGGGGCGCCGGCTACGACGGAACTGTCGCTGACGAACACCGGGGAGTCGGACTTCTCGATTTTCGGTTTTCAGTCCGACACAAGCCTCGTCGCGGTGTCCGCCACGACGGGGGCGCCGGTGGCCCCGGGCGAGAGCACGCCGATCACGGCCGACTGGACCCCGCTGACGGACGACAACCTGCGCGGCACGCTCACCCTGCTGTTGTCGGGGAGCGAAGGGCTGATCTCGGTTCCGGTGGAGATCCGGGGCACGGCGGCGGGCCCGGTGGCGAACCTGTCCGTGGACACTGAGGATCTCGGAAGCGTGATCCTGGGGTGCACCCGGAGCGCGACGGTGCGGGTGGCGAACGACGGGAACGCGCCGCTCCAGGTGGAGTCGTTGGCGCTGGATGGCTCCGTGGGATTCAGCCTCGACACCGGCAGCGAGCCCTTCCCTTGGGCCCTGGCTGCCGACGAAGTACGTACCTTCACCGTGAGCTTCAGCCCGTACGACCAAGGCGACATCCTCGCCTCGCTGACGTTGGTCTCCGACGACCCGTTCAACCCGGAGCTGGCCGTACAGCTCGCGGCTCAGGGCGCCGCGGGTACCGAGGTTCGCGACACCTGGGATGTCCCGCCGGGCGAAAATGTGACGGGCTTGTTCGCGGTGAACGAGGTGGTGAACAGCACGTATCGCGACCGCTTCCAGGAGGCGCTCCCGGTGTTTTTTGAGACGCTGCGCGCGGCGGGGGTGCCGTTCAGGGTGTCCTTCATTCACAGTCAAACCGGCGTGGTCGATGGCAGCGAGCTCTACATCGATGAAACGGAGGATCCCGAGGATGCCACCGAGATCGCGATCGCCATGGTGGCCGCGGCCGCCGGGGATAACGACTACCTGCTCAACACCCTGGAGCTGGCGATCGGCCAGAACACGGAGTGGCTGCTCGACGACGATGAGAATTGGGAGACTTCGAAGCTCAACCTCGTCGGCATCAACATGGATCAGGAGCAAAGCTCCGGAAACGCCACCCTGTACGTTTCTCATTATCAGGCGTACAAAGAAGACCCGGCGGACATCGCCGTGCACGCGATCGGCGGAGACAGCCCTGGGGGCTGCCCCGGCGCGGAGGCGTTCACCCCGTTTTCGGACGCGGCTGCGGCCACGGGCGGCGTGTTCCTGAGCATCTGCGAGGCGGACTGGACGACGCACATGGAAACCCTGGCGCTGGCGTTCCTCGGTGAGGGCCAGGTGTCCTTCGCGTTGAGCGAGGTGCCCGCCGAATGGAGCATCGAGGTGTATGTGGACGGGGGGCCGGAGCTCACCGGATGGACGTACAACGCCGACTCCAACCGCGTGAGCTTCGATGAGGACGCCTACCCCAACGAGGGGTCGGAGCTACGAATTCAATACTATGTGGATGAGGAGTGCCCGGAGTGATGACGATGACGTTCCTGCTGCTCGCGTGTGACACCAACCCTGCCGACAGCGGCGCCGCCGAAACCGCGGATACCGGGAGCCCCGATACGGCGGATTCGGCAGACACCGGAGCGGAGTCGGGGGACAGCGCCGGGGACTCGGGAGACACGGCGGATACCGCGGATACCTCCGAAACGGACTGGTGCACCGCTTCCGTGGTGCAGTTCGCGGGGAGCGACGGCGTCGTGGAGGACGTGACCGCCTCGTTCTTGTCCGGCGCGTATCTGACCCTGGACGCCCCCGGCACCCTGCACGTGTGTCCGGGAACCTGGTACTCACGCGTGCTCGTTCGCGCGGCCATCGTGGTGGAGGGGCACGGGGCCACGCCGGCGGACACGGTGATGTCGGGCGGGGAGAGCGGGACCATCCTCGATGTGCTCGGCCCGGTCGGCACGCTGGAGGTGCGAAACGTCACCCTCGACCGTGGTGTGGGCCTGGACGTGGACCACAACTCGGGCGGCGGCGGCATCTATTGCGAGGGGGAGGGGACAGTGCTGGCGGAGGACGTCGTGTTCTCCAACAACTTCGCAAACGACGGCCCGGGGCTCTACGTGCGGTACTGTGAAACGACGGTGACCCGCTCGGAGTTCGTGGACAACATCGCGGAGGACGACGGCGGTGCCGCAACGATCTGGTACGCCAACGCCGCGTTCGACGAGGTGACCTTTACCAGGAACACGGCGCTGGACGGAGGCGCCTTGTGTGTATTTTACGGGTCCGCGACCGTGACCAACAGCGTGATCGAGGGGAACCAGTCGGAGCACTTCGCCGGCGGCGTGTGGACGAACGAGAGCACGCTGTTCATGTCCGACACCCGCATCGCCGACAACCACAACACGGTGGACAATGGCGGCGGCCTGCTTTTGGCGGGCGAGGGCACGCTGGAACGGGTGACGTTCGAGGACAACGAAGCGCCGCGCGGCGGTGGGTTGTTCGTGTATTACGAGTCGATCGTCACCTGCACGAATTGTTCGTTCGCGGGGAACGTGGCGGAAGACGTGTACGTGGCCGACTACAGCTCCGCCGGCGGCGTGTCGCTCACGGGCTCAGACGACTGGTCGTTCAGTTGCGCAAGCAATGTGTGCACGACGACGGAGTGAAGGGGGCGGTCGCGATGCCGGGCGACGGCCCTTGGCCCAGGGGTCGGGCCTTGGGCATCGCCCGAACCGGTCAAACGCTACACCAAACCTCCATCGCGAACGCCTCCACACCCAGGCGATCCAGCGCGGCGACGCCTTCCCGAATTCGAGGGTCGTCGGGCGCATAGAGCCCGATCACCGAGCCATCTCCACCGGCGCCGGAGAACTTTGCGCCGAGGGCCCCGGCCTGCCGAAGCGCGCGTACGGCCTTCACCAGACCCGGGGCGCGAAGCTCCGGAAAGGCGGGCATGAGCTCCTCCTCGTAGATCTCCTGACATACATCCATCGACCTGCCGAGCGCGCCCAAGTCCCCCTCGTACAACGCATCTCGGGCGCTGCGAGCCTGCTCGCCGAATCCGTCGAGGGCGCCGCGCACGGCCCCCACTCGCCGGACACCCTCCCAGTCACGCACCGCCACTTCGCCGCGGTAGTGGCGGCCGAGGGTGCTCAAAATCGCAGGCGTATCGCGCGGCGTTCGGAAGCTGCCCACCGCCAGCGCAAGGTGGGCCGGGAGCAGATCCACGCCCACCTCATCTCCGGAGAAACGCAGGTACAAGGGGACCCCCCACGCGCAGGCGAGGGGATCCAGCCGGCCGCAGCCGATCCCGCACACGTCGTGTTCGGCCCGATAGGCGAGCTCGGCCGCTTCGGGCGTGGAGACTACCTGGCCGCAAAGCTCGGCGAACGCCCGCACCAGGGCCACGCACACCGCGGCCGAGGATGAAAATCCCCTCCCGGCGGGCAGCTCGCCTTCGATGTGGATCGCTCCGGTAACTGGCCGCTGCCACACCTCTGATACGAGGCTGGCGACCGCCGGGACGAATCGGAGCGCCCCTGGTTCTTCGCCCGCTTGCCATGCGATCGCCTTCCCTTCCAGCACCGCGGTGGCCGACAGCGTGGAGGCCGCTTTGCTGCGGACCCGCACAAATCGGTCCATGGGGACAACAATTGCCGCACCGCCCGCCCAGTCGTTGTGTTCGCCGACCAGGCAAACCCGGCCGGGGACCGAGATCATGAGCCGCCACCCAGGGTGCGCGCGATGGCATCGGCAAAGCGGCCCGGGGCGAGCGGATGGGCACGAAGGAACAACTCGGGTTCGATGAGCTCCACCTCGACCAATTTGGGTCCGCGCTCGGTCTCGATCCAGTCCACCCGCGCGTACAGGCCGGCTTCGGGGCAGGCGCGCAGCACGGCTTCGCTCTCGGCGATCACGTCGGGGTTGGGCACGGTGGCGGCTACGGTTCCGCCGTGCTCCTCATGCACCAGGAAGTGCCCTTCGGCCGCGCGTTTCCGCACCGAGTGGCTGTACACCCCGTTGAAGAACACACACGACACTTCGCCTTCGTGGCACACATCGTCGAGGAAGGGCTGCACCAGGTACTCGCCCTCGGGGAGCCCCTCGAAGCTGCGGGCAGCAAAGAAGGCTTCGCTGCGAACGCGCCGGGTGCCGAGCCCGGCGGCCGACACGCACGGTTTCACCACGACTTCCTCCCAACCCGTCGCCTCGGCCACCTCCGCGAGCGCCTCCCGTGGCGAAAACACCGTGGGGATGATCGGCACGCCGGCCTCGGCCAACTCCAGCAGGTAATGTTTGTCGCTGTTCCAGCGGATCAATCCCAGCGGGTTGTGAAGCGGCGCGAGCGGGCCAATCCGATCGAGGAAGGCCGCTGATCGCAAGTGGTAATTCCACGGGGAGCGCACGATCCATGCGGCGATGTCGGCGTTGCGTTCGGCGTGCTCCCAGGGCACGAAGCGCACCTCGATCCCCCGCTCGCGCAGCGGCGCAACGACCAACAGGTCGTCGTGGGTTCCGTGGACTCGTGCTTCGTCCGTAATAAACGCGATTACCCGGCGCGTCACCGCTTCATCCCGAGCAGCTTGCCACTCCCGCCGGTGCCCCCGGTGACCGGGCGGTTCAGCACCAGGTCCTTGCCCTTGGCGAAGCCGGCCGACGAAGCGGCATCTCCGCTGCGGATGGTGTAGCTCACCGATCGCAGCCGCCCGTGGCGCTCGCCGAGGAAGCGCTCGGTGCCGGGGTCCTTCACCCACACGAGGCCTTCTTCCTGATTTTTCTTCGCACCCGCCGCGAGGCGATCCGCGAACCCGCGAACGACGCCGCCAACATAGCGGGCGTGATCCCCGGCGCCGGAGAGGAACAGCTCGTGGCGCTCCTTGAGCCAGAGCCGCTCCGCCGTGTCCACCAACCAGTCGTGCACCCAGGCCGCCATGTCCACGTTGCCTGGGGTGCCGCACACTTCAAGCTGGGTCTTCCAACTGTCGCTGGCGACGTCGAAGGTCTGTACCCAGATGGTCTCGACGAAGAAGTGGGTGTTGAGCAGGTTGGAGAGCTGCCGCCACCAGGCGGCCACGCGGCCGGTAGGCTTCCCGAGGTGGCGCCAGGTGTAGGTGCTCGGCGTCAAGTCGAGGTTGTGCACCAACAACAGGCGGCGGGCCTCGTTCATCGCCGCCTCGGCCTCGTGGCGATTCTCGCTCCCCGCCAACGCGAGCAACTTTTCCACGCGGCGGTGAATGCGCGCGTCCGCTTCGGATGGCGCGGGCATTCCGGCCGCCGCCGCATCGACGCCCATCCGCGCGCATACCTGCCGAAACGCGGGACCGTGCGCCGTTTCGTCGATGGCACCCAACACCTCGTGCGCGTACTGGTGCGCGATCTCGTGGCGGAGCACCTCCACAACCACGCCCCAGGGCTGTTTGTGGATCAGGGCCCGCGACAACGCGATCGTGCGGGTGCTCATCGTCCAGCGCCCGAGGTGCTCGGCGGAGTCGATGAGCTCGAAGGTGGGGATCCGCAGCGCGCGGTGGAGGTGGTACTCGTTCACGCGGCGCCACTCCGAAACGATGGCGCGGAGGTAGCGAGGCTCAAGGTGGCGGGGCCAAACCGGAGGGGCGTCCGTCACGGCTACTCCACGATCATCTGGCGCAGGGCCCGGATGGTCTCGGCGTCCCCGGTGAGGTCGGCGGCGTGGGCGGTGAAGTCGCGGAGCTGGGCGTGCGTGAGCGGCTTGTCGAGGGCGAGCAGATCGTACGCGACGCCGAACGACTCGAAGTCCTGGTGCACCGTGGAGAGGTTGCTCGCGCCGGCCTCGAAGATCGCGTCCTGGATGGCCTTTCGCGATCCGCGAACGGTGCTGTGCGTAACGGCGAGCAGGGCATTTCCCGGCGCGAGGTCGGAGAGGCCGAGCGTGAGCCGGGGGCGAAGGACACAATCGCGAATGGCGCCGGTGCGGCTGAACGCACGGACGGTCTGGGCGACGCGGCGGGCAATGCGGGGCTGAGCGTCGAGGGTGGCCGCGCCGAGGTGCGGCGTGGTCGCGACGCGCGGTTCGCCGGCATAGGGGTTCGACCAGGGGCCGGAGCCACGCGGCTCCTCCGGGTACACGTCTACCGCAGCGCGGCGCACCTCCTGGGCCGAGATCGCGGCCAACAGGTCGGCGGGCTCGTAGAGGAAGCCCCGGGCGAGGTTCAGGAACAGGCGAGGGGACTCGCCTGGGCGCTCGACGGCGAGCTGCGCAAAGTGTTCGCGCTGGAGCAACGCACGGTTGCTGCGCCCCCCCACATCTTCCGCGCTCACGTGCACAGAAACGCAGTCGCTGCGGCGAAAGAGCGCGTCGATCGTGGGGAGCGACTCCCAACCCATCTCGGTGCCGACCTCGCGTGCCACCTCGCGGGTGTCGTGAAACACGACGCTCATACCCAGCCCTTCGGCGGCGCGGGCGGTGGCCCGGCCGATGTTCCCAAGCCCCAGCACCCCGAGCACGCGGCCCTGGATCTCAAAACGTTCGTCTTGCGACTTGTCGAAGCCGCCGGCGCGGGTGTGATCGTAGGTTTCGTAGAGGCGCCGCGAGAGCGCGATGAGGTGGGCGATCGCCAACTCAACGACGCTGCGCCCGTTGCTCACCGGATCGTTGAACACCAGCACGCCGTTGTCGGCGCACGCGCGCTTGTCCACGCTGTCATCCCCGATGCAACAGAGCTGCACCGCCATCAGCGCGGGCGCGGCCTCCACCACGGCGCGCGTAACGGGCACTCGGCTCCGCTTGAACAGGATGTCGTGCCCGCCATCGCGCAGCCACTGCGCCAGCGTGGCCTCGTCGGGCACCTCGGCGCGGCGATCGACCGTGATCCCCTGGGCGACGAGGAGCGCGTCGAGCGCGGGGTCGGGCGACTCGACGACGAGCGCTTTCTGCAAGGGACCGGGATGAAATCGCGTCATGGCGCGCGCGGCTAACCCACCGCGGGCCCGGACGCGGCGTTCACCGTGCGGCGATCGATACGACGGTGAACCCAGGGAGGGAGGCCTGCGCGACCACCAATGCGCTCACGACGTCTCCGGCGTGGACGCTGAGCGTGACATCGAGGCCCGCGTATCGGACCGCCCAGCGCGCGCCCTCGAGCATCAGGCCCGGGCTCGCGGGCGGGCTCTCCACGATGGCCGGCGCACGGATCGCCGCCGCCGCGCGTTTCGCCGCCGCCAATGCGGCACGCTCCGCCGCGGCCGCTTCGTTTGCAGCGCGCGCCGCTGCCGCTTCCTCTGCGGCGGCCTCGGCACGCGCCGCCTCCCGGGCGGCCTCGCGGCGCATGGCTTCCTCCCGCGCGGCCTCCCGCTCGGCGGCCGCCTTCGCCGCCGTGGCCGCTTCTGCCGCGGCTTCCGCTTCGCGTTTCGCGGCTGTGGCGGCCGCCTCCAGCTCCGCTTCACGCGCCAACGCTGCCATCAATTCAGGGTCCGCTGCGCGCCACGCCGGGGCGCGGGTGCGCCGCGCCGCAGGAGCGCTCGGCGCCGGCGCGCTCGGCGGGGGGGAAGGCGCGCTTACCTCAAAAGGACGGCTTTCCGTGCGGATGATCCGCTCCCGAGAGGTTCGCTCGCGCCTGGGCGCATTCAGGAACCGCTGCATCTCCTCTTCGCGTTCGGTGAGCGGGCGCGCCGGGAACGGTCGTGGCTCGATGGTGCGGACGGCCGATGCCGGTTCGTTCGCCCGGAAGGCGAGTACTCCCCACGCCAGCCTCGGGCCGCGAGGCTCCGGGGAGGGCGCCGCCGATGGAGCCTGGGGCGGGCCTGCCGGGGGCGAACCGGCTACCGGCGCGCCCACTTCGGGCGCAGCCGACGGCGCGACCCGGCGGATGACCGACCCACCATCTCGCTGCGCTTTGCGGACCACCACGGGGCCGACCACCTGGCGTTCCCGGCGCGGCGGTAGGGAAGGTTCGCGCACTGGGCCGCGGATCCACTCCTCTTCTTCGGCCGACAGGTGCACCTTCGGGCTCGGCCTGAAGGCGGGGATACCAAGCCTTTTGCGCTCGCCCTGCACGGCTTCGGGGGTAACGCGCGCGTCGCGCGCGATGGCGCCATCGGGCTCCTTGCCGAGCCGGCTGCGGAAGCGCACCAGCGCCGGCACCCCATCGCGGCCCAGGGACTCGCCGCGCACCCGGATGCTCGCGCGCGCCAAGGCCCGCCGCAGTCGACGCGGGTTGGTGCCGAATTCCGCCGCAACTTTGCGGAGGGATTCGCCCGCCCGCAAGCGCGCCAACACCAATGCCCAGCGCGGATCCTCGTTCATCGGCCCAGCTCCCACGGAGCCGGGCGCCTTCCTGGCCCCCGACATGGATTCCCCGTCTTGAGTGGCCGCTAACCTGCGGCGAGCCCGCATCGTGCGCGGGATAGACTTCTGCCTAGAATTTCTTTCGGCGCCGCGGCGCTCAGGGGTCGGACCCACGCACGATGACCATCTCCGACGCCGACCTCAGCGAGCTGTACATGCGCTACGCCCCGATCCTCCACGCCCGCGCCCGCGGCATCCTCGGCGATGACGCGGAGGCCGGTGATGCGGTTCAAGAGACCTTCGCCCGGGTGATCCGGGCCGGTGAGCGGTTCCGCAACGAGTCGTCGCCGCTCACGTGGATGTACCAGATCAATACGAATTGGTGCCTCAACCGCCTGCGGGACCGCAAGGGGCACCAGCGGAAACATGACGAGCGACGTGCTGAAATCATGCCTCGGGGGGAGGAGCCGGAGCTGGACGTGAGCCGGTTGGACGACCACCGGATTCGGGACCTGCTGGTGGAGGAGGAGGCGGAGACGCAACGCATCGTTATCGCCCTGTTCTTTGACGACATGACGCGCGAAGAAGCGGCGGTGGCGGTCGGGATCTCGGTGCCGACCCTCCGAAAGCGGCTGGACGCGTTCCTCCGCCGCGCCCGCCGGTCGCTTGGGGTGGTGGTGGCCAGCGCTGTGGTGGTGTGGTTCGCCTGGTCTGCGCTCGGGGGTGGCCAATGAGCCGCCTCAACGATGGATCCCGACCCTCCCGGCTGCGGATCGGGCAACACCTCGCCGGGGAAGCGCCATTGGCGCCGGATGAAGCGCAGAGCCCAGCGGTCGATGTGTGGAAGGCCGAGGTGGCCGGGACCGTGCCACCCGCGTTCGACGCCGAGAAGCTGCGGGAGTTGGCCAAAAAGCTCCCCGAGCAGGAGCCGGGGGGCGGCACCGTCGTACCGCTTTTCCGGCGGGTGGCGCCGATCGCTGCGCTGTGCTTCGCGATGGCAGCGGCGCTGTTGTTCCTCGTTCGCCCGCCGCCGAGCCGCGGCCACCGCAGCAAGGGCGAGGTAACGCTTGATGTGCGGGTGAACCGCGAAGGCACCACCCTGCCTTCCGGCGTGGACATTCCGGTTCGGTCGGGCGATCGCCTGCAGTTCGTCTATCAGCCCGGCGCGAACAATAGCGTCGTGATCGTAGGCGTGGACGGCTCGGGCTCGGTTCAAACCTACTGGCCCGACGAAGGGGACGCGCCGGTGCTGGTGGTTCCTGGCGAGGCCCACCTTCTCGAGGGGAGCATCCTGCTCGACGGCGCGGAAGGGCCCGAGGTGTTCGTTGCGGGCTTCGGCGTCGAATCGGCGGAGGCGGTCGCAGAGGAGGTGCGCGCGGCGTTCGCTTCGGGGGGCGTCGAGGCGGTTGTGGCGCTGGAAGAGGCGCATCCGGGCCTGGCCGTATTGGTGCTGGAGAAGGAGTGAGCCTCGTCCTCGCCAGCATCCTCGGCGTGGGCCTCGCGGCGGCCGAGGTTCAGCGCTTCGCCGTCGTGGTGGGGAACAACGAGGGCGCCGTCGGCAATGCACGCCTGTACTTCGCCGAGCAGGACGCGAGGAAGGTGCAGGGGGTGCTCACCGAGCTCGGCGGCGTTTCGCTGATGAACACCCGATCGCTCTACGGAAAGGGGCGGGGG
The DNA here is from genome assembly GCA_014191855.1 of Deltaproteobacteria bacterium. GTDB lineage: Bacteria > Myxococcota_A > UBA796 > UBA796 > SXON01 > SXON01. The sequence goes on from BJHF01000015.1 coordinate 35,463, forward strand.
GACCTGCTCAAGGTGATGGCAGACCTTCAAGGCCCCATCGCGAGCGCCCGCCAGAATGGCAACGAGACGGTGCTGTATTTTTTCTACTCCGGCCACGCCGACGACAAGAACCTGCAGCTCGGCCGCACCGACGTGAGCTGGAGCGAGCTGGGCACGCTCCTTGAGAAGTCCGGCGCCGACGTGCGGGTGGCGTTCGTGGATGCGTGCCAGTCGGGCACGATGACCCGGCGGAAGGGCGGCATCCGCGCTCCGGGCTTCGTGTTTGAGTTGCAGGAACGGCTCGACGCGCGCGGCTCGGTGATCATCACGAGCAGCGGTGGCGACGAAGCGAGCCAGGAGTCCGACGAGATCGGCGGCTCCTACTTCACTCATTTTCTCGCCTCGGGGCTCTCGGGCAACGCGGACGACGACGGCGACGGGCGCGTGACGCTGAGCGAAACCTACCGCTATGTGTACCACGAGACCGTGTACCGGACGTCTGCGACGCGTACCGGCACCCAGCACCCGACCGGCGCCTGGGATCTCTCGGCGAACGGCGAGGTGGTCATCACCGAGCTAGGCCGAGCCGGCACCGGGACGCTCCAGCTCCCGGCCTCGAACCCGGGCACCTTCGCAGTGTTCGACGTAGACCGGCGCATGTACGTCTCCGAAGTGGCGGTAACCGGCATGGACCGGCAGATCTCGCTCCGGCCCGGGGCGTACCTCGTACAGAAGCGCCTCCCGACGCACCTTGCGGTCGCGCAGGTCCGGATCGGCGCCTCGACCGTGGTGCGGGTGGACGGTGCGCAGTTCAAGGATGGCGAGTATGAAGACGACGTGGCGAAGGGAACGATCAACGCCACGATCCGCGAAGCGAAGCGCCCGAAGCTGGCCTTGCACCTCATCACGGGCGGCCGGGCGTTCTCCGATCCGACGATCGCGTCAGCGTATTTCCCAAGCACGGCGGCGGCGGGGCTTGAGGGACGCTTCGGCTGGCGGGACGGGAAGTACCTGAGCGCGGACTTCCTTGCGGGGAGCGGAGCGGGAACGCTGGAGATCGAGGGGTTGGGCTACCCCGTGAACATCGAGTTGGACTCGGCCACCTTCGCGGCGGGTGCCGGTTGGCGCACCCCCGAGTTCATCGTACAGGCTGGCGGCGGCCTGCATCTCCAGGCCTTCTGGCTTCGGCGGCGGTTCCCCGATGAGGGGGTGGCGGATCAGGAGCTGTTCTCCGTAGCGCCCGGGCTCTCGGGCTGGTTTGGTGTTCACCCCGGACAGTTCGAAGCGGAGCTCCAGCTTCGTGTGCATTACCTGCCCTTCGTCGTCGATGGCCGCGACAACGGAATGGGCTTCTCCGAGCTCCTGCTCGGCCTCGGCTACCGGTTCTAATCCCATGATCCTCTCTCCCCTCCTGCTCCTTGGTGCCCTGGGCTGCGGCAATGTCAGCAACGACATCTTCGACGACGACGTAGACTTCGCGGCGGCGCTCCCCGAGGAGTCCCGACAAACGCTCAGCTTTTCGGACGACACCACCGACGAGGCCGGGCGTGGCCTCGGGGAGCGCGCCGACCTCGTGGAGCTTTCCGTGGCGGTGGCCGGTGGCGTGAACGCCTATGTGTTCGCCGTGCTTGGCGTCGTAGACGCGGCCATCGAGCTGCCGCCCTCGGAGCGTACAGAGGATACCCGGCGTTGGGGGCCTCATACGGGTGAGTGTGGTGTTGACTTCACGCTGTTGATGTCGCGCTCAGCCGGCGTGTACGACTGGAGTGTTTCGGGCCATGCGGCGGGCACCGAGGACGCGGTGCTGCTGTACGGCACCCACTTCGCGGGCACGAGCGTGGCCGCGGGCGACGGCCGCTTCGTTTGGGACCATAGCCGCTGGAACGAGTGGTGTGCCGGCACGGAAACGGGCCTGGTCGAGGTTGCCTACGACAATCGCGACGGCGTTGATCTCGTCGTGGGTGTGAACGGTTGGACGACCACGAGCGGCGACGTGGAGGACTGGACCTACGCCTACCGCCGCACCGGGAGCCTCGGCGACTTCCAGTACCGGACGGTCACCGATCTGGAAGGTGATGGCAGCGAAGAGCTCGCAAATGTTGCCGTGCGAGATCGCTGGATCCCCGGCGAAGGTGGCCGGTCAGACGCGACAGTCACCGGCGGTGCCTTCGGGGAGGATCCGTGGGTATGGAGCCAGTGTTGGGGCCCCACGGGGCGCCTCCTCTGGCAGGAGGACTCTCTGGCGATCACCGAGCAGGTCGGCGTTGCGGCGGCGTGCGCGTTCACGGACGTGGCGGGGGTCGACCGGATCTGAGGGAGGAGGCCCCGCTCAGCGCGCCGCGCGCAGCGCCGTGATCGCCGCCACCGTCGCGGCCGCTTCTGGCGACGCCAGCGCCGTCGTGACGCGCTTCGCGGCTTCGTCGATCCGGCGCAACGCGCGTTGCCGATGCGGATCCTCCTGGTCCAACGCGGCGAAGAGGTGTGCCCACGCGTGATCGAGGGCGTCGCCGAGGTCGCGGCGCACAGGCTCCGGGTCGACGTCGAGCGCGATGCGCGTTTCCAAGGCCAGAAGCTTGGTTTCCGGGCCGGAGGTTCGCTCTGCGCGCCGCCACGCCTCCCAGGCCCCCGTGGCGCTCGCGGCTCGCCGGGCCGGCCCAATCCGTCGGCCCTGGCGCAGCATGGAGACGACCGCGGTGATCCCCAGCCCCGCGATGATCGAGATGTCGAGCGCGGGAATCCCGGAGTGGATGAACAGCGGAATCTGCGCGACGCCGCCGGCCACCATCGCCGGAAGGAACGTGGGCGACACCGCCGACGTCGCGACGACTTCCGCCTGCAGGCCGGCGCGCTCCGCCTGGGTGCGCAGGCGTAAGCTCCGCGCGGGCTCGGTTACGGGGGCCCAGATCCATTGCCCCGGCCGCTCGGATGCGCGTTCCACGTCGCGGAGACGCGTCCCGGTTCGCGCCGCAACGCGCGCGAGCAAGGGGGCGTTTCCTGCCGGGAGCCGCACCATCACGACGGAAGGTGGGGGCGATGCACGTGAGGCGGCGGAGATGACGGGGCTGCTCGACTCCGGCGACCGCTGCGTGCGCACGGGGGCAGCAGGGGGCATCGCGGGAGCCGGGCCGGGCGCCCCCAGGACGTCGGCGAGGGAAACCTCCCGAAGCTGGCCTTCTGCCAGACCGAGAGGTGCGTAGCGGATGACGCCGGCCGCATCCACCACCAGATCGGCGGCGGTCGCTCGGTGGAGGTTCACGCCTGCGGCCACCAACCAGCCGGCAAGCGAAGCGCGGGCGTCGTCGTCGAGGGCTTCGAGCAACGCGGGGCCGTGCACGCGGGGGCGCACCCAGGCTGGCCAACCGTCGATATCCACCCAATCCAGCTCGGGGTGCGCTGCGATTCCGGCGTTGCGTCGGGCTTCGCGGCCCCCAAGCCACGCCTCGCGTGCCCCGGCCCGTAGCCGTAGATGGGCGTTCGGCAGGATCAGCTCCGTGTCGCCGTCGTCATCAAGGGAGAAGGCCAGAAACCCCGGCGGCGCCGGGACCGCCGACCGCACGCGCCGGTCGCCGACGCGACGCCCTGGCCCTAGCTCCACTATTCCTCCTGGCAATCCTGGCGAATCCAGCATTCCAACCACGGGCGGAACGTCTCCGCGTCCGTCTCGAGGGTCTCCGCATGGTCGGCCCCCGGGTTCAGGAGCAGCTTCTTCGTGGTGGCCGCGGCACCGTCGTACACCATCTGGGCGTGCTCGGGCTGGATGTAGGTGTCCTCCGCGCCGTGGCTGACGAGGTACGGCACCTCGGGTGGCATCTTGCGAACGGCGGCGACGTTGTCGAAGTTCTCTTCGAAGAACCAACCGCTTGGGAGATCCATCGTCGTGCCGTCGTCCAGCATCTTCTGGGTGTTGGCGAACATGTCCTGGGTGATGAGCACACGCGGCGGCGTGGCCACGAGGTTGTGCACGGACACGAACCCGCCGAGGGAGAGCCCGATGTAGACGAGATCGGTGCTCGGGAGCTCCGTCGTGTCCTCCACGTGCTCGATCGCAGCAGCCCCATCGGCGATCACCCCGTCAAAATCCGGGTCGCCCGCGGAGCGTCCGTAGCCGCGGTAGTCGAAGATGAACACTTCGTAGCCGCTCTCCCAGTAGAAGCCGACGTCGGCCCAGTATTCATCGATGTTCGCGGCGTTTCCGTGGAAATAGACGACGACATCGCGAGTGGTATTGCGCTCGCCTGGGACGCACTCCGCATCGCCCTCGTGCGCCTGATGGGCCCAGGCTCCGTAGAGGGTGCCCGCCTCGCCCTCGAATGACACCAACTCCTGGCAGTCGGAGGGGATGATCTCGCCGCCGAGCGCGTACGCGTCTGTCGCCTCGGGATTGAAGAAGAAACCGTCGAGCCGGTAGCAGCCGGAGAGCAGGATCAGGAACATCATTTATCGCCTCCGCCGAAGGTGATCCCATACGCGAACTGCAGCTCGACCGCGCCCATCGTTCCTGGGGCCGCGTATTCGGGAACGATGGGCACGCCGCTCTCCCAGGGGTCGAGCCACTTCAGCTCGATGTCCACGTGGCTGCGGCCCACGCCGAAGCGATTACCTAGAATAAACCCTCCGATACCGTGGAACGTCTCCGCCGGCTCCAGGAAGCCGGTGAACCCCGTGTAGACCGTGTGCTGCGTGGTTTTGCCGTAGTCCCAGCCGGCGAGGAGCGTGGGTTGCATGAAGAACCGGAAGCCACCCTCGGGCGCGCGGTCGGGATCAAGATCCCCGGCGGCCCCGAGCAGGGTGAGATCGACCATCAGCCGCGGCCGCGCGCCGGCGGGGGCCAAGAGCTGCTGCGAAGCGCCGACTTCGCCGGCCCCGATCGCGAACATCAGCGCGGCTGTGGGGTGGAACGCGGCGTGAACATTGGTCGTTTCGGTTACCCCAACGGTGGCCCCCAGCGTGGAGAGCGGGATCGGGATCGGCGCCCCGAACACCTCGGTGATCGGGCCCCCGACGGAGAGCGCGACATCCACGTTACCTTTGCCGATCGGGCGAATTCCGTGGGTGGTGGAGCAGCCCGCTGCGAGCACGAGGCCCGCGCACAAGACACGTTGCATGCCTTCCCTTATCGCCCGCGGGGTACGTTGGCCCGGTGTTGCCCTGGTTGATCAGCGTCGCAGTCCGGGTGCTCGCGGCGACCTGGCGCGTGGAGCGGCCGCCGTGGCCCGTTGAGGGGCCCTGTGTCGTCGCCCTGTGGCACGGGCACCAGCTCCCCATGATCGCGCTACATCGAGGGCGAAACCTCGTGGCGATGACCAGCCTGTCTCGCGATGGGGGGCTGGTTGCTGCGGTGCTCACTCGTCTCGGGTATTCAGTCCTGCGTGGATCCTCCTCCCGCGGCGGCGCGGAGGCGCTCATGGCGTGCGTGCTCGCGCTGCGGGAGGGGCGCTCCCCGGCGCTGGCGGTGGACGGGCCTCGTGGCCCGGCCGGAAGCGTGGCGCCGGGAGCAGAAGCCCTGGCGCGGGCGGGTCGGGTGCCCGTCGTGTTTGGGCGGGTGCTCGCCGCCGGCTGGCGCGCGCGGAGCTGGGACCGGTTCCTCGTGCCGTGGCCCTTTGCAAAGGTAGTCCTTGAATACGGGCTTTGGAGCACGGAAGATGGCCCGCTGGAGGCTGCGATGGCGCGGTTCCGCGAGCCTTAGACGGTCCCGAAGCTCAGGCGTCCCAGCGCAGCTTCACCCGGAAGTGCCCCTGTTCCGGGGTGCGTGCGAGCGCGACCCGGGCGTTCCCGTCCACGATCACGCCGAACTCGATCTCCATGACGACGGGCGGAGAATCGCCTCCCATCGACAACGCGCTCCCCATCCGTTCCGCGGCCGCCGCGATGATCGCCATGGTTCCATCGAGGATCTGATCGGGGTGGGAGTTGGAGCCGACGGCGTTTTTATCAACTCCTCCCTTGTTTTCTGTGTCGACGAGCAACACCACGCGGTCGGAAATGCGAGACTCAAGAAGCATGCGAACTCTGGCGAGCGTGGTACGTAGCGCCGCGACATGTCTTCCGCACCCCTCGCCGACTCCCCTTGGTGGGCGCTTCGCTATGAAGCCCTCGCCGCGCTCGATCCCGCGCTCTTGGGCGTGGTCGATGACCGCACGGAGGCCGAGGTCGTGTTCCTCGAAGGGCTCCTGGAGCTGGGTCCCGAGGGCCGGGTGCTCGATGTGGGCTGTGGTGGTGGTCGGCACGCGATCTCCTTCGCTGAGCGGGGTCACTCCGTTACGGGGGTTGATCTCTCGCCCCGAATCCTGAGGGTGGCGCGGGATCAATGGGATGAGCGCAACCCCGGCCTGAAGGGGCCGGTGTGGATGCCGGGCGACATGCGCTGGCTGCCGAGCTGCGAGCCGGTCGACGCCGCGGTGTTCCTCGATGGTGCTTTCGGATTGTTCGACGACCCGGCCGACCACCTCAAGGTGCTTTCCTCCGCGGCCGAGCACCTCCGACCGGGCGGAAAGCTGGTGATCCAGGCGCCGAATCCGTATCACTGGGCGGGACGGCCACGCGCGCAGCACCTCCCGCCCGGCGCGCTAGCGGAGGGGATGGACGTGATCCGCACCAGCCGGTTCGACGCCGACGAGGGGCGCGTGGAGGAGCGGATCGTATGTTTCAAGGCGGGGAAGCGCCACGAGCCGCCCACGCAGAGCCTGCGCGCCTTCACGCCACCGGAGCTGGTGGAGATGCTCCTCGCCGCCGGCTTCACCACCGTGGATGTGTATGGCAGCGAAGGGTGGGCGGTGCCGGAAGAGCCGATGCCGGTCCACGCCACGGACAGCGTGTGGTTGTGGGTGTGCGCGAGCCTGTGATTCGGGGGTAGACTGGGCGCCTTCCGAGCGCTGCATGCGGGCTTCGTTGCTGGTGTTGGTGGCGTTGGGCTGTTCGACAGAAGTGCGTGTGCCCGGCGTGGGCTCCGATCCCTACGACAGCGGGACGGAATGGAGCCCACCGGAGACCGGCGACACGGGGGACAGCGCCGAGCCGGCGGACACGGCGGACACTTCGGACTCGGGGAGCGACAGCGGCGAGCCGGCGGACACGGCCGACACCGGCGATACGGGCACCGCCGTTCTCGGGCCCGCCGTCGTCTTGTTCATCGGCGACGGCATGGGCTTTGAGCACGTTCGCGGGGGCGGAATGTATGCCTCGGGCGCAGCGGGCTCGTGCTCGATGGAGACCCTTCCGTTCCACGGGCGCCTGCGCACCGCTTCGCTGTCGGGCACCACGGACTCGGCGGCGAGCGCTACCGCCATGGCGACGGGCGCGAAGACCTACAACGACATGCTTGGCCTCGATCGCGATGGTTTGAGCGTTGAGAACCTCGTGGAGCACGCGCGGGCCGCGGGCATGTCGGTGGGTGTGGTGACAACGGACAAGACGACCGGGGCGACACCATCGGGGTTCGTGGTGCACGTGGAGGACCGGGGAGACGCCTCGACGATCGCCGAGGCGTTCGTGGCAAGCCTGCCGGATCTCCTGTTCGGCGGCAGCTACGGGGACTTTGAGCCGCTGCTCGCGGCCAGCGGGGCTCAGGTGGTCACCGACTCGACGCTGCTCGCGGCCGCAAGCCCAGACGGGCGCCCCCTGCTCGGCCTCTTCGCGGACACCACCTTCCCGTACGTGGCCGACGTTTACCCGTCGGGAACGCCGACGCTCGCCGAGATGACCCAGAAGGCGCTCGACTGGCTGGACGACGACCCTGAGGGCTTCTTCTTGCTCGTTGAGGGCGCGCGCATCGACCACGCGAGCCACAGCAACAGCGAAGAACGGGTGTTCGACGAGGTGCTCGCGCTCGATGACGCGGTCGCGACAGCGTTAGCTTGGTCGGGCTCGCGCGACCTCACGATGATCGTCACCGCAGACCACGAGTGTGGGGGCCTCGAAGTCACCGGCACTTCCGCGGCTGGCGTGACGCCGACGAGCGCCTGGCGCTGGGCGCAGCACACGAACGCGGATGTGCCGATCTACGCGACCGGCACGCTTACGACGCTCTTCGACGGCGAGCGGCTCGATCAGCTCTGGGTGCACGCGGCCCTGGAGGCGACGATCAACGGCGACAGCGCGGTTTCAACACCGACGATCCCGCTCCTGGCGGATGGCACAACCGCCGACCTCGGCGCGGTCGTCGTCGCGCAGGCGTGGCCGACCACGTTCGGCGCCGGCTACAACCAGCTCGACGCGCTCCGCGTCACGGCCGATGCCGACGGCCTCTGGGTGGGCGTCGACGGCGTGTACGAGCGCGGTGAGAACGCGGTTTTGGTGCTGGTGGACGTCGACTACGGCGCGGGAACCGGCCTGGGCGGCGACCTCTCGCTGGTAGATGGCGTCGGCGCCTTGGATTTCGCGCTCTCGACGCTCGACGTGAGCCCGGAGCTCGTGGATCTGGGCTTCGACGTGGCCTTCGGCGCGCTCGGTGCCGAGGAGGTGGGGCTCACCATGACCAGCGATGGCGCCGGCCTTCGCGGCTTCTCCGGGGCGCTCGGCGCCATTGACGACCTGGGCTGGCTCCCCGGTGTGAGCAACTTCGACGACGGCAACGTCGCGAACGGTGCGGCTGCGTCGGATGCAGGCGCCACCGGGCTCACGGAGAACGGCTTTGAGGCGCTGATCCCGTGGTCCAGCGTTTTCCCGACGGGCCTTCCGGCTGCCGGAACGACCGTCGCGGTGTCCGTCGTGCTCGTGAACAACGCGGGGGACTACGCCAGTAACCAGGCGCTCCCGCCCCTCGCCGTGGCGGATGAACCCGGCGCCGGAACCGTGAGCCTCGCGCAGGTGGTCACGTTGGCGGTCGATGGGCTGGGCGCCCCGGTCGGCACGGCGAGCGTCGTGCCCTGACCGCTACTCGAAGATGATCTCGCCGCCCGGCAGGAAGTAGAGGATCAACATCCGTCCGCCCGCGACGGTCGGCACGTGCCGGCTCCCCGGGGGGTAGGCGATGAACCGGCAGCGCCGCCCATCGAACGTCGGCTCCCCGGCGAGGTCGATGCAGAGCTCCACCTCGCCCTTGGGGTGGGTGTGGGCGCCGCTCGCCGGCCCGTTCATGTCCACCGCGTCGATGCTGTGGCCGTGGGAATCCGCTTTGGTGATCCGTCCAAATCGGACGCCACCGCCTTCCTTCGGCGTGAGCCAACCCGCGGCGTGTGCGGCGAGGCTCGCAGCCTCAAGCTGGTCCGTGTTCAGCACCTCGAGGGCCGCTTCAAGCGCGGCCGTGTCCGCGCAGCCCATCCGGGCCACGACGGCGCCGATCGGCGCGCAGAGCGCCAACAAGCCCTCTTTGGTGACCTCGGGGCCCATTCAGTGCGCGTGCGCGCCGTGATGCACGTGCACGTGGACATCGTCCGGGTGCTCGTTCATGAACGGGTCGCTCACCGGCACCGCCGGCACCCGCGCCAGCACGTTCGCGACCACGGTGACGAAGCCAGCCACGAAGCCGAGGACGATGCCAATCTCAACCGGGCTGATGGGGAGGCTGTTCTTGGTCCAGACCTGCGGCATGATCAGCAGGAAGCGCTCCAGGAACACGCCCGTTGCGATGACCATGGCCACCGCCGCCAGCGACTTCGGCGTCTTCTTGATCCCGCGGCTCAACAGCACGGTGAACGGGATGAAGAAGCACATCGAGATCACCACCTTGGCGAGGGGTGCCCAGGGATCGAGGTACATCCGGAGGATCAAGTACCAGGTCTCCTCCGGCATGTTCCCGAACCAGATCGGCAGGAGCTGCGCGAAGAAGTTGTAGGTCCAGAAGATGCAGAGCGCGAACATGAGCTTGCCGAGGTCGTGGTACCGCTTCGGCGCCAGCAGGTGCTCGATCTGCAACCAGCCGCGGAAGAGCACGCTGATGATGCAGATCCAGTTGATGGCCAGCCACAGGCTCGACACGAAGATCCACGCCGGGAACATGTTCGCCGCCCAGTGCGGGGCGAGGGACATCACGGCATCCACCGCGAACAAGCTGAAGAAGATGGCGTAGCAGATCACGATGACCGGCGCGAGGCGCACGTTCTTGTTGTAGGTGTCCTCCACTTCAACGGCGCGACCGCGCCAGCCGCCCGTGAAGTTCGCCCAGAAGCCGGGAACCTTGGCGCCGAGGCTCTCGGCGGCCACGCCCATGTCGGCGCGCAGGCTGTTGCGGATGAAGAGGAAGTCCAGCACCATGAGCACGCCGAGCATCGCGAGCTGGCGGGCCACAAAGAAGTTCGGCTGAAGCCAAACGGCCTTGTGCGGGGGCATCTCCTCGTGAGTCCACGGAAAGATGTCGAGACCACCGCCAAGCAGGAAGATGGCGTAGATCGCGTACGTTACCGGCATGAAGAACCAGAACGACTCGGCGATCCGCTTGAACGGGCGCCCCCAGCGGCCGAGCGTGATCGTTTGGATCACGGAGAACATGAGCCCGCCCTGCGCGACGCCCATGAAGTACACAATGCACACCAGGAGCACGCCGAGGGTGCGATGCGAGTCGGTACTCAGCCCATAGGCGAGGGACGCGAGCCCGATGAGGGAGCCCACCAGGCCAAACGTCTTCACGCCGGGCGGCACAACATGCGGGGTTCCCGCAATGGTATCGGCGACGTCGGGCCCGTTGCCCACGACGCGGCGTGTGGCGGCGATGATGTCAACGTTGCTCATCACGGAGTCCCGGGGGCGGGGGTGGAGGCGTCGGTCGGCGCCGGGGTTGGCGCGACGAAGGCGGCGTTGGGGAGTGTGCGAATGTAGGCCACGATCGCCCAGCGCTCCGCGTCGGTGAGCAGCGGCCCGTAGGCGGGCATGCCCGCGCCAATCGCGGCTACGACCGCCGGGCGCTCCTTGGAGGCCCCAAGGGAGCCGTTGCCGCCGTTTCGGATCGTCGTGTAGACGTACCCGTCGGAGAGCGTCTTGATCCGGCTCATGTCACCCGAGAGGTTCGGCGCCATCATCATGAAGCGGCGGATCCCTTTTTCGGCGTCGTTGTAGGTCACAGGGCCGTTCCCCGTGCCCTCGAGGCCGTGACAGGGGGCGCAGTTCACGCGGAACAGCTCCGTTCCCGTCGCAACGTGGTTCGGGTCCTTCGCGTATGGATCGGTGAGGGCATCGGTGCCCACCGTGTCGAGGCGCGAGGCGGGTGCGACGACGGCGTTCTGGTAGTAGCCCGCCGCCATCGGACGAGGGAACGAGTCGGAGACGCGCGCGACCGTGTCGGCCGGCTGGGGCTTCATGGCCCACTCGTAGGCCTTGAACATGTGCGCATCGATCATGTCGATGTCCCAGGGCGAGGCCCACGCCATTCCGCCCACGGCGAGCAGCCCGAGGGCGCTCCACCGGAATCGGTTCATGCGATCAGCCATGCGTGCCTCCACCGGTGACCTCGACGGCTCCGGAGTTTTGGAGAATGTGGGCGATCTTCTCGGCGTGTGCGCCGGTGCGCTCGAACACGATGCCGAAGCAGTCGTTCGAGAAGCGTGGATCTTCCGTTTCTTTCGGCAGCTTGGTCGCGGGGAGACCGCAGAAGTACAAGAGCGCGAACAGCGTGAACATCGAAGCCCAGAGGATGGTGCCTTCGAAGGTGATGACCAGAAACGGCGGGATGGACACCAGCGGCTTGCCGCCGGGGATGATCATGGGCCAGTTGGAGTGCGTGAGCGAGGCCAACGAGAACACCATCGACCCGCCAAGAATTCCGCCCGTCAGCGTGAACCAGCGCACGGGGCTCGGCTCCTGCTGGCCGTACATGATCTCTTCGATCTCATGGCGGGGGATGGGGCTGAGCACGGTGAAGTCCCGAAACCCAGCCTTGTGCAGGTCGTGGATGCCCTGAAGCAGGCTGTCCAGGTGCTTGTACACCGCCTTTACGGGCGTGCCGGTGGCGGCGAGGGCGTGAGCGCTCATTTGGCAGCAGCCTCCTGATCATGCTTCAGCGGCGGACGCAAGGTCTCCTTGACCTCGGCGATGGCCACGCTCGGCATGATCTTGGCGAACAGAAGGAACCACAGGAAGAACCAGGCGAACGAGAAGATCAGGATGCCGATCTCGATGTAGGTCGGCAGGTAGTAGGCCCAGGAGCCCGGGTCGAAGCTGTGGGCGAGTGAGCTGGCGATGATGTTGAAGCGCTCGAACCACATGCCGATGTTGATCACGATGCTGACGAGAAACAGTCCCATGAACGAGGTGCGAACCTTCTTGAACCACCACAACAGCGGTACGATGTTGTTGCACAGCACCATCATCCCGAACACCCACCAGTACTTGCCCACCACGCGGTCGACGAACACCGCCCACTCGTAGGGATTATCCGAGTACCACGCCACGAAGTACTCGGTGCCGTAGGCGTACGTGAGGATGCCGCCCGTGAACATGCAGAGCTTCGCGAGGTGCTCGAAGTGCCACACGTGGATGTACGCCTCCAGCTTGAACAGCTTGGTGAGCGGCAACATCAGCGTGATGACCATCGCGCAGCCCGAGAAGATGGCTCCGGCGACGAAGTAGGGCGGGAACAACGTGCTGTGCCAGCCGGGCGTATCTGCCATCGCGAAGTCCCAGGACACGACGCTGTGCACCGAGAGCACGAGCGGCGTGGCGAGCGCGGCGAAGAAGCCGTAGGCTGCCATGTAGTGGTGCCACTGCTTGTCGGTGCCACGCCAGCCCAACGACATCGCCCCGTACAGCTTCTTGGTGAGGCCGCGGGTGTTGTCGCGAACCGCGGCGATGTCCGGTACCAGGCCGATGAAGAAGAACACCGTGGAAACCGTGAAGTACGTGCTGATCGCAAACACGTCCCACATCAGCGGTGACTTGAAGTTCTGCCAGAGCTGGCGCTGGTTCGGGTAGGGGAACAGCCAGTAGGCCTGCCACGCCCGACCCACGTGGATCGCGGGGAACAACGCGGCGGTCATGACCGCGAAGATCGTCATGGCCTCGGCGGCCCGGTAGATTCCAGTACGCCAGCGGCTGCGGGTGAGGAACAGGATCGCGCTGATCAGCGTGCCGGCGTGGCCGATGCCGACCCAAAACACGAACGTCGTGATGTACACGCCCCAGAAGACCGGGGGGTGGTACCCGGCGACGCCGAGGCCCCAAACGAGCTGCATGCCCCAACAGAAGGCGCCGAACGCCAAGCCGGCGCCGACCAGCCCCATCATTCCGTACCAGGCCATGCCTGGCGAGAACAAGGGCCGCATGACATCGCGGTTTACCTGTGCGTACGTGAGGTCTTTGGACATCAGCCTTCCTCCCCGTGGCCTGCGTGAGCTGCCGGTTCCGCGCCGTGACCGGCCGGCTCCGCGCCGTGCTCGGCGGGCTCCGCTCCATGGCCGCCGTGGTGACCCACGTTGACCGGGCGATTGTGGTTCACCCGGGCGAGATAGCGCACGCCCGGCTTGGTGTTGAGCTCCCCGAGCAGCGTGTAGGCGCGCGGGCTCTCTCCGAGCTTACGCACCGTGCCGTCCAGATCGAGCCAGTTCCCGAAGGTGATGGCTTCGGTCGGGCAGGCGGCCGCGCAAGCGGTCAGCTTCCGCAGCGCCTCGTCCGGAACGCGGTGCTTCGTCGCGTCGATCGGGCGGCTTGCATCGGTGCGCTCGGCGAACGCGACGTCGCGATACGCATCCTTGGCTGCACGGACGCGCTGCACGCAGAACGTGCACTTCTCCATGACGCCCATCTCGCGGGTGCTGAGATCGGGGTTCAGCATCAGGTGGTAGCTTTCGGGCCACTCCCACGTGTGGTAGTTGAAGCGGCGGGCCGCGTATGGGCAATTGTTCGCGCAGTACCGAGTGCCGACGCAGCGATTGTAGATCATCGCGTTGAGGCCATCGAGGTTGTGGTACGTCGCGAGGACGGGGCACACGCCCTCGCACGGCGCGTGTGCGCACTGTTGACACACCGCCGGCAGGTACCGCACGTCGGGGTTCTCGCCTTCACCCTCGAAGAACCGGTCCATCCGGATCCACGTCATCTCGCGGCCCTTGCGGAGCTGATCGGGGCCGACGAACGGGATGTTGTTTTCGAGCGCGCAGGCCACCTGACACGCACCGCAGCCGTTGCAGGCGTTGGTGTCGAACACGGTGAAGAACCGGTAGGTGGGGTGCTGCGGCTCCGGGTACATGTCCACCGGGCCGGCGGCCTTCACCCGCTCGTCAACCGGCGGGTGGTGAATCGGGACGATCGAACCGGGCTCGCCCGCGAGGTTCTTCACCGCGTCGTCCGGGTTCACCGCCACGGCGATGCTCCGGCCATCCTGGTTCATGCTGCCGCACAGCGTGTGAACGCCGCTCTTCCCGGCCACGCGGGCCACCGTGGCAACTGCACCCGACAGCACGAGCGCCCCCGAAGCTGCGTCGGTGGCGGCGCTCAGCAACGCGTAGGCGTTGGCGCCGCGATCCTTGGCGTAACGACCTACCTTTTTGCCGTTGCCCAGCATCACGGCGATGGTGTCTTCCCGAACCGTCGGCGCGCCGAACCAGCCGACTTGCATCGAGCCCTTGTCGGTTTTCACCTCGACCATGTCCTGCTCGCCGAGCCCCATCGACGCCGCCGTCTTCGGGTTGATCTCGGCCCAAGTGGTCCAGAAGAAGGTGCTCACCGGGTCGGGGAGCTCCTGGGCCCACGGCACGTTCGCCCAGCGGCCATCCGCGAGATGCGAGGGGAACAGCACCACGGCCTTCGCCCCGTCGGCCAAGCCAGCCCCGACCTCGGGCAGCGTGGCGAGGATCCAGGTTGGCGAACCACGGGGGGGCGGGCGCACGGATACGCCCTTGGCGCGAATCCCCGTCCACCACGAGTCTGCGTTGTCCTCAACCGGCTTGAGCAGGCCGATCCAGCGCGCCCTGATGAACTCGGCGAAGGAAGGGGCGCTCGCCGCGAGCACGGCGGGGTCTGCAGTTGCTACGAGCGGCGTGGCCAGCCCTGGCGCGGCGCCGTCGACCAAGGCGGCCGGAGCGTCCGTGGTGGCGGTAACGACGGGTGGCGGCGGGTTGGCCTTCAGAAGAGTGAGCAGCACGTCGCCCAGGCCGAGCGAAGACTTCAGGGCCACCATGCTCGGCTGGCCGAGCACGTGCAGGCCAGCTTCCACGTTCGCGTCTGTCCACTGCTCCAGTCCAGATCCCGTTGGAAGGAGCAGGGTTTTGTCGTTGGAGCTGTCGTCTGGCTCGTTGGCGAGTTGTACCACGAGGTCGGCTTTGGTCAGCGCTTCGGCCGCCGCAAGCTCGGTGGGCGCGGCGTGAACCAGATCCACCCCGTCCAGGAACAACACCCCGATCTTGCCGGCCGCGAGGTCGGCCACGAGCGCCTGCACGTCGGCGAAGCTGTTGACCTGGCCCGGCCGGAAGCCCCGCCCGAGCCGCACGGTCTTGCCAACGTTTCCGAGCACTTCGTTGCAGAGGAGCGTCGCGACGGCCAACGCGGTTGCGTCCGGGCCGCTCGTCGTCGGACCGCCCGGGAGGACGACCGACGTGTCCTTGGCGAGTGCTTCCGCCGTTTCCGTCAGGCGGCTCTCGGCGATCCCGCTGGCCGCGCACGCTGCGGCCACATCGATGTTCGCCAGCAGCGCAGCGGCCGGCCCAGTGTAGCCCTTGGCCGCTGCCGCCAGCTTCGCCAGCGCGAACGCCACCTTCGCCTCCGTGCCCGGCACTGGGGCGAGCCATGTGTCGGCCACCGCAGAGGAAACGCCGAGGCGCGGCTCGATCGCCACGAAGCGGGTGGTGAAGCCATCCTGCGTGGGATCCTTGGCCTTGGCCCAGCCCTTCATCATCCCCATGGATCCGAAGGCGGTGCCGAGGAAATCGAAGCCGAAGCTCACGATGGTGCGGGCTTCCGCGAGCTCGTACACCGGCAACTCGTCGACGCCGTACGCGCTGCGGGTGGCCGCCAATAGCGACTCCACGCCGAGCGGCTCCCAGTGCACCCGGCGCAGGCCCGATCGCGCCAATCCTTCGAGCAGCGCCGCGGCGCTACCCGTCCGATAACGGCCGAGCCAGGCCACGCTTTTGCCGGCCGCCGTGGCGGCGGTCATCGCGTCGGTGACGCGCTTGAGCGCCTCTTCCCACGCGACGGGGTTCCGACCGTCGGTGGGCCCATCGACGCGATCGGGGCCGTATGCGGCCACGAGATCGAAATGCCCCTTCGTGCACAGGCCCGGGCCCGTTGGGTGGTCGGGGTTGCCCTCGACGTTCACCACGCGACCGTCCTTGTTGCGGGCGACCAACCCGCAGGCGGTGGCGCACCCGTTGCACAACGAGGCGTAGTACGTGGCGAGGCCCGGTTGTACGTTCTCCGGGTTCACCACATAGGGCAACACTTCTTCCTGCGGCACCTTGTAGTCGTAGGTGCACGCGGCAGCGGTGGCGGTCGTTGCTACAGCCCCGACCTTGAGGAAGTCGCGGCGGTTGAGTCCTTCCATCGTGGCTCCCGCTACTTGTGACAGGTCCAGCAGTCCTTCAGCTCAGCGCGCCGAAGTTCTGCCTTGGTTCCGTAATTGTCGTCGATACTGGGGTGCTGCGCGTGGCAGTCCAAGCACCAGCCCATCTTGAGGGTGGCGACCCGTTGGTTCACGGTCATTTCCTGAACTTCCCCGTGGCACTCTTGGCACTGCACGCCAGCGACCACGTGGCGCTTGTGCGAGAAGTACACGTAGTCCGGCAGGTCGTGCACCTTCTTCCAGGGGATCGCTTCGCCCTTCGCCCAGTAGTCCTTCAGCTTCTCGAGCTCGGGGCGATCCGTCGTATCCACCAGTGCGTGGCACCCCATGCACACGTTCTCCGCCGGTACGCCCGCATGAACGCCCTTTCGCGCGTTGCTGTGGCAGTACGAGCAGTCCATCCCCAGGTCCTTCACGTGGCGGGTGTGGGTGAACGCGATCGGCTGCTCGATGGCCTGATCCGGCGGCTCACCGACCGTGACGACGAGCCCTTCCGGGAGGACTTCCATCTTCTTGAGGTCGAACAGCTCGGGCGGCAGGAGGTTCTTCATCCCGAGGGTGAAGGTCTCTTCCGGATCGGCGGCCTCGGCGCTGGCCTTTGAGGCGCATCCCGCCAACCCGATCGCCACGCTCATCGTGAGCGTGAACGCCAGGCAGGCGCGGGTCAGCTTTAGCATCTTTCCTCCAGCCAAGGAGCCGGTGGGACGGAGGGGAGGGGAGGGTCGGAAGGGGGCGGAGCCTAATGTGCTCCGCGGGGTGGTACAAGGGTGTGCGCGGGGATCCTGTGGCGACGGGGGTCGCGAGAGCCCAAGCGACGTTACTTCTTGTGGAAGTCGGCTTCGATGAAGGCGAGAACCTCCCAGGCCTGATCGTCGGTGAGACCGAGCGGGGCCATGGAGGTGCCCTGAATTCCGTTCAGGATGATCCAGTGCTTCACGCCAACCGTCGTGGCATCCCAACGCTCGTTCCAGGTGAACTGGGCGGGCTTCTGGGGCAGCGCACCGCCGGCGATACCATCGCCCGCGCCCGTTTCGCCGTGGCACGTGGCGCACTTGGACCACTGGGCCTTTCCGGCGGCAATGGCGGCCGCATCGCCCGACTTCGGGTTCGGAGTTGCATCGGCCCCGGCTGCCTTCGCCTTCTCGTACGCTGCGCTCGCGAGCTCATCGGGCGTGTAGGGGCCGCTGGCTGCCGGCGCCGCGGGGGGGGGCGTCGGGGCCGGGGGGGGCTCCGCTGCCTTCGGCGGTTCAGCAGGTTTGACGTCGGGCTTGGGGGCTTCGCTGCCGCCGCAGGCGAGCAGCGAGGCCAGGAGGAGCAGGGAGGACATGCGCGAACCTCGGGGGAGGGCGCCGCGTCTAGCCGATCTGTGCGCCGTCGCCAAGGTGCTTGAGGGTGGTGATTTTCACTCTCACAGGAAGCCGACGGGGCGCAGCGCGTACATCGCCGCCATCAGGGCGTTGAAGGCATCTTCTTCGTCTTCCACGCCGTTGATGTCCTCGATGGAAGCCAGCACGGTCTCGATCGGGTACTGTCGAAGCGTCGCGAGCGCGCTTTCCTCGGCGATGATCGCGGCCGCCGTTGCCGCGTCGAGCTTGTACATGGGGGTCCTGGGGTCGCGGGGGGCATATCGCGGCTGGCGGGGGGCGGCGGGCTCTTGGCTCCGGGCTGCGGGAGCGCGCATCCGAATTGCGACAGATCGGGCCCTCCGTCGAACACAAGGCGGCGGGCGACGCCCAATTCTTGGCGTTGGTCCGTGCCTTGCTCCACCGCGGCGAGCGCTCGCGCCACAGTCCTCGCAAATTCCAGGGGATACCTCGCGAAGTGTCTCAAGTCGCTGGGGATGCCTCCCACGCCGGGTTAGGGTGGACGTCTTCCGAGCTGCGCCGTGCTGACCGCCCTCCTCCTGGCCTGCGTCCACTCGAGTGCGACCGACGTCCCCGAACCGGTCGGGGAGGCCCTGGCTGCGGAGGCTCCGCCGCTCATGCCTCCGCTCATGGTGCCGCGAGATCCGGGCTTCTCGATGCCGATCGAGGCGAGGATCGAGGGCATGGGCAGCGCCGGAGAATGCAGCGCTGACGCGGAGTGTGCGACGGCGGGCTGCTCTGCGGAGGTGTGCGTGTCGGCCGTTCGCGCGCCCGATGTGGTGACGACCTGCGAGATCCTGCCGATCGTGTCGGAGCTGAAGGCGTGCACGTGCCAGGAGGGGATGTGCCGCTGGGTTCACGAGGCGGGAGCTCGACCGTTGGGGCTTCCGCGGACGTTGCCCGAGGCGGGGACTGCCGCCGAGGGAGGTCGATAGCGCGCCTGGCGGCCGATTGGGGCCCAGCGCCACCCCTCCCCCATCCCCCGGGAGCGCCTCACAGCGTTCGCTGACAGCGTGGTGGCGGGTACGCCCATCCTCGCGCTCGATGCCAAGGCTGCGGAATGGCTGGGCGTCGAGCGAGCTCGCATCGACGCTGCGGGCGTGCCCATAGACCTCGCCGTTGCCGCCTGAAGCTGGTGGGGGCGGTGGGACTTGAACCCACAAGAGTATACACTCGGGGGATTTTGAATCCCCTGCGTCTGCCATTCCGCCACGCCCCCGGGCGCAACGTGAACGAAGCTTTTACACCCCGGCCGCCGGATGGCAACCCGGGAGGCTACGATAGCGCGCGGAGGCGCGGGCGATGAAGAAGGTGATGTTCGGCTTGGTCCTGCTCGCTGGCTGCGATCCGCAAAAGATCGCGCTGGGCCAGGGTGGCGCGGATGACGCGCGGCTGTTTGCCGACGTGTATACGTGGCAGTGCGAGGAGCGCAGCGACACGGAAACGCTTCTTTACGACGGGGTTTTCAGCTATCAGGTCGCGCTGGAGTACGCGCCCGATGATCTGACGGCCCGGGAGCTTCCCGCGAGCGGGTGCACGAGCGGCCTCGACATGTTCCCGAGCGATGCGGGCAGCGAGGGCACCAACATCCCTGAGGTGGGCAACCCGACCTGGTCGAATGGAGACCTGAGCGGCACGCTCCTCAACGAATCCGCGGGTTTCTACTTTGATGACGTGTATGGCGACGTGCAGAACTGCACCTACGCCGAGGATCTCATCGGAGAGGGAACGAAGCTCTCGGACGCCGGCTCCTTCTCCGGGGCAACGACCCCCCCGGCCGGCACGTTGGACAACGTGGAGATCAGCAACTACGACGAGTCAACCGGTCTCACCTTCGGCGAAACGGTCGATGTTTCCTGGACGATGAAGGGCTGGGACGACGCCTGGGTGCAGATCCGAACGGAGTCGATGGGCGAGCTCGCAGACTCGGTGACGTGCAACACCGGCGGTGCGAACAGCTACACCGTGGATGAGGACGTATGGTCACTCATGAACAGCGCGGTGGAGGCCGACGTCACGAACCTCTTCGTCACGGTTCAGAACGCCAGCACGGTGACGACCGAGGACGGACAGAAAATCGAGGTGATCACCCGGGTGGTGCACGCCGCCGTCGTTCGTTAGCTGAGGGTCGATGTCTGGTTCCGTCGTGCTCGTGGTCGATCCTGTCGCCCAGACCGCCGAGCGCGTTGCGCTGGCGCTTGCGGGCACGCGTTTTTCAGTCCGGGTGGTGAGGGATGCGGTGGAGGCCGAGGCGGCGTTGGATGGGGATCCCATCGTTGCCGTCCTGTCTGCCATCACGCTGCCGCGCGGGAATGCCTATGAGCTGGCGAAGCACGTGCGCGCGAAGCACCCCGAGGCGGCGGTATTGCTGGTTTCCGGTGGATTCGACGTGTACAACGCCGAGCGGGCAGCCGAGGCGGGCGTCGTTGGGCGGCTGTCGCGCCCGTTCTCGGTAGAGGCCGTCCGGCGCCACCTGGAAAGCGCGCTCGGCCCGCTGGGCGCGGAGGACGACCAGATCCTCGACGCTTCAGCGTCGCTCGAGCCGCTGCCGGAGGTTGAGCCCGATCGGCCGGCGCCGCCACCGCGCGTCGCCTCTCCGGCCCCGTTGCCGCCGCCCGAGCCAGCGCCGCCGATCGCCGACGAGCGCATAGCGTCCTTCCTTCCTCGTGATTGGCGCGTGCTGCCGCCGGTCGCGGTGGATCCGGCGGTGGTTGGCCCCGCCATGGAGCGCGCGATCCTGGCCATCCTGCCCGAGGTGGTCGAAGCGGTGCTCAACAAGGCGATCGCCACCTCGCCGGCCTTCCGGGAGATGGTCGAAGTGGCGGTTGAAGAGGCGCTGCGTGAAGAGCTGCCTTCGATCGCGCGGCGCGTGATCCGCGAGCGGATGGCGGAGATCGAGCGCGGCCACTAGGCTCGCGGCCGGGCGGTCGTGTTAGGCGCGGGGCCCGTTTGAGGCCCCGATGTCGACCGCCGCGCCCGAGCTCCCGCAGTACTACGATGCCCACGCCGCCTTTGCCCGGTACGCAGAGGCCTGGGAGAAGTCTGGGGTCTACAGTCCGAATCCGGAGGCTCCAGGCGAGCCGTACAGCATCGTCATCCCGCCGCCGAACGTCACCGGCAGCCTGCACATGGGCCACGCGCTCAACAACACGCTCCAGGATGTGCTGATCCGGTACAAGCGGATGGATGGCTTCAACGCGGTGTGGATCCCGGGCACCGATCACGCGGGCATCGCCACGCAGTGGATCGTAGAAAAGCAGCTTCGTGCAAAGGGGATCGACCGTCGTGAGCTGGGTCGGGAGAAGTTCCTTGAGTGTGTGTGGGAGTGGAAGGAGCACTCGGGCGGCACCATCGTGCGGCAGCTCAAGCGGCTGGGCGTGAGCTGCGATTGGTCGCGTGAGCGCTTTACGATGGACGAGGGGCTCACCCGCGCCGTGCGTGAGTCGTTCGTGAAGATGTACGAAGAAGGCCTCATCTACCGGGCCACGCGGCTCATCAACTGGGACCCGGTCGGGCTCACGGCGATTTCGGACCTCGAAGTGGAGACGGAGGAGAACGTTCAGGGCGAGCTGTGGAGCTTCGCCTACCCGCTCTCCGACGGTAGCGGCGAGATTGTTGTCGCGACGACGCGTCCCGAGACGATGCTCGGGGACACGGCAGTGGCCGTTCATCCGCAGGATCCGCGGTATCGGCACCTGATCGGCAAGACGGTGCGGCACCCGCTCCTGGACCGCGCCATCCCCATCGTTGGCGATGCGATCCTGGTCGATCCTGCTTTTGGGAGCGGCGCCGTGAAGGTAACGCCGGCGCACGACTTCAATGATCACGAGGTCGGCAAGCGCCACAACCTCCCGATGCTCACAATCTTCACGCTCGATGCGAAGGTAAACGAGATCGGCGGGAAGTACGCCGGGCTTGACCGCTTCGAAGCCCGCAAGCAGATCAAGATCGACCTGGAGGCGTTGGGGCTCTTTCGCGGCGCGCAGCTCAACGTGATGACCCTCCCGAAAAGCCAGCGTTCCGGGGCGATCGTCGAGCCGATGGTCTCGACGCAGTGGTTCGTGAAGATGAAGCCACTTGCTGCGCCGGCGCTCGCGGCGGTCGAGAACGAATTCACCACGTTCCACCCGCGCCAGTGGGAGAACACCTACTACGCGTGGCTGCGGGACATCAAGGACTGGTGCATCTCAAGGCAGCTCTGGTGGGGGCACCGGATCCCGGCGTGGCACTGCGCGGATTGCAAGGCCACCACCGTGTCGCGTGACGTCGTGACCGTTTGCGGCACCTGCGCGAGCATGAACGTGGCGCAGGACGAAGACGTGCTCGACACCTGGTTCAGCTCGGCCTTGTGGCCGTTCTCGACGCTGGGGTGGCCGGAAAAGACGGCCGACCTGGCGAAGTGGTACCCGACGAGCGTGCTGATCACCGGCTTCGACATCATCTTCTTCTGGGTCGCCCGGATGATGTACTCCGGCATCCACCAGATGGGGTCGGTGCCCTTCAAGGACGTGTACATCCACGGCCTCGTGCGCGACGAGCACGGCGACAAGATGTCGAAGACCAAGGGAAACGTGGTGGATCCGCTGATCGCCATCGAGAAGCACGGCACCGACGCGTTCCGGATGACCCTGACTTCGCTCGCAGGGCTCGGTCGCGACCTGCTCTGGAGCGACAAGAACGTGGAGGCGTGGACGCGCTTCCAGAACAAGGTGTGGCAGTCCTTCCGTTTCCTGCGCATGCACGTGGACGAAAAGCCTGCCTTCGCCGAGCCGGGTCCGATGGACCGATGGATCCTTGCCCGCGCGGGCGTGGCGGTTGGGAACGTGCGCGCCGCGATCGACAGCTACCGGTTCAACGATGCGACGACCGAGCTGCATCGCTTCATCTGGTACGAGCTCTGCGACTGGTACCTCGAGTTCTCCAAAGCCGCCCTCTACGGCGAGGACGAAGCGGCGAAGGCCGCCGCGAAGCACACCTTGTGGACGGTCTACTCGACGGTGGCGCGGCTCTTGCACCCGTTCATGCCGTTCCTTGCGGAGGAGCTGTGGCAGAACCTGCCGGGGAGCGCAGGGAGCGTGGTAACGGCAGCATACCCGCGGGTTTCTGACTTCCCGGCGGCGGACAGCACGCTCGACGAGGTGGCCCTGCTCCAGGAAGCGATCGTGGCGGTGCGCCGCGTTCGGGCTGAGAAGGAGCTCTCTGGAAAGGTCCCCCTGGAGCTGGTTTCACACGGGCTTGGGGCCCTGCCGCGGTACCACGCTGTGCTCGAGGACCTCGCGAACGTAACCGTGGTGGCCGGCGACAAGCCCGAGGCGGCGGCAACGGTGGTGATCCTTGGGATCGAAGGGTGGATTCCGCTGGCGGGGGTGCTCGATCTCGACAAGGAGCGCGAGCGCCTGGGCGGTCAGATCGCGAAGGCCCAGAAGTCGGTGGACTTCCTGCGGGGACTCCTCGGCAATGAGGGCTTCGTCGGGAAGGCCAAGCCCGAGCTGCTGGCGAGCCGCCGCGGGGAATTGGCCGCCGATGAGGCGAAGCTCGCGACGCTCACCGCGGCGTTGGTCGCTTTGGGCTGAGCGCTTCGGTCCACCACCGCTGGAAGGCCTCTACGCCCCGCTCGTGCTTGGGCGAGAGGCTCCCCGTTCGGTAAACACCGGCCGCCAGGTTGCGCTGCACGGCCTCGACCATGCGGCGATCTTCCAGGGTTACCCGGTGGGACATCGCGACCGTTTCGTCGCGGTCGGCCACGCTCGTGCCTTCCGCGAACAGGTAGGTGTACTCGACGACACAGCGTCCCGGCCCGTCGGGCAGCACCCGCTCCAGGTTCATACCAGATCGGTACACGTTCACGGCCACGTTGGGCCACAACCACACCCAGCGGCCGCCGTTCGCCCCCTCTCCCTGAACCTCCGCTGCATGGCTCACCCAGGCCGCTCCCACGTGCACATGGTACGATGCGACGTTCACCTCGCGGGCCAGCTCGGGATGCAGGTATGGGATGTGGTGCCCTTCGAGGTAGTTCTCGGCGTACGTCTTCCAGTCGCAAGCCAGGGGGTGGCGCACGAGACGATCAAACCGGAAGTCTTCGATCGGCACGCCGGCGAGGGGCGAGAGGTCGGGGAGCGGCGGGAGCGCGGTGCCGAGAAAGACGAAGACCAACCCTTGTACTTCTGTCGTTTGGATCGGAAACAGGCCGCTCGCCCCGGGATCGCCGCCGAAGTCGGGGGCGCGGAGGAGCCGCCCGTCGAGGCCGTACGTCCAGCCGTGGTACGGGCAAACGAGGTGGGTACACTGCGGGCTTTCGTCGTTCCACACCAGCGGCGAGGCGCGGTGGCGGCACACGTTGTGGAAGCCGCGCAGCGCGCCGTCCTCCCCGCGCACGAGGAGGATCGGCCAGCCGGCGAGCGTGGTGGCGAGGGTGGCGCCAGGCGCCGGCAGGCGGCTCGAATGGGTGACGAGCTGCCAGGTGCTCCCGAAGACCGCCGTGCGCTCGGTCAGCGGGGGCGAAACATAGGCGCTCGCGGGCAGGGTTTC
Source organism: Deltaproteobacteria bacterium (assembly GCA_014191855.1). Lineage (GTDB taxonomy): Bacteria > Myxococcota_A > UBA796 > UBA796 > SXON01 > SXON01. The sequence continues at coordinate 59,760 of BJHF01000015.1, forward strand.
GAGGATGGGCACCCGCCCACTTAGCCGACCGCCCGATAGGAGGGTCCATGCGATCGTGCGCGATGACGATGTTGCTTGTGCTTGGCTGTTCAACCGGCGCCGAAGATTCGTCGGTCCCCGACGATTCGGGGGATAGCGGCGCTTTCGACACAAGTGACAGTGGTGGCGGCGACACCGCCGACACGGCGGACACCGGAGACGTGGTTCTTCCGGGTGATTTGCGTCTGGCGATTCCCGCGTACGCGTACCCCGGTACCGACGCCTGGAGCGGGTTCGTTGCGGGGGCGGCCGCAACCGGCGGTTTCATCGTGATGAACCCGGCGAGCGGTCCGGGCAGCGTGATCGACGAGGCCTACGTGAGCGCCGTGGCCGAAGCGCAGGCCCAGGGGGTGATCGTGCTCGGCTACGTGCCGACGGGGTACGGCCTGCGCGAGGCCGACGAGGTGGATGGAGACGTGAACCAGTACGCGTTCTGGTACGGCGTAGATGGCATCTTTTTCGACGAGGTCGCGGAGGACTGCCCTGCGTTCGCCCCGTGGTATGCGGAGCGCGCCGAGGCTGCGAACGTCCTCGACGCGGACGGCGACGCCTTCCTCGCCTACAACCCGGGGGTCATCACGTGCGCGGACTACCTGGAGGCGGCCGACGTGCTCGTCGTCGCGGAGGATCAGCTTGGGTACCTGCACGACTTCGAGGCCGCGGATTGGATGGCCGCCTACGACCCCGGGCGCTTCTGGCTGCTCGCCCATGACACCGGCGCCTCGGTGCTGGGCGACACCCTCCAGTGGGTTCGCGACAACGGGATCGGATGGGTGTACCTGACGAATGACCGCATGCCGAACCCCTGGGACGCGCTACCCTCGTATTGGGACGACGAGGTCGCGGCGGTCTCCGCCGACTGACGCGGCGTCGCAGCTCAGATCGTGCGGACCTTCTTTGCCAGCTCCGGCGCCGCCGCGCGCGCCTTTACCGTCGCGTTGCGGGCGTCCACGATCCAGCGGGAGTGTTTCAGGACGAAGTCCCAATCGAAGCTGCGGTGATCGGTGATGACCACCACCGCGTCGGCCTCGGAGAGCGTGGCCGCCGTGAGTGCAACGCTCTGGTATTGCCGCTCCTCGATGGCCAGGCGCGCGACGAAGGGGTCGTGATACGAAACGTTCGCCTGCTTCCGGGCCAGGTGGGTGATCACCTCCAACGCCGGCGACTCCCGCATGTCCGAGATGTCTGGCTTGTACGCCACGCCGAGGATCAGCACCCGGCTTCCCTTCACCGCGCGCTCGGCGTCGTTGAGCACGTCGGTGAGCACCTCCACCACGTGGTCGGGCATCTTGGAGTTGATCGCATCCGCCAGCTCCACGAACCGGGCAGTGAAGTTGTGAGCCCGTAGCTTCCAGGCCAGGTAATGCGGATCGATGGGGATGCAGTGCCCCCCGAGTCCCGGCCCGGGTTTGAATGGCATGAAGCCGAACGGCTTGGTGGAGGCCGCCTCGATCACCTCCCACACGTCCAGCCCGAGCTGTCGGCAGATGAGCGCGAACTCGTTGACAAGGGCGATGTTGACCATTCGAAAGGTGTTTTCGAGCAGCTTCACCGTCTCTGCCGTCGCCGGTGTGCTCACGCGGTGCACGTGGTCGCAGCAGCGGCGGTACAACGCTTCTGCGGCGTTGCCGCAGAGCGGCGAGCAGCCGCCGACGACCTTCGGCGTGTTGCGAATTCCGTACTTCGGATTCCCCGGATCCACGCGCTCGGGCGAGAAGGCAACCGCCACATCCACCCCGACGGTGAGCCCCCGCTCCTCCAACATCGGCACGAGCAGCTCCTCGGTCGTGCCAGGGTAGGTGGTGCTTTCCAGTACGAACAACTGCCCTTTCCGTGCGTGGGCGCTCACCGCTTGCCCGGCGGCGACGATGTACGAGATGTCCGGATCCTTGGTCTTGCGAAGCGGCGTGGGTACGCAGATGACCACCGCGTCCGCCCGGGCGACGACCCTCGCGTCGATCCCCGCAACGAACCCCGCTTCCCGTGCTCGGGCGAGCTGCGCGTCGGAGATGTCCCCCACGTGGGAGCGCCCCTCGTTGAGCTGGGCGCACAAGCCCGCATGAACGTCCAACCCGAGCACCTCGGCGCCCGACTCGGCGAGCTCCACACACAGGGGCAAGCCGACGTACCCAAGGCCAACGACCACGATCGTTGGGCGGGGGCCGGCGAGCCGCGCGGGTAGGGAGAGAAGCTCGGCAGAAGCGGTGGACATGCGGTCTCCGGCGGCGGGCGTCGCTAACCCACGATAGGCGCCGCGGCTCATGGCATCCGCTCGACTTCCATTGGGCACGATCGTGCGGTGGGCGCTCTCCGCGGTCGCCGTCGGCTTTGCAGCGTGGCAGCTCCGCGCGGCCTGGTCGAGCACCACGATGCCGGTGTTCGTCGGCTCCTTCAGGGGGGTGACGGCCGTGTTGTCCATCTCCACCGCTGCGCTCCTTTGCCTCGCGACGGTCTCCACGTTCGGGCTCCGCGCGTCGCGGTTGCTGCCCACCGCCTCATTCCCGAAGCTGTGGTTGTGGTGGATGCGAGTGTGGTTCCCGTCGTATTTTTATCGCTACATCCCCGGCAAGGTGATGCTCGTCGCCGAGCGGGTGCGCCTCGGAGCGCGCCTGGGCATCCCCCCAGCCACAAGCGTGCTCCTCGTGGTGTGGGAGAGCGGCTTGCTGGTCGCAGGCAGCGCTGTATTCGGTGCCGTGGGGCTCCTCATTCGGCCGCCGGATGGCGGGTTGGTATCGCCCCCGGCGGTCGTGGCCCTCGCCGCGATTTCGCTTGTGGGATGCCTCGCGTTCCCGCTCGTTCTGCGCACGATGGTCCGCTGGTTTCCGGCCTTGGGGGCGCGGATCCCGGGCCTTGCGCTTGAGGTGCCGGCCGCTGCCCAGCTCGGCTTGATCCTCGGGAACGCGGGGTGCTGGTGCCTGCTCGGCGTTTCGTTCGCGCTCACCGCCCGCCTGTTCGAAGGCGGAGGCGACGTCGATGTGGCATCACTCGTGATCTGGTTCGTGGGATCCTACGTTGTCGGCCAGGTTTCGAGCGTTACCCCGGCGGGGATCGGCGTACGGGAGGCGGTGCTGGTCGCTGGCCTCGCGGGCATCGCGCCCGCACCGTTGGTGCTGGCGTGGGCGATCGCCAACCGACTCGTGTTGGCCGCTGTCGAGGGCACGTTGTTGCTCGGCAGCCTCGCCCTCCCCTTTCCGCAATCTCCGCCGGACGGGGAAGAAGCCACACGTTAGGCGCCGGCCTCCCCCGCGAGCTCATGGACTACGACGAACCCCGTGCGCTCCGGCTGCTTGTGATGATGCCGGCGCTCAATGAAGCGGCAACGCTGGCAGGCGTGATCGCCCGAATCCCAAAGTCGTTCGAGGGGATAGCGGAGATCCGCGTGCTCGTCGTCGACGATGGATCCACGGACGACACGGTGGCGATTGCCCGGGCGGCGGGAGCAAGGGTGATCAGCCACGGTCGCAACCTCGGCGTTGGGATCGCCCTGCAAACCGGGCTCGCGGAGGCGCTGCGGCTGGGCGTGGACGTGGCGGTGAACATCGACTCCGATGGACAATTCGCCCCGGAAGACATCGCGAAGATCATTGTGCCAGTCGTGGAAGGGCAAGCCGATTTCGTCACCGCCTCCCGGTTCCTCGACCCTGCGCTCGTGCCCGAAATGCCGGGCGTGAAGAAGCTCGGGAACTGGGGGATGGCGCGGATCATCAGCGGCCTCATCGGCCAGCGTTTCGAAGATGTGAGCTGCGGCTTCCGCTGCTACGGCCGGGAAGCGCTGCTTCGACTGGTGCTCCTGGGTCGCTTCACCTACACCCAGGAGAGCTTCCTCGTGCTCTCGCAAAAAGGCCTTCGGATGCAGGAGATGCCGATGAAGGTGAGGGGAGTGCGCGAGTTCGGCAAAAGCCGCATCGCGAGCAACCTCTTCAACTACGCCTGGCGCACCCTCGGCATCATCTTCGGCTTCATTCGAGACTATTCGCCGGCGCTGCTGTTCAACAACCTCACCGGTGCCCTCGCCCTGAGCTCGCTCGGATTCGGCGGCTTCTTCGTGTGGCATCGGCTGACGTCGGGCGCGTTCACCCCGCACATCTGGGCGGGGTTCGTGGCGGCGTTCCTGTTTGGTCTCGCGATCCTGGTGTTCAGTCTGGGTCAGGTGGCGCAGATGATCGCCCGGCTCCGCAGCGTGCAGGAGCAACAACTCTATCTTGTTCGCCGGTATCTTCCGCGTTTGGGCGATCCGCCCCCCCCTGGAGCCCCCCATGCGGATTGACGCCGAAACGCTGCGCGAGATGGCCGCGCTGCTACCGCCCGAAGATCGCGACGAGATGGCGATCCCCAGCTACCTCCACAAGAATCCGGCGCTGCGCTGGATGGCGTGGCGGCGCATCGAGGTGATGGCGCAGCTCATCGCAACGCACTGCCCGCACGGTGGCCGCGCGCTCGACTTCGGCTGCGGTACGGGCATGCTTTTCGAGGCCGAATTGTCCCGGGCGAACGAGGTGATCGGGGTCGATCTCGTGCTGAAGGCGGCCGAGCTCTGGACGGCCAAGCGGAAACTCGGCGGCGTACGCCTGATGGCGCCGGACGTTGCCATGCGCGAGGTCGAGGCTGCAAGCGTGAACGTAGTCGTGGCCGCGGAGGTGCTTGAACACATCGATGAGCCGACGGAAACCCTGGCCTTCTTTCGGCGAGTGCTGCGGCACGACGGCTGCCTGCTCGTGAGTCTCCCCACGGAGAACGCGGCATATCGCTTTGGCCGCCGCCTCGCGGGTTTCTCCGGGCACTACCACGAACACGACGCGAAGGCGATCGACAAGCGTATTCAGGCGGGCGGCTTCCGCCTCGATTCGTCCTCCTACATCCCGCTGCGCGGGCCGCTGGCGATCTACTTCGTCGGGGTGTACCGCCCGGTGGGGAGCGGCGCGTGATCGCCAGGGTGAAGGGCTGGTTTGCCCGCATCCCGGGGGATGTGAGGATCCTGGTCGTCGGCTTGCTGTTGATCGCCCCGCTGAAGTGGCTGCAGACGGACAACTTGCGGTGGATGAGCGTGGACGGCGGGTACTACACGGAGGTGGCGCGGCATGTCCGCGATGGGCTCGGGCTCACCACGAACGTTTCGCTCGACAACTTCGGCTACGAGTCTTTCCCGCACCCGACCTCGGTGTACCCGCTGTGGCCGATGTTGCTCGGACTGATCGGCAAGCTCGTCGAGCTGAACGAGGCGGCCCACTGGGTGCCGGCCATCCTGTACTTCGTGGCGGTGATCGGAGCGTTTCTGTTTGGAAGGCGCCTGCATCCCGAGTCGATCCTCCGGGACTCGGGCCTCCCCGTGCATGGCGGGCACGTTGCGGCGGTCCTGCTCGGCTTCAATCGCCAGTTCGTGGTGTACACCTCGCTCCCCTACACCGAGGGGCTGAGCTGGGCGCTCCTGTTCTTCTTCTTCTGGCGTTTGACGAAGAAGAGCGCGGTCACCTCCGTGGGGTGGGGCGTGGAGATGGGCGTTTGGCTGAGCCTGCTGTGCTTCGCGCGTTCGCAGTTCGTCGTGATCCCGATGGCCGTCGGCGGGGCGCTGGCGCTGCGCACGGTGGCGGGCCCCGATCGCGCGCGGTGGCTGCGCACCGGCGCGATCGCGTTCGTGATCCTCGGCGTTTCGCTCGCGCTCTGGCTGGCCCACCTGCGCACTTTTCTCGTGGACGCGGGGCCGCTCTCCTACCTGCGCTTCGACCAGAACCGCGCCTCCACCCTGCTCAGCGACTTCGACGTGATCGTAGAGGATCAGGGGGTGCTCGACGCGCTCACGGATCGGCTCTCCGGCTTCGGCACGGCCTACAGCGTGGATTCATCCCGGTCGTGGCATGCGAGCTTTGGCGCGGCGAATTGGGCGCTACCCGTGGCGGCGGTGGTGGCGTTGTTCTCCATTCGTCGTCCGGGCGCCGGCTGGTGGCGCCAGCCGCTGGTCTTTGTGCGCGCGGAGAACGGCGTGCTGCGGATGGCGGCGTTGTTGTTCGCGATCGGCGGGATGGCGTCCATCCAGCTCGCGCACAAGCACTTCAACGGCGAGTGGTACTTCTACCGGCGCCAGGGGATGATCGCGATCTTCGCGTTCCTCCTCCCCTTGTTGTGGTTGTTTCGGCGTCGCGGGCTGCCGTCCCTGCTCGCTGGCGGGCTTTTGTCCACCACGTTGGCGATGGGCACCTACGAGATGATCCACCAGGTGGTGCACGCGCAGAATGAGGCGAAGGGCGCCGACAAATACGCGAGCATCGTGGGGTGGCTCAAGCACAACAGCTCGAAGAAGGCGCCGATCACGGTTGCCTTCGAAGAGGGCACGCTTCAGCGAATCGCGTGGAGAACGGGGAACGTTGGGTACCACTGGCTCGCGGCCACCTCGCCGTACAGCGACGTGCGGGCGATGTTCGACAAGCTGGGCGCGGACTACCTGATCTTTTCCGGGTCACGACGTTGGGCGATCTACAAGGCGGGTGGCGGGCGGATCGAGGCGGACTTTGAGCGCCTTGCCGAGCGCCCGAGCGGCTTCACCATCCTCAAGCCCCGGTCGAGCCCGCTGCCGCCGCCGGTGAGCCGGAAGGTGTTGTTGATCGGAGTGGATGGGGCATCGTGGAAGGTGATGGGGCCGATGATCGCGCGCGGCGAGCTGCCCACGTTCCGCAAGTTGTGGACGGAGGGCGCGTCGCAGACGGAGTTCAACACGATCGAGTCGACCTCGTCCCCGGTCGTGTGGACTACGGTCGCGACGGGCCGGCGTCCGAAGGATCACGGCGTGACGGAGTACACCGAGGAAGTGGCCGGCGTGGGCAAGGTGCCGGTAACGAGCAACTCCCGCAAGGTGCCCGCCATCTGGAACGTTGCTTCAGCGGCGGGGAAAAGCGTGGGGGTCGTGAACTGGTGGGCGAGCTGGCCGGCCGAGACGGTGAACGGGTACGTCGTGAGCGATCACGCCAACCCGGCCGCCGCGGGGTGGATGGACGGGAAGTATTGGAGCGCCGATCCGGCCGCGCTGGCGGCGATGCAGGAGGACACCTGGCCGAAGGCGCTCGCGGAGAGCCTACGGAGCCAGTGGATCGACCCGAAGCTGTTTCCGAAGGACGACTTCCTCGCGCGCTCAGGTCTCTCGGCCGCGCAGTGGGGGGTGGTGGAGCAGACACCCTACAACGAGCGCACCGCGTACTCCTGGCTCAAGACGTTCTACACGCTCGACGAGCCGCATGTCCGTATCGCGATCGACAAGCTCAAGAACGATCCCAAGGATGTAACGATGGTTTACCTCCGCGGGCCTGACCCGATCCAGCACTATGGCTGGGATCTGGTGGAGCCTTCCGCCTACGGCACGCCGCCCGCTGAGCTCGAGCGCGACCGCGGGATCGTGGAGGGCGTGTACCGGTTCACCGACACGTTCGTGGGGGAGCTGATCGCCGCCGCGGGGCCCGATACGACGATCATCGTGCACTCCGACCACGGCGCGGAGCCGTGCCTGGACGCGATCCCGGCGAAGTCCACGGCGCGTCCGGGTTGCCACACCCGGGCCGCCAAGGGCGTGTTCTTCATGGTCGGCCCTGGGATCTCGCCCGGGATGCACCTGCGCGGCGCGAGCCCGATGGACGTGATGCCGACCATGGCCTGGCTTGCCGGCTTGCCGATCTCCAACGAGCTGCCCGGCCGCGTGCTCAGCGAGGCCTTCGACTGGGACTACGCTGGGCGCTTCGGCCGTACGGACGTGGAGAGCTACGGGGAGCGCGAGAAGGTTGAGGCCCCGACCACGGCTTCGCCGGCCGATGCGCAGATGCTGGAGCAGCTTCGGGGCCTCGGATACATCCAGTAGTTGCTACCAACGTAAGCGCGCTGCCGCCGAGAGCATCGTGACCGTGCCGCCGCCCAGGTTGTCGGCCATGAATGCGTGCCCGCCCTGGATGAGCAGCGCGGGGCGGTAGAATTCCTTGGGGCCCAGGCCGATATCTCCGACCTTCACGGCCCAGTCGACCTCCGTGCCCAGATCGTAGCCGCTGGTCGCGACGCCCAGGTGATTTGTCGGGTTCCCTCCCGCGCGGTAGGTCGCGAACGCCTGTTGCGGCGGGTTGGTGCTCCACGCCATCGTCAGGCCGACCTTGAGGTTCAACCACGGGATAGGCGTGATGGCGACGACGGGCTGAACGAACGCCGCGTGTCTGAACGCGCCCTCGGCCACGAGCGCTTCCGCACCGTTCGGGGCGCTCCCGCTGTGCTCGGGGTCGGTGAGCTGGGCGTAGGTCGCCGCGTCCACCGCGCCCTGCACCTCGTCGAACATGACCATGCCAACGTCGAAGTCGCGGTCGAACGCGAAGTCTTCGGCATAGCCGTCGTCGGGGTCGGTGTCGCCGCTCGCCCAGCCGCCCCGGATCGCAACCCGCAGCGCCAACGGCACGTGCTGGGCCTCCACCAGGCCGGTGAGCCCGGCCGACTGCACGTCGAGCCCGTCACGGGAATTGTAGCTCTGCGCGCGGGACGTCCTGCCGAAGATACTCGCCGCTTCGCCCGCAATCCGTAGCTTCGCCCGGCTCAACTGAAACGGCACATCGCCGTAGAGGTCGAGCACGCCCACCTGCGAGTGCCGCTCGCGGTCGATCTCCATTTGATTTCGGTAAACGCCGTATACGCCGCCGCGCGCCGCATCCGGCGTGCCGTAGACCACGCTCGCCAACGCCTGCCACGCCTCCTCCCCGCCTTCGCCGAGCGGATCCCAGTCGGCGCTCTCGTCCTCAATCACCCGGTCTCCCGCCACGGCGAGGAACAGGGGCATGGTCTGGCTGAGCTTGGTCGCGACTCGCAGCCTGATCACCCGATCACCGAAGTCGGAGCGACCAAACTCGGGGTCGTGGCTGCCGTCGTTCGCGAGCATGCCGAGGCCCCAGTGGCTCGTTACGACGCCGCCCTCGAGCGCCACCGGGCCCAGGCGCCCGCCGAGGGAGAAGTGCCGGAGCGTCGAGGAGCCGGGGCCGAATGGGTCGAGCGACTCCCGGTGTCGGGCATCTTCGGTGCCGCGAATGTCCCACGCGTCCCCGGCGAGCTGCCCGTCGAGAAAGTCGCCACCGATGTGCGCTTCCACGCCCTTGAACGCGAACTTCATGCCGAAGCGAATGCGGGAGTCGAGCACCGCGCCCTGCCCGAGGGTTGCCCCTTCGGGGTCCACGACCAGATCGCCGGGAGGGAGGCTGCCTACCGCGCGAACCTCGCCCTCATGCGTGACCGTCAGCGCCTTCGGCTTCGGGGCGGGGTTGACGCTCGGGCCGGGGAGGAGAGGCGCTTCAGCAGCTTCAGCGGGTGCCGGAGCCGGCGCCGGCCCTGCGGGCGGCTGGGGGGCTGGAGGCGCTTCTGTGGCCGGAGGCACCTGCGTTTCCACCGATGGGGCCGGATCTTCGGCGAGCGCGAGCTGCGCGAGGAGCAGGATCATGGCGTCCCCGCGGTATCGGCAGTGTCGGCCGTGTCGGCGGAGTCCCCGGTGTCTCCGGTGTCTCCGGTGTCTCCCGTGTCTCCGGTATCGTCGCCTCCTTCAAGCTGCGGAATCCACGCACACGACGCATCCTCCAAGCAGGGGTCGTCCGTCACGCTCTGCCCGTCGTTCACGAAGTACGTGGCGATCTGCATACACATGAACGTGGACATGTCGAAGGCTTCGTCGGGCTCAGGGAGCGCGAAGCCGTGCTGACCGCGAGGGTTTACGTAGGGGAGGCGCATCGCGGACGTGCCGCTGTCTGTCGCCATGGTGACGCGCAGCGGAGGGGAGTCCGAGGGGGCCTGGTAGGCGTCGGTCCCGTTGTCGAGATCGTCGGCGTCGAACAAGCAGGATCCGCCGTCGGCGCAGGTGTAGGGACCCCACTCCTCCAGGCCAGAGACCACCCCCCGGTCAATCAGGTAGCGATCCACAGTCATGTCGTAGCGCTCATCCGTCGTCGAGTCGTCGAGCCATCCGGCGCCTCGCGCGAGCGCGATCTCGGCGTTCACCGATACGATACTGTCACCCGGCGTCGGGACCAACAGCATGTTGCGCGGTTTGCCGTTGAACGGCATCTCCGTGAGCTGGCGGCTGTAGGCGATCGGATCGCCGCCTTCCAGCACGGCGCCGAAGATGAACGCGGTCCGGCGAAGCTCCGGCGTGCCGCGGATCTTCCCGAGCCCCTCGGCCGCAGCGACGAGCGGCGTCGCCGCGCCGTAGGTTGCACCCTGGAACGGCACTTCGGCCGACCACTCGTCCACCACTGCCACTTCGGCTCCCGCCGCATCGTAGAACGTGAGCTTCAGCCGGTCGCCGGCGGCAGTGTTGTCCGGGAACAAGTAGCGATCGCCCTCGTGGGCGCCCGTCTCCGGGATTCCCGCCAGCGCCTTCTTCTCCCAGGCGCTCGCTGCATCCGCCGGAATGCCCAGTCGGAATCGCCCATCCGTCGGCACGAAGCCCTCGCGGACCTCGCCGTTGTCGAGGTTCTCGATCTTCACGCGTCCACCCGCCGGGAAGCTCGGTAGCGTCGCGACCGGAAGCTCCTCCATCTCGGTGACGGAGTTGACGATCTGCACGATCTGCAGCGAACCGTCGTCCTGAGGATAACCGACAAACAACGGGGACATCAGCCGCCCGTGCATCGCCTCCACCGCGCCGCCGATCTCCGTCCGAACCGCCACGTCCAGCAGCCCGCCGCCCGCGACAATGGGCGACCACGCCGTCACCTCGTCGATCACCGCGGCAGCTACCGCGGTGTTGATGCCGCCGAGCGAGCCGCCGATCACGTTGTAGTCCACGTTCTTCCCACCGAGATCGGGAGTGCCGTCGCCATCCCAATCGCATGTCATTCGTGACGAACCGTCCGGGAGCGTCATGGTGCCGGTGCCGCAGGCGCGGAGGCTGTCGATGAACTGGGCGTGATCCAGCGCCGCCTGGCGAACCATGTCACGGGTGTGGAAGGCGTCCGCCGTCCATTGATCCCCGCCCGAGTCTCCGACGCCGTCGTTGTCGAGGTCGCGGTAGCGGCTGTCCTTGAGGTGCTCGTAGAACGGGAGCAGGTTTTTGGTGCCGAGCACCGCCATGATCAGCGCTTCCTGGTCGGCGTCTACCGTGGGGCCGTGGCCGGGGTAGTCGAAGGCGCAGGTGGCGAAGCCCATCCGGTTGAACGCCCAAGCGAAGCCGAGGAAGTCGAAGCGGCTCGAGCCGTAGCCGTGTCCGAAGGACACCACCGGTGCTGGCTGCGGCACGTCTTTCGGGATGACACACGTGAAGATGACGCGCTCGGCCCGAGCGCTGTAGGTGCCCATGAACGCATCGACCTGCCAGACGTCGTCGCTGTCGTCGGCTGCGGGCCAGGCCGTCGGAGTTCCGCCCGGGTCGGCCATAAGATTCGCGGTGTTGAACGCCCCACCCACGACGTGGGTCGCGAAGGCGCCGTAGTTCGCGATGAGCGCATCGGCGCCCGCCCCGTCGAACAAGCCCAGATCGACCAGGGTTTCGAGCAGCGTGCTCACCGGCAGCGTTTCGGCGGGTACACCCGGGATGGAGTGCATCGTCGCGGCTTCGTTCACCCCTTCCGGAACATCCTTGTCCAAGGCGGATAAGCTGCCTTCGCCGAGCAGGCCCTCGCGGGCCGCGCGGAGATCCCCCGTCACGTCGCCCGTGGTGAAGGTCCACGCGAAGGCCACGTCGTCGACGCTGAGTCCGAGCGCGGGTAGGGAATCGCTGAGCGGGCGCAGCGCCGCGGTCTGGCGCAGGTGGTTGACGAACTTCCACGGCGAGCGGACCGGTTCGCCATCCACGCCGACGAGGCGATTGGTGAGCACAACCGCGTAGGTCGTCTCCTCGCGGAGCGGACGAACGACCCGAAATAGCAGGGTATTGGTCTCTTTTTCGTAGAAGGTCAGCAAGTCGGCGCGGGGATCGCCACCCTCCGGGTACACGTTCGGGTGGTCGAGCACGCCGTCGTTGTCGGTGTCCTCGCCCCAGTCCAGCACGCCGTTTCCGTTTGCATCCTCTTCCGACGTCTCGAACACGAGCGTCGGCGACGCCGAGCGGCTGTCATTGGGAAAATAGCGGTTTGGATTCGGTACATCGTAGGGGAAGCGCCCCTCGCCAAAGTCGAGGGCAACCGCGTGCCCGAAGTCGGGAGAGTCGGGATCCACGTCGATGAGCAGCACCGCGTCGTCCGTGAACGCCTCGGTGCCCCGCTTGGCGTCGTCGCGGTGGCGGGCGACAATGTTGTCCAGGTCCAGCGGCGCGTCGAAAGCCACGGCCAAGGGGGCGTACACGCCGAACCCACTGAGGGTGTTCAGGTTCGCGCGGGCGTCCCGCTCCATCTGGGTGGCGGCGGCCGTGGGGATGTTCACCCGCAGGCCGGTGGGGCTCGTCGGGTCGGTTCGCGTCGCCAGATCGTTGGGAAACGGGAGCTCTGGCAAGGGTTTTGCATCCCAGTCGAACACGACTTCGGGGCCATTCCCGGCGGGGGTTGCGCGGAGACCTTCGGGGTACGGGGCGCAGGCGGCAAGCAGGAGCAGCATGGCCGCCGGCTATCTTGCTCCGGGCGCTACCGCTTGCGCCGGATCGCGGCGATGAACGCCACCGCAGCGAGCGCCAGCGGGGCCTCTCCGGCGGCGGCGTCGCACGCGCAGCCGGTGGCCGTGGACTCGTCCTCGTCAGCCGCCGTGTCGTCGTCGGCCGTCGCCGCGGAAGGTGGCGGGATAATACCAGGAACATCGCACCATACGCGCGAGCCATCCTCGCACCGCTGGGTCATCTCGTTGTCGATCCACTCCAGGTAGTGATCCACCCGGGTGTCCACTCCGCCCTTCTTCTCGCAATCCGTAGCGTCGTAGGCGTGGCTGGTGATGCCGATCTGCCGCAGCGTTTCGGCCGAATCCGTTTCGACGTCCATGAACGTCGGGCCTCCGGAGTCGCCGTGGCACTTCCGCCCGTCTTCCTTGGTCACCCCGACTTGAAATTCAGGTTCGCCAATCTCGCCGATCACCGTGGTGGCCATCTGCTTGATTGCGTAGGTGCCCTCTTCCGGTTGGCTCCACGCGTCGGTCTGCTGCTGAAGGCCCCACCCCACGATCTGGATCTCGGTGCCTTCTTCAAGCTGGTCCGCCTCGTCGGCGGTCACGAGTACGGCCGGCGTGACATCCAGCACCGCCTCCTCGAGGAACACAATCCCGATATCGAAGTTCTCGGCGATCCCGTACCCGAGCCCGTAGGCGTTCCACTTCTGGTGGAAGTCCCACTCCGTTGCCATCACCGCGTCGTCCGGGAAGGTGGTGATCATGCGCGAGCCGTCCCACTTCGAGAGGTCGGCCTGTCGCGACCAGCCGTACTCCTGGTCGGAAATTCCTTCGGTGCCCTGGGATAGGATCACGGGGTCGAGGCAGTGTGCGGCCACGATCACCACGTCCGGCGCGATGAGAGTGGACGAGCAGTCGAGCGTCGTGATCGTATACTTGCCCTGGCTGCCGAGGTCATACCGGGCTGACATGATCAAGCCCCCGGTCATCGGATAGTCCGCTTCGGACGCATCCTCTCCATTGATGATCGGCGGCGGCGCCGCAGCGAAGGCAGCGGCCACGAGTACGAGGAGCATCGGCGGTCCGGGAGGCCGCGCACGTTAGCCCAGAAACACCGACGTGGCCTGCCAGATCGTGCGTGCGTCAGCTTCGGTTCGCGATCCAGGCGGTGCCGTCGGCGTAGGTTTCCCGCTTCCACACCGGCACCCGCGCCTTGAGCTCCTCGATGGCGTAGCGGCTCGCTTCGTAGGCTTCCACGCGATGCGCGGCGCCCACGCAGATCACGACGCTCGGCTCGCCGATGGCCACCGTGCCCGTGCGGTGAACCATGGCCACGCGGGCGGCCGGCCACCGTTCGAGGATCTCTGCCTCGATTTTGCCCATCTCCGCGAGCGCCATCGGCTCATAGGCCTCGTAGTAGAGGTGGTCTACCGACTTGCCCTGGTGGTGGTTCCGGGCCACTCCCGAAAAGGTGAGGATCGCGCCATGCTCCGGCGACTCCACCTTCGCCTCGATGGCTCTCGGCTCGATGGGCTCCGAAGTGATGCCCACCATCTCAGCCGCCGCCGATGGGCGGGAGGAACACCAGCTCGTCTCCCTCGCGCAGCAACGTGTCGCCGCTCACGCGCTCCTGGTTCACCGCGAACGCGATGGGAAGTTCGGCGGGGAGCCCCAGGGCCGCATAGGCCGCTGCGGCGGTGATCGCCGCGGGAAACGTGCACGATTCCTCACTGCACCCTTTGAGCTCCCGGAGCCGCGCAAAGTATCGGACGACCACGTTCACCCGGTGCCGTTAACCTTGTCGGATGTGGCTCGCCCTGGTGATCGCGTGCTCGGGCTCGGACGACCCCGTCGTGAGCGGAGTGCCGCGCGCGCTTCCCATCACTGCCGAACAGATCGCTTCCAAACGTGAGAACGAGGAGTTGCGCACCTCACCGCGCAACCTGGAAGTGAACTATGTGAAACCGGAGCGGGTGTACATCGACGTGCACTTCCTCGGTGGGCGGCGCTGGGAGAATGTGAGGGAGATCGTGATTGATCAGCTCGGCACGCTCTCTGAGGAGGCGGTGGATGCCCAGGGGCGATCGGTAAAGCGCCTCGACCGCGGCACGCTCACGCTGGACCAGGACGGGAACATCGACATCGTGGACATCCCGCTCCCCGAACCGATGCGCCGGGCCGATGCGATGGTAGCCTGCGGGTTCTCAGGCTTGGCCGATAAGTATCACGCGCTGGATCGCGAGTTTCGGGTCACCCAGTTCCAGACCTTCCGACGGATCGTGTTGCACCGCGTTGCGCCGGACGACGACCTGGTCGATCGGCTCACCGGCTACAAACGGCAAGATCGGATCCGCGAAATCTAGTCCGCGTTTCGGGTGCGCTTGTGCCGATACACGGCCAGCACGCTGTCGCCGTACTTCCGGGTGCGGTCGAGGGGGAGGGGACCGGCGTGCTCGGGAAACTTCGCGCCCGCTCGCGCTTCGGCGACCAGCACTTCGCGGGCGCACGGGGCGAGGCGCGTGATCCACGGGCCGATTTCGTCAGCGAACGGGGGATCGAGGTACACGATATCGGCTTCGATCCTCGGAGAGCCCTCCGGCGGGCACAGGGTCATCGCGTCGAGGGAGCGCACGTCCACGACCACCTTCATCGCCGCGACGTTCGCGAGGATGGCGGCGACGGCCAGCGGCGAGCGGTCGGTGACGTAGACGGGGGCGGCGCCCCGGGAGGCAGCTTCGAGCGCGATGGCGCCCGACCCCCCGAAGACGTCAAGAAATGAGGTTCCCTCCAAATCTTGCCCGAGGATCGAGAACAGGGCTTCGCGGGTGCGGGCGCTCGTGGGGCGAACGCCCTCGGGAACCAGCGCGGGGAGCGCGCGGCCGCGCAGGTGACCGCCAGTGAT
Source organism: Deltaproteobacteria bacterium (assembly GCA_014191855.1). Lineage (GTDB taxonomy): Bacteria > Myxococcota_A > UBA796 > UBA796 > SXON01 > SXON01. Next base: position 75,223 of record BJHF01000015.1, read on the forward strand.
GTTCAGCATCGGCGGGGGCTATCAAACAACGGCGGACGGCGCGCCCCCCGAACCTCCATCGCCCGCCAGCGTCGGCTCGGCGATCCGAACGATTCCATCGCGCGACAACACGAGCACACGGTGCACAAGCTCGCGTTTCCCGCCGTTGTTCACCGCCAGAACGACGGTAACCCGGTAGGTCTTGGGCCCCTGGATGCGGTGCGCGAGCCCGTCCTCGTCCAGTTGGAACAGCTCCCGGTTGGGCTCGTCCATGCGCCGCAGCCAGTCGCGAATGTTGAAGCGCAGGATCTGCTCGATGGCCTGCGCCTCGGGGCAGTTCGCGGAGGCTTCGCGCCCCAGGCGGAGCACGCGTCGGTAGTGGATCACGTCGTCGGAGGCGCGAACAACCTGTTCGATGGCGTCATCTCCCATGGCGCGGAGCGCGGCGATCTGGGGGTCAACCTCCGGCATATGAAGCAAGCGAACCGTCTCTTCCGCCACGCCTAGCGGGGAGGCCGCGCTCTCCGGGCACAGGTCGAGCCGCCGGTCGAACAGCCAGAGCGGCAAGCGCTGGGCGAACCAGCCCTTCAGGTGATCCTTCAGGCGATCCTTCAGGATGTAACCGCCGACTGCGAAGCCGAGGAAGGGGAGGAGAGACGCCCACTCCCGCGGGCCGCCCGGCGTGCCGAAGGTCCACGCGGCGACCAGCTGCAGGCCCACCGCGACCGTCATCGCGAGCGCGGCTGCGATGCCAAACGCGAGATCCTGCGCGTTCTGCGCACGCCGCGTGGACACAAAGCGTAGATGCAACGCACCGAGAACGTATTTTTTGAGGCGGTTGAGACGGGTGACGAAGCGCTCGTTGTCGAGGGCATCTGCCGCGTCGAGCGGGCCATGCAGCCCGCCGGCTTCGCGGATCGCCGTCTCTGCCGTGATCGCCGCTGCCAGCGCGGGGTGCGGCGCCCGCTCCTGCACCCGGAACCAGAGCTCCAGCGCCTGCATCGAGAGAAAATCCTCGATCGCGGCCAAGGATGCCTGCACCTGTGGCGTAACGTTCACCGCCCTCGCCCGGCGCTCCCGATGACGAGCCAGCAAGGCTTCGGACTCGGCGATGAGCCGGTGGATGCTGGGCTCCGGATCCTCTCCCGCTGCGAGGAGATCGCGCAGCGCCCGCCCACGCACGCGGAGCTGGGCACGAATACACGCGGCATACAACCGAAGCGAGCGCTCGGCGCCTTCGTCGGTGAGCGGGGCGATCAGCACGTCCGCCTCCGCCAGCTCGCGGCGCGGAGACTGGTACCGCACGTACACCGTGAGGTCGCGGTAGTACCGATCGCGGTCGAACACCGGCTCGTCCACACCGAGCTGCGCCGGTAGGAAGAACCAAGCTTGCAGCTCGGAGGACCCGTGATCCAACGGCACCTCCAGGTCGAGCTCCATGGAGTAGGGGTCGTGAACGCGCAGCCGCACCATCGTCGCGTTGTAACACGTTCGTTTTCGAATCGACCCCGGGCTAAGGGGCGAACCCCTCGGGTGGTGACGCGACCCACGCGCTGAGCTGGGCGTAGCCCAACCGCCGCAGCACCGTCACGCCAGTGGCGGCGTTCACGGCCTCGATCGCGAGCCTTCTGGCGTTCGCGAGGAGAATCGTCGGGTCGATCGACTCTCCCCCGAGCACCCTGGCGAAGAGCCCGTCGTCGAGTTCTTGCGCCTCAAGCGGCCTGGCTTTGAGGTCGGCCCGCAGCCCTTCGTCAAGCGTCGGGAGGAGGAATTGACCGTCTACCGCGAGCACCCTCGGCGGCTGGGCGACGATCGCAAGCGCGCTGGCGAACGGGCGACGCTGGGCGCGAAGGGAGGCGGGCGCGATGCGGAGGCCATAGGCGGCCACGAGCCCGACGAGCGAGGGAGGGCCCTGTTGCACAAGGGTTCGGAGCGTTGTGCGGGGAACACCGGGACCAAAGAGATGTTCTTGCGCGAACACCACTAGCAGCTCCCCACGGGCGCCCGTGCCCCACGTGGGGTGTGGGCGGCTGGGGCGCAGGGGTGGGCGCGGCGGGGGGCCGGGCGGCGGCGCCGGGGCTGGTGTGATCGGACTTTTTGCGTGCGCCACGCCCACCGCGCTTAGCGCCAGCAGGCTGAGGAGCAGGGAGCGGCGGGTGTGGGGGCTCACCGGACCGGTGGTGCGCGCCCCCTGCGGAGGCATTAGGGCGGCGTTCGCCGCGGGCCCGGGCATCCGGCCGGATTATCCTGCGGCCGCTCGGAGCGCGGGGTCATGGCAGACGCAGTTGTGGTGGGTGGTGGACTCGGCGCCCTGCGGGCAGCAGCCGCGCTGCGTGCGGCCGGGCGCAACGTCGTGCTGGTTCAGGAGGGCGGGAGCCTCGCGGGGTTGGCCGAGGCCGAGCTGCCAGTCGGCACCGGCTTCGAGCGGTTCAACCGCGTGCCGAGTGGGTGGCGCCCGATCGAGGGCATGACCACCGGCCTGTACGTGGGCGGTACGATCCACGCGCTGCCCTTGTCGAGGGCGGTGCTGCCGAAGCTGTTCTCGGCGGCGCAGGTGGCGGAGGCGGCGGGCGCGTGGGGGAAGAACCGTGCCACGCAGGAGCTTGCGCGCCTGATCGGGGGGGGCAAGGAGGTTCGCACCTACAAGGACTGGGTTACGCAAGCCTACGGCGACCCCATCTTCGAGCGGTTGTTCCTTCCGTATTGTGAGCGGCGCTTCGGTGCGCCCGACGGTGTCACCGCGAACGTGGCCCGCGGCGTACACGGAGCGGCGCCGGAGGGCTTCCGCGCGTGCCCTGCGCATGGGCGTGCGGCGGAGCTGGCGGCGCTGGCCGAAGGCCTGGAGGTGGCGCACACCCGAGTCACGGGGCTCGCGAGCGGCCTCGTTACGACGGAGGCCGGGGAGTTTGAAGGCGAGCTGTTCGTGGATCTCCCCCCGGCTCGCGTCGTCGCGCTGCTCGGCGGGGCGGCGCCCCCGGGCCTGGCGAGCGAGGTGGCGTGGCTGCGGCTGCGCAACGCGCTGGAAGTGAGCCTCGAAGGCGGGTCTACCCTTCCGTGGATCACCCATGTGGTCGATGGGCCCGGGCAAGCTTATCGCCTGGTACGGCACGGCCTCTTCCCCGGGAACGGCGCGCTCCAGGGGCGAGTGTCGGTGCAGATGTCGGTCGAAAGCGGCGATCCGCTTTGGGCGGCTTCGGATGCGGAGCTTGCGGCTTCGGCGCTCTCGGCCGTGCAAGAAGTGGCGCCTGACGCGACGGCCTCCGGCGCGCGCGTGCAGCGGGTGCTCAACCACAACCCGGTGTGGGTGTACACGACGGCAGCCCGAATGCGGAGGTACCTCCTCGCGATGGGCGAGCTGAAGATCACGCCGGTGGGGCGTGCGGGAACGTACGCACCGCTCTCTGGCGAGGCGGAGGCGGCCTACCTGCGTTGCGTGATCTCCGGCTCCGTTTCGGTTGCCGAGGCGATGCGCCTGCACGTACAACCCCCGGTTGTCGTGGCGGAGCCGCGCGCGCATCTCACGGAATTCGCGAACGCTTAGGGGCGGTTCGGCGCGGCGTGGGGGGCGTGAGCCTTGACGGCGACGGTGGCGGCGTTTAGAAGGCGGGCGCTTGCCGAAGTGGCTCAGGGGTAGAGCAGCTGATTCGTAATCAGCAGGTCAGGGGTTCAAATCCCCTCTTCGGCTCCATCAAATAGTGACGCCCGTTCCTTGGTTATCTGGGAACGGGCGTTTCTCTTTGAGGGGTCGCGAAAGGGGCGTAGTCGCACCGTAGTCGCACTTTGGTGGGGAGTCGCGAGGTGGCCCTACTGGTCCGCGGTGGCCGACGTGGGGTTCGGGGCGCGGAGCCGTTCGTGGCTGGCCTCCCGTGGGCGGTCGCCGGACTCGTAGTGGGTTGATGCTCGCGGCGTCGGCACGTACGATTTCCTTGGCTACGGCTTCGGCATCCAACTTCCGATGTCCAGCGTCTCGTACCAGTGGCGATAGAGCATGCAGAAGCGGCCCGTCATCGCCTTGATCAGCGCCGCACGCTCGCTTTGGTACTCCCGCCGGCCGAGGTACCCGGGAAGGGCATTCGCAGGCACTGAGGCGCTCCAGTGGATCCCGTCCGTCGACACGAAGCTCGACTCGGCCAAGTCCTTGGCCGAGCTAACGCCATACTCGCGCTCGCGCGCGGAAGGCTTGCTCAGCTTGTCGGCCGGCGACTCCTCCTGCCGCTCGCGGTTTGCGGCGTACGGCCAGGCCCGGAGGTTGCCGATCGAGGCATGCCAGTCGCGTATGACCTGCGGGACGTGGTGGCGCCCCGAAACGTAATATTGCGGGTGGATGTGGTCGTAGTCCCACGGTCGATCCCGGTCCTCGGTCACGTCCGGCAGCGTCGGGTCGAAGTCTTCGAACCAGCGGCCGATCCACTTCCGTTGGGCGTAGAGTACGAGCTCGTGGCGACCGTAGAGCTGGTCGATGAACGAGCTCCACGCCTCCTCGAACTTGGCGGCGAGCTTGGGCACCTCCTCGACGGGCCGCTCATCGAGCCTCTCCTGCCAGAATCTCCCCAACGCACCCCTGTACCACTGGTACAGCTTCTGGTTCTTGGAGTCGGCGAGCGGATACACGACGGTTGCCCAGTCCCATGTCGCCTCTGGCCCGTTGGCGCCGTTCAGAGCCCTCGCGATTCGGGCTTCAAGCGCGTCGGGGGGTGGGAGGGGCAACATTCGGAACGCGCCATGCCCGCGCAGGCCGAGCATCGGCCGGAGGTTGACCGCGCTGAAGAACTTGGGCAGGTCCTTTGGTTTGCACCTCTGCAGGCAGTCCCAGACCGCATCGACGCAGTGCCGCATCTCGTCGGTGCGCGTGGACCACCCGAACCAGGCGATCGCAGTCACGACGCCGACGGCCCGACGGCACGCAACGTCGCCGAGCGCGTCCGGGGACTGACCGGCAGCGAGCATCCGGTTGAAGCTGATCCGATCTCGTGGACGGTTGATGATGATGCTCTCGTTCAGATCACTATCACGATGGTGGTTCGGTTGGAGGACGGTAGGCGGATCACCAGGAGGGGGGTGCAGGGGGGAGACTCAAAA